>LFFE01000017.1 GCA_001510385.1 Actinobacteria bacterium casp-actino5 | reverse complement strand
CCTGTACTCCACAGCAGTTCGACCACCAGCGCGTCTCTGACGCGCGTACAGCGGCCTCTCACGGCCTTGTAGATGTCCTCTGTGACGGTTGGTTGTGGGGATGGTCGCGTTGATGCCAACGGCACACGAGACCACCACAGCCACTCAGGTCCATCGTTCTCGATCGCCCATTTTCCGAACGCTCGAACCGCACGTGCGCGAGCACGTGCAGTCTCACGAGATACCGATTCAGACAGCCACAGTTTCACAGTTGCGAGATCGATGCCATCGCCGTGAGCGGTCCACAACTGTGCCAGATATCGACGGTATGTGATCGCTGTGGTTGGGGCGTGTCCTGTGAGTTGCCAGTCGGCAACGAACTCGTCCAAATAGTCGTTGAATTCCATTGTTGCTCCCTTGTTGGGGAGCAACCAGAGAAGCGGTCAACACGAGGTTTGTGAACGCTCAGTTCTGCTCCCGACACCGCTGAAAGCGTTGTCGGAAGCGGGTTTGCGTCAGCGAACCCGCCTAGTTGGCTAGAGCGCTTCCCTTACAAGGAAGATGTCGGGGGTTCGAGTCCCTCTGCGCCCACCACCAGAAGCATTGAAACATAACGGTTTCAGCGGTTCCTGCCTAGTTTGGCTGGATGCCCGATCGGCGGCGAGATGATCGGCGCCGTGATCGCCTGCTCATCGGCCTCGGCAATTTGTGATTTTGGGGCGACCCCTTTGTGATCCCGACCCGAACACGGTCTCTATGTCCCGTTCCAGGGTTGTCAACTGTTCTCTTCCTCTTTCTTCGTGTTGGCTAGGGTGGCTCATATGGGAACCTTTGGGCGGTTGATGATTTATGGACTTATTGCTGTCGCCTTCACCTCCTACCTAATGAGGAAGAAGGCGAAGAAGGAAGCCGAGGAACAAGCGTCTGAGTAGCAATCTGTTCTCACATCTCCTCAAGGCCGGCGTGAGGAGAGTCGGTGAGTTGCCTCCACGTATTTGGGCTAGTTCTCCGACGAAATGAAAGCTCCTAAAGGAATGGTCAGCGCGTCACGTAAAGGTGTAAAAAACTAAGGTGGCGGATCGTATCGAGCTCAACAAAATACAGGCTCTGGGAAGAATTGGTGTTCTTCCTGAAGAGAAGAATAGAGCACAACCCTTTGAGGTAGACCTAGCTATCGAAACGGATCTCTCAGTAGCTGGCTCATCTGATGATCTTGACGACACCGTAAATTATGGAGAGGTCACGGAATTAGTTGCAGGCATTATCCGGAACGAATCACACCAGCTACTCGAAAAGGTAGCCACGAGAATCGCTTCAGAGGTTTTCGCAATTCCTGCTGTAACTGGTGTCCAAATCACTGTTAGGAAGATGCGTCCACCTCTCCCAGAGTTCTTGGAATACTCAGCAGTCAATATTTACCGATCGAAGAAGTCGAGATAGATCCCGACGGGTTCCGATACTACTGACGCTACAAACTCTGTTCTTTAAAGGATTCTTCTGCGGTCACCCCTCATTACCGTGGGAGTCTGAGGAGGGTATGTACCTTGTTTCGAGAGGACTCCCAAAGCATCAGGTGCAGAACCCGAAGATTCATTTTTAGGAGACTGAGCGCTTACCAAATTAATTCTTTAGTGGGTCCCACCAGCGTTCAGCGATCGCCGTGAAATTGGGTTGACCAGTGGTCACAGTCACCCCACCGTCTACAACAAGGTTGTGGCCAGTTACATAACTCGCATCATCGCTAGCCAAAAATGCGACCGCAGCAGCTATTTCTTCAGGCTTACCCATACGGCCTTGGGGAACTAGACGTTGGTATTCAATTTGGGCTCTTCGACTCGCAACAACGTCAGCGACTAACGGAGTTTCAACTCCTCCTGGGCACACTGAATTCACCCGAATGTTGTCCCGTGCGTGGTCAGCCGCCAAGGCTCTGGTCAAATTCACGACAGCTCCTTTAGCGGCGTTGTAGGCAGGAATTCCCCAGTCCCCGAACAGTCCTGAAATGGAAGCCGTATTGACGATAGCTCCACCACCCTGAGCTCTCATCACAGGAATAGCAGCGCGACATCCGTACATCACAGAACTCAGATCAACCTCAATAATTCGCTTCCAATGCTCATCGCTCAATGTGTCGACCGTGCCAGTGGAAACGATCCCAGCATTATTGAACAGGACATCCAGTCGACCAAAACGTTCAACAGTCGCGTTGACCATGTCAGCTACAGCCAACGAATCAGCGACATCAACTTGGAAAGTGTCACTTGCGGCTCCTATTTCGCTCGCTAGCTGCTCAGCGCCTTCACCATCCAAATCAGCGATCATCACCTGAGCGCCCTCAGTAACGAAACGACGCACAGAAGCCGCGCCGATTCCTGAGGCTCCTCCAGTCACAAGAGCTACCCGATTCTCAAAACGATTCAAAACAATGTCCTTTACGATTTGGCCAAGTTCAGAAGACGGGGAACACAGCCGGCTCGCCAACTCGTTCCGACCGGGCGAGCGCGTACACGACCCTCCAGTCGCCATGAACATGGCGGGCGATACTACCGACGATGTCGATCACGATCGACAATCCCAACGGGTCGGTCTCGGGCCGCAGCTCGCCAACGCTGACAGAGAGATCATCAAGATGGAGCAACACCTCGATCAGCCGTGTTCGACAGAAGTCGTCGAGGGTCAGCATGCGGCCACCGAGTGCGCCAACAAGGCGGTCAGCGGGTTCATCGGCCAATCGACGACTGAGCTCGGTCGCGAGGTCAGCGCACTTCGCAGATGTCACCTCATGGCCGATCGCCGACTCATCCGCTGAAACCTTCTTGACCTGGTCGTGTATAGGTGAGTCCACCGCCGCATGAAAGTACGTGACCGGGGTGAGCAGGTCGCCTTCTGGTTGAGCATCGACCGGCGTGCGGTCGAGATAGGCGATGGTGGCACCGGCTGCCCGGACGAGATGAGCTGCCAAACTACCGACGGTCATGCCCTCAAGCGCCGACGGTGTGTCCCAGTTGACACCAACCGAAGGTCGGCTCATTAACTCTGCGGCGGCCTCAACCGCTTCGACCACCAATGACCGCACGACAGCGGAGTCATTCGCAGATGAGGTCGGCGAAGATCCGTTCATATGGGCGAACGTTAGCCGAGGCGGTCTGCGACCGAGGTTACGGGCGGGTAGCAGGAATCTGGAGAAGTACAAGAAAGACGGCAGAGGTTCGAGCCTCTCCGTGCACATTTATTGAAGAGATCGACAACAGCAAGGTTCAGATTATGAGACACAAATCGGTTCGTGTGGCGAATTCCGCACTCCTGGCGGTTTCTGTCGCAGCGTGCGGGTCCTCAGCCGAGATCAGTGATGGTGTGGAATGAAATCATCTGCCGCGACGGCACTCTGAGTAGCGAGGAGAATCCTCGCTACTACTGGGACCTTGAGTTAGAAGAAGATCGAAGAGCAAATTGAGGCATCTTCTGGCAGTTTGCCGTGGGAACACGAGTGTTTATTCTCTCCGCTGATGAAAGACCGAGCAGAATGCCGCTGTGGGTCTTTCAGATATCCCATTGACGAATCTCTGAGAGTGCCCACTATTTGACTGAGAATGCAGTATGGACCCCACATTCATGCAAGGAATTCAGTTGTACCTCGTCTCAGGAGCGGCGATCGCAAGCGCATTGGTCGGCGGTGTGTTCTACGCCTTCTCTTCGTTTGTGATGACAGCTCTACAGCGTCTCGAGTCGAAGGATGGGATGACCACAATGCAGGCCATCAACATCACTGCTGTTCAGCCCGGCCTCATGGTGCCCTTTTTTGGGACCACGTTGGCCCACATCGCGGTGGCTCTTACGGCAATCAGTAATTGGGAAAACAGCGTCTCTTCCTGGCTGTTGGTTGGGTCGTTGAGTTTTGTTTTTGGCACCTTTGCTCTGACCGCGTTCTACCACGTTCCACGAAACAACGCTCTTGCCGATACCGCTATCGATGATCTAGATGCCCCCCATGTCTGGCACCGATACCTCGTTGAATGGACAAGAGGAAATCACCTCAGAGCGGCGACGCTGCGCTCAGCAGGTCACCGAGTTAACTCCCAAATGTGGCGATGGTCGCTCCGTCGAAGTACTCGTCTGCCCTGATGATTTTTTCGTTCTCGACCTTGACGACGAGACAGGCAGCGAGATCTCCAGACCCAGAGCCCCAGTCGAGATGCATGACATGCTGCTGTACAAAGCCACCCTCAATTTCGTAACGACGGATATTGCTGAACGAACGCCCTGTCGTCATCGATGCGAGTGCGTCAAGGCTCGCAAGGTTTTCTTCTTTGGTCATCTCAATGCCATCGGTGTTGTGCCACACCACCACATCATCGGCATACAGTTCGCCGAGCGCTGCGCTGTCACCTGCGGTGATCGCTGCAACAACTCCATCAGCAATGTCGTCAAATGCACCCATACGCAGACGGTACACAGTGAGATGACCGGTCTCAGCCGTCGGTGGGTGAATTACTTGCCGGTAAAACGGGGCTCTCGGCGTTCGGCCATCGCTGCAGTGCCCTCATTGAAGTCGTTGGTGTTGCGCAGCCATGCTTGTTCTCGACCTTCGTGGTCGGTCGCAGCCGCAACTTCATCGGCCAAGGTTCCTCGCAGAGTCTTGCGAATCGACTGAACGGCAAGAGGTGCGGAGAGCGCGATTTCGCGCGCAAGCGAATGAGCGGATGATCTCAGGTCATCGAGCGGACTCAGACGATCTGCCATGCCGAGAGATACTGCTTCTTCTCCGTCGATTCGCCGACCGGTGTAGAGCAACTCTGCTGCTGCTTGAGTGCCGACGAGGCGAGGCAAGGTGACGCTCAGGCCGAACCCTTGGTGAAAGCCGAGCCGGGCGAAGTTGGCGGAGAACCGCGCTTGCGGTGACGCAATTCGGAAATCGGCGGAAAGAGCTAACCCGAGTCCGCCGCCAATTGCTGCACCTTGGATCGCAGCGACGATTGGCTTCTTCGTGCGGAAGATTCTCACGGCTGCTGCATAGAGGTCTTCGGTAGTGAAATGCGTGTCACCAGTTGAGAAATCTGCGCCTGCGCAGAAATGTTTGCCCTCGGCGCACAGCACCACCGAACGGCACCGTTCTTCGGTGTCGAGGTGTTCGAGTGCTTCGGCGATCCCACCGATGAGGTCCATAGAGAAAAAGTTGTTCGGCGGTTTCGCGAGTTCGATGACAGCAACAAAGTCATCACCGACAGTGACCCGGAGAGCGTCGTTGATGTTGAACGCTGAGCCACTCATGACGTCCCTACATTCTTAAATGCGATACCCCGGTCGGTTGCCGGCTCTTTTGGCAGTCCGAGCACATTTTCGCCGAGGATGTTGTGTTGGATTTCGTCGGTTCCGCCTGCGATCGACTGAGCGGGGGTCGAGACCAGGATTTCAGCAACGACTGCATCGAGCGGATCATCTCCCGACTTCAACATTCCCTGGGCACCCGCAATCGTCGAATGAACATGATTGGCGTTGCGAGCGATTCGTGACAGAGCGAGCTTCCCGATTGAGCCCTCTGACCCGGGTGGTTTTCCGAGTGCACGGGCAGCCTTGGCCCGCTCGGCGGTCCACTCGGATGCACGATGAAAGCTGCGCAATTTCATGAGTTCTTGACGGACATTTGGATCATCGATGACACCCCGTGCTTGTGCCCTCGGCACGGTGAGGTCTGCGCGGCCCATGCGTTGTGGATACCACTCATAGGTTTTGTTGAACTCTGCCGCTTCGACCTTTGCCTCCTCGATCGCTCGGCCAGCAGCATCGGGGGCGAAATACACGTTGCCAATCGATGCAAAAGAACGCTCATGAGCGAGTGTCCCGCGGGCGACCTTCCATCCGTCATTGATCTCCCCAACGACGTCGGATACCGGCACCCGCGCATCGGTAAGGAACACCTCGTTAAACGAGTCGTGATAGTTCATCTCGACGATTTGTCGCACTTCGACAGCCGGCTGGCGCATGTCGATCAAGAAATACGTGATGCCCGCATGTTTTGGTACGTCCCAGTCGGTGCGGGCGACGAGAATCGCCATGTCGGCGTCGTGCGCCATCGTGTTCCATACCTTCTGGCCGTTGATCACCCACTCGTCTCCATCGCGAATCGCAGTGCATCGCAAGCCGGCGAGATCTGAGCCTGCGCCCGGCTCTGAGAACAGTTGGCACCATGTGAGTTCACCGGTGAGTGTCTGCCTGAGATATTTCGACTTCAACTCATCTGACGCGTGGTCATAGATCGTTGGTGCCGCGAGGCTCATCCCTCCGCCGAGGGGTGTTGCGACACCGCCGGCCTGGCGAATCGTTCGATGGGCAACCCGGTCTGCCCATGCCGGAAGGCCGAGCCCATGCCATTGGGGTGACCAAGATGGAACCGCCCACCCTGAGTCGACAAGTTGAGTTCTCCATTCCAGGAGCGAGGCATCAGGATGCCATGTCTCGTGAAACCACTCGAGAACCGCTTGTTCAACATCACGTTCTGTGGGTGAGGCCATGGAGGCGATGTTACGGCAGGGTTGGCCGCTGCAAAGAAGTGTCGTGGTGGTGCGTTAAGGAGAGGTCCACTTCACTGCCATGTTGAGTGGACCCCGAAATGCCCAACCGCCAAAACGGGTTGGGGGAGCAGAGTCATCCAACGACATGTTGTGTAGTCGGTCGAATGCGAGCGGAAGCGCGAAGTCTCCGACGAGACTGCGTGATGCGGCCGCACCGGCGCAGACATGAGGCCCGGCGCCGAATGTGAGGTTGGGGGATGCATCCCGAGTGATATCGAATTCATGCGGCTGCGAAAAATAGGTTTCGTCGTGGTTGGCCGAGCCAAACATAAACATGACGCGCTCGTCAGGTTCAAAGGTGACGCCGTGATAGTTGTGCGGTTGGGTTACCCGTCGGGGTGACATGCAGATCGGTGCAACCCACCGGCAGTACTCCTCAAATGCGTCCATCCATGTCGCCTCTCCGTTGAGCACGAGCGCGAGCTGATCAGGGTGGGTGAGTAAGGCATATATTGCGCCGGCGATTGCGTCGCGAGGCTCATTTTGTCCACCAGAAATGGTCAGTTTGATATTTGCTCGCACTTGTTCGAGGGGCATAC
Organism: Actinobacteria bacterium casp-actino5; assembly: GCA_001510385.1. Taxonomy (GTDB): domain Bacteria; phylum Actinomycetota; class Acidimicrobiia; order Acidimicrobiales; family Ilumatobacteraceae; genus Casp-actino5. The sequence goes on along the minus strand of LFFE01000017.1, from coordinate 156,046 downwards.
CTGATTGCAGCATGACCGACAGCAAACTCATGTCGGGCGTGTACTCAAGCTCGGGAAGTCGCTCATTGATCGCTGCATCGATTGCAGCAGTTGCTGCGTTACAGCGGGCCTCTGGTTCTGGGGCGCCGGCGTAGTTTGAAATGCCGTCGATCATGGCCTGGCTCCAGTCGTTGATCTCCTGGAAGGTTGCGTTCGTGAGCCCAGTGATGACCTTGAGCGCCTCACCGCTGAGCGCAGTTGCGTACGTGGGCACCAGATCGGCAGATCCGCGGTCGACGAGATCGTCGAGCACCATATTGGTGAGTTGCTCGAAGACGCTTGACCACCACGTTTTCACCTTGTTGGGGCTGATGGCCGGGTAGTACACAAACCGCTCTTTCCGATGGTCATCACCATCCTTCCGCATCATGTTTTGGCCCATAAGAACGTTCATGAGTCCACCTGGTTGGTCAGAAGAAAACACCGCGACGTTCTTTTCGCAAGAGTGGATGTCATCTCGGCGGGTGATCAGCGTTGCATTGAGTTCAGGCACGAAGCAGATTGGGGTACGAGACCGCATTTCAGCCAGCGTTGGAAAGGGGTCATCCCAAAAGGCAGACGGATCGATGTTGACAACCGGCGCGCTCGACATGGCGAAATCCTCGCGTACCGCCCAGATGGTCGACACCACCGGAGTTGCGCACTGTTACACGTGAGGTAAATGGGAATAGCCTGCTGACATGTCAACCCGTGTCATTCCGCATTGGATCAACAACTCCCCACAGCATGACGCTCACAACTCGACGTCGCCGGTGTGGAATCCAGCAACAGGTGAGATGCAGGCCGAAGTCGTGCTCGCAACCGGCTCTGTGGTCGACGATGCAGTTCGTTCAGCGGCCGAAGCATTTGCGTTGTGGTCCGAAGAATCGCTCGCTGCTCGCACGAAGGTGATGTTTGCGTTCCGGGAGATCATCAACAGCCGTGCTGGTCAACTTGCTGAGCTCATCTCTGATGAGCACGGCAAAGTGCTGTCGGATGCGGCCGGAGAAGTGCAGCGCGGCCTTGAGGTTGTTGAATTCGCGTGCTCATTGCCGACGTTGACGAAAGGAGCATATTCCGACCAGGTTTCCGGTGGAGTTGATTCGTACACGTTCCGCCAACCGCTCGGCGTTTGTGCCGGAATCACGCCATTCAACTTTCCTGCGATGGTGCCGATGTGGATGTTCCCGGTTGCAATCGCATGCGGAAACACCTTCGTGTTGAAGCCATCCGAACGAGATCCATCTGCATCGGTATTGCTTGCCGAATGGTTTGCAGAGGCCGGACTTCCGCCCGGGGTGTTGAACGTTGTACACGGCGACAAAGTTGCTGTCGATGCACTACTTGATCATGACGATGTCGCTGCCGTTTCATTTGTCGGTTCGACTCCGATTGCTCAGTATGTGCACGGCCGAGCAACTGTGAATCGAAAACGAGTGCAGGCACTCGGGGGAGCGAAGAACCATGCGGTTGTGCTTCCTGACGCCGACATGCAGTTCGCTGCCGAGCAGCTTGCTGCGGCGGCGTTTGGCTCAGCCGGAGAGCGCTGCATGGCGATTTCAGCTGCGGTAGCAGTGGGCGCTGAGGCAGATCGGTTGATGGAGCAGGTCGATGCGCAGGCACGGTCGATTACCGTTGGCTCCGGTCGAGATGCGTCGAGCGAGATGGGCCCGATCGTCACCCCTGAAAGTCGTGATCGCATCGTTGGCCTCATTGATTCAGGCGAGGCACAGGGCGCCGAGATCCGGGTTGATGGTCGAGGTCTGGTTGTTCCGGGTTATGAGAACGGATTCTTTGTAGGGCCAACGGTTATTGACCGCGTCGACACCTCCATGGATGTCTACACCAACGAAATTTTTGGTCCGGTGCTGTCGGTCGTGCGAGTTGATGATGTGGGCGCCGCCATCGACCTCATCAACTCGAATCCGTATGGCAACGGAACAGCTGTCTTCACCAATTCAGGTGCGGCAGCGCGACGCTTTGTACGCGGGGTGCACGTCGGGATGGTTGGAGTTAATGTCCCGGTTCCGGTACCGATGGCATTCCATTCCTTCGGCGGGTGGAAAGACTCGCTCTTCGGCGAACACCACGTACATGGGCCTGAAGGCGTTGAGTTCTATACGAGAGCAAAGGTCGTGACGCAGCGATGGCCTGAGTCTGGAATGCCGGGCGACGCCTCCTTTGATATGCCCACTGCGCGGTAACCCGATGCCTCCGGCGTCGGGAAACACATCGCCGATACGCCGATCGAGATTCGCCCGCCTAACCCCAAAATCTTTCTGAGGACGACTGGAACATCGTGGGGTAGTCGGTCACAATCGCTGCGTGCTCACTCGCCTCTCACAACAACGGTGCCATGCCTGAGGGCCACACCATTCATCGAGCGGCGCGGTTACAGCGCCGGCGGTTTGCAGGTGAGATTCTCGAAGTTGATTCGCCGCAGGGCAGATTCTCCGATGGTGCCGCTGAACTGAATGGCCGGCGACTCGAGGGCGTTGACGCGCTCGGTAAGCACCTTTTCCACCGTTGGGAAGGTGACCTCACCGTGCATATCCATCTCGGCTTATTCGGCAAATTCAAAGTGTTCACCGACGTGGAAAAGGCGCCTACACCCTCTGATGGAACACGGATGAGATGGCTTGGCAACACCGGAGCGATGTATTTGTCTGGGCCAACGGCATGCGAGATTGTTAGTACCGTTCAAGAGGAAGAGCTTCGGAACCGCATCGGGCCTGATCCACTAGCGGTTCGTAAGGGAGATCTCGACCGAGTGATGTCGTCGCTTTCCCGTCGGAGTGCTCCGATCGCCCAAGTGTTGCTTGATCAAGCCGTGGTGGCCGGAATCGGCAACGTCTACCGCGCAGAGTTTTGTTTCCTGGCTGGAATCGATCCCCGACGACCTGCCCGTGAAGTGAGTGAGACCTCAGCCGAAGAATTGTGGGAGTTATCAGTGCGACTGATGAAGATCGGTGAGCGCATCGGTCGGATTGTGACAGTTGATCCCGCCGAAGTCGGAGCGCGTAAACCTGGTGACCTGCGGAAAGGTAATCGCCTTTACGTCTATAAGAGGGCCGGTCAGCCGTGCCGACGGTGTGAGACTCCAATTCTCTCTGCGGTTCTCGCATCTCGTCGAGTGTGGTGGTGCCCGTCCTGCCAGTCTGCGTAGGCGGCGCTATTTGTCGAGAGGTCTCGCGAAACTGATGTCGTGACCACCCGGATCATGAATTGCGAAATATCGCTCGCCCCATGAGGCATCCGCTGGCTCGGTATCAGGTTGGTAACCAGTGGCAACCAGTCGTCGGTGGAGATCGTCGACATCGTCGACATGAAAGATCGCCCGACCCCAGGAGGCCGGTGTTCGATCGGCTTCATGGTCTGAGATGAGATTGACGTGAGGGCCGTTCGGTTGAATCGACATTGTCGTGAATTCTGAATCGTCACCACCAAAGGAAATGGTGAAACCGACCGTTCGGTAGAACGCAATTGAAGCAGCCATATCTGGTGTGGTGAGCGTGATGGCATCGATTCGGTGAACTCCGGTCATCACCACTTGTCTAGCAGCGAGCGCAGTCGAGAGATCATCTCGTGTCGTGTGCCGCCTGAAGGCCACCTTGGCACCTGCGTCACATGCCTCAACACCGGCTACCGTCTCTCCTATGTCATCTGACGGTTCGATACGAATTTGGCCAGTTGAAGGCCTACCCGAGATTGAGGTCGGCTCTGACCTTGCTCAACTGATTCATGAACAATGTGTGGCCGCAGGGACGCCGATCGTTGACGGCGATGTTGTCGTAGTCACGTCAAAGATCGTCTCAAAAGCAGAAGGTGCAATCATCGAACTCAGCGACGTGACACCGTCGTTGTTTGCCGAGGAGTGGTCGCAAGCGTGGGAAAAAGATCCACGCGTTGTCGAGGTCGTGCTCCGCGAGAGTCGGCGCATCGTTCGCCAACTGGGGCCGGTGCTCATCACAGAAACTCATCACGGATTCGTGTGTGCGAATTCAGGTGTTGACCAGTCGTCGAGTGGAGCACATGGTCGACTTGTTGTGTTGCCGAAAGATCCGGATGCTTCTGCACGCAATATCCGAGCGAGGTTTCACGAACTTGGACTCAACGTGGCCGTGCTCGTCAGCGACACCTTCGGGCGGCCTTGGCGGGAGGGGCAGACCGATATCTGCGTGGGGCTCGCCGGAATGCATCCGATGCGGTCATATATCGGTGAGGTTGATCCACACGGTCACGAATTCAAAGTGCAGGAGTTGTGTGTTGTTGACGAGGTCACCGCAGCTGCCGAGCTAGTTAAAGGAAATACGTCTCGGATTCCGGTTGCAGTCGTCAGCGGACTCGACTTCAAGTTTGACGACGACGCAACGATGGCCCCTGTGTTGCGAGATATCTCACGTGACCTCTTCAGGTAGCAAGATCCATACGGTGCAGCGGCGGCCGTGTGTAACCGGATAGATGAACGCGCATGCAAAACTGTAGACGTGAAGCTCGCGAATTCGTATCCGATCGGTCAGCAACTTGCTGACGATCCGATCGTTTGGGTCATTGATGATTTTCTGAGCCCGACTGACAGGCAGCACATCGTTGAGATCGCCGCTCCGAGACTTGAAGAAGCCAAGGTGACCTCAACCAGGGTGAACACAACGTCAGCCGCGAGAACGGGTTCTGTTGCATGGGTCCGATATGCCGACTCGGCAAAGATTCAAGACATCATGCATAGCGTCAGCGACCTCGTCGGCATTCCGCCGCACCATGCAGAGTCGATGCAAGTCGTTCACTACGCAGAGACACAGGAATATCGACCGCATTTTGATGGCTGGGATTTGCGAACTGAAAAAGGTCGCCTACGCACACAGAATGGCGGGCAACGAGTATTGACCGCTCTCATGTACCTCAACGAGGTTGATGATGGGGGCGGAACAATTTTCCCGAAGTTAGATCTGCAGGTTGAGGCAAAGCCTGGCCGGTTAGTGATCTTTCACAACATTGAGGATGAAGACACAAATTTGCATCCCCATTCCTTACATGGAGGAATGCCGGTATCCGGTGGTGAGAAGTGGGCGTGCAACCTTTGGTTTCGTGCGAAGCCCTATCGCGTGGGGGGTAATCGAGTGGCCAAACCTGTTGCGGCCAGCCGCCGAACAGGTGGGGGCCAACCTGGAAATCGGGCCGATCGACGCCGCTCCAAACATTAATTATCGTCACGGCAGCGCTGGTAGTTTCTGGGTTTGTTGACCAAATGGTCAATAAATAACGGCGCCGAGAGAACTCATCGGCTAAGGTATGCAACGAGGTCGCTTTGAGTGCCCTAGGTGAGCGTGACAGGTCCGGGTTTCTGGGCTAGTTGGTTCCCCGGGAGTTGCTCGGCGTTTTGGTGGCCCAAGCCGAACCCGCTGCTGAAGAGCCTGCTGCTGAGGAGACTGCTGCTGAAGAAGTCAACCTCACCCCTGGTGAGGGAGTCTCAGTCACAATGGCGAAAGCGGATTGGTCAACAGAAGACCCGAATGCGTATGTTGCGCACCTGTTGATGGCAGAACTCGGCTACGACGTCAGCGATCCGAAGGATCTCGAACTCGGACCTTCTAACGCCTACATTGCAATGGCGCAAGGTGACGCTGACTTCTGGATCAACTCGTGGTACCCAGGTCACAACTCGTGGCTTGCAAACGAACTTCCAGACGGCTCACTTGTGGGAGATCACGTGAGTGCGGTCGGCGAAATGATGATGGCCGGTGGCCTCCAGGGTTACCTCATCACTAAGTCATTCGCTGAGGAGTACGGAATCACCTCACTTGACGATTTCAACTCAAATGCTGATGCAATCGCGGCATACGATGCCGGAGACCCAGACCCAGGTAATGGCATTGCCGACATCTACGGCTGCTCGGAAAGCTGGACCTGCGACGACATCATCCAGAGCCAGATTGCATTCTCTGGTTGGGAGAACATCAAGCAGACCATTGCTGGATATGACGCAATGTTTGCTGAGGCAGTGACCAAGGCCGATGCTGGTGAGCCGGCAATCGTCTACACCTGGACACCAAGCGCCTACATCACGCAGCTTCGTCCTGGCGACAACGTCCTCTGGCTCGAAGTGAATGACGTCATCGACGACTCCAACCCAACCGGCGTTGAGGGCGGCGAAGGCCACGACCAGCGGCCTGGTACCGCTTCAATCGGCGAAGATCAGTGCCCAGGTTCCGAAGGTGGCGTGTGCCAGCTCGGATGGGTGGCTGCTGACATTCAGGTGTCGGCGAACAACGACTGGCTCGAGGCCAACCCGGCTGCCGCCAAGTTGCTTGAACTGTTCCAAATGAGCGTTCTCGACGTTTCGTTGATGAACGTTGAGATGGGTGAGGGAACAGCGGTTCTCGAGCTCGCTCAGCAGTGGATCGTGGACAATCGTGACCTCGTTGACGAGTGGCTCGCAGCCGCTCGCGCAGCTGCCTGATTAACTCACAATACTGAGCGGTTCGGCCGGCCCTTTGGGGTCGGCCGAACTCGTTTCTGGGGCAGATGCAGGTGCAACCGCCCCAGTCGCCGTTGCGACACGTCCGTCCAGATCGCGCAGCGAGTTATCGAGCACATCGAGAGCGATGCGCTTTGACCCGCCGTTTGACACCTCCAGAATCAGTCCCGTGACAAGCGCCGAAATTCGTGCAACTTCAGTGGTGGCCGCTGAGCGAGTTAACTCGGTATCGATCAGGCGTGCTCGCATGCCGATTTCCCACGAGAATCTGGACGTTCCTGGGACAAGTTCAAGAACGTGTGCCGGAAGACTCATCGCTTCAATGCCAATACGTACAAGAGCAATCCGGTCGTTGCTTGACGTCACCCACTTCCACCACTTCCTGACGAGTTCGCCCTGGGTGAGGTTGGGTTGGCGGGCCAACATCCGGTCTTGACTCGATGAGCTGCAGTGCTAATGCTCGATGCAGGGCGGCGCGCATGAGATCTGACCTTGTTCCAAAGTGATGAACGAGGATGTTTGGGTTGATGTTCAGATCCTTTGCGATGCCGCGAAGCGATGTCACGCGGACGCCATGCTCACCGAGATAGCTGACGACGGTGTCGAGTAGTGCAAGTCGTTTGTTGAAATTCGTGGGCCGCGCCATGGCCGAATCGTATGCCGATAGGGCTTTGAAAAGATGGTTCGTAGAATGTTGACGTGAACCCCCTTCCAGAATTCCGTTACACCGATGGTGGTGCGATGCTGCTTGACGGCAATGCGTTACGGGACCTCACCGTTGAGCGGCTTCGAGCGAAGCTGGATCAAGCCGGTTCTCCCGAGGTATGTCTGGCCACTGTCCTGGTTGGAGATGACGGCCCAAGTCAGATTTACGTCAAGATGAAACATCGCAAGGCGACAGAAGCAGGAATGGTGTCGCGTGGGGTTGAGCTCGCTGCGTCAGCAACCCAGCATGAGGTCGAACAGGCGGTTGCCGAACTCGTTGCCGACCCGTCTGTGCATGGAATTCTGGTGCAACTTCCACTACCTGATCATCTTGATGCTGAGTCAGTTCTTGCATTGCTTCCTCCGGAAAAAGACGTGGACGGACTTACAGATCGATCGTTGGGGCGCCTTGTCCGCGGCCTTCCCGGACATGCGCCATGCACACCACTCGGAGTTATGCGCCTCATTGAGTCGTACGGAATTGAAACGGTTGGGAAACGAGCCGTTGTGATCGGTAGGTCAACCCTGGTCGGGCTTCCACAAATGTTGTTGCTTGGTCGCAAGGGCTGTGATGCCACTGTGACGTTGGCGCACTCGCGTACATCTGACCTCATTGAGGTGTGTCGCCACGCTGACATCATCGTGGCCGCTGCGGGACAGGCGGGCATGATCACTCGAGACCACGTTCAGTTAGGCGCGACCGTGATTGATGTCGGTGTCTCGCGATCTGAATCTGGGATCGTCGGCGATGTGTGCTTTGACGAGGTGCAGTCGGTTGCTGGCGCAATCACTCCGATGCCCGGCGGCACTGGCCCAATGACAATTGCGTGCTTGCTGGAGAACACTGTGTCTGCTGCTGGGATGCTTGGGGTTTCAGCGTTAACGCTGTCCTGAGTTTCGAACCGGTCGGCGATATCGAAGACGCCGTCCCATCGCCACTGCTGTTGCCGGAATTTGCAGCAACTGGGTATCAAGGGCGATGTCTTGCTCAGGATTCGCCCGCTCTGCTGATGGGTGCTGAAGGATTCGAACCGCCAGGAACAGCGAAATCGCACCGAGGCCGAGCGCGGATCCCAGCGGATATGCCGTAGTTCCTGCGAGCCCCATTGCGAGAGCCATCACAAGAGGGCCAATAAATGCCCCAACTCCGAACAAGACAACGAGTTGAGCGGCTGCGGCCATGAGAAGCTCAGGGCGCAGTCGGTCGTTGGTGTATGCACCGGCAATTGAATACAGCGGATACATCGTTCCGCCAAGCAACACCATTGCAAGATAAGACGCTAAGCCACCAACATCGCTCACGAGAAGTAGCGCCGAAGCGCCACTTGCAGCAGCGGCGGTGACAACGCCAACGCGTCGGCGGTCGTGACGGTCCGACAGGGCGGCAATGGGCACTTGAAGAAGAAGTGACCCCAGAGCGGGCATGGCAGTGAACAAACCGATTCGTGTTGCAGCGATGCCCGAGCGCGCGGCAAAGACGGGAGCAAACGCAGTGATCGCTCCCATAACTGCCCCCGTTGCAAATGCCGTGACAACTCCAGTCGGCGCATTTGCGAACAGTGTCTTCAGTGGGAGGCGTTCGATTTCAGCAATGGCCGGGGGATTCGCAACTGCTGATAGAGATACCGGTAGCACGGCGAGCATGATGGCAATCCCCGCAATGGTGAATGCAGTCAGTGTGGTCGGGTCGAGCAAGCTGAAGACAACTTGCCCAATGCCGTAGGTGATGATGGTGACCATTGCATAGGTGGCAAGCACCCGAGCACGATTCTGATTGTTGGCAAGTTGGTTGAGCCACGACTCGGCGACAACGAAGACTCCAGCGATTGCGGCACCAGCGAGAAGGCGAAGCACAATCCACACCACGGGATGAACGACGAGACCACTGAGTAGTGTCGTCGCTCCGAGTAACGCGCAGAGCGCTCCGTAGACCCGAATGTGGCCGACAGAACCAACAATTTCGAGCGCAATTCGCGAGCCAAGTACGAACCCGGCGTAATAACTTGCTCCGATGACGCCGATCGCCGCAGTGTTGAATGATTCAAGTTCGGCGCGAACACCAATGAGCGTTGCGTAGAGGCCGACCCCAGCGAGGAGAACCGACAACCCGGCAAAGAGGCCCCACGTCGCTCCAGCCAGAGAGATGCCTGGAAGCGGTGTCACGAGTGCAGGCCCGTCAGCCGGCGCAGAAGGGGTCTCAGATGGGATGCTCACTGGCAGGCAAGGCTAATCCTCAAATTCCAGAGGTGTAACAAGCCGATGATGTGGAATCAGCCCCCGCGAACTAGCGTCGGGCCATATGGCTTCAGAACTCGTACATCGCTTCGAGAGTGTCCAACAGGTCCGAGATGGGCTGCGTGACATCGACTATCTCGCAGACGACGGCATCGCCGGCGTTGCCTATCTCGCAGACCGGCTAGGAAAGCCGGTCCTCGTCGAAGGACCTGCCGGGACGGGCAAAACTCAGCTCGCAAAGTCGATTGCCGAAATGACAGGTGCACGGTTGATTCGTCTGCAGTGTTACGAAGGCATGGACGAGTCGAAAGCACTGTTCGAGTGGAACTACAAAAAGCAGCTCCTTCGGATTCAGGCTGACAAGAACTCAGAGTCATGGACAGATATCCATGACGACATCTTCTCTGATGAGTTCCTCCTCACGCGTCCATTGCTTGAGGCAATCACTGCCGATGATCCAGTCGTACTTCTGATTGACGAAGTTGACCGCGTTGAAGTTGAAACCGAGGCGTTGTTGCTTGAAATTCTCTCCGAGTACCAGGTGTCGATTCCTGAATTAGGAACCATCGAGGCAAAACAGATTCCTCTTGTATTCCTTACTTCAAACAACACTCGTGAGTTGTCAGAGGCTCTGAAGCGCCGTTGTCTCTTCCTGCACGTCGATTACCCTTCAATGGAACGCGAGCGAGAGATTGTGCTCGCGAAAGTGCCGGGAGTCACCGACAGTTTGGCGGAACAAATTGCTCGCGTCGTTCGGTCAATCCGTTCGTTGGATCTCAAGAAAGCTCCGAGCGTCTCAGAAACCATTGACTGGGCTCGAACCTTGTTGCTGCTGAACATCGAAACCATCGATGAGACCGTTGCAAAGGAGACTCTGCACATCCTGTTGAAGTATCAGACTGATATCGCAAAGGCCGCGAAGGATCTCTCGGTCGACGAGTGAGGAATTGTTCATGAGCGCCACCGAAACACGGTCGATGCTCGACCTGTTGAACGGCTTTGTCGTCCAACTCCGCGAGGCCGGGCTTCCTGTGAGTCTCACAGAGAACCTCGACGCAATGGATGCTGTTCAGCACATCCCTATTGAGGATCGTGAGGCGTTCAAGTACGCGCTCGGTGCCACGCTCGTCAAAAACCAGGCGCACTGGCGGTCCTTTGAGACAGTGTTCGAAGTGTATTTCAGTCTCCGCGGGCCCGAATACAAACTGGCGAACTCTGATGGCGAGTCCTCCGAACTTGATGATCTGTGGCGAGAGATGCAGGACGCGTCTCAAGAAGGCGATGGCCGAGGTGGGGCAGGGTCGCTCGATGCGCTCACTCCAGAGGAGATCGCTCACCTCCTGATGCAGGCACTCATGCAAGGCGATCAGGCCCTCATGAAAGCGCTCGCCCGTCAGGCGGTCCAACGCTTTGCCGGCATGGAACCAGGTCGTCCCGTCGGCGGCACGTATTACCTGTATCGCACACTTCGAAACCTCGATCTTGACGGCATGTTGGCCAAAATGGCCGACGCCGCCAATCACGGCCAAGAAAGTGATGCTGGCAGACTCGAACAACGCCTAGAACGAGAAGAGTTCGAACACCGCATCACAGAATTCAAAGCCGAGGTTGAAGCAGAGATTCGTCGGCGACTTGTCGCTGACCGTGGCGCCGAGGCAATGGCAAAAACACTTCGTAAACCTCTGCCCGAAGATGTTGAGTTCATGCACGCCTCTCGTGAGGAAATGGTGAGTTTGCGCAAGGCGCTACAACCTTTGACGAGAAAGCTCGCAGCGCGGCTTGCCCGCAAACGTCGACATGGACGCAAAGGGCCTCTTGACTTCAGGAATACGGTCCGACACTCGTTGAGTTACGGCGGTGTTCCAGCTGAACCAAAGTTCAAATACCCTCGCCCGGCAAAGCCGGAACTGATGGTGGTGGCTGACATCTCCGGGTCGGTTGCGGCCTTCGCGAGGTTCACGTTGATGCTGGTCTACGCAATTTCGAATCAATTCTCGAAGGTTCGGTCGTTTGTCTTCATTGATGGAATTGACGAGGTCACAGACTACTTCAAAGCAACTGAAGACATCACCGAAGCAATCCACCGGGTGAATACTGAGGCTGACGTGGTGTGGGTCGATGGCCACTCCGATTACGGCCACGCATTTGAGGTGTTTTGGGAGCGCTACGGCAAAGACATCAGCCCAAAGACAACGGTGCTGCTACTCGGTGATGCTCGAAACAACTACCACGCCAGCCAGTCCTGGGTCATCAAAGAGATGCGAATGAAAGCTCGGCACGTGTACTGGCTGAACCCTGAACCGAAGTCGTACTGGAATACTGGCGACTCGATCGTTGGTGAATACGGCAATTTCACCGATGGCGTCTACGAATGCCGCAATCTCCGACAGCTCGAAGGTTTCGTTGAGAAACTCGCCTGACGTCGTCTCACGCCGGTGAGATGATGAGCGACTGAACCGCCCTGCCGACGGCCCCGTGCTCGTCAAACAGCAGGGCATCCGACATCCCGATTCCGTTTGCATTCCACAGCGAGATTGCATCAGATCGGAACCAGTCGCCGAGCGGCTCTCGGTGAAGATGAATGCTGAGGTCGGTGTTGAGAAATCCAAATTCTCGTGGTTCACCGTTCCGTGAAATTGCATTTCCGCAGTCAGCGAGCGGACAGATTCGTTGGAAACCAGATGACGGGGCATTCGTGAAAATGGGGACTGTCCTCAGCCAGATTGATGTTGGGCCAACGTTGTTGTCCTCGTGCTCCGGGTAACGAGTTTCTACGCCGTTGATAAACCCGAGTGAGTCATGGCGGACAACCTCAAACACGAATGGTCCAGCCGTTGACTCAGCGAGCGGGACTGTTGAAATCGAAGACGTCGGAATGTCGGGTGCCGGAGGGCGCGAGGCCAAGTGGGCGCTATGGCTGATAGCGATGAGCATTCCATTGAGGTCTCGTAGCTCGATCACGCAGGTCGCGACGGTACGGCCAGGTTTTGATACCTCGGCAGTCACAGTGAATCCGGCCATAGGAATCGGCTTCATGATTTCGGTCGTCAACCGAACGAGCTGAAGATCGGGAAGAGCACGTTCAGCTGCCCGTGCGAGAGCAGCAGTTGGAGGGCCCGCATGACACGAGTCGGGATCCCACGGTCCTCGGCAGAGCGCGGTAGGGCGAAGTGTCTCTGAGCCATCGTCATGGGTCTCGATGTCGATAAAGCCGCCTGGCAGGTCAAAGCACGACATCTCTCAATTATGACTGACGCGTGCCCAAGATGAATCATCGGCTCCTTGCGGCGGCTCTCAGATGGCAGGATGTGCTCATGGCAGATCGATGGGTACTTGTTGGCGGAGGTGTCGCCGGGTCTGTTGTTGCTGCACGGCTTGCAGCGGTCGGAGCAGATGTGATTCTGCTCGAACAGGGCGTTGACGGGGCGACACCTGATGACCTCCACGAAGCTGCGCAAGTTCCAGGCCGCACGATGCCAGGAATGCGAGCCCAACGTGTCGATGATGGCCCGTATGTGCCGTACACCTCAGGCTCTGGCCTCGGCGGCGGTTCATCAATAAATCCGGGCTTCGCATCAAACGCCGGACCATTTCACCATTCCCATCAGCTGCCGATCGAAGGTCAGGGTCGTCGGCAGCGAGTACGTCAACAAGGCTCTCGAGCTTCGGTTTCAGATGTATACCTCCGCAACAGCGGGCTGCTCGACCGCATCGAAGTAAGAACCGAGGCAACAGTTGACCAAGTGGTAGTTGAAGATGGTCAAGCCAGAGGAGTCGCCCTCAGCGAAAGTGGTGTCATTGAGGCTCATCAGGTCGTGATGTGTGCTGGGGCGTTGGTGTCGCCCGCAATGTTGATGCGTTCGGGTGTCGTATCGGCCGGTCTTGGTAGCCGACTGCAGGATCATCCAAGTGTTGCTCTGCGATATCGAAATAACGAAGGTTTGCCCTCTGCAACATGTGATGTCGAACGTTCAGGTGCGATACAGATCATGACGACGGTCGTGGGTGATGAAATCTGGGTTGTGCCAGCACTCATGCGCCCTTCGTCATTAGGGGTGATTGAACTCGATGAGAATGGCAACGCCGATATTCGATTTCAACTCTGCCAAGCAGAGGCTGAGAGGGCACTTCTAGCCGATGCTGTGGCGAACTTGGTTGCTGCCAACGCGCACCGTGAGTCGATTGATGCTCCCGAAGTTGACGAAGTGAGCGACTGGATGATGCACCAGGTTGCATCGGTAACTCCGGTATACAGCCACGCGACGGGTGGTTGTCCGATGGGTGCTGTGACTGATCGATGTGGGCGAGTGAACGACGTTGCTGGATTATTCGTCGTTGATTCTTCAGTATTTCCTGCAGTTCCATCCGTCAATCCGATGGTGCCGACGGTGCAACTCGCAGAGACAATTACTAATCGGTGGCTGGCCGAAGGGCTCGTCGCCAACTGACCCGAAGCGCCACGACCCAGCCAGCGAGCACCGCCAAAGAAAACGTGAACCACTGGATCGCGTACGACAAATGATTGCCTTCGCTGAGGTCAGGAGAAATCACTGGCTCAGGAATGCCTGGAATTTCTCCTGGCACCGATTCGAGAAGATCCATGTACACCGGAAGGAGGTCGCCAGGTATTTGTGGATCGAGACGAGAGAGGTCGAGGCGCTGCACTTCAGTCAGCACACCTTCAGACGGATCTTTTGCTCCGAGGAGCGATCGTTCCTGGCTCGGATGCACTCGACCCGTGACCTCCACAGACAGCGCAGGCAGAGCGGGTTCTTCAACTGTGAGTGGAACGAAGCCTCGGTTGACGAGCAACACACGACCATCGTCGAGGAGGAGCGGTACAACCAGATTGTCGCCAGCGCGACCGTTCTGCGATCGATTGACAACTCGTAGACCGTGGTCTGGCAGGTACGTACCCGATGCTCTGACTGCTCTCCATTCAATATCGGACGCGATGGCTGCTGCTTGTTCGCTGTCGTTGACGATGCCATCGGCAATGACAGCCTCCAGTGGAGTAACGGGTTCAGCGAAACGTTGCTCGACGAGAGCATTGAATGACTGGCGCTCATCGAGCCGTTGCAATTGCCAGAGGCCGAGGTTAAACAGCGCAACGAACCCGAACACGACGACAAGATGAAATGCAATCCACTTGGGTCTCAGGAACATCGTCCATGTCGGGGGCATCGATGATGACAGTACCTGGCCAAAGCAACGGGTGCGAGTCTGCGCGAGAATGTGAGGCGTGACATTTGACCCGGCTGACTTCTCGATTTCTCACCGCGAAAAGATCGAATGGATGCTCGAAACGAATGGTTGGGCGCTCGAGGCGGTACGCCCAGAGGTTGATGACAATTCAGCCATCCCAGCACATGCATACTCGATCGGGTTGACCGCGCTGACCGGCTTCCCTGAGATTCTTGTCGTTGGCCTAGCTCCAGCCACGGCGAGCGATCTCATCGGAGTCGCTGTCGATGCCCTTCGCAACGGCGTTGAAATTCCGATCGCATGCGAACTTGTCGGGCTTCTCGACGGTGAACAGCGGTGCGCTTTTGCGCCTCTCAGCGACGATGAGGCAATCAGTTGGTGCCCAGCAGTGAGTGACTACAGCGAATTGCCACTCAACGTTGTACAGATGCTCTACCCCGACCGTAAGGGTTTTCTCCCGTACGAGGCGGGCTACGAGCAGCGAATGCGCTTCGCACAACCAGTCGTTGGAGCGATGTGAATCAAGACGCCGGCCTGCCGGCATTGGTCTTTGATGGGGATTGTTCGTTTTGCACATCTTCGGCGGAGAAAGCCGAGAAGTGGTTTCAGCTCAGCCGGGTCGAACCTTGGCAGTTCGCAAACCTTGAAGAACTGGGACTGTCCCCACAGCAATGCGAGGCTGCCCTGCAGTGGGTGGGTGTCAACGGCATCGTAGAGAGTGGACACCTTGCGGTCGCAGCTGCGATGCAATACCGAGGATCAGCCTGGGGTGTGCTCGGCAGGGTTCTTCGTTGGCCAGTGATCACCCTGCTTGGCGGCGTTGCATACCGATGGATTGCGAAAAATCGCCACCGCTTGCCCGGAGGCACGCCGGCATGCGCAATGAAAAAAGTCGACTAACTGTTCGTGGCGAGTGGTGCGCGATCTTTGTACTCGAGCCACTCCCATTCAGCTCCATATGAATCGAGCAACTCTAGAAATGGTTCTGATGGCAGTGCCTCAGGGCCGACAACGCCGGCTCTGAACCAGGTGCGAGAGGCCATGAGTTCGATTGCAACTGCAGGCATTACCGCTGTTTGCCATACGACCGCCTGATGCCGGTATTCGTTCATTGACCAGTTGTTGTCGACCACGTGGTACACGTAGACCTCTCGTGGCTCGCCATCAGGGCCGAGACCTCGGACCCAGGTTCCAGCACATGTTCGACCTCTCATGCGATCGCCTAGCTCGGCGGGGTCTGGCAGGGCTGCCGCAACAACGTCGCGTGGTGAAACTTTTACTCCTCGTACTTCAACGGGTTCAGTTGACACCAGTTCGAGTTTCTCGAGAGTTTTCAGAACTTGAATGAAGTCACGGCCAAGGCCGTACTTAAACGTGACACGTTCGACATCGATCCAGCGTGGGATCAAAATGACTTCCTCGTGTTCGACATTGACACACTCGATCGGCCCGATTCCGTCAGGGAAGGTGAATACCTCAGGCTCCGAAAAAGGGCGTGTCGTGAACCAGCCGCGCTCACGCTCGTAAATCACAGGAGGGTTCAGACACTCCTCGATGGTTGTCCAGATGGAAAATGTTGGTGCGAAGTCATATCCGTCGACGACGAGATCAGCGCCGTCTCGCACGCCAATTTCGTCAATCTTGGAAAACAGATGATCGGCGGCATAACGAGCAGCAACATCGGAGAAGCCTGGCTCGACACCCATTCCAACCAGTGCCATCAGGCCGCGGTTCTTCCATAGCGGTGATTGAGCGAACTGTGCATCACCGAGGCGACGGCCCGTTTTCTCATAGGGCTTGGTCGGGTGGGGCTCAGACAGGTGCATCGCCATGTCGACGTAGTGAGCATTTGCCGCGAAGGTGCCTTGAAAGATCGGAGGATTGAGGCGAGGGTCGCATGCATTCAGCACGACATCAATCTTGTGAGAGCGAGCCAGGGCCGCAACTGCCACTTCGTCGGATGCGTCAAGGTGCTCTGCGTGGAGTCGAGATTGCTGCGTAGCGTCGAGTTCCCCCGAATCGACCGCTTCATCTACGGCTCGTTGGGCACGCTCAAGATCAACGTCGGCGACAACCAGGTGGGTGAAGGCTTCGCGACGGGCGGTAATTGAGATAAATGCTGAACCAACTCCACCGGCACCAATGACGAGAACTCGCATCGGCGTACGTTACCGGTGTGGTCATCGACTATTACTGCTAATGTTGCAAGTGCATTCAGAGCGGTCGGAGTCGTTGAACTCTTGGCCCGGCAACCTGGGTTCGCCCCCAAGGTGCTTGCACATTTCGTGCGATGCGGTCGGAACACCGGCAAACCGGCGCCGATTCGCTCAGATGCACAACGTTGTTGGTGTAGTGAAGCGAGGAGGTGAACAGAGTGAGCGAAGAACTGCCAGTCTCAGGTGCATGGCAACCGGGGGACGCCCCCGGGCGACGCCAGTTTTACACCTTTGCCGAGGATCGACCGTTTGCTCTTGACTCGGGATCTGTCTTGCGGTCGGTGACCATCGCCTATGAGACATGGGGCCAACTCAATAGTGACGGCTCAAATGCCATCTTGATCTGCCACGCATGGACGGGCGATTCGCATGCGGCAGGTCGAGCCGAACCGGGGCATCCTGCACCGGGATGGTGGGATTCGCTCATCGGGCCTGGGCGTGTGATTGATACCAACGAGTTCTTCGTTGTCTGTTCAAATGTGCTCGGTGGGTGCCAGGGTTCGACAGGACCATCCTCGGTCAATCCCGATGATCCGAATGGTTCACCATATGGTCCACGATTTCCCGTCGTCACCATTAGAGACATGGTGCGCGCACAGGAGCGGCTGTCTCGACACCTCGGTGTTCAGCGATGGGCCTCGGTCATTGGCGGGTCGATGGGAGGAATGCAGGTACTCGAATGGGCAGCGACCTACCGTCGCCAGGTTGGTTCGATTATCCCGATCGCGACCTGCCTGCAGGCATCTGCCCAGCAGATTGCGTGGGGAATGATCGGACGGCGAGCAATCGCAATCGATCCGAAATGGCGCAACGGTGATTATTACGACGCTGCTCCCGGGGACGGTCCAGCCGGAGGCCTGTCAATCGCTCGTCAAGTAGCACAGGTCACCTTCCGAAGTGACAACGTCTTCACCGAGCGATTCGGCCGCGCAGTCGCGGATCGTTCGACCGGTGATCGTTTTGGACTTTGGCAAGAATTCCAGGTGGAGAACTACCTCAACTACCACGGCGAAAAACTGGCCCGTCGTTTCGACGCGAATAGCTACCTGTTGATTTCCAAAGCAATGGATCTCCACGACATTTCGTGGGGTCGTCAGTCGATTGAGCGGGCGCTTCGCGAAGTTGACATGCCATGCCTCTCGATCGGTGTCAACAGCGACATGCTGTACCCGGCCTATCAGCAGCGTCAGATTGCTGATGCGTTTATCGCAGCTGGTGCCCCAACAGAATTTGTTGAAATCGACTCGCCACACGGTCACGACGCGTTTTTGATGGAGACCGAACAAATGGGTACCTCCATCGCTGCGTTCTTGGGCCGACTGGGCTAGGTCAAATGCCAGAAGGGCTAGAGGCAGCCTTATATGCCAGCGCTGCGACTGAACTCGTTGGCCACCAGATCACGTCAATCGAGGTTGATGACCGTTGCGGAGATAGCAACGTTCTCGCAAGTCTTGTCGGCCGACACATTTGCGGTGTGAAACGGCACGGCAAACGTGTGGCGCTCGAGACCGATGGTGCCCATGTTGAGTTGTATTTTGCAATGACCGGTCGGCTTATCGTGAACGGCATTGCACCGATTGCTGCCCTCGAATACGGGCCGGCGACCGAACGGCGTGAATGGGATCGGCTCGTGATGGGAACCGATCGGGGTTCATTGCGCGTAAACGATCCTCGGAGGTGGGCTCGGTTTACCATCGATCCAGATTGGTCGAACCTTGGTATTGACTTCATGTCGCCGGCTCAAGCTCTCGGTGATGCACTTCGAGCACAACGCCACCGGCGATGTTCAATAAAGACTCTTTTGCTTGATCAGCATGTCATCGCGGGGCTCGGCAACATGCTCGTTGATGAATCTCTGTTTCACTCTGGCATCGACCCCCGAAGATCGTGTGCCTCGCTAGGTTCGGTCGACCTCGATGGTCTTGCAGAGAACATTTCGGTGACGGCCACCGAGCTCGAGAGCCGCGGAGGGAGCCACACCGGAACTCTGAGTCCCGACCTTCGTAGCGCTATGGCGGTCTGTCCACTTGATGGTGCGCCTCTCCAACGGATAAAGATCTCTGGCCGAACAACCATCTTTTGTTCGCAACATCAGCAGTAGTTCTGGCACACTCGTGGGTGATGGTGTTCCAAGAATCGCTGCTGTGGGCAGCTGACGTGTCTGTTGGTGACACATCGGCATCAGCGACTGTCGTTGTGATCTCAGTTGTTCTCATCGCCCTTTCTGCAGCCTTAGCGGTGCTTGCGATCTGGCTGTGGCGTGTGACGGCGGTTGATAACTCCTCGCTGATGGTGCTTGAACGAATGAGTTCTCGCCGCTATCGGGAGGCCGACAGTTCTCAAAAGGAATCGTTACGTACTGGCACAGTCCCGGCTGTTGTAGATGACGACCACCAGGCAGAGGAAGTACGATCAGAGGAATGAGTGAGTCACAGCCAGGTCTAGATGTTGAGGGAATGCTGAAGCGCTTTAAGGAACGGGCGCTCGCAGTGAAGCAGCGTCCCCTTCCACCAGTCGCAGGAGATGAGCGCAAGGCGTTCATCGATCAGGCAAAGCAGGACTACATGGATTTCGCGATCGTTTCGGATGCCTCTTGGGAGCTAATCGATGGCGTGTTGACGTTGACAGTTGATCTTCGTCCCGCTGACGATTCGGGCAGTTGATCTCGCCAGGCGTTGTCCGCTCAGGGCGCGGCGCTGGTAGATTTTGACTCCACAACGCGGACGTGGCTCAGTTGGTAGAGCATCACCTTGCCAAGGTGAGGGTCGCGGGTTCGAATCCCGTCGTCCGCTCTCTGGAAGGCGCTCGGAATACTCCGAGCGCCTTCGTGTATTACTGCTCTCATTAAGGCAATTGATCGTTGGCGGTAGCGTTCTTAATGTGAAATCCCTCGCTCACGTCGTTTTCGGGTCGCTTCTCATTCTCGGCTTGTCGAGTTGTGGTGATCAGGCGGCTGAAGTGGTTCCAGCAGCGAGCAGTGAGGGTCAAGCGGAAGCAGAAGTCCAACTGCTCGATGCGGCATCTGCAGCAACATTTGTTGCCGAAAACAACCCAACCATCATTGATGTTCGCACTCCGGAAGAGTTCGCCGCTGGATACATCGCAGGAGCAACGCTCATCGATATCTCCAGCCCAGGGTTTGTTGACGCAATCTCTGCACTAGATCGCTCAGCGACATATTTTGTCTATTGCCGATCAGGGAATCGTTCGGCGACAGCGACAAGCCAAATGATCGATCTGGGCTTTACCTCGGTATACGAACTCGATGGTGGCATCGTGTCGTGGGCTGCTGCTGGGAACGACATTCAAATCTGACGAACCGGCACAACTGTTATCAAGCAGCGGCGCCGTGCCGCCTCAACTGTGCCGCCTCAGGCAAGTTCAGATCGAACGATTTCTGCACCTTCGACCATTGCAGCGAGTTTCGCCTGGGCAACTGATCGGGGTAGATATTTCATTCCGCAGTCCGGTGAGACGGCCAAATTCTCCGGAGCGATGTGTTCCAGCGGGTTCCTGATTCTGGTGGCAACCTCATCGGGGGTTTCAACAGTCTCTCGGCCGAGATCGATGACGCCCAAGACGATTTTGCGGGGAGCAAGTCGAGCAACCGTCGAGCCAGGTAGGTCGGGTTGAGCCGATTCGATTGCGACCCAGTCAACTGGTGCATCACGTAGCGGGTCAAGGAACGGGTATCCGGTCGACTTATTCGCAACATAGGCGGCATACCCGTAGCAGGTATGGAGGCAAGTGGTTGCCGTAATGCCGTTGGTTGCGACAGCGAGTGCTTCGAGTGCAATATCGGCGGCTGCCTCGGGGTTTGCTTGGAGGTATGGCTCGTCAAGTTGCAGTACGTCGATGCCTGCCGCTTCGAGATCGCGTAACTCTTGATTCACTGCCTCGGCGTAGGCGATTCACTCCGACGCCAATCTCGTCCTTTGAGACTCCGCCAAGCGAATTCGCAAAATGATTGAAATATGACTCGCGGCCGACTTCGCCGTCGGTGATGATGTCGACGCCGGCACGTTCTTGATCGGCGATTGCAAGCAACGTCGCAGCCTCGATGGCCTCATCGAGTTCAGATTCAGGAACCGACCAAAGTTCTGCGTTTCGTACTCGTGGTACGCCATCGCCAAGGAGTCGCTCATGGTTCACCAACCATTTTGGTTGGGGGTAACTGCCCATCACGGTGGTATCGATCATGTGAAGTCCAATCTGTTCGTCTTGAATGTAGTTGCTCACGCAGTCGCGTTGCCTACAACGTCGGGTTCTGCGACATACTGATGCGAACATCCGGACTAAGGAGACTGAGATGAAAATTGCATCTGCATTACGAGGTACAGACTCACTATTTGGCGTAGTGATCAATGGTGCGCTCGTAGATCTCAGCGCTTTGTTTGCTTCACCTCAGGCGCTGGTCGCAGAGGTGCATTCAGAGGAGGGCCGGGCTCGAGTGCAGGCAATGGCTGACTCTGCCTCTGCTGTTGAGCTTTCTGAATTGACGCTGCTCCCACCAGTGCCTCTGGCACGCAGAATCCTTTGCGTCGGCACAAACTATGCCGACCATATTGCAGAATCTGATCGGGTAAATGAGGCCCCGCCTCACCCGGTGATCTTTACGCGGTTCCCAAGCTCGCTCGTTGGGCATGGCGAGCACCTCGAGCGCTCGCGGGCGAGCACGAGTTACGACTATGAGGGAGAGCTTGCGATCATCATTGGGCAATCGACAAGGTATGCCAGCCGGGAAAACGCCCTTGCTGTAATCGCTGGCTACGCCTGCTTCATGGATGGCACCATGCGGGACTTTCAACGACATACGTCGCAGTTCGTGCCCGGTAAGTCGTTTGATCGTTCGGGGGCATGTGGCCCTTGGATGGTGACCGCTGATGAAATCGAAGATCCGTACGCATTGACGTTGACCACTCGTGTTGACGGCAATGTAGTTCAACAGGCATCAACGAGTTTGCTCATTCATGACCTTCAAGCGATCGTTGAGTATTGCTCGACCTTTACAACCCTTGAGCCCGGCGACATCATTGCGACCGGAACTCCCGGTGGCGTTGGTTACGTGAAAGATCCGCCGCTGTGGTTAGAGCCAGGCCGAGAGGTCTCGGTTGACGTCAGCGGAGTTGGCACGCTCGTCAACACGGTGATTGACGAGCCAGCCTGACGCACTCAACCGCAAGAGACGATCACGCCTCAGATTGATGAGTTGAACTGATCCCAATACGGTTGGCGCAACTCTCGCTTCAGGATCTTTCCTGACCCCGTCTTCGGAAGTTCGTCAGCCCACGAGAAACTCCTCGGAACCTTGTAACTCGCGAGGCTTACTCGTGAGTGCTCGTTAAGAATGTCGTCGTTTACTTCGGCATTGCCATTACGAACAACAACTGCGTGAACGGTCTCGCCCCAATCTTCGCTGGGAATGCCAAACACGGCAGCTTCAAGCACTCCAGGATGCTGCTCGAGAGCAGCCTCAATTTCCGCCGGGTAGATGTTCATGCCTCCAGAGATGATCATGTCTTTCTTGCGGTCACAGATGTAGATGAATCCTTCGTCATCGATGTAGGCGATGTCACCAACGGTTTGGTACCCGTCTCGGTGATCCTCCATGAACTTGTCATTCTGTTTGTAGTAGTCGCTGAAGACAGATGGCGATCGCACGAACAACTCGCCAGTGTGTTCGGGCCCTGTGCCCTCGACGATGTTGCCGTTGTCGTCGTACAGCCTGATTTCGACCATTGGGGAGGGCTTTCCACACGAACCGGGTTTGCGGAGTTGGTCTTCGGGTCGGAGGATCGTGTTGACCCCAAGTTCGGTCGAGCCGTACACCTCAAAGAGTGATTCAGCTGGAAAGTGCGAGAGGTACTGCTGCTTCAGAGCGAAACTCCAAGGTGCTGCATTTGCAATCATCACTCGCATTGATGAAACGTCATACTTCGCGATGGTGTCATCAGGAAGATTGCAGATCATTCGAATGGGAGTTGGCGCCGAAAATGTGGAAGAGCATCGGTATTTGTCAACCAGTCGAAGCCAATCCTCTGCATTGAATTTTCGCTGAACGACGATTGTCTGCCCCATGTTGATCGCAATCCCCATGAAACCACCCGGTCCTGAGTGGTAGAGCGGTCCTGTCGTGAGGTATGTATCGTCGGTTCGGTACCCAATATGTTCGAGCATCGCAACCATCTGCGTTGGTGCTGTCGCCCTGCGGCGGAACGCGCCTTTTGGCTTTCCGGTCGTGCCTGAGGTGTAGATCATCGTTGCGCCGTCGGCAGTCTCAGCGGGGGGTTCAGGTGGAGCAGAGTCGGGCATCGACGCAACTTCAGCATCAACGGAGATATACCAAGCGTCATCCGACGGAGGAGCGCCACCAAATACGAGTACCTCACGAATCTTCGGGATACTGCCGCGAACTCGTTCGAGCATTGGTGCGAAGTCGGCATCGACGTACACAATTTCGGCATCGCAGTGATCGATGACGTACGCCGCTTCGTCATCTGTCAGCCGGTAGTTCAAGGGAACCGCGGTCGCCCCCACCTTGCGCGCGGCTGACATTAGTGACACCACGCCAATCGAATTTTGACCGCACCACACGACACGATCTCCTGGGTTGACACCATGGCTAACGAGGAGGTGTCCAAGTTGATTGGTGAACAGGTCGAGCTGACCATAGGTGATCGAGAAGTGATCGCCGTTCGGGCGATCATCAATCACGGCAAGTCGATCGCCAAAGTTGGCGGCGTGTGCGTTGAGAATGTCTGCCATGCCACAACAATGACACATTCAGAATGCAGAGGATTTCGTCGGACAGTCGGGTCGTGGTCAACGGTGTGTAATGTCGGAGCATGCTTGATCACATTGTTCTCGCCACCCCCGACATCGCCGCAACCTCAGAGTGGCTTGCGGACCTGACCGGAGTTGTTGCCAGCGAAGGTGGGCCCCACGTCAACAAGGGGACTCGTAACCGGCTGTGCTCGTTTGGCGACACCTATCTTGAAATCATCGGCCCCGACCCAGAACAAGGTGACCCTGGAGAACCTCGATCATTTGGTATCGACGATCTGACGAGTCATCGCATCGTGACCTGGTGTGCCCGACAGCATGACTTGTCGACCGTTGTCTCCGAAGGGGCAGCTGTTGGTCTTGGTTACACCGAGCCAGTTGCAATGCGAAGAGTTGCACCCGACATGACGCTCGATTGGCATTTGAGTTTGCCGACAGGAGATACCGAGGGCGGAATTCTCCCATTCTTTATCGATTGGGGAACCTCTCGGCACCCTTCGGAGACTGCGACACCCGGTCTTACTGTGGCGACAATTCATGGATGTCATCCCGAGCCGCCGCGAGTGTCCGAGTTGCTTGTGGCACTTGGTGAGACGATGGCGGTTGAGCAGAGTGACCGTGCATGCATGTTTGTTGAGCTGTCGGGCCCTTCGGGTTCAGTCGTCCTGCCGTCGTAATCGCCTCGGCGAGTTAGGCGAGACAGGTCAGCGGCTGACCGTCGTTGTAGGCAACCATGTCGCGAATAGCAGCAACGATGTCCATCGTCGCGCCCGGCTCGGCTCCATTGAGTTCAAACATCGCCCGGTGAAGATTCCCGACAATTCGCTCAGAGTCAGACAGTTCTGCAAATTCTCCAAGATCAGTCTCGCGAGCTGCCTCGAGAGGGGATACGCCATCTGAGATTGCTCGTTGAGCGAGATCGAGTATGAAGTGGTCATAGGCACGCAGCCGATCGATCACGCTGAGGTCGCATACCGGCCCGTGGCCCGGAACGATGAGATCGGCGTCGAATTCGCTCAATCGGTCGAGGGCTGTCAGAGAGCCCGTTACTGAACCCATCACCATGAACGGAGTGCCACCGTTGAAGACGAGATCTCCGGTGTAGAGCACCTTGCGATCAGGCAGCCACGTCACGATGTCGTTCGTGGTGTGCGCTGGTGTGCCGATGTACTGCAATTCGGCACGTATGTCACCACAATGCACATCGATTCTGTCGTCGAATGTGACCATCGGCGGTTCAATCTCGATCTTCCCCCAGTCGACCGGTTCGAATACGCCTTCAAAGTGTGGGAGTCCAGCCTCGAGAATTGCTTCTCGGCAGCGACGGTGGCCAATGATCGCCGCTGGCTTCGTCAGCCAGTTCCCGTGGGTGTGGTCGCCGTGATGGTGGGTGTTAATCACCGCGCGAATTGGCCCTTGCGTAACTCGCTCGACGGTTTTGAGGAACAGATTGGTGCGCCTCTCGGTTGAGCATGTGTCGACAATGACGGCGTCGTTGTTGCTTGAGAGAATTCCGCAGTTGTTGATCCACCACGAGCCGTCAGGCTGGATGTAGGCGAATACTCCATCGTCGATGTTGACAAGTTGAGGCGGTTCGATATATCCGTGATCGTGTCCGTGATGGCGACTCATTCCTGAACGGTACGAAACTCGTTGCCTGCGGTCAAGAGTTGAAACAATAGGGGAATGGATGAAATCGAGCAGCAAGTGCTGGCAGTTGCCTCGGCGACGGGCGTGCCGTTTGAGCAATTTCCCTGCGACCCAGAACTCGCCGATACAGCAGAGTTCTGCGAGCATTACGGCTTCCTGCCAGATGACTCAGCAAATACCATCGTCATCGCATCGAAGGGGGAGTCACCTGTCTATGTGGCCTGTGTCGTGCTTGCAACACATCGCCTCGACGTGAATGGTGCCGTTCGAAAACGCCTCGGAGTTCGAAAAGTGTCGTTTTCACCTGCCGAGGTCACCGCTGCGGTCACTGGAATGGTGATGGGAGGTGTCACTCCATTTGGGCTCCCCGAGTCACTTCCTCTGTGGATCGATTCCGCTGTGATGCAGCGCGAACGCATTGTTGTCGGTGGTGGCAGTCGCTCCCTCAAGATCGTCGGTTCACCTGAAATGCTGGTCGCTCTCCCGTCAGCAGAGGTCGTGGAAGGTCTCGCACGGCAGATGATGTAAGTCGTTGCCGGCACGGCGTGGCATGTTGGCCTGTGTCACGATGTGGTGATGAGCGAAGAAGCAGCAGTCCTAACTGAAGTTCGTGGTCGAGTTCTCCTAATTACGTTGAATCGGCCCGACCAGATGAATGCGGTAAACAACGCCCTTGCTGACGGCCTTGTCGCAGCCGTTGAAGAACTCGACAACAATCCCGATCTCACCGCTGGCGTGCTTACAGGTGCAGGGCGAGGGTTCTGCGCAGGCATGGATCTCAAGGCTTTTCTCGTTGAAGGTCCGCCTGCGGCGTTCGACGTTTTCTTGCAAAAGGGCGCTAAGAAGCCACTGATCGCAGCCGTTGAAGGCTTTGCCTTGGCTGGTGGGCTTGAGACCGCGCTCACCTGTGACTTGATCGTGGCAGCTGAGGGAGTCAAGCTTGGTATTCCTGAAGTCGGTGTTGGTCTTCTGGCAGCTGGAGGCGCACTTCTGCGTTTGCCAAGCCGAGTTCCGTATGCGGTTGCGATGGAAATGGCGCTCACAGCTGATCCGATTACCGCTGAACAGGCTGCGCAATTCGGACTTGTTTCTCGCGTGACCGCCAAGGGTGGCGCTGTTGACGGGGCACTCGAACTCGCCGAGCGAATCGCAAAGAATGCCCCGCTATCGGTGATTGCATCGAAGCAGATGATTCAGGCTGTTCAGGGGCGAACCGAGGCTGAGTTCTGGGAGCACCAGCGTCCGGTAATGGCTGCGGTATTTGCGTCAGATGATGCCAAGGAGGGCCCGCGGGCCTTCGCAGAGAAGCGTCCGCCGTCATGGTCCGGCAAATAAGCGCTGCCGCTCTGCGTTAACAAAAAATCCGCCACAACATTCGGCGAGCTGGCTCGTGATTCGTGCATGGGGTGGGCTCGCGTGCCAAACTGCATAGGTGCGGATTGATGCGAATTTTTATGGTGGAGTGCCAATGCCAGATGCCGGTTACGGGGGGCCAGAACCCGTCGACCGACGCTATGACAACCCGGACTTCATCGCGTGCTACGACAACTTGACAGCGTGGGCCAAGACGATGGATCGCCTCGGCTACGACACGATGTGGCTCACGGAGCACCACTTCCAGTACGAGGGCTATGAGGTAACTCCAAACCTCATCTTGTTCGGACTTCACTTGGCGAAGGAAACCGAACGCCTGCGCCTTGGTCAGATGTTTAACGTCGTTCCTCAGTGGCATCCACTGCGTCTCGCTGAAGATGCCGCAATGATGCAGATCCTCACGAATAACCGCATGCAATTTGGCGTGGGGCGGGGAACGGTTCCTCGTGAAGCGCAGTCGCTCGGCGGTGTCGTCGCCTCGGGTGACAATGAGATGTCAGCCGAACTTGACCGCGTCAATCGTGAACTGTTTGAAGAGTCGATGGAAATCATCAAGGAGGCCTGGTACAACGAGCGTTTTTCGTTCACCGGGAAGCATTTTGTGCTTCCGCCTCCAGGAATTCCTGACCGAGGTTCGACCGTCCAAGATCTCACGCTCATTCCAAAACCGATCGCTCCGATTGATATTTGGCAGGCGGTGACTTCTCCAGCAACGCTCGATTACACGGCGCGAGTTCGACATCTTGCTGTCATGCCAGCACGTGGCCCCCAGCAGACAAAAGAGTGGTGGGATCTCTACGGTCAGCGCGCTGCAGAGTCGGGGTGGGAAATCAAGCAGGGCGAAGCACGATGCCTCGCATTGAACGCCCACGTTGCGCACACGACTGAAGCAGCGATGAGCGGTGCCCGGAATGCTCACGATGAATGGATCAAGTTCCTTTCGCCGTACGGCCGTTTCCGCAGTTACGCCATGCCCGATGGATCAGAAACTCCGTTCGATCACAAGCCAAGCTTGGAAGACTCGATGGATCAGCAGATCATGGCAATTGGTTCAGTCGAGCAGGTTGCTGACACCATGGGCCGCTATCACGACGAGGTCGGTGTCGAGCACTTTGTGCTGTTTTTTGACATGCCAGGTTTGACTCGCGAAGCTATGAATGAGCAACTCGAAATGATGGCGCGCGAGGTATTGCCTCGCATTGGTGTCAATCTGAATTCTTGAGATGCGCCAGTCGGCTGCTCTTGGAGATTTAGAACTTTCGTTTCAGCGTCAAGGAAGCGGCGTCCCATTTGTGTGGGGACATGGCCTTACATCCTCGATGGAATTAGAGGGCGAGTTCCTCAATCTCGATTGGGCCTCAATCGAACCTCATGCCGATGTTGTTCGATATGACGCGAGAGGTCATGGGCTGTCCACGCTGACAACCAATTTGGACGATTATTCGTGGGCTCACCTTGCCGATGATCAGATTGCCCTTGCCGATGCCCTCGACATCGCTACATATGTGGCTGGGGGAGCATCAATGGGTGCGGCTACAGCGCTGCATGTAGCTGTGTGCGCCCCACTTCGTGTCAGGGGCCTTGTACTCGTCATTCCCCCAACAGCCTGGGAAACTCGTGATGCGCAACGATCGCTATATCTCGATCGTGCCCAACTTGTTGTGGAGGGAAAACGTGATGAGGTGATCGCAGCGGCGAAACAAGTGCCACCTCCAGACCCGTTTGGCGTTGAGTGGCACGATCGTATTGAACGAAACACCTTGGCTGCTGATCAGCACCAGATGGCATGCGTATTGCGAGGTGCGGCAACCGCCGATTTCCCGACCCGTGAACAGGTCGCAGCAATCGCTGTTCCCACATTGATTCTCGCCTGGTCTGGTGACGCGGGGCACCCGGTGAGCAGTGCCGAACAGTTACACGAACTTATTGGGCCGTCCGAGTTGTCGGTAGCTGCGACGGCCGCTGAGTTTGCGAGTTGGTCGGAACGAATCGCCAGCTTTATTCAGTCGTTGAGGTGACTGCAACAGGTGAGGTGTTCTTGCCCTTTGCCTGAATTGCCAACCAAAACAGTTCTGATGCCCTTGTGGCAGAAAGGGTCGATTCAAGACGCGCGATCGCATCGTCAATCTCGCTCTCAGAGAATCTGTCCCCTCGACTTGCGTTGAGAATTGCTGAAGTGACGTCGGGCGTGAATTCTGGGTGCGGCTGCATCGTGAAAATGTTCTCGCCGACGAGACCCGCAATCGCACAACCTGCCGAGGTGAGGTAGCGCGATGATCCCTCGGGAACGGTGTGTACCTGATCTTGATGGAATGCAATGAGGCTCAGTTGCTCAACGTTAGGGCTTCCTCCAAGACCACGACATTCGTATGTCTGTGTCGCAAGATTCCATCCGTTGATCGATGGTGCAACCTCGGCGCCGAGAGCAGCCGCAATGGCCTGATGCCCGAAACAGATCCCCAAGGTGGTCACCTTGTTCTGGATGGCAGTACGAATCATGTTGAGAAGCGGCGGAATCCACTCGTGTGGCTCGTAGACACCTGCACGGCTGCCACCGACCAGTACTGCATCGAATTCGGAGATGTTGTGAGGAAGTTCTCCGTCGTGAGCTCGAAAAACACTGAACTCACATTCTCCAGGCGCGGCAAGCGTTAAGAAGTCGGCGTACAACGCTTCATATGTGGCAAATTCTGATGAAATTCGACGACCAAGGTCGTCACACAGCACTATTGCAATGCGGGACACAGCGGCACGCTAGCGACCAGATCTAGGCGTCACGCAATTTCGTTCAGCTCGCCATTACTCCACATCTCGACGAGGCGGAACTTTTGAATTTTTCCCGAACCTGTCAGTGGGAGTTCATCTGCTGAGAACCAGCCTGCAGGAGTTTTGTGAGGCGCAAGATGTTCTCTTACCCAACTGCGAAGCTCGGTCGCTGTGGGTGTCGACCCTGGACTTGGCCGGACAACCGCTCCAACGATTTCTCCCCACTTGTCATCAGGAAGCCCAATGACTGCAACATCGCCGACGGTGGGATGGCGATAGAGAACTTCTTCAATTTCTTTGGGGTAGATGTTCTCGCCGCCGCGGATAATCATGTCTTTGATTCGACCGACGATGTAGCAGTACCCGCGTTCATCCATCGAGCAAATGTCACCTGAGTGCAGCCAGCCGTCGGCATCGATTGTTTCGGCTGTTGCTTCAGGGTTGTCGTTGTAGCCGAGCATGTTGAGGTAGCCGCGGGTGCAGAATTCACCCGGTTCGCCGATCGGGACAGTGTTGCCCTCAGGGTCGACAATTTTGATTTCGACGTGGGGGAGAGCGGTGCCAAGGCTGTTGGCTTTGTCATCAACTCCGTCGTCGGGTCGAGTCATCGTTGCAACCGGAGACATCTCTGTCTGCCCGAAAACAATGGTGAGTTTTGCTCCCACCTCACGTTCAAACCGCTCGACGAGAGCGGCGGGCACGGTTGAACCGCCCGATGTGATGGTCGTCAGAGCCGAAAGGTCACGATCCTTAAATGTCGGGTGCTCCATCATTGCGATCAGCATGGTCGGGACCCCGCCACCGAGAGTGACCGCGTACTTTTCGAAAGTGTCAAGCACATGACCGGGCTCAAATTCCTCGACCGTCACGATCGTCAACATCCGGGTGCCAGAAGCAAGCACGGCAAGCACTGAGCCACCAGTGTGGAAGAGCGGCATTGCACCAAGCATGACATCCCCCGGTTTGCTCCCGTTGCGGAGGGTGCTGTGGAGTGCATTGGTCACCAGTCCCCGATGATGCAAGCTTGCCCCCTTCGGGAAACCGGTGGTACCAGACGTGTACTGAATCATGACAAGGTCACTTGGGTCCGGCTGCGGAAGGGTGGTAGTCGATGATCTCGCCGAGTCAGCGACCTGGGTGAGTTCTCCAAGTGGCATTACCTCACGCACCGATGGGCAACGCTCCATCAACTGTTCAGCAGTACTCACTAAGTTTCTTCCGCGATAACTGCTCGACGCGATCACTCCAGCAGATTTCGACTGGTTGAAGACATACGCCGCTTCGTCTTCGAGCAGGTTTGGATTGACGGTGACGATCACCATTCCGGCAAGGGCAATCGCATATTCAGCGATAACCCATTCAGGAAGGTTCTGAGCCCAAATCGCGATTCGACTGTGAGGTTCGAATCGGTCGACGAGGTCTCGAGCGACTGCCTCAGCATCAGACAACAACTCAACGAAGGTCCACGTCGCACCCGTATTCGAGGCGATGAGTGCGGGCTGGTCCGGTCGCTCTGCGGCGGCGCGTCGAAGGACATCGCCAATCGTAAGATCAAGAATTGGCGGAGCGGTTGGGCCAACCGTGTGGCTTATTTTTAGGGGTGGAGTCGTCATGTCATGCATCCTTCGCGGTGAAACGTGAGGTGTTGTTGCTGGGTTAATTCTTTCGTTCGCCGTAATCGCCAAATGGCCGATCTCGTTCTCGGACGGCTTCTCTGAACCCAACCTCTTCGGCGCGGGCAACAAAGTCATCGCCCTCTTGGCTATGTCGGGCAACACCATCGAAAAGTGTTCCGAGACGCCGAGATGCTGGAGGGTCATACATGTGATCGGCGACCGCATTGAGTGATCGCGTGATCATCTCAAGCTGGCTGGCTGGTACTTGTGCCACGCGGTTCGCGAGTTCTCTGGCTGCGTCGGAAAGTTTGTCATCATCGGTGAGCTCGAGCACTAATCCCATGTCGAGTGCCATGCGTGCAGTGATCTCATCGCCGGTCAGCATGAAACGACGCGCCCGTTGCAACCCCATTCGAGCCACCCATGTCCAAGGCGCCTCGGGGATGCCCCACACGCGTGAGGGTGGGTAACCGAAACGAGCAGACTCGCTGGCAATGATCATGTGGGCGTTGAACACAATGTTGGTTCCACCGGCGATACACCAGCCAGTGACCGCAGCGATGGTGGGCTTCACTGAATCATGCAGTTTTGCCCACGTGGCAGCAAACTCGCCGATCATGTGAAGGTCTGACGCGGAGTCCCAGGCGCGGTGATCCGTTGACGCGCTCTCAGCTGCTTGCTCGCCCGTCGCCCAACCGAGGTCGTATCCCGCACAGAATGCTGGCCCCTCGGCATCGAGAAGCAACACCCGGATGTTGGGGTCGTGTTGAGCGGAATCAATTGCCGCTCCAAGTTCGTCACGAAGCTGGGGAGTGATGGTGTTGTACTCCTTTGGCCGGCACAACGTCATGGTTCGTACACCATTGGCATCGACAACTCGAACTGCTTCCCCCATGAATTCCCCCACTCATTTCGGTATTCAGAACGTAGCAAAATGAGGAAACCAGTATGGCCTCGGTGTGCTCCGTTTGAAGTGAATTGCGGTGTGGCGTCTAGCGTTCAGGAAGAAACCAAAGGGGAACCACATTGAGTGATCAGAAGTCGAGTGCAAACACCGCAGAGCATCACGAGGTCATCGTGATTGGCGCAGGGGTTGCCGGAATCTATGCGCTACATCGGCTCCGCAATCTTGGTGTTGACGCTCTCGTACTTGAAGCAGGCGATGACTTCGGAGGTACTTGGTACTGGAACCGTTACCCCGGCTGCCGCTTTGACTCTGAGAGTTACTCATACGGCTATTCGTTCTCAAAAGAACTTCTTGATGAATGGCATTGGAAAGAACGATTCTCTCCGCAGCCAGAAAACTTGAAATACCTGCAGTACGTCGTTGAGAAGTTTGGGCTTCGTGATGGAATGCGTTTCAATCAGCAACTCGAGAAGGCTGAGTGGGACGACGACGCCAACCGTTGGACACTTCACCTCGGTGGCGGTGACGTGATGACCTGCGATTTGTTGCTGCCTGCAATTGGGTTGCTGTCAGCACCTACCTTGCCGAGGTATGAAGGCCAGCAGGACTTCACCGGTCAGTCATTTCATACCTACAACTGGCCAAAAGAACCAATTGATATGTCGCAGATGCGAGTTGCTGTGATCGGCACCGGTGCTACCGGGGTGCAGATCATTCCAGCGATTGCAGAGAATGTGAAGTCACTTCACGTATTCCAGCGTCGACCAAACTGGTGCGCACCGTTAAAGAACGGCCTCATCAGCGATGAGGAAATGGCGGATATCAGAAAGCGTTACGACGAGATCTTTGCGCGTTGTGCGGAAACTCCGGGCGGGTTTATTCATGGGCCAACTGATGGATCCTTCCATGATGCGACCGCTCAGGAACGCTATGAGTTCTGGGATGACCTGTATGACAAGCCGGGTTTTGGAATTTGGTTGGCGAATTATCGAGAAGTGCTCATGGAAGAGGACGCGAATGCCGAATTTTCGGCCTTCATCGCGAACAAGATTCGTGAACGCGTTAACGACCCAGTGCTGGCAGAAAAACTGATTCCGAAGGATCACGGATTTGGAGTGCAGCGCGTGCCGATGGAGACGAACTACTACGAGGCATACAACCTTGACAATGTGACCCTCGTCGATATTTCTGAGCAACCAATTGACCGAATTGTTGCTGAAGGAATCAAGACCTCCGCAGAGACATACGAGTTTGATCTCATTATTTACGCGACTGGGTTTGACGCCATCACTGGTGCGTTCGACCGGATTGAGTTCTTCGGCAAAGATGGCCGCCGGCTCCGCGACGAGTGGGAGAAAGGGCCACGAACCTATCTAGGAGTTCAGGTCGAAGGTTTCCCGAACCTTGTCATGCTCGCCGGACCACAAGGTGCTTCAGTCTCAACGAACTTCCCACGGGCGATTGAGACTTCGGTTGAATGGGCTTCTGATCTCGTAGGACACATGCGTAACAACGGACTCAAGCGCATTGAGTGCACCCGAGAAGCTCAAGATGCGTGGGTAACTGAGATCGAAGAACTCTACGGAATGGTGCTGCTGAGAAACGCCAAAAGCTGGTTTACCGGATACAACTCAAACGTTGATGGCCGTGACATCAAACGGCACATGATTTACAACGGCGGAGCGCCTCGTTACCGGCGGAGGCTCGACAAAGTCGTTGCGAATAACTATGACGGCTTCGTTCTCTCGTAGTCGATGGGTTGAGCGCATTGGCGTCGGTTGATGAGTAACAACGAAACGGCACAGCGCCCGCCATCGGTTGATGCGCTTGCCCGGGCGCTCTCAGCAGAAGTCGATCTTCCGCACGCGGTACTTGTTGACTGCGTTCGGCGCGCAATTTCAATACAACCTGACGACGCTGCGAAGGTGGCCCGCCAGCTATGTGAACAACTCCATGCCTCACTCATCAGCGAAGTCATCAATGCAACCGGAGTGTTATTGCATACGAATCTTGGCCGGGCACCAATCACTGGTACTTCTGGGCAACGGGCAACCTCAGTCGAGTTTGACCTTCAAGACGGAAGCCGAGGCTCTCGACACACCGCAATCGCCTCGTTGCTACGAATGTTGACGGGGGCTGAAGACGCGTTAGTCGTCAACAACAATGCGGCCGCCGTACTGCTGGTGCTGTCGGCATTGGCCGAGAATCGGGGTGTTGCAGTCTCTCGTGGAGAGAGCGTCGAGATCGGGGGCGGGTTCAGAGTCCCTGATGTGATGCGGCGATCAGGGGCTCGACTAATTGATGTTGGAACGACGAATAAAACGAGACGTGAGGATTACGAAGAGGCGTGTTCAACACCAGATCACGACATCGCAATGCTGCTCAAGGTGCACCCATCAAACTTTTCTGTAGAAGGATTCGTCGAGTCAGCCTCACTACGCGAGTTGGCATCGTTACCCCCGGTTCTTGCGGTTGATCTGGGCTCCGGGCTTCTCGACTCGCAAGCCCCGTGGTTGCCATCTGAAATGCGTCCCTTCCCTACCTGGGTGACTGATGAGCCATCAGTGAAGCAAAGTATTGAAGACGGAGCCGACATTGTGATGTTTAGTGGCGACAAATTGCTAGGTGGTCCTCAATGCGGAATCATCGCTGGTCGCTCAGATCTCATCGAGGAGTGCGCGAAGCACCCGTTAATGCGTGCCCTTCGACCCGGTCATCACGCAATTGTTCCGCTCCAGCAGGTGTTGCTGGCATACCTTGATCGGACCGTGACAGAGGACATTCCGTTCTGGGCGATGGTCGGGGTTCGTGATGACGCGCTTGCAGGCCGCGCGCAACGAATCATTGCTGAAGCGGGTATCGGCGAGGCGCGAGTGTCATCAGCGGTTGTCGGCGCAGGAGCAGCACCTGGAGCAACGTTGCCATCGCACGCTGTTGTCGTTTCAGGTGACCACGTCGAACAGCTTCGACGTGCGAAACCATTTCCGGTGATCACCCGTGTAGCCGACGGTGCCACGTGGATCGATTTGAGATCGGTGCACGAAACAGACGATGCCAACATCATCGACGCACTACTCGCGTTGAAGCGTTGACATGGCAGTAATCGCTACCGCTGGCCATGTCGACCATGGAAAGTCGGCGCTTGTGCGAGCGATGACGGGTATCGAACCCGACCGATATGCGGAAGAGCTCAGGCGAGGTCTCACACTTGACCTCGGTTTTGGTCATGTCGTTTCCTCAGATGGCACCACCCTCGACATTGTGGATGTTCCCGGGCATGCGGACTATCTCAAAACCATGATTGCGGGGATGTCTCAAGCGTCAGTTGCTTTGCTCGTCGTAGACGCCGTCGAGGGCGGCCGCGCGCAAACACGAGAGCATTTGGCAGTCATCGAGGCGACACTGCCTGAGGCGGGGGTAGTTGCTCTTTCGCGGGTTGATCTTGTGTCGATGGAACGACGCACTCAGGTCGCTTCCGAGGTAACCGAATTACTCAGCCAGTCTTCAATCTCGTGGTCTCAGCCGTTCTTTACATCTGCTGTGACGGGTGAGGGTGTTGCTGCGCTCGTTGACGAACTTGCGAGAGTCGTGCAAACGGTAGATGAACAGCGATCGGAGCGACCGTCAGTACCTGTGCGTCTGTTTGTCGATCGAGTGTTCTCGATCACGGGTGCCGGCACGATTGTTACTGGAACTCTCTCGTCGGGTTGCGTGTCGGTTGGCAGTGAGTTGGTGCTTGTTAGTTCTGACCGCTCGGTGACGGTTCGGGGGGTGCAGCGGCACGGAGTGGAATGTGAGCAGGTTGCTGCCGTCAGTCGGATCGCGGTGAATGTTTCCGGACTTTCAACCACTGAGCTTGAGCGGGGTGATGCACTTGTCGAAGAGGGAGAGTGGCAGAATACCACCGCGGTTGATGTAGTACTCGATTTGTTAGAAGGTTCAAGTATTCGGAACGGGAAGGGCTTCAGCGCGCATATTGGTTCAGCGCGTCGAGATGTCAACCTTCGTCCAGTTGGCGGGGCGGACAACGCACATCGGAATTGGTATCGAATGAGGTTTGACGACCCTCTTCCGCTCCGTCCGCAAGATCGTCTGGTGCTGCGCGACCAGGGAGTGGGAGAGGTCGTCGGAGTGGCGATCGTTAATGATGTTGCACCGATTTCGTCACCGTCTCGATCGTTTCCAGATGGGTCAGTTGAACAGCAATTGATTGCTCACGGCTGGATCACGATCGCTGAGGCCCGGCGACTCACTGGGCTCGACGTGGCGCCTGTGGCTGGCCCTTGGACCGCGGCGTCAACTGTTGTGGAATCAACTCTTCGCTCGCTCCGTGAACGGCTTGGCACCGCCCCGTTCGATGTCGCTGAGTGCACCGAGATTGAACGTTCACTATTGAGTTCAATCGATGGTGTTGTTATCGAGCATGGAGTTGCGCGGCTTGGAGGGGTCGATCCGGCTCTTGAGTCGCCGCTCATCGATCGTTTCCTTGTGGAAGGTGTTGCAGCGGGGCCAATCGACAGTGCAGATCGACCTGTCGTTGCGCGACTGGTCCGTCTCGGTGTGCTGATTGGCCACGATGGCGTGTACTTCCATACCGAGGTGTTGCGCGGACTTCAACCAGTTCTTGAATTGCTGTGGGGTGCTGACCCAGACGGGTTCACAGTCGCTGAACTACGGGATGCTCTTGGCGTAACAAGAAAGCACGCACTGCCGCTTGCAAATTGCCTTGATCAGATGATGCTGACCCGGCGTGTTGGTGATCGCCGAGTTCGCGGACGCGGCAGTCAGCCATGAGCGGAGGTGGACGGGAATCGAACCCGCCGGACGGAGTTCATCCGTCCCAACCGTGTTGAAGACGGCGGAGCCCACCAGGCGCTCGGACACCTCCACTTCGTAGAGTACCGTGAAGACATGGCGACCCCAGCACGAGAACTTTCCTCCACAGCGCTTTCAGATGGACTGACAGTTGTGGTGAAGCGAGACTGTGAGACCTGCCAGATGGTGGAACAGGTGATTTTAGAGATCACTGAGTCGACCTCAATTCGGGTTATCACCCAGGACGATCCTGCATTTCCTGAATCTGTTGATCGTGAGCACGACAACGAGCTCGCGTTCTCATGGCATCACGACATCGAGACTGTTCCCACGCTCATCAAAGTGAGCTCAGGCTCAGAGGAGGTGCGAACAGTCGGTTGGTCTCAAGCCGAATGGCAGACAATCACCGGCATTGATGATCTTGGCGCCAGCCTGCCCGTGATGCGCCCTGGCTGCGGCTCGATGAGCGTCGACCCCGACCTCGTCGACGCACTTCGAGCGAAATTCGCTGGCGATGGATTGGCTGCTCGTCAGGTGGAATTTGCCCAGGCGGAAGATCCTTTCGAGGCAATGTTCGAGCGAGGCTGGACCGATGGACTCCCTGTTGTCCCGCCGACCCGTGAGCGGGTGTTACGAATGCTTGAAGGGACGACGCGGGATCCAGATGAAGTTGTTGCGATCGCCCCCCCCGACCTTGTCGAGCTCACCGTTGAAAAGATTGCGGTGAACGCGGTCATGGCTGGCTGTCGGCCTGAGTACCTGCCGTGGGTTATTGCTGCAATCGAGGCGGTCTGCAACGACACGTTCAACATGCACGGACTCCTTGCAACGACGATGCCGGTTGGGCCTGTGTTGATATGTAACGGCCCTGGAACGAAGGCCATCGGTATGAATTCCGGCATCAATGTATTCGGTCAGGGAAATCGAGCGAACCTGACAATTGGTCGTGCTGTGCAACTTGTCATTCGAAATGTCGGCGGAGGACGGCCAGGCGAGGTTGATCGCGCGACCCACGGCAGTCCCGGAAAGATTTCGTTCTGCTTTGCCGAGGATGAGGTGGGTTCTCCGTTTCAACCCCTGTCGGTTCAGCGAGGTATGCCGGAAGGCACCGACGCCATCACGGTCTTCGCCGGTGAGGGCCCGAAGTGTGTTGTTGACCAACTTGCCCGGACACCAGAACAACTTGTTGCGACCCTTGCCGATGCCCTGATGGGGATGCATAACCCCAAACTTGTCATCGGGTTTGACGTCGTATTGGTTATAAGCCCGGATCATTCTCGAATTTTCCATGAAGCGAAGTGGAGTGACGCCGAGGTGCTTGAGGCGCTGTACGCCGCTACTACTCGTCCTGGCGCTGAACTTGCGAGGGGTGTTGGCGGCATCGCAGAGGGTGTTCCCGCAGGTTTTGCTGATGCTCCTGCTCTTCCTAAATTTCGACCTGGAGGAATCCTGCTGGCGCATGCCGGTGGCGGGGCAGGTTTGTTTTCCTCAATGATTGGTGGATGGGTGAATGGCGAAATGGGAAGCGACCCAGTGACCGTGGCTGTTCGCCCATGAGTAGTTGGCGGATCGTCTAAGGTGGCAAACGTGAGTGAGACCATCGTCCTCGACCCAACGTCGGAGAGTGCTCCGGCAACCCGCACTCGCTTGGCGCGTCCTTCGTCTCTCAGCGGGGAGACGATTGGGTTGCTCGACATCTCAAAACCTCGAGGTGACGTCTTCCTCGACGAAATTGAACGTCAACTGATAGAGCGAGGCGCAATAGTTCGGCGCTACAAGAAACCAACGTTTTCAAAGCCTGCGCCAGTGGACCTTCGACACGAGATCGCGACTCAATGCACGCTCGTGATCGAAGCGCTTGCTGATTGAGGCAGTTGCACGTCATGCAGTGTGCATGACATCGTCGATCTCGAAAGCCGTGGAGTCCCTGGAGTGTTCGTCGCGTCAAGTGAATTCGTGAGTGGGGCGGATGCTCAGTCGGCAGCGCTCGGTTTCCCAGACGTTGCGCGAATATTTGTTGAGCACCCGATTCAAGATCGCACCGATGACGAGATGCGTGCCCTTGCAGCAGGTGTGATCGAGTCAGTGATCAACGAAATCATCTCCTAACGCTGCTCCGACAACTTGTCGTGGTTTGTTCGCGTGTCAACATGAGACGAGCGAGTACATCTGGAGGTGCACGGTGAGCGACGTAGAGACAAAGGTGTCGATTGGAGACCATCTCGATTGGCCGCAGGTAGTGGATGATCTCAACCGGTTACTTCGCCTTCGCACGACACCAATTGGCATGAAGATGTTCGTCACCCGTGACGAGATGGAGTCGATTCCGAAAATCCGTCGACCACAGGCAATCCACACAACCGATCAGATCGTTGGCCAGGCGAGCCGCCTCGGGTGGACGGTTGGCATCACCGTAGAAGACCTCGTCGGCGACCAGTGTTCGACCGTGATTGGTTTGCACCCGCGAGATGACGAATGGCTGTCGGGTGAACGGATGACTGGAGTGTGGTACGAGACGCCTGAGGATGCGTCAGCTCATCAGCACTCAATGACAACGGTGCCGTTCGGTCAGTACGAAGCGATGGCTGTGTCACCGCTCGCATCTGGTCGGCTGAATCCACCCGATATCTGTCTCATCTATGCCACACCGGCGCAGATGATCTTGTTCATCAACGGGCTCCAATGGACTGGTTTCAAGAAACTCGAGTGGGGTTGCGTGGGCGAATCGTCCTGTGCTGATTCGTGGGGTCGTGCGCTCTCGACTGGAGAACCAAGTTTGTCGATCCCGTGTTTTGCCGAGCGTCGCTACGGCGGGGTCATGGAGGACGAATTGTTGATGGCGATTCCGCCGCGGTTCCTCCCGGGTGTCATTGCTGGTCTTGAGTCGCTGTCGAAAAACGGATTGCGCTATCCGATCCCGCCGTACGGCGTGCAGTCGGATGCAACTGCGGGACTTGGTCGAAGCTACGGGTGACCGGTGGCAGGTGACGTGAGTCAGCGTGGCAAACTACACCTGTGACTACACGACCGCTGCACGGACGAGCTCGGCGCCACACAGCCGACCGTCATACGAGCGGGTGGTCAGTCCAATCTGAAGAATGGCTCGTCGTCGAGCAGCCACTCGCCATCAATGTCGATGGTGAAATCATTGCCACGACGATGTGCACTCCCGATGACCCGGTGGCACTAGCGCTCGGTTTTTGTATCGCCGAGGGAATGCTCCAAGCTGATGTGACGGCGGGTGTTTCAGTAGATCGCTCAGGTCCGACGACGACAGTTCTCATTGAAACGGGCCACCTCCCCGGTTCATTCTCCGCTCGCTTAGGAACGGTCTCATCTTCATGTGGGGTTTGTGGAACTGCCGACATGGCGGCGTTGGTCGCAAGCGTTGCATGTGTCGATGCTGGCCGTCAGCCAGATGGTGACGTAGTCGCCTCGGTTGCTTCTAATTTGCGTTCCCAACAAGAGGTTTTTGCCCTCACTGGAGGTTCGCATGCGGCTGCGGCAGTGACCATTGATGGTCACGTTGTCGAAATTACCGAGGATGTCGGGCGACACAACGCAGTCGACAAAGTTGTTGGACATTTGTATCGCTCCGGACGATTGCCTGCCCGCGACTTGATGCTAGTGATCAGTGGTCGAGCAAGTTTTGAGATGGTTCAGAAAGCCTGCGCTGCCGGATTTGGGACCCTCATTGCGGTGAGCGCTCCGTCGTCGCTCGCCGTCGATGCAGCGCAGCGGGCAGGTCTTCGGCTGATCGGGTTTGCCCGTGATGACCGATTCACCGCTTACGTTGATCCCTCGGTAGTCCCAACGGCGTCAACGTCAACACAATGATTTCCTGGCGCCCCTTGAGGGTGTTGCCGTGGCGGTGGCACATTCGTCGGCCCAGGCCGTCATTGTGGGTGAGTTGGCGACCAAATGGGATCGGCCTCGTGAAGCCGAATCACTACGGCGAGATGTTGCGAACGATCTGGGTGAATCGGAAGAACCTGCGATACGGCTGGAAGGTGCTCACTCAGGGAGCCTGCGATGGGTGCGCTCTTGGCGTCGCTGGGCTCCACGATTGGGGCCAAGACGGGATACACCTATGTAGTACTCGTCTGCGCCTGTTGGAGTTCAACACCGCAGATGTGATGAAGGTTGATGCACTTGCTGATGTTGCATCGCTCTCGCATCTCGATGGTGCCGGACTGAGAGATCTCGGCCGGCTTGGCTATCCGCTCAGACGCCGCAAGGGCGACCCAGGCTTCTCGGCGATCACTTGGGATGAGGCAGTCAGCACGATTGCAGAGTCAATCAACTCAACGACTCCGGATCGCGTCGGGGTATATCTCACGAGTCGCGGATTAACAAACGAGGTGTATTACGCCGCTGGCAAGGCGGCGCGGGCCATGGGTATTGCGTCAATCGATTCAGCGGCGCGAGTGTGTCACGCTCCGTCAACAGTCGGGCTCAAGGCGACAGTTGGCGTCGCGGCAACGACATGCTCAATGGAAGACGTGATTGCCTCAGATTTCATCGTGCTCTGGGGTGCAAACCCGGCAGCAAACCAGCCCGTCTTCACAAAGTACATCTATCTTGCAAAAGCCCGTGGGTGTCGCGTCGTCGTCGTCAACCC
Source organism: Actinobacteria bacterium casp-actino5 (assembly GCA_001510385.1). Lineage (GTDB taxonomy): Bacteria > Actinomycetota > Acidimicrobiia > Acidimicrobiales > Ilumatobacteraceae > Casp-actino5. The sequence continues at coordinate 114,660 of LFFE01000017.1, read as the reverse complement.
GTTCCTTGAACCCGCACTTGAGCGTTATTGGGTACCGAGCAACGCTGAGTCAGCGATGTTTGGAACAAAGATCTGCGACCTTCATGTGCCGGTGCGTCCTGGCGGTGATGTCGCACTTGCTCAGTTGGTGTTGAAGAGGCTGATTGCTCGTGGCGCAATCGATACAGCCTTTATCGCAGAGCACACGACTGGGTGGGAGGAACTTGCCGATCAGTTGACGAAAGTTGATGATGGCGAACTTCTTGCGCACTGTGGAGTCGACAGCGCAGTTATCGATGAGTTTGTTGATATGTATGCGCAGGTAGGGTCAGCGATCTTTGTGTGGTCGATGGGGATCACCCAACGTGCTGATGCGGTTGATGGGGTGCGGGCGATCGTGAATCTTGCATTGTCGCGCGGAATGGTCGGCCGCGATGGGGCAGGTTTGATGCCGATCCGTGGACATTCAGGTGTTCAAGGTGGAGCGGAGATGGGCGCCTACGCAACAGCCTTACCGGGTGGCCGTGACCTTACCGATGAGAATTGTGTGGAGTTAGGCGAGAGATGGGGGTTCGAGATTCCTCGTGAGCCGGCGCGAACTGCTCCCGAGCTTGTCGGAGCAGTGATCGATCGTCAGGTTGATGTGTTGTTGCTCTCTGGCGGCAACATGATTGACGTCCTACCCGACCCGCAGCGAGTGACCTCGGCCCTGTCGACGGTCGGTCTTCGTGTGCATCTCGATGTCGTTGCAACCTCACAGATGCTCGTCGAGGGGGAAGATGTTCTCATCTTGCCGGTGCGAACTCGCTACGAGCAGGAAGGTGGTGGAACCGAGACATCAACTGAACGGCGAATCATTTTCTCGCCAGAGATTCCTCGCACAGTCGGCACTGCGAAGAGCGAATGGCGACTTTGGGGAGAGATCGCAAGCAAGGTCTCGCCAGCCAATGCTCACTGCTTTTCGTGGAGTGACAATCAACACCTGAGATCCGAGATTGCTGAGGTTGTTCCTGCGTATGCGGGAATTGAACATCTTTCGAAAACGGGTGATTCGGTGCAATGGGGTGGCCGGCATTTATGCGAGGGGGGAGTGTTTCCCACAGTTGATGGTCGAGCAAGATTCACTACTCCGACGGCACGCCCGGTGGAACTCCCTGAAGGTTCGTTCTTGGTATCTACTCGAAGGGGTAAGCAGTTCAACTCGATCGTGCATGGACAGCGTGATCCGTTGACTGGGACTGGACGAGACGCAGTCTTCATGAACGCGACGGATGCGCAGCGACTCAATTTGGCCGATGGGGATGCGGTGACCCTCGAATCGGTAACCGGTCGTTTTGATGGACGGGTGCACGTTGCTGATATCGCTGAGCGGTCACTTCAGGTGGTGTGGCCAGAGGGCAATGTTCTCATTGGTTCGGGTTCCACTGATCGTGAGAGTGGCATTCCGGATTACAACGCTGTGGTCACTGTTCGTCAGCGTTAGAACAACATTGTCGCACCCGTGGCTAGGCAGGTTGGGTTGCTGATTGCAGTCGTTGAATGAGCGCTCCAACCCCCGGATGTTGCGGTGCACCCTCGCGCTGGCAGATGACGAGGTCTCGGGAGACAATGGGCTCACCGATTTCAATGTCGAGGTTCTCGGGTACTTGAGCGAGAGGTAGAACGCCCCAGCCGAGGCCCAGGCTCACCATCTGCGCAAGAACGTCGGGTTGATGACTTTCAGCAACAACTTGTGGCCGTGCACCAAGTTCACGAAGGCTGCGCTCGATGAGGGTTCGAGTGTGGGAACCTTCTGGGAACAGCACCCATGGCCCCCATGCGCTGGGGAGCCGCGACTTGACGCCCGGTGGTCGAACGAGGACAAGTTCTTCGCGTAAGAGCGCCGTCATTGAAATCGTTGGAGGAATCTCCGATGGGCTGACGCAGACGATGACGTCAAGGTCGGCTCGTCGTAGCCCGGCAAGTAATTCGCTCGATGGAGCAACCGTAAGGTGCAGACCTATCTCGGGGAAGTCGGCACGAAATGTTCGCAGAACTTCTGGAAAGTGGAGGACGGCTCCAACATCAAGCATCCCTACCCGAACCGATCCCACCTTAAGGGTGTTCACTCGCTCAGCCCAATGAGCCAAATCATGCGACATTGATTGAACGGTTCGGGCGTGCTGTAACACGGTGTCGGCGAGATCGGTGAGGACCCGCCGGCGTCCCTGCCGATCAAATAGTTGAACACCGATTCGGCGTTCGAGATCGGCGAGGCCTTGGGAGAGCGCCGATGCTGAGACGCCAAGTGATGCTGCTGCGGTAGACCAGGTCGGGTGGTCGGCAATGGCGACAAGATATTCGAGTTGTCGAAGCGGTATGTCGAGAGGTTCGGCCACCTCCGCATTTTAGTTAAGAAATACTTAACAAAGCGAGTTTAAGCATCAATCCAACTTACGTTTATATCCATGACTCAGCACAACATCACTCCCGCCAGCGGCCGCCTTGGCGTTCTGCTCCCCGGAATGGGGGCAGTGGCATCAACCTTTATCGCAGGTGTAATGGCCGCCCGACGCGGCATCCATCCGCCGATTGGATCGGTGAGCCAGATGGCAAACATTCGACTTGGAAGCCGCGAAGAGGATCGCAACCCGCTTATTCGTGACTTCGTTTCACTTGCTGAACTTGATGATTTGGTATTCGGCGGCTGGGACCCGATCTCCCCGAATGCAATGGAAGCGGCGAAGACAGCCGGTGTGCTTCAGGGAGGCGACCTCGAAGAAGTCGCGAAAGAACTCGAAGGGGTCGTTGCAATGGAAGCGGTCTTCGACGAAAAGTGGGTCTCGCGTCTTACTGGGGTTCGCGTGAAGGCAATTCCTAATAAGTGGGACCAGGCACTAGCCCTGATCGACGACATCAATCGTTTCCGCGAAGAAAACGACTGCGATCGACTTGTCATGGTGTGGTGCGGGTCAACCGAGGCCTACCAGGAGCCAAGTGAGGTACACGTCTCGGTCGCAGCATTCGAGCAGGGGTTGAAAGATAACGATCCGAATATTGCGCCGAGCCAGATTTATGCCTATGCCGCACTGCAGTGTGATGTTCCCTTCGCGAATGGCGCTCCAAACCTCACCACCGACCTCGACTGCATCGTGGAACTTTCTAAGCAGCGCAAGGTCCCAATCGCGGGCAAGGATTTCAAGACGGGTCAGACCCTGATGAAGACAATTCTCGCACCTGGTTTGAAAGCACGAATGCTCGGTCTGCGCGGTTGGTATTCGACCAACATTCTCGGCAACCGTGACGGTGAGGTACTCGACGCTCCAGAGAACTTTAAGACCAAAGAGATGTCCAAACTCGGTGTGCTCGGAGGGATCCTTCAGCCAGAGGTGTACCCAGACCTGTACGGCAACATCGATCATGTTGTCCGCATCAACTATTACCCGCCACGTGGAGACAACAAAGAAGGATGGGATGCCATCGACATCTTTGGTTGGCTCGGTTACGAGATGCAGATCAAAGTTGACTTCTTGTGTCGCGACTCGATTCTCGCTGCCCCGATTGTTCTCGACCTCGCACTCTTTATGGATCTCGCCCATCGCGCTGGCGAATCAGGGGTTCAGGAGTGGTTGAGCTTCTACTTCAAGGCTCCTCAAGCAGCGGGTGCCCGCGATGCCGAGCAAGACATTTTCATTCAGCAGACAAAACTCAAGAACACCCTTCGCGAATGGATGGGCGAGAAGCCTGTCACTCACTCTGAAGCAGGGTGATACGAAATCAAGGTTTGATTCGAGGCCAGTGTCGTTGTTGTCTCGAAGTAGAAGATTGCGTTGCGCAAGGTAGCACGTAATGGCGATTGTTCTTGCAGTGCTGTCTGCCCTGCTCTATGGCTGGTCCGACTACATGGGGGGTCGCGCAACCCGTCACATGTCGGTTCTTCGAGTGACCCTGTACATCGAGTTCTTGATGACGGTGTCGTACGTTGTACTCGTCGTAATTGATCCCGCCCCTTTTGTGCTTCGTGACGCTATTTGGGGTGCGATCGCCGGTATCGGAGGTGTCGGGGGAGTGGCGGCGTTCTATTTGGCGTTGTCAATGGGTTCGATCAGCGTCGCATCTCCAGTTGCAGGAGTCCTCTCGGCCGTAGTTCCCGTGAGCGTTGGGATCGCCATGGGTGAACGTCCAAGCACAGTTGCGATGGTCGGAATTGCGTTTGCGTTGTCCTCGGTGGTGCTGGTGAGCGGCGCCATGTCATCGCGACGCGCAGAGGTCACGATGCCCCGTTCTCAGTTGCTTCTTGTGGTGGCTTCGGGTGGTTTGTTTGGATTGTGGTACATCGCTCTCGACGTTGCCGGCGCAGAAAGTGGTTGGTGGCCACTGCTCACGTCGCGAACGTTGACGTTGCCGGCGTTAATCGCAACTGCAGTCGTGCTGCGTCACCGGCTTCGTGCAGACCGCGTTACGCCGATCGCTCGGCGCTGGACATTCGGCGCGTGGATCACCATCCTTGTCGCGAACCTCGCTTACTTGGTAGCAGTTCGATCGGGCCTGCTGTCGATCGTTGCAGTGATCGCCTCGATGTACCCAGCAAGCACGATTGGGCTTGCGATCTTTATCGATCGTGAGCGACTCTCAAAAACCCAATGGCTTGGGGTAGGCGTCGCAGGTTTTGCCCTAGTCCTTGTGGGTATCGGCGCCTGAGTTTGTGTCAACGATGGTTTGAGACTCCTTTGCCGCTGCAGCGAAAATGCCCTTCGCCATCAGGGATGGCTCGGACTTCCTTCGTTGCAAATACACCGCAGCGCGTCGTGCGTGGATGTCGGGGTTATCCGGCGCTGCCCACCCAGCGATATCCGCGAGGTGGCAAGCGATACGTAAATCGTTGGCGACGGCTGCACGTTCGGCCTCCTCGAGCAAGGCCTCAGGGCCACCTGCCATTCGAGAAATGACTTCAGCAAGTTGTGCGTCAGGGGCTGGTTTGAGTCGACTTGGGGCTTTATCCCACCATCCGCCGTACATACGCCAAATGTTCCGCACCACAAATTCAGGTTCGTCGTACAACGGGCGGAGATACGGCAGGGCAAGGGTGTCGCTCGGTAGTGACACCGAATGGATGATCTCATCAAGGGTCGCTCCGCCGTTCATGAGGTCAACAACGGTTGATACGAGGTACTCGAGTGCTGATGCAATGTCGTTGAGAACTCGTTGGATTCGCTCGGTGCCGGTGATTGGTAGACCGTGAGCTGGAACGATGAGATCGGGTTGCATCGCTCCCATGGCCCGAAGGGCAGCAGCCCATTCGCCGGGGTAGCGCTGCACCTTCTGAGGGTTACCTGCATTGGGGAAGTTCCAGATGAGAAAGTCGCCGGCCATGATGGTTCTCGTGTCTGGGAGCCAGAACCAGAGGTGATCGTCGGTTTCCCCTCTTGCATGGTGTGCTTCAATCACGGCATCGCCGACTTTCAAGGAGTGGTGATTCTCAACTTCCAGCGTTGGGCGAAGCGTGCCCTGGGGGAGAAAACTTTTCCAAGGCCGTTCTGAAGCTGCGGGCGCAAGATCTCCTGCGGGGTCGTCATTGGTGATGAGATCGAGATTGAGGTCAGCGCGGATACCACCAAACTGCCGAAGATTGATGTCGCGGTTCCAGTCGTTGGTCTGTTCGTAACGGTCAAATCGATGCGCAACGTTTGTGTGGCCAACGACAACCGGTGAATTCCAACGCGCAGCAAACTCTCGGCTTCCGCCAACGTGGTCGACGTGGCCATGGGTGTACATCAGGTGCGTGACCGGTTGGCTCCTCCAGTGGGAAATCTGCTCAACGACTTCACGGCCGGTGTTTCCCGCTGATGTGTCAAAAGCGACCATGCCATCGCCGGTATCAAGAACCACTGAGTGGCTAAAGCTTTCGACAATCGCAAGGTCGTCGCGTAGTTCTGACAGCTCTTGGGTCACCCGGTTGACTGGCGTGTCGGCAACGCCGCTATCGATCACCCGGGAGGACAAGTCAAGTAGATCAGCCATGGGGTGACATTAGACCTTCGAGAGGTTTCGGAGGACCTCTCCACCTCATGCTGGTCGTGAAACGTTGACTTGGAGCGATCGCCGCGAATCTGCTTAACCAAGGTGGAGCGATCACAGCGGTTGGATCGCTCGTGTGCTTGAGTGATCGACAACAATGGAGGTATGGCATTGGTGGCCATCTCTTCCTACGACATCTCATCGGCCAACACTGAACTCGCGCGACGAGCAGGTTATGTCGATGCGCAGTGGGCTCTCCCGGCGATTAACGCCGTAGAACTGCGCCGGTTACAGCGACGTTCAAATCTCCATGCGACCCTCAGCACGTCGTTGTGGCTCGGACTGACTGTGATTGCAGGGTTTGCTGTCGTCGCAACTGCTTGGTCCTGGTGGTCAATTCCATCTGTTGCGGTGTACGCCGCTCTCTATGGGGGCGCCAGCGATTCACGTTGGCATGAGATGGGTCACGGAACGGCGTTTCGGTCGCGCCGAGCCAATGATGTTATTTACTACCTCGCGTGCTTCATGCTGTTACGTGGTCCAACCATTTGGCGGTGGTCGCACTATCGACATCACACAGACACGATCATTAAGGGCCACGATGCTGAGATCGCATTTCAGCGTCCCCCAAGCGTCGCGCGAACGTTGTGGCGTTTTACTCATCTGCAAGGCGGTTCTGAACTATTACTTCGGCTCGTTCGTCACGCCGGAGGGCGGCTTGATGATGAAGCAAAAGAATTGGTCCCGGCTCATGAACGGCGCCGGGTAGTTCTTGAATCGCGAATCATGATTGGGGTCTTGCTGATCGCGGTGATCGCAACTGTCGTACTGCGTAGCGCCATCCCAGTTGTGCTCATTGGTGGGTCGACGTTCTTGGGTGGTTGGCTTGTTGTGTTCTTTGGAATTACGCAGCATGCGGGCCTTCAAGAGAATGTGTTCGATCATCGGCTCAATACCCGCACGGTAATGATGAACCCGGTCTTCCGTTTTTTGTATCTGAACATGAATTTTCACGTCGAACACCACATGTTTCCAAGCGTCCCGTATTACTCGCTTCCTTCACTTCACGGCGAGATCAGCAGCCAACTTGCCCCAGCACTTCCGTCAACTTGGGCGGCATATCGACAAATCATTGGAGCGTTTCGACGTCAGCAGGTCGACCCGAATTATGAAATACCACTCGAACTTCCCAAAATTGAAGGAGACGCGCGGCCGGTTGAGATTGGCGCCGAAAGTTGGATGCGTGGACCGTCAGGGGAAGTCATTGTTGGGCTAGAGACCTCATTCGGCCTTGGCGAGCTTCGGAAAGTCGACATTGGGCGACACAGTGTTGTTGTTGGCAGAACCGAAAGTGGTTCGTTATTCGCCTGTGAGGGATGGTGTACACATGCAAAAGTTCACCTCGGAGAAGGTGCTGTAATCGGAGAAGAAATTGAGTGCCCTAAGCACAATGCTCGTTTCGACTGTCGCACGGGAGAAGCGACTCGAAAGCCGGCCAAAGATGGGCTAACGACCTACCCGGTGACGGTATCCAAGGGCCGAGTGTCAGTGCACCTCGTAGGCATCGATTCAGTAGGGTCCTGATTCGCCCCCGCGCGAATCAAGGTTCTCGGCTCGCGCAACTTGCAATTCTGTGGCAAGCGCCTCTCTCAGCGTCGGAAGATCGGTCGACACCGTGATCATCTTGAAGCCCTGACGGCGCCGAAGACCGGCCAAATCTGCAGATGCATGAATTCCTGGGACAACATTGTGTCGGTTGCACGCCGTAATGATCGTCGCAAGTGCTTCGTCAAAGATTGCTATTCCGTCATTCCCTGCGGGTCCAAGTCCGAGGCTGATGGCGAGATCCGCCGGCCCAACATACGCCGCATCGATCCCGGCAATGCTGAGGATGTCGTCGACGTTCTTCAATGCCTCAGCAGTCTCAATCATCGGAATCACAGCGATGTTGCTGTCGGCCCATGTCCGGTAGTCGTCGTGGCGAGGTGCGGCGAGCGCCGGCCCCCAACTGCGACTTCCACGTGGTGCGTACCGAACGGCCCGGACGACAGCCTCAGCCTCATCTGCAGTATTCACCATTGGAACGATGACACCGTGGCAACCGGCATCGAGCATCTTTCCGATGATGCCCGGTTCGTTCCAGGGCACGCGGGCAATCGGCACGCTTCCCCCAAGTTCGATCGCCTGAATCATCGGAACTGCGGCGTCGTAACCGATAGCTCCGTGTTGAGCGTCGACGCAGACATAGTCAAAGCCTGCTCGGGCACACGACTCGGCTGAAACCGGTGAGGGGATGAACGTCCAAGCGCCGAGGGTTTCACCTCCGCGATCCCAGATGGTTCGAAGTGTGTCTCGGTGTGACAACCTGGTGCTCCTTTGTGAAGAGTTGTGATGTGAGGGTATTCGCGAAGATGCGGTCTGAAAGAGTTGGCTTGTCGTGACGTAAGTTGCTCAGGAGAAACGCAACTGTTCTCCATCCGGTAGCGGTACAGCGAATGTGTTGAGTGTGAACGAAACCACGGTGTAGTAACCCGCGAGAGCGACGATCTCAACTGCTGTTGCATCTCCCACCAACTCGGTAAGTTCCGAAAGCTGGGTAGGAGGAATGACACCCTGTTCAACGAGCGCTTGAACAGCAGAAAAAATGACCGGGTGACCGCCGTCGTCTGAAGCACTGCGGACAGCGTCGACCGAGCCCGATTCAATCGCCGAGATCAGGGACTCTTTCATTCCCGCATCGCGGGCGATTCCGGCATGAGCCCAAAATTCAAATTCGCTTCTCCAGTGCGCGCCGACTGTGAGGATGACAAGTTCACGAGTGACAGCGTCGAGGCTCGAGGTGAAACGAAGGTGTTCGCCTGCGGCTGCGAATGCTCGTCCAATCTGTGGAATTTGTAGCCAGGCATTGAATGGTCCGGTGAGTGAGCCATTCTGAACCATCCATGGAGCGGCACCGCGTGGGCCTTTCGTGATGTCGTTCCATAGCTCGGTCTGGGCATCGTTAAGGTCCTCCTCAACAAGCGCGGGGAGGTGTCCTACTCGTTTGTCGGCTGTCATGGTGTCACCGTACGGGAGACATTGGCCGCGAAGTGCCTCGGAACGGTGCTGGCTCGTCGACTCGGCAGCGAGCTCACTGTTCCCGCCTCCACATTGGCGCAGGGGATGGTGAAGAATTGTTGTATGAGTAATTGGACAACTATTCGTTATGACATGCCGGTTGATCGCGTGGCAAGAATCACACTCGCTCGACCTGAGAAGGCCAACGCTCAGGACTACACGATGCTGAGTGAACTTAATGAGGCATTTGACCGCGCGGCAAGTGACACTGACGTTCGCGTAATTGTTCTCGCGGCCGACGGGAAACACTTTTCCTCTGGCCATGACCTTGCAGCCGGAACGTCAATGAATGACGTCGACGCCATCGGCACATGGTGTCATTTTGACGCTCCGGGGGCAGAGGGGTACATGGCGACTGAAGCCGAGATGTATGTCGGTCTTTGTTGGCGGTGGCGAAATTTGCCCAAACCGACAATTGCTCAGGTACAAGGAAAGGTGATCGCTGGCGGGCTGATGCTGGTGTGGCCGATGGACCTCATTGTGTGCTCTGAAGACGCGACTTTTTCTGATCCGGTGGTGGCGTTTGGGGTAAACGGTCATGAGTACTTCACACATCCATTTGAGGTTGGGGCTCGACTCGCGAAAGACATGCTATTTACAGGTCGAGCGATCACCGCTGAAGAAGCCCATCGGGCAGGGATGGTGTCTCGCGTGGTTCCGCTTGATGAACTCGAACAGTCGACATTGGACCTTGCTTCGCATATTGCGAAACGCCCAATGTTCGGTCTAAATCTTGCCAAACAAAGTGTGAATCACACCTTGGATGCGATGGGGATGTACACGGCTATTCAGTCGGCGTTTGGATTACACCATGTCGGGCATAACCACAATTTCCGGTTGCATGACATGCTGGTCGATCCAGCAGGAATTGATGTCATCCGATCAGAGGCCTGATTTGCCCAGCAGTTGCGGCTCCGAGCAGCTCTAACGGTGTGTCCACGCTCCTGGCCGAGAAAACATCGACCGGTGCCAGCGACGGGGGGTGACTGCGATGGCTCGTGGTTCATCTTCGAACATCCAGCGAGCAAAATTGCGTCGACCCCACCGACCACTTTTCGCGACAATGGCAAGCGCGGTTTCTGCGCCTCGAGGCGAAGCGAGCACCTTGCCAAGTCGAACTGACATTCGGTGGTCGGCGACCAGTTCACCTCTCACAGCTCGTTCGTAATTCGTGGCGACTGATGACGGAGCGCCTCCGTCGATGATGGCTTGTGCAGCAAGTCGCCCAGTCAGCAGTGCTTGGCCGATTCCCTCACCGGTGAGGACATCTGTCGCAGCAGCAGCATCGCCGGTAAATAACACGGATCCCGATGACAGCGGCATCTCCCCGACGCGGGCAGGAATCGGCCACGCTGTGTGTCGGTCAACAAGTGAGAAATTCTCCCCGAGGGCTTGTGCGACGTGAGGCCGCTCTAAAAGATCCCTCCAGATATTGGCCATCTTTTTGCCTGACAGAATTTCGCCTCGCAACATACCGAAGCCGATATTCACCTCGCCATTTCCGAGCGGGAACGACCACGCGTATCCCGGAAGAAGATCTCGCTCAAACCATACGATGAGTTCGTCTCGAGCAACACCGGTTGCACCTTGGCCATATTGACGGAACGCATGCCATTCGCCTCGGTAGTTGTCGGGGGTGAGCCCCAATTCGCGTCGGACCGTGCTCCACATGCCGTCGGCGGCAATGACAGACGCTGGTGCGATAGTCCCGAGGCCATCAAGATCAATCTCTGTCGTATTGCCCGAGTGGCGTGCTCCAGTGACCGAAACCCCTTGAAGAACCTGAGCGCCCGCGCGCTGCGCATGTTCGAGCAGGTGAGCATCGAGATCGATACGACGTGCAACAGCGGCGTAGGTGCCTGTTGTAGGGAGCGGAACCTTGAACTCTCTACCGGCAGGGGACCGCAAACGAGCGCCATCGATTGGGGTGAACGAATTCAAGCTATCGACGGCAATATCGAGATGTTCGAGTTCACGCAGTGCGAGAGTGGTGAGCCCGTCACCACAACACTTGTCGCGAGGAAAGGTTGACTTGTCGACAATGGTGACCGCCTTTCCTGCACGCGCAAGTTCGATTGCCGCTGCGGATCCTGCGGGACCTCCGCCAACAACAAGCACATCTGTTTCGTCAGGTAGCCGAGGTGACACGTCCGAGAGGTTAGAGGCGAATGCGTCAGCACGCTGATTCCTTCGCGAAACACGCTTGTCAGCGGACTCCGCCTCCCGTCACATCGTGTATAGGGTTCTAATCTGAACAAGTGGCTAAATGAACGAGCGGCATGCTCGTCGATGATTGGGAGGAAACATGGCGCGGCTTTGTGAAGGGCGAGTAGCGATTGTGACAGGTGCCGGCCGAGGGATTGGGCGTGAGCATGCCCTTAGCCTCGCTCGTCAAGGCGCAAAGGTGGTGGTGAACGACCTTGGTGGTGCGGTCGATGGCACTGGTGGAGAGTTGACGCCAGCGCAATCTGTTGTTGACGAGATCATTGCGATGGGTGGAGAAGCCGTCGTCAACGGTGACAATGTTGCCGATTTCGATGGTGCAGGGCGGATGATTGCGCAAGCCATCGACACCTTTGGCGACTTACACGCCGTGATCAACAACGCGGGGATCCTTCGCGACCGGATGCTCGTCAACATGACTGAAGAAGAGTGGGATGCCGTGATCAATGTGCATCTCAAAGGAACGTTTGCGCCAGCGAAGCACGCTTGCGGCTACTGGCGGGATCGCTCGAAAGCAGGCGAGGCTGTCAGCGGACGGATAATCAATACATCGTCAGTCTCTGGAATTTACGGAAACCCAGGCCAAACAAATTACGGCGCCGCAAAGGCGGGTATCGCTGCATTCACTGTGATCTCAGCGTTAGAGATGGCCCGTTACGGGGTCACCGTAAATGCGGTTGCCCCGGTTGCGTTAACCCGAATGACTGAAGGGCTTAGCCCGGCGCCAGAAACCCCAGAAGAGGCTGATCTCCGATCTCCCCGCTGGATTGCCCCAATCGCCACATGGTTGGCCTCAGAAGAGTCGGGCGGAGTCACCGGTCGAGTGTTTGAGGCTTCGGGTGAGTTCCTAGCAGTGGCTGAGGGCTGGGTTCGTGGACCATCGGTTTCGCCGATCGAAGACCCTGAGGCCTTGGGCCCGGTCGTCGAAACATTGCTCTCGACCGCTCGAAAAAATTCAGGTATGGATGGTGTTGCTGGCGGACCGCCACAACCTCAGGAAGGGAACTGACATGGCACTTAATCCATCTGCAGTTGGAGCAAAGGGTGATCCGGTAGAGATCACTTGGGACTCCAAAGATTGTCTCCTATACGCGGTCGGCATCGGCGCTGGTGCCGACGAATTGGCGTTCACCACGGAGAACACCGCTGACGTTGTCCAGCAGGTTTTTCCAACATTCCCGGTCGTGCTGGGGTGGGGCAAAGGTTCGCCCATGAAAGCAGTCGGTGAATTTGATCCGGCACTGCTCGTTCATGGGCAACAAGCCGTGACACCAGCACGGGCGCTTCCGACCTCCGGTTCTGCCACGATGCAAAGCGAAATTGTCGCGATGTATGACAAGGGTAAAGCGGCCGTTGTTGTGTCCGAAACAACGCTGACCGATGGCAGTGGAGTGCTGTGCACACTTCGGTCATCGGCGTTCGTTCGAGGCGCCGGGGGTTGGGGCGGAGACCGTGGCCCTTCAGGGCCCGTCAATGAACCACCCGAACGTGATCCAGATCATCTCGTTAGCTATACAACTGCACCTGATCAGGCATTTGTCTATCGGCTATCAGGTGATCGCAATCCGCTTCATACCGACCCCTCATTTGCCGCCCGGGGTGGGTTCCCGATACCGATTTTGCACGGGCTGTGCTCCTACGGATTCACCGGCCGCGGGTTACTTCACTCGTTATGCGATTCCGACCCATCACGTTTCAACCACATTGAGGCGCGCTTTGCGTCACCGGTTATTCCAGGTGACACCTTGGACATCCGGGTATGGGACAACGGCGACGGCTCTGCGATGTTTACGACGTCGGTTGGTGACCGCACGGTTATTGACCAAGGTCTCGTCCGGTTTAGCTGAGGTGACGTGATGTCGGTCGACCCTCGTTCGATGTATCGAACATTCCGTTCAGTTGTTCGATTCAAGCCGATTGAACTCGATCCGGTGGAGCGCCGACTTTCTGGCTGCGCCGATATCGAAGATTTGCGTCGGATCGCTCGGCGCCGGCTTCCTCGAGGTGTCTTTGATTACATCGATGGCGCAGCGGAAGATGAGCGCACTCTCGAACGGAACTCTTCGGCGTTTGGCAGGCTTGGCTTTCGCCCAAACGTTCTTCGAGATGTCAGCAATATCGACACATCGGTTGAGTTTCTCGGAAGCACGTTGCCCTTGCCATTGATGCTGTCGCCAACGGGATATACCCGGATCACGCACTCCCAAGGAGAACTAGCGGTTGTGCGTGCCGCTCAGCGGGCAGGAATTCCATATTCGTTGTCGACAATGGCGACACGTTCGATCGAAGAAGTTGCTGCCGCAGGACCAAACGTTGATCGCTGGTTCCAGGTCTACACGTGGCGTGATCGCGGTCTTGTGGCCGAACTTGTTGGTCGTGCCAAGGCCGCGGGATACACCGGGTTGTGGCTGACCGTCGACACTGCTGTCCTTGGTCGACGCGAACGTGACGTACGTCGGGGGTACACAATTCCCCCAAAGATTGGTCCTGGGACCATCGTCGACGGAATACTTCACCCCGGCTGGACGCTCGATTTCATTACCAACCCTCCGATCATGTTCGCGAATGTCGTCGGGCACGATGGTCACGATGAGGACGGAACCGACCCGATTTCACTTGCCGAGCATGTGATGACCAGTTTCGACCAAGCGCTGTCATGGGATGATGTGCAATGGCTGCGGTCTATCTGGGAGGGCCCGATCATTTTGAAGGGCATTCAGCGCGTTGACGATGCTCGACGGGCAGTAGATGCCGGTGTTGAGGGGATTGCTCTTTCGAACCATGGTGGGCGCCAACTTGATGATGCTCCAACTCCGGTAGAACTCATCGAGCCAGTCGCACAAGCCGTCGGCGGACAAGTCAAAATCATATGCGATGGTGGCATTCGCAGGGGTTCTGACATCGTGAAAGCAATTGCATTAGGTGCTGACCTCTGTTCGATAGGTCGGGCATACCTGTACGGCATGGGGGCCGCAGGGGAGCGCGGTGTCGACCATGTCATCAACTTCTTAGATGATGGTGTTCGAAGGACAATGGCGCTCTCAGGTCGGCGTTCGATCAGTGAGATCGATCGTGATCTAGTTGAGTGGCGAGTGTGAAATGATGCGGGAATGACGCTCGATAGTTCTGCAGCAAGTTTTTTACAAATGTTGGTTGAGGCCGGTCGACCTCCGCTTCACGAATCCCTTCCAGTTGATGCCCGCGCCGGGTATGACGCAACGGTTCCCTTCGCTGGCGAAGGTGCTGATGTCGAATCTGTTAGCGAGTTGACAATCGACGGCGTGCCCTGTCACCTCATCCGACCAAAAAATGTTGCGAAGCCTCCCGTGCTTGTGTGGTTTCATGGCGGAGGGTGGGTGATTGGTTCGTCTGCGGCTTCGTTGGCAGTCTGTCAGGATCTTGCGGCGTCGGCAGGGTGTGCTGTCATCTCAGTCGATTATCGACTTGCTCCCGAGCACCCTGCACCCGCTGCGTTGATGGACTGTGCGGCGGTCACAAAGTGGGTGCTTGAACACGGACGTGAGATCGGACTCGATCATTCGCGTGTCGCCGTGGGAGGTGACTCTGCGGGAGGCAATCTTGCTGCGTTGGTGGCGCTTGAACTCGGTGAGGCGCTGTGTCATCAGGCGCTTGTGTATCCGGTTGTAGATCTCACGTTGTCACACCCATCGATTGACGAAAACGCCGAGGGTTACCTGCTGACAAAGGCTGGCATGCAGTGGTTTGTCGGCCACTACTTGGGTGGCACCGGAATTTCAGCAGGGGATGAATCAGTTTCGCCCCTCGCAGCTGCTCCAGAGCGAATGCGTAAGACTGCGAGCGCGTCGGTCCTCATTGCCGGATTCGATCCGCTACGTGACGAAGGTGCCGCATACGCCAGCGCTCTCGCAAAGGCGGGTGTAAGTTGCGAACTTCGGAGCTTCCCGGGTCAGATTCACGCATTCTTCACGCTGCGGGAGTTGATTCCCGAAGGTGGCGACGCCATCGAGTGGGTGGCTCAACGACTCAGTTCAGCATTTGGGTAGCTACTTCTCTCGTCAACCTTTCAGAGTTATGGGGCCTGCACCAGCGCCAAGAGATGAGCTGTCACCTCTCCAATCGGAAGGTCTGATCGCTCCCCGGTGAGTCGGTCTTTCACTTCGACAAGACCATCGGTAATTCCGCGACCAACGATGACGATTGTGGGAATGCCGATCAGTTCGGCATCTTTAAATTTTACGCCGGGAGAGACCCCTTCTCGGTCGTCGAACAGAACGGCGACTCCCGCTGCTTCGAGCTCGGCTGCAAGAGTCTCGGCTGCCGGACGTTGCGGGCCATCGTCTTTGCCTGCAATGACGAGGTGGATATCTGCAGGCGCAACGGCGCGTGGCCAACATAATCCGTTCTCGTCATGGTGTGATTCGGCGATAGCGGCAACCGCTCTCGACACCCCGATGCCGTAAGACCCCATTGTCACCGTGATCTGCTGCCCCTCGGCGTCGAGCACCTTAAGGTCGAGCGCTGTCGCGTATTTACGCCCAAGTTGGAAGATGTGCCCAATTTCGATGCCTCGTGCAATCGTCATCGCCGATCCACAGTTTGAGCATGGATCACCTTCAAGTACTTCTGCTGCCTCGATCGTTCCGTCGGGAGTAAAGTCTCGGCCGCAGACGAGGTTGATGACGTGATGGCCAGGCGAATTTGCTCCGGTGACCCAAGCTGTTCCGTGGACCACTCGAGGGTCGACGAGGTATCGGATTCCAGATGGTGAATCCACGCCGACTGCTTTCGGTCCGATGTAGCCCTTGATGAGCGTCGGGTGTGCTGCAAAATCAGCGTCGGTGAACGGAATGGGTTCTGCGGGGGCAACTTGTGCTTCAACGCGCTTGAGGTCTACTTCTCGATTACCGGGAATGCCAATTGCGAGTGGCTCGATGCGTCCATCAGGATGAACAAGGTTGAGAAGAACATTCTTTAGCGTGTCTTCACTTGCCCACTGATGGTCTGGTTGCTGGGTGTCCGCTGCTGAATTCAAATGCGACACGAGCGTGTCGATTGTGGGTGTGTCCGGCGTGTCGACGACGAGGGCATCAGGGTGTACCGCATCAGTTGGTTTCGATACCGCCACGTTGACAGCTTCGGTATTAGCGGCGTAGCCGCACGATGTGCATTGCACGAAGGTGTCCTCGCCGACGTCGATCGGGGCGAGGAATTCCTCCGATGCTGAGCCGCCCATCGCTCCAGACATTGCTGACACGATCACGTAGGGGAGCTGGAGTCTGTCAAAGGTCGAGATGTATGCCTCGCGGTGTCTGTTGTACGAGGACTCGAGGCCTTCATCATCAACGTCAAACGAGTACGAATCCTTCATCACAAATTCTCGGCCTCGAAGAAGTCCGGCTCTCGGACGTGCCTCGTCTCGATATTTCGTTTGAATCTGGTAGATCGAAAGTGGAAGGTCTCGATAGGAAGAAAAGAGGTCGCGTACGATCAGCGTGAACATTTCTTCGTGGGTAGGGGCGAGAAGAAAATCATTGTCCCGCCGGTCTTTCAAGCGAAAGAGGTTCGGTCCGTATTCGGTCCAGCGTCCAGTTGCTTCATAGGGTTCGCGCGGCAGCAACGCAGGGAAGTGGACTTCTTGAAATCCTGCTTTGTTCATTTCGTCGCGAATGATGTCTTCGACCTTGCGGTAGGTCATCCAGCCGAGAGGTAACCAGGTGAAGCCGCCGGGAGCAGCACGGCGGATATATCCAGCTCGAACGAGAAGTCGATGTGAGGGAACCTCGGCATCTGATGGGTCATCTCGCAGTGTTCGTAAGAAGAGTTTTGACATCCGAAGCACGTCCGCACACTACCGTGCCCCTCTCGTTGCCCCTAGTGACCTGACCTGCCCTGCCCTTTCTGATTTACAAGTCTTGAGGTATGCTTGCAGTGCTATTTCGAAACGAATAACGCTGTATGCGTATCCGACCGAAAGGCGTGGGGTTTACCCCACGCCTTGTTTGTTGGATGGGCACAGGTGGAAACAACGACAAGGAGGACCGCATGACATCTACAACGATTGATCGAGTTCGGGCGCTCGTTGAACCGGTTGTAGTTGACCTCGGACTCGAAATTTATGACCTTGAGCAGCGTGGCGGAACTCTCAGAGTAACGATCGATACGCCTACCGGCTCCGAATCAGGCGTGAGCCTTGACACCATTGCAGTGGTCACCCGGCTACTTTCCCGTGAACTTGACCACGAAGACCCAATTCCTGGAAAGTACACGCTTGAGGTGACAAGCCCCGGTGTCGAACGTGCACTCCGAACCCCCCACCATTTCACTCGAGAGGTTGGAAAGCGCATCACCGTTCGTCTGTCCGACTCTTCGGTGGAGCAGCGGCGAGTCGAAGGCCTGTTGTCATCGTGCGACGGCCAGTCAATTGTGCTCGATACCGAATCCGGCGCGATGACAATCGCCATTTCTGCAATTGATAAAGCCAAAACGATCTTCGAATGGGGCCCAGCACCTAAGCCTGGTGCTCCTCGATCCAAGAAGTCCCGGCAATCGGGAATAACAACACCCAATCCCGCAGAGTCATATGACAGCGGGACAGACGCGGAGGAACAACCGTGAGTAATCTCGACATGAGCGAAGCCATCAAGATGCTTGCCCAAGAAAAGGGCTTGTCTGTTGACGCACTGTTGCAGGTGTTAGTGGAGGCGCTTGCGAGCGCGTACAAGCGTCGCCCGGATGCAGCTGACGAGGTTCAGGTTGGGGTCGACCCAGAGACGATGGAGTTCACCTTCACTGCCTATGACCTTGATGAAAATGGTGAGTGGGTGAACCCCCGGGACGACACCCCGAACAGGGCTGAGCTCGGCCGAATTGCGGCGCAGACTGTTCGTCAAGTCATGTCACAGCGCATCCGCGAGGTTGAGCGTGATCGCAAGTTCGAGGAATACGCCAACCGTGAAGGCGATCTGGTCTCCGGAATTATCGAGCGCACAGAGTCTCGTTACGCCCTGCTCGACCTCGGCCGGGTTGAGGCATTGATGCCACAAGCTGAACAGGTTCCATATGAGCGTCCGAATCGTGGCGACCGCTCAAAGGCGTACATCGTCGAAGTGCGCAAGACCGCGAAGGGTCCGCAGATTGTCGTATCGCGAACCCACCCCGGAATGATCAAGCGCCTGTTCGAGCTCGAGGTTCCAGAGATCGCAGATGGGGTCGTCGAGTTGCGTGCATGTGCTCGCGAGCCAGGACACCGCACCAAGATCGCCGTGTGGTCTAATGACCACAACGTTGATCCGGTCGGCGCCTGTGTCGGTGCGAGGGGTGCACGGGTTCGTATGGTCGTGAACGAACTTCGCGGTGAGAAGATTGACATTGTTCCGTTTAGTGACGACCTTGCAGATTTCGTGGCCAAGGCGTTGTCGCCGGCAAAAGTCACTCAAGTAGTGATCTCCGAGGACCGGACCCAGGCTGACGTCATTGTTCCGGATCATCAACTTTCGCTTGCGATTGGACGAGAGGGTCAGAACGCTCGCTTGGCGGCTCGCCTCACTGGTGTTCGCATCGATATCCGCTCCGAAACTCAGGAAGCCGATGGCGAGACCTCGGGCGGATATGCAGCAGAACTTGGAAATGTTGAATATGCAGAGGGTGAGTGGGTCGAGAACCCGAACTCTGGCGAGATGGAGTGGCACGCCGCCGATGGCAGCGTGATGAGCCAAGCCGAATGGACAGTGCAGACATCGGGAACTGTCGCCGATGATGGTGAGGGTGGCGCATCGTCAGATGCTGCCGACGAACCTGCGGTAGAGGCAAGCGTTGAGGTTGCCGAGAACGAATCAACTGCAGAAGCCGAAGGTGGTGAGGACATCGACTGATCAGATGGTGCGAACCTGTGTCGGGTGTCGTCAGCGGCGCGAGCAACAGCAGTTGCTGAGGTGTGTGTACGGCGATTCGGGCGCATATATCGACCGACACGGACCTGGACGTGGAGCTTGGTTGTGTGGGGTCATATGTGCACGACAGGCGATGCGTACGAATGCCTTTTCAAAGGCATGGCGGATCAGCGTGCCAGCATCCGAGTTAGAAGAATTGATCCGATCGATAGAGAGTGCCACCGCCGGACAGGTGTGACGGCGAGATTTGTTTGAGAGACTGAGAAACGACTGAGGGATAGAGGAATCAAGTGGCAAAAAACCTAAGAGTGCACGAGCTAGCGAAGGAACTTGGCATGACCAATGCTGAGATAGTCGAGCTCTGCCACAGCCTGGGCGTGCCGATTAAGGGTCAGTCGTCTTCGTTGAACGAGGCATATGCCGACATGGTGCGGCGCAAGGCAGAACGCGAGGGGCTCACCCGAGACGAGCAGCCACAGGAGGCTGCTGCTGAGTCGGGTGGATCAAAAGGGAAGAAGCCCGGCTCGAATATCCGTATTCATGCTCTAGCCAAAGAATTACAAATGTCGAACCCAGAACTCGTTGAGTTCTGCAAATCGCTTGATCTGGCAGTGAAAGGTCACTCCTCGACGTTAAGTGAAGAGGATGCCTCGATGGTTCGAGAAAAGGCTTCCAAGGCCGGCCTCGTCGGATCAGTCACATCAACACCTGATTCTGCGCCAACCGCAGACGAGCCCGCCCCTGCGCCACAACCAGAAGCCGAAGCGCCAGAGGAATCTGCACCGACACCGGAGCCGATTCCGGAACCCGAAGTAGTAGAACCTGAGGCAGAAACAACGGACGATGTCGCGGATCCTCAGCCCGTAGTTGCCGAAACAGAAACTCCCGCAGACCCATCGCCTCGAGTCATTTCAAGTGCGGGCCCGGGCAGCTCAAGTGATCGTGTTGTCTCGAGTCCCGGACCGGCGTCTGCAAAGTCGCCTGCACAGCCAACGGGTGATCGTCCAGTTCAAACTCCATCTGAGCGTCCGGCCCCGCCGGAAGCCCCAAGTGGTAGGCCGATTCCACCTCCTCCGGGTCGCCCCTTCTCATCTACGGGTAAGCCAATTCCGCCTCCTCCGGGCCAGGCAAATGCTCCTGGTCGTCCAGCACCAGGTGGCCGGCCTGCTCGACCCGCCCCGGGCGGTCGCCCGGGCGGCTTTAGTGGCCCTCGCCCAGGCGGCGGTCCTGGCGGTCCTGGTGGTCCTGGTGGTCCTGGTGGTCCTGGCGGCGGTCCCGGTGGTCGTCCGGGTCCCGGCGGTAGGCCCAGTGGTCAGCGGCGTCCGCCTCGGCGATCGAAGCGCCGTCGTCGTCGTGACCAAGATGAGTTGCAACCGCAGCATCTCCAGCTCACCGATCGCACTGCCCCAGTTCCTGAAGGAACGATCGTTATTGAGCGTGGGGTGTCAGCTCAGGAGTTCGCTCCAAAGTTGAATCGCACTGCCGCTGACGTTGTGAAGTTCCTGCTCAACAACGGTGAAATGGTGACTGCAACACAGGCACTTTCTGATGAACATATGGAGCTCTTTGCTCTTGATGTGTCGGCCGAGTTGCTCCTTGTTGATCCAGGTCAGCAGCAAGAAATTGAGCTTCAAGCGTTGTTCGATGACAGTGACGACGATGACGAAGAGGCGCAGCGGTCACGTCCGCCAGTGATCACTGTGATGGGTCACGTTGACCACGGTAAGACGACCGTTCTCGACAGGATCCGCTCGGCCAATGTGGTCGATGGTGAGGCCGGTGGTATTACCCAGCACATCGGCGCGTACCAGGTTGAGCGCAATGGTCATGTCCTTACATTCATTGACACACCGGGACACGCGGCCTTCACGAGCATGCGTGCTCGTGGTGCACAGGCGACAGACATCGTTGTGCTCGTTGTGGCAGCTGACGATGGGGTGATGCCGCAGACGATCGAAGCGATCAGTCACGCTCGCGCTGCCGATGTTCCTATCATTGTCGCAGTCAACAAGATTGATAAAGACAACGCTGACCCTCAGAGAGTGTTAACTCAACTTGCTGAGCACGAGCTTGTTCCTGAGGCCTGGGGTGGCGACACGATTGTCGTCGAGATGTCTGCCCTTCAAGATCTCGGTGTTGATGACCTACTCGATCAGTTGCTGGTCGTTGCCGAACTTGAAGAGTTGACTGCTAATCCAACTGGTCGAGCGAAGGGCATTGTTCTTGAGGCCAACCTTGATAAGGGGCGCGGCCCGGTTGCCACTGTGCTCGTCGACAAAGGCGAACTGAAAGTTGGTGACCCAATTGTCGCTGGAGCTTCCTGGGGACGTGTTCGCGCAATGATTAACGATCGTGGCGAGCAGGTCAAGGTCGCAGGTCCATCGTCACCGGTTGAGGTTCTCGGTTTGTCATCAGTTCCGGCAGCAGGAGACGAGTTTCGGGCGGCACCAGATGAGCGAATTGCTCGTCTGGTCGGCGAAGCCCGAACACATCACCGCAAGATCCGCGATCAGCGATCTGATTCGCGAGTCAAGACCGGCACGAAACTGGAGGACATCTTCACCCAGATTCAGAGCGGTGAGTCGGCAATTCTTAACATCGTCCTGAAAGCCGATGTGCAGGGTTCACTCGAAGCCGTTACTGACAGTTTACGGAAACTGGGCCGTGATGAAGTCGACCTGGTTTTTGTGCATCGTGCGGTCGGTGCGATCTCAGAAAACGACATCACTCTTGCTGCAACGACAAATGCAACCATCCTCGGATTCAACGTTCGTCCTGATCGCAAGGGGCGCGAGTTGGCCGATCAGCAGAATGTCGAGATTCGTACTTACGAAATCATCTACAAATTGCTCGAAGACATTGAGCAAGCGATGGTCGGAATGCTTGCGCCTGAGTACGAAGAGGTCGTCACCGGCGATGCGGAAGTTCGCGAGATCTTCCGTGTTCCAAAACTTGGAGCAATTGCCGGTTGCTACGTTCAGAACGGCACAATCACTCGTGGTTCGAAGGTGCGCTTCCTTCGCGACGGAACCATCATCTGGAAGGGCGAGATCACTTCTCTCCGGCGCTTCAAAGATGATGTTCGTGAGGTCCGCGAAGGATTTGAATGCGGTATCGGCTTGAGCGACTTCCAAGATTTGAAACCGGGCGATGTCATCGAAACATTCGATGAGCGTGAAATAGCACGAACGCTGAGTTGAGCTATGGGCTCTCGTGGTGGACGTCGTTCGACCCGCGCATCGAGCGGGGCGCATCGTTACCCTCGTTCCGCGCGTGTCGGTGAAACCCTAAGAGAAATCATCGCCGAAGAGTTGGTTCGAATAGCTGACGAGCGGCTCGAGTTTGTCACGGTGACGCGAATCGATGTTGACGACGAACTCAACCGAGCGCACGTTTATTACGACTCTTTGTCTGGTCCGGAGGCTGATGAGGAAATCGTGGAGGCACTCGGAGAGCATCGAATACGCATTCAGTCATCAATCGGGCGACAGATCCGTGCGAAGAAAACACCGATCCTTCATTTCGCACCCGATGATGTGATTCGGGCTGCGGAACGAATCGACGAAATTCTCCGGGCTGACCCTCGTTCTGCCATTTCGGACGCAGGGGAGTAGATGGCTCGCCGTCGGCCTCCGACTGTTCACGGGGTTTGTATTGTCGACAAGCCAGCGGGAATCACAAGCCATGACGTGATCGGCCAGTTACGTAAACGTTTTTCTGAGCGGCAGATTGGTCACGCTGGAACTCTTGATCCTGACGCAACTGGGGTGCTGGTCGTCGCCGTAGGAATGGCGACTCGTCTGTTGCAATACGCCACCGCTTCAACGAAGACCTACGTCGGTGAGGTTGTTCTAGGAACTGAAACATCGTCCCTGGATGCGGCAGGAGAGGTAACCGCGACCCACGATATGTCGGCGGTGACACTAGAAGACGTTCAGCGCGTTGTCGAGGAACATTTGCTTGGCGAGATTGATCAAATTCCACCAATGGTGTCTGCGATAAAGGTCGATGGAAAACGATTACACGAACTTGCGCGCGAGGGAATTGAGATTGAACGCGAGCCGCGAAGGGTAACGATTTTTCGTTGTGATGTTTGTAAAACAGATGAGTCGCACATATTTGCGATTGAAGTTGATTGTTCCGCCGGCACCTATGTTCGAACGATTGCTGATGACATTGGGCATCTTCTAGGGGGAGGGGCGCACTTGCGATCTTTACGACGCGTCGCGTCAGGGCCGTTCAATCTTGAGAGAGCGGCGCCGCCCGAGACATGTGAGCTGCTGCCGGTTGAGGTGATCGTAGAGAGCCTTGACCGCGTCGATGTTGATGAAGAGACTGCACAAAAGGTTGCCGTCGGTGGGCTCCTTCCAATGTGGGGCGGCGAAGGGCCGTGGGCTGTTCACACCGGTGGAACGCTCATTGCGGTCTATCAACCGTTCCGCAATGGGAATGCCAAGCCGTCGGTGGTGTTGCCAACGGCATCTCAGCGATAGGTTTCGGAAACGTGCTCGTCGTTCACTCGCTGCAGACACCCGTATTCCTGGGTGAGCGCTCCGTGGTCACTATTGGGGCCTATGACGGGTTACACCGTGGTCACACCTCGGTGATCGCGTCTGTCGTTGATCGCGCGAAGCAACTCGGCCACCGCAGTGTTGTCGTGACGTTCGATCGACACCCTGCTTCGGTGGTTCGCCCAGAGTCGGCCCCGCTGTTGATCACCTCGCTTGATCAGCGTCTTGAACTCCTTGAGCGAACAGGGCTTGATGCAGTTGTTGTGCTGGAGTTTGATGAAACTGCGGCGGCAGAAGAAGCTGAGAGTTTCGTGCGGCGTGTCTTCGTAGACGCGCTCTCGGCAATCGACATCGTTATCGGGGAGGATTTTCACTTTGGCAAAGGACGAAGGGGAAATGTTGAGTTGCTAGCAGCACTTGGTTCTCAACACGATTTCAGTGTGACTCCCCTCGAACTTCGACGATCCGAGTCGGCAGACATCATTAGTTCGACTGCGATCAGATCTGCGCTGCGCCAAGGAGACATCAAGGCGGCCAGTGAAATGCTCGGTCGAAACATGGTGATTCGTGGCCAAGTTGTGCATGGTGATGAACGTGGCCGAACGATTGGCTTCCCGACTGCCAATGTCGATGTTCCTGAACGATTCATCATTCCAGCCGACGGTGTCTACGCAGCGAAATGCCTCACCGAGGCGGGAGTTGAATTTGCCTGCGCGGTGAATATCGGTAAACGACCAACCTTTTACGGGTCGGCGGATCGATCACTGGTTGAATGCCATCTGCTCGACTTTTCTGGAGATCTCTACAGTCAGATGCTTGCGGTTGAATTTGTAGAGCGGCTGCGTGATGAGCAGCGATTTGACGGGCTTGAGGCGCTAACCACACAACTTCGTGCCGATGTTGATCGGACTCGCGCCTGCGTCAGGTTGTGACCTTTATTCAGTTCTCATAACCTCTCGATGTCCGTTGGGGTTCCGACTCTCTCGGATGCGTCCTTGGGCGCGACCACCTCAACTACGAAAAGGTAGGCAAGAACATGGCAATTGAGCCAAAAGCAGACGTCATTGCACGTCACCGTCAAAGTGATGGCGATACCGGATCTCCAGAGGTCCAAATTGCGCTGCTGTCATCACGAATTCAGCACCTGACAGATCACCTGAAGTCCCATCCGAAAGATCACCACTCCCGTCGTGGTTTGTTGATGCTCGTTGGTCGGCGTCGTCGTATGCTCGACTACATCCGCGCAATTGACGTTGAGCGGTACCGCTCGATCGTTGCTGAACTCGGCCTCCGTCGCTGAGTTTTGGCTCAACGTTGGCGGTTGTTGCCGTCAGTTATTTTCGGTGAAGAACTCGCCCGCTCGATCGAATGACGAGCGGGTGTTGTTTTTGCGGGCTAGCCTTACCTTGGGCGTCATCGTCCACATATCACTGAGTAGCTGATGTCGGTTACCGGTTGCTGAGATCGTGTCAAACGTGTGAGCGGGAATTGATGCGGTGTTGCCAACTGGCAACCGGAGAGCTGCTCCACACCATTTGGGAACGTCCCAAATTGAAAGGAGCCACTTATGGCTGATCCAATCCGCGTGTCCGGAGCAATTTCGGGCACCGATCGAACCCTGTCATTTGAGACAGGAAAATTTGCGCCACAAAGTCAAGGCGCTGTCGTCGCCACTATCGGCGAAACTCGAGTGCTCACCACGGCAAACGCCGCTAAAGACGTACGTCCAGGTATCGACTTCTTCCCGCTCACCGTTGACGTTGAGGAACGCTCATACGCAGCGGGAAAGATCCCCGGGTCATTCTTCCGTCGTGAAGGCCGTCCAACCGAGGACGCAATTCTCACCTGCCGTCTCACCGACCGTCCGCTCCGTCCGGCATTCCCAGATGGTTTCCGCAACGAAGTTCAGGTTGTAACGACTGTTCTCGGCGTCGACATGGCCAACCCGCACGACGTCCTTTCAATCAATGCTGCGTCTGCAGCACTCATGATCTCGGGAATCCCATTTGAGGGACCAATTGGATCGGTGCGCGTTGCATACACCACTGAGGGAGACTGGATTCCTCATCCCACCTACGATGAGGGGGAATCCTCCACATTCGAACTCGTTGTCGCAGGTCGCGAACTTGACAACGGCGATGTCGCAATCATGATGGTCGAGGCTGGCGGTACTGAGCAGAGCTTCTACTTCTATGAAGACGGCGCGCCGAAGGTTGATGAGGTCGCACTCGCTGAGGGTCTCGATGCCTCGAAGCAGTGGATCAAAGAATCAATTGCGCTGCAGCGTCAACTTGTCGCAAGTGTGATCGCTACCTCGGGACCAATTGAACAACTCCCGTTTACCCCAGTGCTTGACTACACCCCAGAGGTGTTTGCAGCAGTTGAGGGTTGTGTCGCGGCTGAAGTTGGTGCGGCGGTTTCAATTGCCGGAAAATCCGAGCGCAACGCAGCAACTGATGCTGCAACTGCAAAGGCACTCGAAGCGCTGTGCGGTGAAGATGGCGAATTCGCAGGTCAAGAAAAGGCTGTGAAGGAAGCTGTTCGTTCGCTGACGAAGAAGCTCGTTCGCCGCCGGATCGTTGACGAGGGCCTCCGTATCGACGGCCGTGGTGTCCGCGACCTCCGCCCTGTTTCAGCAGAAGTAGGCGTGCTCCCCACAGCACACGGATCAGGTCTGTTCCAGCGTGGTGAAACTCAGGTCATGAACGTGTTGACCCTCGCAATGCCGCGCATGAATCAGATGATCGACTCGCTGTCACCGAACAACGAGAAGCGCTATCTGCACCACTACAACATGCCACCGTGGGCAAATGGCGAGACGGGCCGTGTCGGTTCACCGAAGCGTCGCGAGATTGGCCACGGAGCGCTTGCTGCTCGGGCGGTGATGCCGGTTGTTCCAAGTCAGGAAGACTTCGCGTACACGCTCCGTCTCGTGTCCGAGGTGATGTCGTCGAATGGTTCAACATCGATGGGTTCGGTGTGTTCGTCAAGCCTCTCACTGATGGATGCGGGCGTACCCATCCGTGGAGCTGTTTCCGGTATCGCAATGGGTCTCGTGAAAGACGGCGATAACTACGTGACATTGACCGACATCCTTGGTGCAGAAGATGCATTCGGAGACATGGACTTCAAAGTCGCCGGAACGCATGATGCGATCACCGCACTCCAGCTCGACACGAAGATCGAGGGTATTCCTGCACAGGTACTCGCTGATGCACTCCAGCAAGCCCGTGAGGCACGTATGCAGATTCTCGACGTGATGAATGCTGCGATTGCTGCACCACGGAGCGAGGTCGCAGAAACGGCTCCAAAGATTGTCACCATCACTATTCCGATTGACAAAGTTGGAGAGGTGATCGGTCCAAAGGGCAAAATCATCAACACCATCCAGGCCGAGACCGGTGCCGATATTGCAGTAGACGACGATGGAGCTGTTGGCATCGTGACGATTGCAGCAGTCGAGTCATGGCGCATGGAAGAGGCTCGTACCGCGATCCTTAACATCGTTGACCCGCCGAAGGCTGAAATTGGCGCCACCTACACCGGTCGCGTGGTGAACATCACTAAGTTCGGTGCGTTTGTCAACATCCTTCCAGGCCGAGATGGCCTGCTTCATATCTCGAAGATCGGTCGCGGTAAGCGAATCAACGCCGTCGAAGACGTGTTATCTCTCGGTGATGAGGTTGAGGTCGTTGTTGACGAGATCGATGACCGCGGGAAGGTATCGCTGAGCCCGGCCGGTGACATCGTCTCTGGCGATTCCTCCGACGCAGATGATGATGCTCCAGCTCCGGCTCCTGCACAACGGGCGTCTAGTGATGGAGAGATCGAATCTGTCAGTTTCGATGAGAGTTTTGACGCTGAACTCGCCGATGAACTCGGTGACCTCGGGCCAAGCTCCGAACGTCGTGGTGACGGCGGCGGACGTCGTCGTCACCGCTAATAGCAAATGACACCTCGATGACCGAGCGTGTTGTCGTTCTTGATAATGGATTAACCGTTGCGGTTGATCCGATGGAGACAACACGTTCGGTCTCGGTAGGTGTATGGGTTGGAGTTGGTTCTCGCGACGAGCCTCAGCCCATCGCAGGTGTGAGTCATTTCCTTGAGCATTTGTTGTTTAAAGGAACCTCGCAGCGATCGGCATCTGATATCTCTCGCTCGGTTGATCGAGTTGGTGGCGATATCAACGCCTACACAGCACGCGAAAATACGACGTTTTACTGTCGCATGCCGGCGCGAAATGTGAACGATGCCATCAGTCTTTTGGGCGACGTCATTTCAACTCCCTCATTGCGCCCGTCAGACGTTGAAAGTGAGCGTCAAGTCATCCTTGAAGAATTGGCAATGGATGATGAGTCACCTGATGACATCGCGCATCGAGTGTTCGCCGAGCAATTATTTGCCGACCATTCGCTTGGCCGAGATCCAGGCGGCACTCGACAGTCTGTTTCAGCTACAACGGTCGATGACATCCGTCGATTTC
Organism: Actinobacteria bacterium casp-actino5; assembly: GCA_001510385.1. Lineage (GTDB taxonomy): Bacteria > Actinomycetota > Acidimicrobiia > Acidimicrobiales > Ilumatobacteraceae > Casp-actino5. Next base: position 86,476 of record LFFE01000017.1, on the reverse strand, counting down.
ATGCCGAGCATTATGTGGCCGACCGAATGGTGGTGGCGATCGCAGGAGCCGTCGACCCTGACGCGGTGATCGCTGATGTTGAGTCGGCCTTCTCGAAGATTCCCTCGTGTGGCTCAGCGTTGAATCGAACTATGCCGGTACGCAGCGCCGGCGATCGATCGGTGCATGATGGCACCGAACAAACTCACGTTGTCATCGGCGGTCTCGGGTTATCCCGTATGGATCCGCGTCGGGAGTGTTTAGATGTCGTCAATCATGCACTTGGCGGTGGTCTGTCGAGCAGATTGTTTGATGAAATTCGAGAACGGCGCGGACTCGTCTACACCGTGTTTTCTGGACTCAGTTCCTTCTCTGATATCGGCGCGTGGTCGGTGTACGCAGCCACAAATCCAGAGCGAGCGGCAGAAGTCCAGGATCTGATGATGAGCATCATCGACGACATGGCTAAACGCGGCCCGACTAGCGACGAACTTGCTATTTCGATCGGGTACCTCGTTGGGGCATTCGAGATGAGTCTCGAGGACTCCGGCGCCCGCATGGCTCGCCTTGGTGGGATGCTTTCTGGTTCGTCAACAATACGACCTGTTGATGAGCAGATCGCTCGATGGGGTCGAGTCACCCAAAGCGATGCTGCTGAGGTGGCCGCGACCCTTCTCAACAGCACCAGGCTCACTGTCTCGGTTGGCCGCGCGTAACAGAGTACCGTCGTCGCTATGGGCAGTATTTGTGTCGGAGTAGTTGGTGCGACCGGGAGAATGGGAAGAACTGTCTGTGACGCGGTTGTAGCCGCGGAGGGTCTTGAACTTGTCGCCTTGGTGGATATTCATGGTTCCGACATGATTCACGGCATCCAGGTTTCACCTGATCTTCATGCGTTGTTAGATGCTTCATGTGACGTCGTGGTTGATTTCACGACGGCGGAGGCGGCGAGAGAAACACTCCCGTTTCTTGCACAACATGGCATTCATGCTGTCGTGGGCACGACCGGGTTTGATGATCGTGATCTTGTTGCATTCGAATCGGCGTTCGAGGCATCTGCAGCAAATTGTCTGATCGCAGCAAATTTCGCGATTTCAGCAGTGCTCATGATGAGGTTCGCGGCGGAGGCGGCTGCGCTGTTCGACACCGCAGAAATCATCGAACTTCATCATGATGAAAAGATTGACGCACCATCGGGCACAGCACTTGCAACAGCCCGAATGATGACCCCAAGCGAGACTGGATGGGCCGATGACCCAACTCAGGTTGAGGAGCCGGCCGGCTCTCGTGGAGGAATTGGTCCGAATGGAGTGCGAATTCACTCGGTTCGAATGCGAGGCATGACAGCCCATCAAGAAGTGATTCTTGGCGCCCAGGGTCAGACGCTGACAATCCGGCAGGATTCCTACGATCGAACGAGTTTTATGCCCGGCGTTGTACTCGCATGCAGGCGCATTAGTGGTGCTGCTGGGCTCACGGTCGGACTCGACGCATTGTTGTAAACCCGAACGGCGGTCACTGTTGCGGACAGGCATGGTCGTCATCTATTGCCTGGCACACCTTGTCGAGATCGGGCTACGCGCTCGCTCAACCGTTTGTTTTGTTCGGACTACGACCGCCGTGTTTTCCGACTATTCGTGAGTACGACGAGGATGACCGATCCGCCGACAAACCACCACGAATACTTCTGGAGGAGGTTGATGACGTCGGTGAGTTGTTCCTCAAAGACGTTTGCTAGCCACTGAATGAGGGCTAGTCGAGCGACGAGTCCGAGAGCAACGAGGGCGGCAAGACGACCTGGTCGAGTCCGCTGAATTCCACTAATCGCAGCAACAATGTTTGAGCCGACGAAAAATGGAATGAGTGCCCAATCGGCCCGAGCAAAACCTGATTGCAAGCGGTCGATCGTGGGCTGATCCATCCCGAGGTATTTGATGAACATGGCGAGGATTCGATCGCCGTATGCGCGTCCTGCAAGATGGCAGACAGCGAATGCTAAGGCAATACGAAGGCTGCCGATGAGCCAGTAGGAGATTCCACTGATATCGGTCCCAAGCGCGAGTGCGAGATATCGGTTTCGTGATGACAGCGCAAGTAATGTTTCTGGTGAAGAGAGCACGAGTCGCGCCCAAGTAATTGCTGCGATATTGGTACAGACGACCAGCGCCACAAACGCGGCGATCGACAGTGGGGCCCAACGAGGACGAAGGGTTGTCGTATCGGGGGGGTTGGCAGTCACACCTCGACGATATCTGTATGCCCTATGACCTGAGTTTCTCTGTCGATTAGCATTTCCCGACATGCGTGGATTAATGCAAGACGTACCACTGAATATCTCTCATCTATTTGATCGGGCCGAGCGCTATCACCCCCACAAAGAGATCGTTACCGCAACGACGCAGGGTCGTGACCGCACCACGTATGGGGAGTGGGCAATGAGAACTCGACAGCTTGGTGGGGTGCTCGATGCATTAGAGATCTCTGATTACGGGCGGGTTGCAACGTTCTCATGGAACACCGCCCAGCATCTTGAGTTGTATTTTGCTGCGCCATGCACTGGTCGGGTCCTTCACACATTGAATATCCGGCTGTTCCCCGAGCAACTCACCTACATCGTTAATCATGCAGACGACGAGGTCATCTTTGTCGATCGCTCGTTGCTACCGCTGCTTGCACCTCTGTTACCAACCTTTGAACGGTTACGACACCTTGTGCTGATCGATGACGGTGACGGTGATATCCCTGACGACCTATCAGGGTTTGAACTTCTCAACTACGAGGAACTTCTCGCAGGCTCTTCTCCTATCGAGTGGAAGCCTGTCGATGAGCACCGTGCAGCAAGCATGTGTTACACCTCAGGCACGACGGGCAATCCCAAGGGAGTTGTGTACTCGCACCGCAGTACCTTCCTTCACACGATGGGGACAATGACGGCTGATTCTCTTGGCGCGCGGGAATCTGATGTCGTGCTTCCGGTCGTACCAATGTTTCATGCAAACGCCTGGGGGCTGGCGCATGCAGGTGTGGCAACCGGCGCGAAAATGGTAATGCCAGGCGCAGACCTTTCAGGGAGGGCGCTAGCCAATCTGATTGTCGAGGAACGAGTATCGCTCGCCGCCGGTGTGCCCACTATCTGGATGCAGGTGCTTCCCGAACTTGAGGGTCGTGATACCTCCTGCTTACGGGCAATTCCTTGTGGCGGTTCGGCCGTACCGCGAGGGTTGTCTGAGGGTTATCGGGAGATGACAGGACTTCCGCTATTGCAAGCGTGGGGAATGACCGAAACGAGCCCGATTTGTGCAGTTTCTCACCTCGATGCTGATCAGCGCGATTTGCCAAATGATGAACAGGCAGAATTGCGCACGACGGTTGGTCGCATCTCGTTCGGTGTCGAGATGAGAGTTGTTGACCCAGACTCCCAAGATCCGGTTCCGTGGGATGGCGAGTCGAGCGGTGAGTTGCAGGTGAGTGGAAACTGGATCGCAGCCACCTATTACAACGACGAGCGGGCGAACGAAAGTTTCACCTCCGATGGCTGGTTGCGGACAGGTGATGTCGCAAGCGTCGACGAGCGAGGCCGAGTGCGACTGCTCGATCGCACAAAAGACCTCATCAAGTCAGGTGGTGAATGGATTTCCTCGGTTGAACTCGAGAATGAACTGATGTCGCATCCCGGGATTGCGGAAGCGGCCGTCATTGGAGTTCCTCACCCCCGTTGGTCGGAGCGCCCGTTGGCGTGTGTTGTGCGGTCGGAGGGCAGCGAGATTTCTGCTGAGGAAGTTCTCAACTTTTTACGCGATCGCGTTGCGCGCTGGCAGTTGCCTGATGCAGTTGAGTTCATTGACGAGGTACCCAAGACGAGCGTCGGAAAGTTCTCGAAGAAAGACCTCCGCGCACGGTATGCCGAGTATGTGCTGCCCGACTAGGGAATGCTGAGCCCACGACTTGCGCTGAGACATTTACAGCAATAGTGTCTCATATGTGACAGATGGCACACTCCGGCGAGGATTGGCAGAATCCGAGGACGCTGTTCTCGACGCCGCCCTGCGGTGTAGTCACCGGCTTGGCTTCTCGAAGGTCACGATTGATGACATCTGCAGAGAGTCAGGTGTTTCGAGGGCAACGGTGTACCGGCTCTTCCCGGGCGGCCGTGACGTTCTATTTGAAGCACTGAGAGTTCGTGAACTTCACCAGTTTTTTGGCGATGTTGTCGCAGAAATCGAGGGTGCAACAACGGTTGAAGCCATTGTTGTTCGAAGCGTCGTATCGGCCTCAATTTTGTTGAAGGCCGATGATCACCTCGCGATGATGTTGAGTTCTGAACCAGGTGAGGCGCTGGGGCAACTCACAGCGGCCGGGTTGCCGAGAATTATTCGCATGGCGACAGGTGCTCTTGCTCCACACCTGGAGCCGCTCATCGGCCACAAGTCGGCTCACCGCCTCATTGATCTTGTCGTTCGCTTAACGGTGTCGCATTTCTTGTCTCCCGATGAGTCTGTTGACCTCACGAACGCGGCAACCGCATCGCAATTTCTCTATCCACTTATTTCTTCCGTGACCCTGAATGAGCACAGCTTTGACTCGGTCATGCCTCACACATAGGAGTAACTCATGAGCACCACAGAACAGCCAGTCGGTCACGCGGCAAATTCAGACATCATCGGCCGAGATGAGATCAATGACATTGAGGCCATTCTTTCGGTTTCGAACGTCGATGTTGACGAAGTCGAGCATGTCGTAAAAGACAATGCAGACGCGATCTTCACATGGGACTATTCCCTCGCTCGGCCACAGCTTCGCAAGCTGTACGAGAAAGCAAAGGTCGGTCAGTGGAACGGCACAACTGATCTCCCATGGGATACTGAGGTCGAACTCGATGAGGTCGTGACATCTGATCAGGCAGCGTTCTCGGCGGGGCTCAGTCCCGATCATTACGCCGGAACTGTTGTCGAGAAGTGGGGCGATAAAGAGTGGCTCGAATTCGGAATTGACAGTCGTCGCTGGACTCTGTCGCAATTCCTGCACGGTGAACAGGGCGCACTGCTTTGTACTGCAAAAATTACCGAGACGGTGCCCTGGTATGACGCCAAGTTGTACGCCGCAACACAAGTTGTTGATGAGGCCCGTCATGTTGAGGTATTTGCTCGTTATCTCGATGAGAAGCTTGGCGGAGGTTTCCAGGTCAACGCGCACCTTCGGATGTTGCTCGACGACATCATCGAAGATTCTCGTTGGGACATGACCTACCTCGGAATGCAGGTCATGGTCGAAGGTCTTGCGCTTGCCGCATTCGGATTCATGCACCAGATGACCGAAGAGCCTCTCTTAAAGCAACTTCTTCGTTATGTGATGAGCGACGAAGCGCGCCATGTCGCTTTTGGTGTTCTTTCGCTGAAAGAGGTCTACTCCGAAATGACTGACCGTGAGTTGATGGATCGTCAGGAGTTTGCATTTGAGGCAGCAATTCGAATGCGAGATCGCTTTTTGCAGCAGGAGGTCTGGGAAAAGCAGGGCGTGAATCCAAAAGACGTTGTCCCTCTCGTTCTACGTGACCCGACCCGCGACGTGTTCCAGCAGATGCTGTTCTCGAAGATTGTTCCGAACTGCAAAAAGTTGGGACTCCTTGATCGAAACGAGTCGTGGTTGCGTCGGCGATTTGAAGAGATGAACGTCATCCAGTTCGAGGATTGGGAAGATACTGGGTCTGAATATCTCAAGTTCGAACTTGGTGCTGACGTCGCCTGAGCATGGCGACCCGCTGACCGGTCACTAGTCTCTTGACTGCATGCCATCGCCGACATTTGGACGAATTCTTACTGCGCTGATCACTCCGTTCGCTCAGGACGGCAGTGTCGATCTTGATGTTGCTCAACAGCTCGCCCGTCGACTTGTGGATGAAGGGAACGAGGGTCTTGTCGTTTGTGGCACAACAGGCGAGTCGCCGACGTTGTCCGATGACGAGAAACTGTCGATGTTTGCAGCGGTCGTTGAGGCGGTTGACGTCCCCGTCATTGCGGGAACAGTCGGAAACGACACGGCGCACTCTGTTGACCTGTCCGTGAGGGCGAAAGCACTCGGAGTGCATGGAATTCTCTCGCTCTGCCCGTATTACAACCGTCCCTCGCAGTCCGGTATCGAACAGCACTTGCGGTCAATCGCTCAGGCGGTTGACCTGCCGCAAATCATCTATGACATCCCCGTCCGCACAGGACGAAAAGTCTCGACAGATGTACTCCTGCGCTTGGCTCACGATGAGAAAAACGTCATCGGGTTGAAAGATGCAGCAGCAAATCCCGCAGAGACTGCTCGATTCATTCGCGAGGCCCCTGCTCATTTTGAGGTCTACAGCGGCGACGACGGCCTTACCCTTCCTCTGCTGTCTGTTGGTGCTGTCGGGACCATTGGGGTGGCGACGCACTGGACAGCCCCGGATCACGTGCAGATGTTTGAGGCGCTTGCGGCAGGTGATCTTGCGACTGCAACTGCTGTTAACCAGCGCATGCTGCCAAGTTTCGCGTTTGAAACCGGCGATGTCGCCCCGAATCCGATCCCTTCAAAGGCAATGATGCGAACACTCGGATTCAACGTGGGTCAATGTCGGCTTCCTCTCGGTGATGCTCCCGAAGGCCTAGAAGATGAGGCGCGTCGGATTTACGCCGAGCTGGTGACGGCGCGTGGCTGAACCGGTACGAATAGTCATCCTTGGAGGTCTCGGCGAGATTGGCCGAAACTGTCTTGCGATCGAACAGGGCGAAGGCAACGAGCGCTCAATCATTGTTATCGATTGCGGGATCATGTTCCCCTCCGCGGATATGCATGGCATCGACCTCGTGCTTCCGGACTTCACCTACTTGCGTGAACATGCGTCGGCGATTGAAGGTCTTGTCGCAACTCATGGTCATGAAGACCATGTGGGCGGTATCCAGTTCCTTCTTCGAGATGAGCACGGCATCGGCGACCGTCGCGACACGCCGCTTCCGATTTATGGGTCACAGTTGACGCTCGGACTTGCGCGAAATCGTATTGAGGAGGCAGGGCTCCTCGGGCGGGTTGATTTTGTGCCGACGAACGACGGTGACCGGGTCACCATCGGCCCCTTCGAGGTTGAGTTTGTACCTGTTACCCACTCTGTGCCACATGCTCATGCGATCGTTGTGCGAACTGGTCAAGGCGTCATTCTGCACTCAGGTGATTACAAACTCGATCTCACCCCAGTTGATGGTCGTCGATGTGACCTAGCTCGATTAGGTGAAATCGCTCGATCTGAGGGAATTCGGCTATTGCTTGCGGATTCAACAAATGCCGAGGAGCCTGGATTCGCTCCCAGTGAAACATCGGTAGGTGGAGTTCTTCGGCAGGTATTTGCAGAACATCAAGGTCGACGAATTATTACCGCCAGTTTCGCCAGCCACCTCCATCGAATTCAGCAAATTGCCGATGCGGCGATAGCGGCAGGACGCAAGGTGGCGACGCTTGGCCTGAGTATGCGCAAGAACGTTCGACTCGGACGAGATCTTGGGGTGATTTCAATTCCTGATGCTGCGCTGATCGATGTCGAAGACATTGATCAATACCCGCCTGGTGAAATTTGTGTGATTTCAACCGGAAGCCAGGGAGAGCCGATGTCGGCGCTGGGACTGCTTGCTCGAGGAGAAAATCGATTTGTGAAGTTGAGTGACACCGACACTGTCGTGCTATCGAGTCACGCAATTCCGGGTAATGAGCACAACGTCAACCAGGTCATCGACGGTTTGCTGCGCCGTGGCGCCAAGGTCGTTCATTCAGGAGTTGCTGATGTTCACGCGACTGGACATGCTCAAGCTGACGACATCAAGACCTACCTTTCAATTGTGCAACCAGACTGGTTCGTTCCGGTCCATGGTGAGTACCGGCACCTCGTGGCGAATGCTGCACTTGGACGCCAGATGGGAATTGCCGACGATCGTGTACTTCTCTGCGAAGACGGTGATGTGCTGGTTCTTGATGACGATGGTGCCGGGCATGCTGATCACGTTCCCGCTGGATATGTCTATGTCGACGGAATTATCGGTGACGTTGGCACTGGTGTGATCCGAGATCGGCGGGCGCTGGCGGAAGAGGGCGTTGTCGTGGTGGTTGTTACGGTTGATGTTCAGACTGCGACAGTGCTTACTGGTCCTGAGATCATCACTCGTGGATGGGTGTATGCACCCGAAGCTGAAGACCTTCTTGATGAAGCATGTGACACGGTTGCAGCAGCGGTTGAACGTGCGCTTGCCGATGGGACGAACGATGTCGAAGCTCTCGAACGCGAGGTGCGAAGGTCTGCCGGCCGGTTCGTGAACCAGCGAACAAAGCGTCGGCCAATGATTGTTCCTGTTGTGATGGAAGTTTGATGCGATTGACGCTCATCTCAGTGATCTCCGCAATCGGACTGCTGGGGTGCGGGTCCTCTCCTGAGGTAGCGAGACCGGTCGTGGGCGATATCCCGGCAGCAATTGAGGCGCTCGAAACTCGCCTTGGCACTGGGCTGGAGTATTTCGAAGTGTCAGCTGACTTGAGAGGCGTCACGATGGTGTTGGCAGAAACTGAGCAAGACAATTCCGGTGAAGTTCTTGGGATGTTCGCCACAACATTCCGATGGGAAGATGGCGAATTGACCTCAGATGGCGAGACGCTGTCTGCTGAGGGCGCAACCTTTCGAGCATCAGCAATCTCGATCAACGCCGAGGACCTTTTTGAGCAAATCGATGATGAGCTGTCGACTCCTGTCATTGCTGATGTCGCGATCCAGGGCTCCGGAGCCGGTTCGACGGTGATCGACGCAACTGTCGTCAACGAAAAGGGCGGAACCCTGCTCGTATTGCTGTCCGGCGATGGTCGAATTTTGGGCGTCCAGGCCTCGTAGCTGGGTATGGCTGAATCGGGTGGTGCCGCGTTGGTACCGTTAGAGGCGCATGACCAAAGGTGGAAACGCTCCAAAGTCGCGCCCCTCAATAACTAAGAAAGGGGCGACGAAGAAGGCTTCTGGTGGTCGAAGCGCGGGCAACCAGTCTGGTGGTCGTAACGCCGCTGCAAGCAACGACGGCGGTTTACTTGGTATCGCTCTCATCGCAATCGGTGTTCTGCTCGTGTTGGCGGTGTGGTTCTCGCTTGCGGGGCCGGCTGGGGACGGTGCGGGAACCTTCCTTGGCTGGTTTTTAGGTGTCGGCCGGCACCTGCTGCCAGTTGTTCTCATTGGTAGTGGGGTAGCGATCCTTAGAGATCATGAGCCGCAATCTCCACTCCGTGTCGGAATTGGTTGGGCACTGGCAGTGCTTTCGTTTCTCGGATTTGTGCATGTTGTGCGCACGCCGACATCGCTCACGAATCTCGATGGTCTTGGGTCAGCAGGTGGGCTGCTTGGTGTAGCCGGGGGAGAGCCGCTCCAGCGTCTCGTTGCGCCGGCTGGTGCAATTGTGTTGCTCATCGCGCTCTTTATTGCCTCACTTGCATTAATCACTGGAGCATCGCTTCAACGCATGGCGAGAGTGGCCGGAACCGGTGCGGCAGCAGGTACCCGTCCGGTCGCGCAGCTCCTCAAGCGCTCACTGTCAAACCTCGCCACACTGCAGAGTGAACGCGCCGAAGAGCGTCGCCGTGAGCGTGAAGAGTACGACGAGGAGGTTGATGAGCCGAATGTCGCTCTTGACCCGCTTTCGGTTGCGCCTGCACTCTATGACGGGGCAGATGACGATGAGTTTGCTGAACCGAAGCCCAAAACTCCCCGTAAGAAGCGGGCGGAGCAGCCAAGAGCGACACAGCCTGAGACGACTCCTGCTCCTACAACTCCTGTTCGACCCGGCGAATGGCGTCTTCCATCGATGGCGCTGTTGGAAAGAACCGGTGAGCAGTCGGTTGATATGAAGTCGGTGGAGGCTCGTGGTGACACCTTGCAGGAGTCTCTCGCACAGCACGGAGTCGAGACACAGCTGGCTGGCTTCACTGTTGGTCCGACGGTGACGCGTTACGAACTAGAGCTCGGTCCGGGTGTCAAAGTCGCAAAAGTGACAAGCCTTCAAAAAGACATTGCGTATGCGATGGCTGCAACCGACGTAAGAATTCTTGCCCCAATTCCCGGGCGCTCGGCAATCGGTGTTGAAGTTCCAAATGCTCGTAGGCAGCTGGTTGCACTTGGTGATCTGCTCGTGTCGAATGAAGCGAAGAAAGCAGCTCATCCGCTTGAGGTAGCGATCGGTAAAGATATTGCGGGTAAGGCAGTATTTCTCAATCTCGCAACAACACCTCACATGCTGATCGCTGGCGCGACCGGCGCCGGTAAGTCAAGTGGAATCAACTGCATCATTACGTCGCTATTGATGCGAACAACTCCGGATCAGGTTCGTCTCATCCTCATCGATCCTAAGCAGGTTGAAATGGGGCAGTACCAGCGCTTGCCCCACCTTCTCACTCAGCCAGTTACTAATCCCAAGAAGGCAGCGAACGCGCTCGGTTGGGCGGTCAAAGAAATGGAGCGCCGATATGACGCTCTCTCGGAATGCGGATACCGGGATATCACCGGATACAACACGGCAGTCATCAAAGGCAACTTGCAGGTGCCCGCTGGTCGAGATGCGTCTGAGTACGAGCACATGCCGTACATCGTCATCGTGGTCGACGAATTAAACGATTTGATGATGGTCGCAGCTCGCGACGTTGAAGAATCAATCACCCGGATTGCACAGAAGGCGAGGGCGGTCGGGATCCACCTCATCGTTGCAACGCAGCGTCCTTCGGTGAACGTGATTACTGGAGTGATTAAGGCGAACGTGCCTGCTCGCATGGCGTTTGCGGTCTCAAGCCTCACCGATTCACGAGTGATTCTCGACCAGCCCGGTGCTGAGAAGCTTGTTGGGCAGGGCGACATGCTGTTGCTGCCGGGCAACTCATCGGTCGCAAACCGCATTCAGGGGTCCTGGGTCGGTGAGGAAGAGGTGCGCCACGTTGTTGAGCATTGGAGGGCGCAGGCACCCGAACCGATCTATTCAAGTGAAGTCGAAGGCGATGGAGCCTCAAGCGCAGGTGGTGCCGCAGGGGGTGTGCCTGACTTCAGCGACGTCACCTCTGACGCCCACGCCTTCTCCTCAGGAGATGATGATGAAGATGCGGTCATCATGCGTCAGGCAGTTGAACTTGTTGTTCGCAGCCAACTTGGTTCGACTTCAATGTTGCAACGCAAGCTAAAAGTTGGGTTTGCTCGTGCGGGTCGCATCATGGACCTGTTGGAACAGCGCGGTGTTGTTGGGCCCAGTGAGGGTTCAAAGGCTCGTTCGGTCTTGATGACGGTTGAAGAGTTTGAACTTTTGCGTCAGAACGGCCAGATCTAGGCGTCTGCGACTCTTGCCCGCTCGTCGTACTTCGCTAGTCCACCCACAGAAGTCCTGCGCCTGACGGATAGTGTCAGGAAGGTGACAGCACAGGGAAGCGGCCGTTTTTACGTTGAGACGCTTGGTTGTCCCAAGAATCAGGTCGACTCGGACAAAATTGTCGGAACTCTCCTTCACGACGGCCTGTCGCCGACTGACGATCCGTCGGCGGCTGAAGTCGTTGTGGTGAATACCTGTGCGTTTATCGAAGAGGCTCGAAAAGAGTCGATTGGTGTCATTCTCCAACTTAATGAGCTCCGTCCGAGCGGATCACGCCTTGTTGTGACGGGGTGCATGGCTGAGCGTTATGGAGATGAACTGGCTGCAGAACTCCCAGAAGTTGACGCAGTGGTTGGGTTCGGGGGCGCCATTACCGAGCAGCAACAACGGCGTCTCATTCCCGTTTCTGAAGCACCAATGCCAACGATGGACTTGCTGAATTTGCAGCGGCCCCCATCCCAACGCCCATGGGCGTACGTGAAGGTTGCAGAGGGCTGCAATCGGTCATGTGGTTTTTGTGCAATTCCATCGTTTAGAGGAAGCCAGCGAAGTCGGGATACTGATTCGATCTTGGCTGAAGTCCAATCACTTCAGGCGAAGGAAATTGTTCTTGTTGCACAGGATCTCGCGTCATATGGAATTGATCGGCCAGACGAACTAGGTGCAGGTGCCATTGTTCCACTGGTGCGCGCCGTCTCCACAGAGGCTGAACGTGTTCGTTTGTTGTATCTCTACCCAAGTGATCTCACCGACGAGTTAGTTGAGGTCATTCTTGGAACGCAGGTGCCATATTTTGACTTGTCACTGCAACACGTCAGCAAACCTCTGCTTCGGAGGATGCGGCGTTGGGGAGACGGTGATCGCTTCTTGAAGCGAATTTCTGAAATTCGCTCAGTTCGGCCAGATGCAACGATGCGGTCGAATTTCATTGTCGGCTATCCAGGCGAGACCGATGACGACCACGCGGCATTGGTTGAGTTCGTCGAGGAAGCTGATCTCGATTGGTGTGGATTCTTCTCCTTTAGTCGTGAGGTTGGCACATATGCCTATGACCTGGACGGTCAAGTTGATCCCCGCCTCATGAACGAACGCCTTGCCGAACTCACTGAGATGCAAGACGCAATTACTGCCCGCCGACGCGATGCTCTCATTGGGGAACATGTCAACGTGCTCGTTGATGAGCGCGGCGTGGGTCGAAGTCATCGAGAAGCACCCGAAATTGACGGTGTGATCCATATCGACCCATCACATGCTGTCGGCTCGTTCGTTGAGGTCAAGATTGAAGAAGCATGGGGCCCTGATCTCGTTGCAGTTGGAGGGACAATTCCCGATGATGACGATGAGGAGTCGCTGTAGTGCCAGTGGATCCAAATGCGCTTGCAACTTGGGCTAACGCAATCACTGCCGGTCGCCTCGTGCTGTCACCGGTCATGTTTCTTGTCATACCTGACCACCAACGTGGAGCGTGGGTTGCGTATCTGTTGTGGTTCGCTCTAAGTGTCAGCGACGGAATTGATGGTTGGGTTGCTCGCCGGCATGGCACGACATCAACCGGCGCCTTTCTCGATCCACTTGCTGACAAAGTTCTCGTGCTCGGAGCGATGTTTACTCTGGTCAGTCGTGACGTCTTTCCGTTGTTGCCGGTGCTGTTAATAGCCGGACGCGAGCTGGTGATCAGCGTGTACCGGGTGCTGGTTGGGTCGAAGGGTGTGAGCGTGCCGGCTTCGAAGCTTGCGAAGTACAAGACCGTGGTGCAGCAGTTAGCCGTCGGCTTTGCGCTGTGGCCATGGTTTGCAGCTGATCACACCTGGTTGTGGATGGGTCTGCTCTGGCTCGCCGTGGCGCTAGCGCTCGTCAGCGGGGCTCAGTACCTCATCTCAAGCCGAATGACAAACGAGTGAACGGGGACAAAGATGCGTTGTGATGTGTTGGCAGTCGGTACCGAACTCCTGTTGGGGCAAATCGTTGATACCAACTCGTCATGGCTAGGTGAGAACCTGGCGATGCACGGATTTGATTCGTTGTCGCAAGTCAAAGTTGGTGACAACATTGGACGGATCACTGGACATCTGCGGCGCATGCTCGACGAGGCCGACGCCGTGATTATGTGTGGGGGGCTTGGTCCCACTCATGACGATCTCACCCGTGAAGCGATTGCTGACGTGATGGGAGTTGACTTACATCTTGACGAAGATGTGGCTGACGTCATTCGCTATTTGTTCACATCACGAAATCGAACGATGCCAGAAAATAATTTGCGGCAGGCGATGGTGCCTGAAGGGGCTTCCATCATCCCTCAGACGAGGGGTACTGCTCCGGGTCTGATCTGTCCCGTCACAATTGACACTCCTTCTGGGCCAGTCGAACGGGTTGTGTATGCCGTGCCCGGCGTGCCGCATGAGATGCGAGAGATGTATGAGCGAGCGATCTTACCTGACCTTCAGCAGCGATCCGGAGAACGTTGGACAATCGCCAGCCGCACATTACGCACATGGGGTGAGAGCGAGAGTGGCTTGAATGAACGCCTCGACGACATCATCCACGATCTTGATGAAGTTGGTAACCCGACACTTGCGTTCCTCGCCAGCGGATGGGAAGGGCTCAAGGTTCGTCTCACCGGTCGTGCTCCAGATGCTGCAGCCGCGTCGGAGCTCCTTGCCCCTTGGGAGGAACGAATTCGTGGAGTGCTGGGGAGTCAAGTATTCGGTGTCGATAGCGACACGATGGAGTCAGTAGTGCTCAATTTGTTGCGCGATCGGGGATGGTCCTTAGGGCTTGCAGAATCTGTCACCGGTGGCTTGGTGGCAGGTCGCTTGACGGGAGTGCCGGGGGCGAGTGAGGTCTTTCGTGGTGCCGTTGTGTCGTACGCCAGTGATGTGAAGTTCGATTTACTCGACGTGTCAGAGGGGCCGGTCGTTACAGAAGAAGCAGCAATTGAGATGGCAGAGGGTGTGCGCAAGGTGCTTCAATCCGACGTCGGTCTTGCGCTGACCGGTGTTGCCGGTCCATCGGAACAAGACGGAATGCGCCCTGGAACACTCTTTGCTGCAGTGGTTCTACCAGAGGGCGAACCAGACCGCGTCAGGAGTGCCCACGTCACAATGCCAGGCGATCGTGACATGATGCGCCAACTGTCAGTGATCTCAGCACTTGATCTCCTCCGGAAACGCCTGCTGGAGTCGTGATGATGCGTCGAACTGTCGGCGCTATTCTCAAAGAGCAATTTGACAACTAGATGCCCCCGTAGCTCAGTCAGGATAGAGCAACGGCTTTCTAATCCGTAGCGCGCAGGTTCGAATCCTGCCGGGGGCGCGATACCCTCAAAGAGCCGGAATACCCGTATGCGGTTCGAGCACCATCGAGAGGACAACGTGAAGTTCAAGAAGGGCGAGACGGTCATTTACCCACAGCATGGAGCATGTGTGGTGAAGGGCACGAAGAAAATGGAAGCCTTCGGAGAGAAGCGGGAGTATCTCATTCTCGAGACGGTGATCAATGAGATGACGTTGAAAGTCCCTGTGGAGAAGGCCGATGAGGTCGGCGTTCGGCCTCCCGTATCTCCAGATGAGCTTGAGGACCTTGTGTCCGTGCTCGCAAAACCAGACCCACGCGTTCCATCAAACTGGAGCCGTCGTTTCAAGAATCATCAAGAGAAGCTCAAATCAGGTGACGTTTACCAGGTCGCTGAGGTCGTCCGAAATC
The DNA here is from genome assembly GCA_001510385.1 of Actinobacteria bacterium casp-actino5. Lineage (GTDB taxonomy): Bacteria > Actinomycetota > Acidimicrobiia > Acidimicrobiales > Ilumatobacteraceae > Casp-actino5. Next base: position 71,411 of record LFFE01000017.1, on the reverse strand, counting down.
TTGCTGCTCGTAATCGTGACGCTGCCTTGTCGGCTGCTGAGCGAACGATGTACGAGCGTGCTCGTGTCAACCTGATCAGCGAAATTGCGCCTGCGCTGAAGGTGTCGGCAGAGGCGGCCGAGGAGTATCTCGATGAGGCTCTGTCGAAGGGTGTGCTGAAACCTGCGAAGAAGGCCAAGAAGGCAGCTGCCAAGAAGTAGCTAGGGGTGCACGCCCGCTCTTGCTGAGCATGTCAAAATCGGGGTATGACAACATCCCCCTCACCTGTCGCTTTTTGTGGTCTTGGCGTGATGGGCGCGCCGATGGCTCGTCACCTCGCGAAACAGGGCCACCCCGTTACGGTGTACAACAGAACCGCCTCGAAAGCCCTTGCATGGGTTGCCTTGCACGGCAATCGTGCCGCTCCAACTCCAGCCGAAGCGGCCGAAGGCGCGTCAATCGTGTTTGTTTGCGTTGGCAATGACGATGATGTGCGTGAGGTTGTGCTCGGTGAATCTGGCTGTCTTGCGGCGATGGAACCGGGAAGCATCCTCGTGGACCACACGACTGCATCTGCGGGACTTGCCCGCGAACTTGCGGCGCAATGTGCTGAAGCCGGCGTTGGGTTTGTCGATGCCCCGGTATCAGGCGGCCAGGCGGGAGCCGAAAATGGAGCCCTGACGGTGATGTGTGGTGCCGATGACCCGGAGGTGTACGAGCAGGCTGCTGTCGCAATGGCGGCGTACGCGAAGCGGTGTCGGCGTATGGGCCCCGTTGGATCTGGACAACTCACCAAGATGGTGAACCAAATTTGTATTGCTGGGCTTCTGCAAGGCCTCGCCGAAGGGGTGTCGTTTGCACAGCGGGCCGGCCTCGAAGTTGATGAAGTCGTTGATGTCATCGGCCAAGGTGCTGCTCAAAGTTGGCAGATGGATAACCGCGCCACCACGATGGCTGAGGGCGAATTTGACTTTGGTTTTGCAGTCGAATGGATGCTCAAGGACCTCTCAATTTGCCTTGATGAGGCCTCTCGAAATGGCGCCCGGCTGCCGGTGGCTTCTCTCGTTGGGCAGTTCTATCGGCAGGTCGACCAGCGTGGTGGAAGTCGTTGGGATACAAGTTCTCTCATCGACCTCTTACAGCGGCCGTAATTGCTAACCGAGTTCGATCTCGAAGTGGTTGACGCCACGGATGGTATAACGATCTCGCCAAGTTGGTTCTCCGATGAGCGAGATGTGTTCAAAGCGTCGGATCAGCCTGGTCAGCGCAACGGTTGCCTCCATACGCGCGAGTGACGCCCCGAGGCAATAGTGAATGCCAGACGCAAACGCAAGATGGCGTTGCGCGTTTGGACGATCAAGACGAAGCTCGTCCGGCTGTTCGAAGATTGCTGGGTCACGGTTTGCAGCGCCGAGGCAAGTCGTCACGAGATGGCCTGGTTCAACAATGATCGGCTCGTCATCAATTCCGACATATGTCACGGGTGTAAGCGGGACTCGCACTGTGTTTTGCACTGGGCCGTTAAAGCGTAGGAGTTCATCGATCGCTGATGCATCAAGAGTTGGATCATTCCGCCAACGCTCAAGTTGATCGGGATGTTCCAGCAGGGCGAGGAGGCCATTTCCAATGAGATTGACCGTTGTTTCGTGGCCTGCAACGTAGAGCAAGACGACAAATGACATCAGTTCGGCCATGTCGAGTCGGTCGCCCTCGCTTTCGGCGGTGAGCAAAGCTGACACGACGTCGTCGCCAAGATTCACGCGCCGTTGTTCGATGATCTCAAACAGGTAGGGGATGAGCTGATTGACAGCGACATCGGCTCGGTCGAGATCTTCCAAGGTAGTCGTGGGCTCGAGAGTGGCAGTGAGGATCTGACTCCAGTCGCGAAGGTCGTCGGCACGCTCCGTTGGCATGTCGAGCATGGCTGAAATGACCTGAAAGGGGACCGGGAACGCGAGCTCGTCGATCACTTCCATACCGCCTTGGGACTCAGCTCGATCGAGCACGTCGTCCACCATCTGCTCGGTTGTGTGTCGCAGTCGATCGACAGCCTTTGGTGTAAAGGCTTGGGTGACAAGCTTTCGAAGTCGTGTGTGATCGGGAGGGTCGAGATTGAGAATTGATTTCGAGCGTTGCTCGCTTCGCTCTCTTCGGCGTTGCATGACGGGGTTATTGATCGGAGATGCCGCGTGTTGTTCGATGTCGCGGGCGAATTCACCTCCGCGAAGTGTGCGTAACACGTCGTCATGGCGAGTGAGCACGACGTTGTAGTCGTCTATTCGGTGAACAGGATCGCTGCGCCGGAGGGCTTCATACCAGGGGTACGGGTCAGCCCTAAATTCTGGGTGGAGTGGATCCCAGACTGGTTGTGGGTTGCCCGATGTCATTGGTCTCCCGCAATGTGAGGTGGGATGAGTGGCCGAATCTGATTCCACTCATATTTTTCGTCCTCGTATCCACCCCACACCACCCACTGGGCGCCATTCTCCCGAGTTTCAATTGCTCTCAACATCGTTTCAGCAACTCGCTCTGCGGTGAGTAGTTCAACGCCCAGCGCTTGCAGATTTGTTTTTGATTCGTCGGTGAGAATCGCCGTATCAGCAAAACCAGGGCACACCGCACTGATGTGAACATCAAGTGGTTCTAGATGCTGATCAAGAGCAGCAGCAAGTGACCGCACAAATCCAACGACAGCGTGCTTGGTGAGCCCGTAAACGGGGTCGGGAGCAGTCGGCACGAGGCCTGCAACAGAAGCAGTGACAATGATGTCTCCAAAGCCTGTGGCGGTCATGTGTTCGAGAACTGCCTGTGTCCCGAAGACGACTCCATCGATATTTGCTGACATGACTGTCCGGTAACGCTCGGTGTCGAGGCCGAGCACCGGTAAAGCCCCTTCCGGGCGAATGTGGTGGGTTGCGACTCCGGCGTTGAGGAGGGCAAGGTCGAACGGCCCAAAGTCGGCAGTAAATGAGGTCCATGCGGTGGCGTCACCTACGTCAAGTCGGTGAGTTTGCAACGCGTCTGACCCGATCTCTTCGGCAAGTTGGGCGAGTCCCCCATCGTTGACATCAGTGGCAACAACGGTTGCACCTTGTCGGATGAGAGCGAACGTAATCGCTTTTCCAAAACCGCTTGCTGCACCGGTAACCACGGCGCGTCTGCCGTGTAGATCAACAGTCATTGGTCTAGTTCGCTCCTAATGAAGTCAGTACCGACGACATTGCGTCGACGACCCTGTCAATCTGCTCGTCGGTGGTGACGAGTGGTGGGCAGAACGTGCACGAATGGTCGGCGATCGCACGTACAATGACCCCTGCTTTGAGTAGATGATCTCGGACTTCCATCGCATTGATATCCGGTCGCATCCCTGCCGCCCAGATTGCGCCGGCGCCCCGGACCTCAGCGATTTGGCCATCAGATTGCATCGCTCGAAGGCCTGTTGAAAGGCGTTCGCCGATCCTGTTGGCGTGCGACAGAAGATTTTCACGTTCGATGATGTCGAGGTTGACCATTCCTGCGGCTGCAACCGAAGCATGACCTGAATAGGTGTATCCAGTCTTCAGCACATAGTTCGGATCAGATTCGAGGGGCCCGGTGACGGCGGGTCCAACAATGACACCTCCGAGAGGCTGGTACCCCGAGGTCACCGCCTTCGCGAATGTGATGATGTCGGGGGTAACGCCGTAGTGGATCGATCCGAACCACTCGCCGAGACGTCCGAACCCGGTGATGACCTCATCGAAAATGAGCAGCGCTCCGTGTTGATCACACAGCCTCCTCAGCGACTTCAAGTAACCCTCCTCGGCAGGCCATACGCCACCAGCGCCCTGCACGGGTTCAGAGAGCACGGCGGCAATTTCATGTGAACGCTCTGCCATCAACGTGGCGAGCGCCTCGATGTCGTCACTAGGCACCTGCACAACGTCAGGTACGAGAGGACCCCAGCCTTCTTTGTTCGGAGGGAGTCCCTGGGCGGTCGTTCCACCGTAGTTTGTGCCGTGATAGCCCCGCATGCGCGAAATGATGAGCGTGCGCTCAGGGTGACCAGCCTGCACATGTGTGAGACGCGCCAACTTCATGGCGGTATCAATTGACTCAGAACCAGACCCGCAGAGGAACACTCGGGCGCTGTCGATCGGACTGAGATCTGCAACACGTTCGGCAATTGCATCTGCCATTGGGTTGGTGAATGGATCGAAGCACGAGTACGTCTCAAGCTGACTCATCTGAGCAGCAACAGCATCTGCGATCTCGGTTCGGCCGTGTCCGACGTTGCAGTACCAGAGGCTTGCCATTGCGTCGATGTATTCATTGCCGTCTCGGTCCCAGAGAAGAGATCCCTCGCCGCGAACGAGTTCAATAAACGAGTCCCGAGCAGGTCGTGCGAACGGGTGTAGAAACGCTCCAGTCATAGGTGGAAACTTAGTCGTAAGTAATGCTTTCGGTACCACGGCACGCACCTGCGATGCCGCATCGGTCAGAATCATGTGATGGGGTTGCGTGCGGCTGATGACCGACTTGTGGTGATTTCTACAGAGGGATGCGATGCCCACGATGTTCCTAATCGTCATCCCGAGGCGCCGGGAAGGCTCGTGAGTGCAGCGGCCGGCGTCCGTTCGTCGGTTCCATCAGAACGAATGCGGGCGATTTCCCCGCCCCACGCCTCAATTGATGATCTCGCAAACGCGCACGATCGTGAGTACTTGGAGAGGCTGTTGGCTGATGCTGAGTCAGGAGGGAGCCAACTTGATGCCGATACGTACACAGCGCGTGGATCGTTTGAAACGGCTCGTCGAGCGGCCGGTGCCATGCTCGCGGCGGTCGATGAAGTTGATTCTGGTAGGGCGCAGCGGGCATTCGCTCTCGTTCGGCCTCCCGGTCATCACGCCCTCGCTGACCGAGCGATGGGCTTTTGTTTGGTGAACAACGTTGCCGTTGCGGCTGCTCGGTTGCGGAATAAGGGCGAACGTGTCGTCATTATCGACTGGGACGTACACCACGGAAACGGTACGCAAGACATCTTCTACAACGACCCTCAGGTGTTGTACATCTCGACGCACCAAGCCCCGCACTACCCGGGAACGGGAGCGGTGAATGAGGTTGGTGCAGGCGACGCTCGCGGCACGAACCTCAATATTCCTCTCCGGGCTGGTTCGGCCGGAGACATGATGCGAGCTGCCTTCGATGAGGTGGTACTTCCTGCGGTGACCGAGTTTGCCCCTACACGAGTGTTGCTGTCTGCCGGTTTTGATGCCCACCGTGATGACCCGCTCGCTGATCTTCAACTCACCTCAAGTGATTATGTCGATCTCACTCATCGTGTGTTATCGGTGTGTCCAAATGGAGAACTCGTGGCTGTTCTCGAGGGCGGCTATGACTTTCAGGCGCTCGCTCGGTCAGCCGGAGCGGTGGCGGCGGTACTTGCTGACGTTGAACCCACAATCGATGAGGGTGAGGAGACAACAACTGGCGAGGTTGATGAAGCTCTCCTCGCTCTCATCAATGAGGAGAGACGATGAGTAGCGGTCATCGTCGCAGCGGCGACGGGTTCATGATGTGTTCAGATGGCCACGTGAGGTGGGGCATCTTTGGGGCCGCTGGTGTTGTATTTGTCTGCGATGGTGCCGGTGGTCGCCTCGCAATGGTTCAACGTCGATCGGCATTCGCTCATGAGGGCGGCACGTGGTCGTGCGCTGGCGGAGCGCTTGACGAAGGGGAATCGCCGCTAGTTGGAGGCCTCCGAGAAGCCTCAGAAGAAGTCGGTGCGGTGCCCGAGCAGATCGAAGTGCTTGGAGACGTTGTCTTCGCTCCAGCCGATGACTGGGCGTATACGACGTTTGTTGTGCTCGTTGATGAACTGTTTGGGGCATCAATCAATTTCGAGACTGACGATGTTGCATGGCTCCCACTTGATGAGGTCGACAGATTGCCGCTGCATGCGGGGTTTGCAGCAGCGTGGCCCCAGTTGCGAGAGATCGCCCAACAGGCTGAGTGAGAGGTGCGGTCGCCGACAGGCTCGGTTACCGTACGTGTCGTGGCAAGTTCATCGCTCTGCGTTCTTGGTGACTATGCCTGGGACGTATTGATTCGAACCAACTCTGAGTTGTTGCGCGGAGGCGACACCTTCGGTGAGGTGGTGTTACTTCCAGGTGGAAGCGCTGCAAACGTTGCGGTCTGGGCAGCGAGAGCAGGCACCGAAGTCACGTTTGTTGGGAAAATCGGACGCGATCAGATGGGGATGCTTGCCCGGGAAGAACTTGTTCGCGAAGGGGTCCACCATCGGCTCATCGAAACAGATGCTCACGTCACAGGTTCGGTGGCAGTGTTCGTTGACCACACCGGTGAACGTTCGATGGTGTCTGGCCATGGTGCCGACTTTTATCTGCTTCCTTCCGAGCTCCCAAGGCCGTCAATTTCAGGTGCCTCTCATCTTCACCTCACTGCTTGGTCATTCTTCACCGATCCACCTCGTTCTGCAGCCCGTGAGGCGGCCCGTGTTGCGAAGGGGTCGGGAGCGACGATCAGTTTTGACCCCGGATCATTTCAGATGATCGGCGACATGGGCGTCGAGACCTTTCTTGAGGTGACGACTGATATCGGAGTCGACCTGTTCTTCCCAAACAAGGAAGAGGCGGGCGTGTTAACGGGATCGTCAGAGCCCCAGGTTGCAGCAGAGCGTTTATCGCGGATGTTCGCCGGGTCTCTCATCGTGATGAAACTCGATGCTGATGGTGCGCTCGTGTGCGAGCACGGCGAAATCCATCACATCCCGCCATCGTCGAACCGACTTGTTGATGCAACAGGTGCCGGAGACTCCTTTGCAGGCGCATTCTTGTCTCGCTGGTTGAAAGGAGCCGACGCCGTTGATGCTGCAGGATTCGCTGTCGGCGTGGCTGAATGGGTAATCGAGCATCCGGGTGCACGGCCAGCACCTGACGCTGCGATCAGGGCTGTTCTGGCACGACCGTAGCGAATTCTTATCTGTTCTGAATGAATTCGATCTTTTCCATCAGCATGCTGTCCAAATCATACCGCTACATGTGAATTTGTGTAAAACTGGGAGTGTTCACCGAACCAATGAGGAGGATGAGATGAACGAAGTAATGCTTTCTGGAAACAACTACACACTCGTCTACAACGCCCTGTCATTCGGCACCGCAGTGATGTTTGGTGCCTTCGTGTATTTCCTCACGCAAATCAAGAGCGTGAAGAAGGAGTACCGCTCCGGTGTTGCCGTGTCGGCAGTTGTGGTCGGTATTGCGGGCTACCACTACTTCCGAATCTGGTCAGACTTCGGTGACAAGACAATGAATGAGGGCTATCGCTATGCGGACTGGTTAATTACCGTTCCGCTGCTGGTGATCGAACTTCTCATCGTGCTGGGTGTTTCGAATGAGATTCGCAAAGGTCTGATGTGGAAACTTGTACCAGCGACAGTTCTCATGATCGGACTCGGATATCCGGGCGAGGTGTCATCAGACAATGGAACGAAATGGCTCTTTTGGGTTCTCGCCATGATTCCATTCATCTACATCTTGTGGGTGCTTTACGGGCAGCTCCAAGCTGCATCGAGCCGTGAGTCTGGAGCGGTCGCTGGCGCTATTAAGAAGGCAACCGCCGTTCTTTTGGTGACCTGGTGCGTCTACCCAATTGCGTACCTTTTCCCTGTATTCGATGCGAGTTCAGAGGGCCTTGAGGTACTTCGACAGGTTGGTTACACATTTGCGGACATCACTGCGAAGGCGTTGTACGGTCTGATGATCCTCGGCATTGCGAAGGCACGTTCCGCAGACGAGTCATAAAACTTGGTCGCTGCGGCAACAAAGATGTGAAAACTGTAAAGAGCCCGGGCCGAGGCCCGGGCTCTTTCGGTTGGAGCGGGTGGCGGGAATCGAACCCGCATCATCAGCTTGGAAGGCTGAGGTTCTAGCCGTTGAACTACACCCGCGAGGACTCCGATGATATCTCAGAGTTGGCGTGGAACCGCACAACCGGTGCTTCCGATTCATGGCCCGGCGTGCGAGAATCCTGTGATGGCGAGATTTGTGGTAGCCCATGGCGCATGGTCAGCAGGCTGGGCTTGGAAGAAGATGCACCCATTGATGGCAGCAGCTGGCCATGAGCTGTTCACTCCGACGTGGACTGGCATTGGCGAACGCCAACATCTGACTGGCGAACACGTCAACCTCAGTACACACATAGCGGATCTCGTGCAGCACATGGAGACTGAAGACCATTCCGATGCGGTTCTGCTCGCTCACAGTTACGGAGGGATGGTCGCCACTGGGGCTTTGGCATCTATCGGCGACCGTGTTCGTCAGATCATTTACCTTGACGCAGTCGTACCGGAACGCGAGCAGTCGATGCTCGATACCGCTGATCCTCACGTGAGAGGAGCGCTCATGCGGCGGGTTGCAGAAAGCGGCTCGACGTCATGGCTTGTTCCCTCGAACCCGCTGCCTCCAGATACTGACGATGCCGACTTGGAGTGGATTGCCTCTCGACGTGTCGAGCAGCCACTCGGCACATTTACTGAACCATGCCCGTTCGGTGTGTCTCAGATCACATTTCCAAAGGCATACGTCTACTGTCTCAAAATTGGACCGGGTGATATGTTCGGCCGATTCGCAGCAGATGCGAGAGACTCACCTGACTGGACGTATCGAGAGATTGATGCGAGCCATAGTCCCCATATCACTGCTCCGTCTGAGTTGATGGAGATACTTGAGGATTTGCTTGTATGACGCGCGTGCTGGAGAGACGCACCTGAACGACGGAGAACACTCGGTTGCCGGTGATGCCCTCGACGAAGTCACTCGGCGCGTGCAAAAACTTCTCGCGGTCGCGGAACGTACGGCGAACGAAGATGAATCGGATGCGTTCTCGCGAAAAGCGGCAGAGTTGATCGCGCGCTATCGGCTGAGCCCCGGAGCCTTGCGGTCAACTGATCCTGATGACTTTGTCGTTCACGAGCACCTCATTGGTCGTGGGGCATACGTGCGAGCACGATTTCTCTTGCTCTCTGAGGTCGCTGAATCGATGGGCTGCCTCGCGACATTTACGACCGGCCCCGATGGGACAACAGCTCAGGTCAGCGGTCCGCAGCGAGAAGTGAATGCGGTGATGTCATTGTTTCACTCGTTGCATCAGCAGATGGCAGTGATGGCCTCGCGGCAACGACGAGCGACGGCAGCGGCCACTCAGCGGTTTCGGCGTGCGTTTATGTTCGGATTTGCAGAACGAGTTGGGGAGATGCTGAGAGAAATGCAGCGCGTGATTGTTGATGAACACGATAATCCGCATTCGGTATTGCCGATGTTGCGTCAGCAGCGTGAGCGTGTGCATGAATTCGCCTTGCAGCGACTTGGGCCAATCCGCTCCGCATCGGTCCCATCACCAGTGCTTGCAGATGGAGCATCAGCAGGTCGTCAGGCTGCTCGGGATGCAGATATTGGCCGCACCTCAGTCGGCGAGCAGAGAGCAATCGGGAGCGGTAGATGACTGCCGACCACGGTCGAGAGGCCGTCTACGCGGCTGAGGAAGCAGCCTTTGGTGGAACCTCCTATGACTCAGTGGTTGAGTTCGACGAGTTGTTGTGGCTCCGAAATGCGTTGCAGTCGTCGTCATGGTGGCCTGAAGGACAAATTGTTGTCGAGCGCGCCCGAACTGACGCAGTTTCATCGACAACGCGACAGGGCGATGATGGTCAACATCGGATTCGACTCGCGCAGCTGCAGTGCACACCGTTGACCTTCGCTCATGAGGCGGCCCATGTGCTGGCGGGCGTTACGTCTGGTCACGGTCCGGTATTTCGACGAGCCGAGATTGATGTCGTATTGGCGATATTTGGGTCTCAGCCGGCCACTTGGCTCAGTGACTCGTTTGCGTCGATGGGCCTGGATATCGCTCCTCGCTCGTGGCGAGAGCCCTCCGCTGGGCCACTGCAGCGGGTCATTGACCTCGCCTGAGTCGGGAAGGCGGGATTCGAACCCGCGACCCCCTGCTCCCAAAGCAGGTGCGCTAGCCAAGCTGCGCCACTTCCCGTACCTAACAGCGTATCTTGCAAACCGTTACGCTCATCGCCGATGGTTGATTCCTTGTTGCGACGAATGTCACCGCTGATGGCGGCTGGTTTCGCAATTGTCGTCATTGCTAGTTGCTCATCCGATGGGGCAGTTGAAACCAACCTTCGAGAGACACCAGCTTCGGTGGAGATCTTCGCTGAGTCATCGACAACCGCGGCGCCCGAGACTGGCGAGGCCCTTGTCACAACGACCGTTGCTCCGACCACTACCTCGACGACGTCGTTGCCACCTGGCCCGATAGATGATGGATTGCGCTCTGACGAGCGATGGCTAGTTGAGCTCTTCCAGGTCACCAATGCTGACCTGAAGCCAAAGAGTGTTGTGGTGGGCCCGCGTGGCCTCGCATTCGCTCAAAACATGATGTACCGGCACAATGTGCTCGTATTCGATCAATTCGGCGTTGTTGTAGCGAAGATTGACGACTCGGTTGATCTTCAAGATTTCGGGTTAAGTGAAGAATCGCAGTTGGTGAGGGGCGCGCCCGTCGAGGCCGCCGTATCGCCTGACGGCCAATACCTGTGGGTCAGCAATTACAAAATGTATGGTGATCGGTATCAGTCGAACGCAAACGATGAGTGTGGTCGGGGTGATTGGGAAGACAGCTTCGTCTATCGCGTCAACCTCAATACCTTTGAAATCGATGGCGTCGTTCCAACCGGTGCAGTGCCGAAGTTTCTGCAGGTCTCACCAGATGGCCGTCGACTCGTCGTAGCGAATTGGTGCGGTTTCGATGTGTCAGTGATTGACACCGAACGCCTCATCGAAGTTGGCCGTGTTGATCTTGGTCGTCATCCGCGCGGAGTTGCCATCACGAATGATTCATCGAAGGCCTATGTGACAGTGATGGGCGCAGAGCGAATAGATCTGGTTGACCTTGAAACCTTGACAGTCGAGTCATCGTTAACGAGCTCTGGGATTACTCCTCGCCACATCGTGCTCTCAGATGATGGAAAGACGTTGCTTTCCTCTAACCATTTGATGGACACCGTTCGCTCTATAGATCTCGAGACCGATTCCGTTATTGGTACCGTGCGCACTGGGAGTCAAACCCGAAGTTTGGCCGTCTCAGATGATGAGACAGCGCTGTACGTCGTGAACTACCTTGACGGCACCATCAGCAAGGTCCGAACGTCAGATATGGAGATCCTTCAAACAGTCAGTGTCGGGGGCCGACCGGTTGGAATTTCCTATGATCCGGTGACGAGACGATTGTGGGTCGCCGACTATGAGGGGCGCCTGATCGTATTCGAGGACCAAGCCGATGAAAGTCAGGGTAGCTAGAACGAGCGCTTTGAACGGCGCTTAGCTGCACGACGGGCCGCACGCCCGATTGGGGCAAGATGGCGGTGGTCGAGATCGCCAATCTCAATGCCGTTGTCAAACAGCACGCGGTACCGCTGCCAGTTAAAGCCGTTTGCAAGCAAGATGTGTCCCTCGGTTCCTTCAGGAACAACTCCGAGTGCCGGACGGTCAATTTCTTCCGTTGCGCGGACTCGATCACCGAGTTTCAGATCGACCTGATCGGCGTGGGGCTGAGATAACGAGTGAGGCTTCCAAATCGGCACACCCCTATTGTGCACCAAATGAGGCGCGTTCCGCACGTTCCACCGGGCATGGCGGCGTAACGACCGGTACACTCCACGGCCTGTGAAGAGTTCTGTAGAGACCCTCGAGGGCAACAAAGTCAAGGTCTACGTCGAGATTGACGAGGCGGAGTTCGAGACCGATATCGAATCGGCCTTTCGCGCAATTGCTCGGGAGGTGAAGCTTCCAGGGTTCCGGAATGGTAAAGCGCCACGGAAACTCCTAGAGGCGCGGATCGGCCTCGGACCTGCCCGCGAACAAGCCCTCCGTGACTCGATTCCTTCCTACCTGACGAAAGCTGTGCAGGAGCATGACGTCGATCTCATTGCGACGCCGTCCATCGAAATTACGAGTGGCGAAGAAGCAGGAGTAGTTGAATTTGAAGCTGAGTGTGAGGTTCGGCCGGAGATTACGGTGCCTGGCTACGGTGGCTTGCGTGTCGATATCGACCCGATTGATGTTGATGATGAAGCGTTCGGATCTGCGCTCGCAGCTCAACTGAAAGGCCACGGTTCACTCGAAGATGTTGATCGTTCCGTCGCCTCGGGCGACTACGTCACACTTGACATGGCTGCTACCCGTGATGGAGAAGAGCTTGCTGGGCTGAACATTGAAGACTGGTCGTACGAAGTGGGCCAGGGTTGGGTGACCGAAGATTTCGATGACAAGTTGCTCGGAGCAAAAGAAGGCGACGAACTCACGTTCTCAAGCATTCCAAAAGGAACTGAAGAAGAGGCAGACTTCACTGTCAAAGTCACGGCGGTGAAGAGCCTCTTGCTGCCTGATGTCGACGACCAGTGGGTCGAGGAAAATATTGGTGAGTTCACCGATGTTGCGAGTTGGCATGAGTCGATTCGCGAACAGCTCGCGGAGTCCAAACTCAACGGTGTTCGCCAAACACTTGGCCAGAAGGTCACCGATGCGCTTGTTGAACTTGTTGATGTCGATGCCCCTGAACCAATGGTGGAGCAAGAACTCCAGGGTCGCTTGCAAAACCTGGTTCGCCAATTTGAAGCTCAAGGCATGGACCTAGGCGCCTGGATGTCAGCAACTGGTCAATCCACCGAAGATCTCATCTCAAACTTCCGTGAGCAGGCCGTGACCTCTGTAAAGGCCGACCTCGCCCTTCGGGCGATTGCGGTCGCGGAGAACATCACCGTCGACGGCGAAGATCTTGAACTCGAGTACACCCGGCTTGCAATGCAGTTCAATGATTCTTCCGACAATGTTCGGCGCGCATACGAGCAAAACGGAGCGGTGAGTGAGCTCTCTGCCTCGGTCAAGAAGTCGAAGGCCTTCGACTGGTTGCTGCACAACATTGAGTTTGTTGATTCGAACGGCAAGAAATTAGATGCAGACACAGTTCTAGGTCGTGACCATGATCACGACCATGATGGAGACATCGAAGAGGAAGAAGGAGACGATTCATGAACCTCGACGCAAAGAACTATCTGGTCCCAAATGTTGTCGAACAAACGAGTAAGGGCGAACGGGCGTATGACCTTTATAGCCGACTGCTCAAAGACAACATCATTTTCTTGCAGACGCCGGTTGATGACCAGATTGCATCGTTGATCTGTGCTCAGTTGATTCACCTTGAGTCAGAAAACCCCGACAAGGACATCAACATCTACATCAACTCACCTGGTGGCGACATCACGTCATTATTCGCGATCTACGACACGATGCAATTCATCCGCAACGACATTGCAACGATTTGTCTAGGTCAGGCTGCATCGGCAGCTGCGGTGCTGCTGGCTGCTGGAACAAAAGGCAAGCGCCTTGCGTTGCCTCACAGTCGTGTGTTGCTGCATCAACCATTTGGTCAAGTCGGATATGGACAGGTCACGGATCTTGAACTTGCAGCGAAAGAGATTCTTCGTATGCGAGACATTCTTGAGGAAATTTTGTCCGATCACACTGGACAGCCACGTGAACGCATTCATGCGGATACCGACCGAGATTACGTAATGGAAGCCTCTGAGGCTCTCGAGTATGGCATCATCGACCAAGTGATTTCTTCCCGTTCGGTCGTTGACCGGGCGGGTGCAATACGCTGAGGGAAACCTCAGCGCATTGAGAGCGCATGAGGAGGTGAAGCGATGGCAAAATTTGGTGACAGCGGGGAACTGCTGAAGTGTTCATTCTGCGGCAAGTCGCAGAAGCAGGTGAAGAAACTCATCGCTGGACCTGGTGTCTATATCTGTGATGAGTGTATTGATCTGTGTAATGAGATCATTGAGGAAGAACTCAGCGAATCGACAGAGGTTTCTTTTGACAGCCCTCCGAGCCCTCGTGAGATTTCAGAGTTTCTCGATGAATATGTCGTTGGGCAGGACCACGCAAAGAAAATTTTGTCGGTTGCGGTGTACAACCATTACCGGCGGGTTCAGTATCAGCAATCCGCTCCTGGTTTAGGGCGACGAGATGATGTCGAACTCACGAAGTCGAATGTGTTGTTGCTGGGGCCGACCGGATGCGGAAAGACTCACCTAGCGCAAACGTTGGCTCGAATGTTGAATGTGCCTTTTGCCGTTGCTGATGCAACAGCCCTCACCGAGGCGGGTTACGTCGGCGAAGACGTCGAGAACATCTTGCTCAAATTGCTGCAGGCAGCCGATTTCGACACGAAGCGTGCCGAAACTGGGATCATCTACATTGATGAGATCGACAAGGTTGCACGAAAGAGCGAAAACCCGTCGATCACTCGAGACGTCTCTGGCGAAGGTGTTCAGCAGGCGCTATTGAAAATTCTTGAGGGGACCCAAGCCTCGGTTCCTCCGCAGGGCGGACGTAAGCACCCGCATCAAGAGTTCATTCAGATTGACACCACAAACGTGTTGTTCATTCTTGGTGGAGCGTTCGCAGGCCTCGAAGAAATTATCGAGCGCCGAGTTGGTGAGCAGGGAGTTGGCTTCCACGGCACGGTTCGATCACGTCAAGAACGGGATCCTGGTGAACTGTTTGCACAGGTTCTTCCTGAAGACCTCGTGAAGTTTGGGCTGATTCCCGAGTTCATTGGCCGCCTCCCGATGGTTGGTGTGGTTCGCTCTCTCAGCCGCGACGCCCTCATGGCAATTCTCACGGAACCAAAAAACTCACTTGTCCGCCAATTCACGAAGGTCTTCGAGTTCGAAGATGTCGAGCTTGAATTCACCGACGATGGGTTATCTGTGATTGCCGATCAGGCGCTCTTGCGCGGTACCGGAGCGAGAGGGTTGCGCTCCATCGTTGAGGAAGTGCTGCTGAATACCATGTTCGATCTTCCGGGTCGTGGCGACATAGCGAAGGTCGTTATTGACGCTGACACGGTGCTTGAGCGGGTGAATCCAACGCTGATTCCTCGCAAGGGTGCGGCGCGCCAGCGGCGCGCTGCCAGCTGATCGTCAACTCCGATGAATCTTGATGATGCGCTGAGGTACCTTGACGACCACACGTCGTATGACGTGACTGGAAGGATTGATTCTCCAACCACCGACCGCATTAGCCGTTTGTGCTCGGCGATGGGAGACCCACAGCATTCAGCGCCGGTGATTCACGTCACTGGGACGAATGGCAAAGGTTCAACTGTTCAGATGATTACTCGGTTGCTGATGGCATCGGGTCTCACCGTGGGGACGTATACGAGCCCGCACCTAGAGCGTATTAACGAGCGCATCCAGCGAAATGGCGAGCCAATCTCTGATGAAGATTTTGCTGAGCAGATTGCCGCAATCGCTCAGTTAGAGGTGATCACTGGAGTGCGGCCAAGTTTCTTCGAGGCGATTACTGCGGCCGCCTTTCGCTGGTTTGCAGATGTAGCCGTTGACGTCATGGTCATTGAGGTCGGGTTGCTTGGAAGATGGGACGCGACGAATGTGGTCGATGCAACGGTGTCGGTTATCACGAACATTGGGCTTGATCACACTGAATTTGCAGGTCCAACGCTCGTCGATATTGCGCGGGAAAAGGCTGGCATTATCACTGAACATGGTGCGGTCATTGTCGGGGAGACCGATGCGAATTTGATCAAGGTGTTCGCTGACGAGCCGCATGCGTCAATGCTGGTTCGTGATGAAGATTTTGCCGTAGTGGATAACACGCTCGCAGTGGGTGGTCGATTGCTCGACCTTCGTACTCCGACCACGGTGTACAGCGACGTGTACCTGCCGGTCCATGGCGCGCATCAGGCCGAGAACGCCTCGGTTGCTGTATGCGCTGTTGAAACGTTCTTTGCGGCGCCGCTTGCCGATGAGGTGGTTCGGGAGGGATTTGGAGAGGTTGAGATTCCAGGAAGGTTTGAAGTGGTCGGTGTCCAACCGCTTGTCGTCATCGATGGCGCTCATAATCCTCCCGGTGCAGATTGTTCTGTCAGCGTGTATTTCGACGACTTTAAGCCTGAAGATCGACGAATTCTCGTGGTCGGAACCTTGCGGGATGCCGACGAGATGATTTCCGCGTTACGGGCCGACGATTTTGACGTTGTGATTGCGTGTACCGCTCCGACTCCGCGTGGTGTCGAGGCTTCGGTGCTCGGAGCTGCTGCTCGGGCTGCTGGATGCTTGGAGGTGCTGGTGATCGATGATCCGATCGCGGCATGCGAGGAGGCGTTGAGGCGGGCTGGAACAGAGGATGCAATCCTTGTGACCGGATCGATTTACGTTGTCGGTGCTGTTCGGCGGATGTTGCTGCGTCACAGTGGCCGATGAGCGATAGCGTCGTTCCTTATGTCAGACCGCACTCTTGTTCTCTTGAAGCCAGATGCCGTCGAGCGCAAGCTTGTCGGATCAATCGTTAGTCGTTTTGAGTCAAAGAATCTTGACGTTGTTGCCATGGAGTTGCGGCAACTTGACGCGGCAACGCTTGAGCGCCATTACGAGGAGCATGTCGGCAAGCCGTTCTACGCGGATCTCGTCGCATTCATGAGCCGTGGACCCGTTGTTGCGATGGTGATTGAAGGGCCTGAAGATACCTGGGAAGTCGTTCGAACCATGATGGGAGCAACCAATCCTCGTACGGCTGCTCCTGGAACAATTCGCGGAGATCTGGGCATCTTGTTCATCGAGAATCTCGTGCACGGCAGCGACTCGCTTGAAAGTGCCCAACGCGAAATCGGCATTTTCTTCCCGAATCTGTAACATTTCGCACGCAAGCGCATTCAGCGCGTGTAGGTGACACTGCGGGAAGGAGGACGCTGTGCGAAGTAACCCACTCGGTATCGGTCGTGATCTCGCCATCGACCTCGGAACCGCAAATACATTGATCTACGCTCGCGGACTCGGCGTTGTGCTTGACGAGCCGTCGGTGGTCGCCATCAACGTCAACGACGGCCGCCCTGTCGCTGTTGGCGTCGAGGCGAAGAAGATGATGGGCCGCACCCCAAATCACATCAAAGCAATCCGTCCTCTCAAAGACGGCGTAATCGCAGACTTCGAGGTCTGCGAAAAAATGCTGCGGTACTTCATTCAAAAGGTGCACGCGTCAAAGTGGTCCAAGCCGCGGATGATTATCTGCGTGCCCTCGGGTATCACTGGTGTGGAGCAGCGTGCGGTGCAGGATGCTGCCGAGTATGCAGGGGCAAGAAAGCCAGTTCATATCATCGAAGAGCCAATGGCCGCGGCGATTGGAGCTGACCTTCCTGTGCACACGGCGGCAGGCAACATGATCGTCGACATCGGTGGCGGAACGACCGAGGTCGCCGTGATTTCGCTAGGCGGAATAGTTACTGCGCAGTCAGTTCGAGTTGCGGGCGACGAACTTGACGACGCCGTCATCCAATACGTAAAGAAAGAGTTTTCTCTTGCGATCGGTGACAGAACGGCTGAAGAGATCAAGATCCAAATGGGTTCGGCCTGGCCGCTTGAAGATGAACTCACCGCCGATATTCGTGGGCGTGACCTGATTAGCGGGCTCCCCCGAACCATCCAGGTTACGACCGAGCACGTTCGTGAAGCTCTCGCTGAGCCTGTGAGCTCTATCGTTGATGCAGTGAAGACTGCGCTCGATCGCACGCCGCCAGAATTGGCTGCCGACATCATGACCGACGGCATCACATTGACCGGCGGTGGGGCGTTGTTGAGTGGGTTGCCCGATCGGTTGTCACATGAAACCGGTATGCCGGTTCATATCACCGATGAGCCCTTGTACAGCGTTGTTGTTGGCTCTGGGAGGGCGCTCGAGAACATCAATGAACTCAGAGGCCTGATGTCTCTCGGTGGTGACCTCTGAGGAGGGCACAAGCGTGGCGACATACTCTCCTGGACGTCGACGGGTCATCATTGCCCTGGCGCTGACATCTCTGTTTCTGTTGACGCTTGATCTCAGGGGAAACCAGGTGCTTGACGGTGTTCGGTCAGGTTTCGGGTTTGCCTTCCGCCCAATCAATCGCGCCGGCGAAGTGGTCACGACGCCAGTTGTCCGATTGTGGCGGTCATATCGAGAGTTCGATGATCTCGAGGAAGAGAACCGGCAGCTCCGCGCTGAAATTGATGGGCAGCGTTCGGCCGAGATCTCTGCCCAGAACGCGATCATTGAGAACCAGGACCTTCTTGCGCTCGCTGGGTTGGAAAGCCTCGCGTCATATGGGTCGGTGACCGGTCGACTTGTTGGCCAGTCACCAAGCAACTTTGATCAGCAGGTCGAGATCGATCGAGGTGCCGTTCACGGAATTCGCGTTGGAATGGCGGCGATCAATGAGGCGGGACTTGTTGGGAAGGTCACGAGTGTTGCTCCGCAATCGAGCATCATCATGCTGGTGACTGACCCGTCATACGCAGTGCCGGTCAAGATCCTTGCGAGTAATGAGGCCTCTGGGTCGGCTTCAAGCATGGCCACGACGACTCCGTCAACTACTGAAGTGGTTGCTGATCCAGCCCAAACCGTTGACTCGCAAGCCCCGTTGTCGACTGAGGGTGAGCCCACCTCATCTACAACGACCACACTGGTCGAAATCGTTCGAGAAACAGGTGTGCTTCGTGGACAGGGGAGTGATCGCCTCCCGCGAGTGTCGTTCGTCGCATCAGGTATAGGGTTCGGGCAAATTGAAGTCGGCGATACCGTGTTCACAGCCGGAGGAAGTACCTCGCTTGCCCCGCCGAATATCCCTCTCGGTCGCGTATTGAATGTCATTACGAGGGTTGGTACCGCAGGCCAGGAATTAGAAATCGAGCCAACTGCCGATCTCAGTCGACTTCAATTCGTGCGAGTTGTGTTGTACCAGCCGGCGAGTGAGGTCGCTCAGTGAACGACACACCCGCGCGGATTTGGTTGACTCGCGTGGTGTTGATCGGTCTCATTGTGTTGTCATTGCAGATGACCATCGCAACAGAAATTCGACCGTTTGGCGTCGTGATCCAGATCGTCCTGGCATTTGCAGTTGCTGCGGGTGCAGCAAGCGGGCCGGGAGAAGGTGCGAAGGTGGGTTTCGTTCTTGGTCTCATGTATGACTTGGCGACCGGGCTGTCGATGGGTTCAACCGCAATGTCGATGGCGTTTGGCGGCTACGTCGCTGGATGGGGTCGTCAGTACCGACTTGAGCCGACGTGGTGGATGCTTGCTGCGCTTACATCGATTGGCGCGGCAGTGGGCGAAGCGTTCGTACCGATTATGCGTGTACTGACGGGGGAGACCGGTGTATTTGGGGCACGGGTTGCACTGGTACTGCCAGTCGTTGCTCTCTCGTCAGGGCTGCTGTCAACGTTGCTGATCCCTATTGCGCGATGGGCGCTCGCTATCCGGCCGACAGAAATCCGAGTTGCTGGTGCTGACACCTGATCGACAGTCAAAGACGCGAGACTTGTTAGATGGCAGTTGACCGACGCTCAGTACGTCTTGGTGTCCTTGCCTCGGTTGCAGTTATTCTCGTCGGGCTGCTTGGAGTCAGATTGTGGTTTTTGCAGACCGTTCGTGCCGAGGAGTTGCAAGATCGTGTCGACCGATCACGAACTCGGGTCATCCAGCTTGCTCCTGAGCGAGGACGCATTTTCGATGCAGATGGAAGGATTCTCGCTGACAACGAGCGGATTTTGACCTTGGCGGTCGATTGGAAATATCTGCAGCGATCAAGTGAGCGCACCGCCCTCTTTTCAGAGATTTCCCAGTGGGTTGACACTGGAGTTGACGAGATGGAAGACCGCTATATGTCGGGTTTTTACTCGCCCTTCCTCCCCTTACCGTTGGTCGAAGACATTGATGAACCGACAGCCATTGCGCTACTTGAGCGGGTCGAGAAGATGCCAGGCATCGAAATCTTGAATGAGTGGAAGCGCGTATACCCCTATGCTCCTCACGCAGCGCACGTGATTGGTTACATGGGCGCGATTACGGCCGAACAACTCGATGAATTCCTCATTCGTGGATATTTGCGAAATGAGCGGATCGGGCAATTTGGTGTTGAGCGATCTCTTGAAGACCTACTGCACGGCAAGTGGGGATACCAGGTTTTGGAGGTTGACGCGAGTAATCGCCCGGTGAAGATTGTTGAAGAAGTTCCTCCAATCAGTGGGTACGACATTCAACTCACCATCGACCTCGATGCGCAGGTATATGTCGAACAAGCGCTTGAAACGGCACTCGTGTCACGGCGGTATCAAGTCGCTCCAAACCCACTGGTTCGTCAACCTGATGGTACGTATGACCTACTCGATCCCACATTGCCTGAGCAGGTTCCATTTAAAGCGCCAGCAGGGTCTGCAATTATTCGCCGGTTTGACACCGGAGCTGTTATTGCAATGGCGAGTTACCCAACATTTGATAACCGCTGGTTTGAAGCTGAATTAACCGGAACAAAGTTCAAGGAGATATTCCCGTCAACGAAGCCCGATGGTTCTCCCATTGACCCGGACGAGTCGATTCTGGTCAACCGAGCGATTCAGGGGCGCTACAACCTTGGATCAACGTTCAAGCCATTTACGGCCTACGCAGCGTTGAACACCGGGCTCCTCACTGCTGATGACACCTACGTCGACACGGGCTACTACGACATTTACAGCGTGAACCAAGATCGCTGCGCGCGAGGTCTCATTCGTTGCACATTCAAGAACGCTCTATGCGGAACTGGTGCCCCGTGTGTGTATGGAGAGGTTGATGTTGAGGCTGCGCTTGCGGTGTCATCTGACGCATTTTTCTACAAGTTGGGTGAGGACCTGCTCGTGCAAAATGACGGCGCGCCGGTATTCCAAGAAGAGGTTGAGGCATTTGGGTTTGGCTCCGACACTGGTATCGAATTGCCGTTTGAATACGACGGCACCGTTCCGGATCAGGAACTAAAGCGCTTATACGCCGAGCGTGGAGTGATCAGCGAGGATGAGGGTCGCGGTTTTTATGTCGGCGACAGCATCCAGATGGCGATTGGTCAGGGCTTATTGTCTGCAAGTCCAATGCAGCTCAATCAGGGGTACAGCGTTCTTGCGAACGGCGGGTTGGTGATCCAGCCAACACTGATTTCAGCAGTATTTGAACCGGGAACGCCTGATGGCCGATCGGGCTACGCGAACGTGTACGCCGGTACCGTCCACCAGCTGAGTGAGGCACCCATCATCCAGCGAGACCTCGACATCGACGATGAACTGCTGGAGCCAATCATTACGGGACTAACGCGGGTGGTTACTACTGGGGCGGGGACGCTGGGAACAGACATCCCTTATCACTCGACAACAGGTGAAAAGTTGTTCTTCGATTACCCAGATGACGCAATTCCTCTCGCCGGAAAGACCGGCACCGCTCAGGGAAAGGGTAACTATCCCTGGAATGACTCCTCTGCGTTCACTGCCTTCTCGCTGGATGAGAACGACCCGTACGTCATCACGGCGTATCTCGAAAAAGCCGGTTACGGGTCGCAAGCCGCAGCACCTATAGTGAAATGTGCATTTATGATGCTGTCGGGTTCGATTCGTAGTGCTCCTGTGCGGGTTTCAGAGCCACTCGACGAGTCGTCGACAGTTGCTGCAGAACCCCAGCAACTTGATGATGTGCGTTGCTTTAACCGTCGCGGCGGTGCAACTGTTGGGTTGATCGAGTAGATCTGAGATGGCTCGAACTTTGATTTCTCGACGTCCTGACAGTGGCCTCGGCAATATACGGCGCTCGCCGGGCGACCCGAGCAGGAACGTCGACTGGATTCTCCTCGTCACGCAATTCGTGCTGATGGTAGCGGGGTGTTTCGTGGTGTTTTCTGCCTCAAGAACCCGTATTGAAGGCGACCCTTTCGCCTTCGCTACTCGTCAGGTGGTGTTTGGCATTATCGGCCTGGTTGTCATGGCATTCGTCATGTCAGTCGATTATGAATCACTAAAGGATCGGGCAGTATCGATCTATGTCGGCACTATTGCGATGCTCGTGCTGTTGTTGTTGCTTGGTCTTGTCCAAGGTCAAGATCGAATCTCGTTTGACTTCGGCCCGTTCAACCTTCAACCAGCGGAACTCGCGAAATTTTCAACCATGTTGCTACTTGCGGCGTTCCTCGCAGAAGAACGCACTGATGAAGTGAGCTACCCGAGATTTCTTGGTGGGTTAATACTCGTCGGCTTTCCGGCAGTTCTCGTCATCATCCAGCCTGATCTCGGTTCGGCCTCGGTGCTTGTGGCATTAGCGATGGGAACCTTGCTGGTTGCGGGAGCTCGCCCCAAGTACATCGTTGCGGTCTCGGTGCTTGCAATGATGACGGTGCTGGCTGCCTTTATCGCCCGACTCGTCAACGACTATCAGGTTCAACGGTTGAAAGTGTTCCTCGATCAAGAAACGACAGATCCAGCTCTGCAGGACGCGGTGTATCAGGTGAGAAATGCAATTCGCGCTGTCGGCACCGGCGGGCTGTGGGGCAAGGGGTGGTTACAAGGACCCCTCACGAACGGTCGAGATATCCCGGTGATGTGGGCTGATTTTCCGTTTGCCGCCGTTGCAGAGCAATTTGGCCTCGTTGGCTGCTCACTGCTCATCATGTTGTTTATGGTCGCACTCGCCCGGATTTGGCGAGTGGCAAGCCTCTCAAAAGACATCCTTGGTACCTACATCTGTGCGGGCGTGTTCACGATGGTGCTGTGGCAGATGTTCCAGAACATTGGAATGACGTTGGGGATTACGCCGGTGACAGGACTCCCGATGCCATTCATTTCCTATGGCGGCTCAAGTCTGATCGTCTACTGCGCGATGTTCGGCCTTGTGCAAAGCGTCTATATGCGCCGAATGCGTTAATCGCATATTCAGGTTTACATGACCGGTCTCAGATAAACTGAAAGAGTTATGTCCGTCGTCGTCATCTTCTCTGTCTTGGCGTCATTGTTTGCGGTCATTCCGTTCATCTATATGCAGAACGTTGGCGCGTGTCACGCAGCCAGTTTCTGTTCGCTGGTGCGCCGTTGCGGCGCTCACCCCCTCAAGGATTTCTCAAATGGATCAAACACCCCCTCGCGATGGGTCCGAACACCAATCGGACTCCGTCGAACAGTCATCAGTCGCGTCAAACGATCAAGGGTCTAGCCCCTCCGAGGCTTCTTCACCGTCGCATTCGAGTCAACGGCGACGCCGTGGCTCTCGCGGCGGCCAAGGTCGGGCAAAGTCGGCCGGAGAGCCTGGTGCCTTGTCATCGGAAAACCCTGAAGAACTTCCTGAGCCAATGCGCGAGGGTCGCATGGGCTCCCAGGAGGCTCGCGAGAAGGCGCTGGTGAAGAAACCGCAAATTGGTGACACGATGCCGGTTCCAAACGTTCCGCCCCCTGGTCCTGCTGCAAGCTCTCCCAGCGGGTCTGAGCAGGCACAGCCAGCAAGTAAGAACAACCAGAAGCGGCGGCGGAAGAGCAGCGGCGAGAAATCCCAACCGGAGGACAACAAATCTGCCGCAGATAATGACAAAGGCTCCGCCGGAAGTAACTCGGGCCGAAGTCGGTCAAACTCTCGACGCCGTCGGCGTGGGGGAGAATTGTCAGCCGAGGCTCGTGACCAGCGGCGTGGACGCGAGCGAAACGGAAAGCCGATCGGTCGTTATTTCATGTGTGTTCAAGTGCGCGAAGGTATCACCCAAGTTGCTGTGCTGGAAGGCCGCAATCTGATTGAGCACTATGTCAGCCGGCCAGCGGACGACGTCAGCCAGATCCACGGAAACATTTATCTTGGCCGTGTTCAAAATGTGCTTCCCGGCATGGAGGCTGCATTCGTAGATATTGCGACACCGAAAAACGCTGTGCTGTACCGCGGTGATGTGCAATATGAGTCAGAAGATATTGAAAGCGGCGACTCCGATCCACGTATTGAGCAGATCCTGAAGAATCGCCAGACCATCGTTTGTCAGGTAACGAAAAACCCGATTGGAGCCAAGGGAGCTCGTCTCACCCAAGAGGTCTCATTGCCAGGCCGGTTTGTTGTACTTATTCCGAATTCGACAACCTATGGCATCTCAAAACGTCTTCCCGATGATGTTCGGAGGCGATTAAGAAACATTCTCGACAAGGTGAAGCCAGAGGGCCACGGTCTCATCGTTCGTACTGCTGCTGAGCACGCAACTGAAGCCGAACTCACTGCTGACATGAGGCTTCTCCTCGAGCAGTGGAATCGAATTGAAGCACTTGCAATGGAAGCAAAGAAGCCGACTCTGCTGCATCGTGAACCTGAGTTAGCAGTTCGTGTTATTCGAGAAGAATTCAATGCGGATTATCGCGGCGTGGTGATTGACGATCGTCGCCTGTTCGAAGAAGTCCGTGACTACGTGGCAGCGTTCAACCCTGAACTCGCTGACCGCGTTGAGTACTACGACGCTGAGGCTGAGGGCCTTGCGTTGTTCGAGCGTCATCACGTGCATGAGCAAGTGCATAAAGCGCTCGATCGTAAGGTGTGGCTGCCTTCGGGTGGATCGCTCATTATTGAGCACACTGAGGCGCTGTCGGTGATTGACGTCAACACAGGCAAGAACGTTGGCACCTCAAACCTCGAGGAAACTGTGTTCAACAACAATCTTGAGGCGGCTGAGGAGATAGCAAAGCAACTGAGGTTGCGCGATATTGGCGGAATCATCGTGATCGACTTCATCGACATGGAGGTCAAAGCGAACAGGTCAAAGGTGATCGAGACCTTCCGCGACGCGCTCGCTCGTGACAAAACCCGCACGCAGGTCTTCGATATTTCAGAACTTGGTCTCGTTGAGATGACCCGTAAACGAATTGGCGAGGGTTTGTTGACTGAGTTTTCACAAGAATGTCCGAATTGTTCTGGACGGGGAGTTGTCGTCGATCACTCCCTGCTCGACTGAAGAACTTCTTTGTTGTACGAATGAATTTGGCAGTTGGTACTGATGTCTGTAGCCGTTAGCATCCGTGAGGCTATGTACGCAGTAATCGCCACGGGCGGTAAGCAAGAAAAAGTCGCCGAGGGCCAGCAGGTCACCATCGAACTTATCGAAGGTGCGGAAGGCTCCGAGGTTTCATTCGTTCCGGTTCTCGTCGTTGACGGCGACCGTGTCCTCGCCGGGTCCTCCCTAGAGAAGGCAGCGGTCAAAGGTCGTATTCTCGGAACCACAAAAGGGCCAAAGGTGAATGGCTTCACCTACAAGCGTCGCGCCAACCAGCGTCGTCGCTACGGCCATCGCCAGAACTACAGCGTTGTCGAGATCACGTCGATTACGGCGTGAGATTGAGCGGAGGTTAGGACATGTCAAAGACCAAAGGTGGCGGCTCAACCCGCAACGGCCGTGACTCGAATGCTCAGCGTCTTGGAGTAAAAGTGTTTGACGGCACCAAGATCACTGCTGGCACTATCATCATTCGCCAGCGTGGTACCCGTGTGCACCCGGGCAAAAACGTTGGCATCGGTGGCGATGACACCCTGTTCTCTCTGGTTGATGGATCAGTGAAGTTTGGGGAGCGCAAGGGCCGCAAGGTCGTTGACGTCAACCCACTCGCCTGATCACGAATCAGACACCAATACCGGCCGGCAATTGCCCCGGTAGCCAACCCAGTAGTTCACTCGCCTGTCTGCAGGCGTATCTGTCTGTCATACCGCTGACCCAACTGACGGCAGCGAACACGACATCATCATCTTTGTCTCGTGGCCCAGACTCAAGGAGTTCGTCAACCGGCATGAGGTTCGAGTTACCTGCGTAAAATTCGACGAGTGCCTGCAACATGGAAATTACGCTCTGTGCTTGCTGTTTCGATGCCGGTCGAAGGTAAATATTCTCGTAGTTGAACTTTCTGAATGCGGCGAGAGCTTCAGCGATGTCGTTCGTCATGCCGATTCGCCCTGATTGTTCGGCTGCAGAGATCATTGAGCGAACAAAGGTGCCCAACTGACGACTTCTTGCCGTTCCACAGCGAGCTGAGACGATGTCGGGCAGCATCTCAGGGGTGACAATTCGTGCGGCGACAGCATCTTCGAAGTCGTGGCATACGTAAGCGATTCGGTCGGCCCACGACACCACCTCGCCCTCGGGAGTGCTCGGTGCCGGACGACTCCAAGAGTGATTGCGAATGCCATCTAGGGTCTCCTTGCACAGGTTGAGCGGAACCAGAGTGACATCTGCCCCCCAAACGGCGTGGTCGTACCCGTCGACGAGATAAGGGCTGAAGGCATCCTCGCTGGCATGTCCACCTGGTCCGTGCCCGCAGTCGTGCCCGATTGCAATCGCTTCAGCAAGGTCGACGTTGAGGCCGAGGGGACCCGCTACTGACCGAGCAATTTGGGCGACCTCGAGGGCGTGGGTGAGGCGGGTCCGCTGATGGTCATCGGGAAAGACGAAGACCTGAGTTTTGCCTGCGAGACGTCGGAAAGATGACGCATGGAGGATTCGATCTCGGTCGCGCTGGAAGCACGTACGGAATGGATCGGGAGATTCTTCATCAGTTCGATCACCTGCGCCGTGAGCTCGGGTGGCAAGCCGTGCCATCGACGAATCTTGGTGCTCCTCACGTTGTTCACGACCGACAATCTCAGGATCACCTGGCCCAGCCCATGAATCTTCGTGAGCAAACGCTATGCCATCACGATGGTGGCCGCGCATCGTTGACGCCCACTTTTCGGCACGTTCGCCGATTTCGGCCGATGAAGGAAATCTGTCGTCGACAGCCATGTCATCACGATAGGGCAGGGGTGTCGCTAGCGTGACTGATGTGTCGCAGTTTGTTGATGAGTGCCAACTCAATATTCGAGGAGGTGACGGAGGTGCTGGTTGTGTGTCATTCCGTCGTGAAGGCCCTGTCGTTGATGGAGGACCAAATGGTGGAGACGGTGGAAACGGCGGTGATGTCTGGCTGATTGCTGACCACAATGTTGCGTCGCTACTTCCATTTCGTGATCATCCACACCGTCGGGCAACAAACGGTGTTCACGGGAAGGGCAAAGACCTTCACGGCAAGCGGGGAACCACTATCGAGGTGCGGGTACCCGAGGGAACTGTCGTGAAAGATTTGTACACAGGTGAGGTCCTTGCTGAACTGTTTCGTCATGGTGATCGATGGCTCGGAGCTTCTGGTGGCCGAGGTGGACGTGGAAATGCTCGGTTCCTCTCCAACAAACGCCGGGCTCCAACATTTGCTGAGCAGGGAGAGCATGGTGAAGAGCGGTGGTTGAAGCTTGAGCTCCAATTGATGGCTGACGTTGCTCTGGTCGGGTTTCCAAACGCCGGCAAGAGCACCTTGATCAGTGTGATCTCGGCAGCGAAGCCAAAAATCGCGAATTATCCCTTCACGACTCTCGAACCCAACCTCGGTGTTGTGGCTCTCGATGACGACACTAACTTCGTTGTTGCGGATATACCGGGGTTGATTGAAGGTGCG
Organism: Actinobacteria bacterium casp-actino5; assembly: GCA_001510385.1. Taxonomy (GTDB): domain Bacteria; phylum Actinomycetota; class Acidimicrobiia; order Acidimicrobiales; family Ilumatobacteraceae; genus Casp-actino5. Next base: position 44,026 of record LFFE01000017.1, on the reverse strand, counting down.
AGCGAGGGCCGAGGGCTCGGCCATCGATTCTTACGTCATATTGAGCGAGCTCGAGTGCTCTGTCTACTCATCGATCTCGCACCTTCAGACGGGGTGAGTCCTGAGCATCAAGAGCAGACGCTGTTGAACGAACTTGGCCAATACCGCCCCGACTTGCTTGAGCGACCTCGGATTGTCGTTGGCACAAAAGCTGACATGGTGTCATCTGAGGTCGTCTCCGCCTTTGGTGATCGCATGGTGATTTCGTCGATCACACAATCAGGTCTGCGCGAGTTGGTTGGCCAGATGGCATCCGTGGTACACGAATCACGCTCGATCGAGCCCGACCACGATGGAGTTGTCGTCCTGAGACCTGAGATCACTGGGGCGGTTGTTGAGCGGCTTGCCGAGAATGAGTTCAGGCTTGTTGGTCGAGAAGTTGAGCGAGTCGTGGCGCTAAATGATGTGACCACACCAGAGGCATTGGATTGGATCGATTCACGTCTAGAGCGTCTCGGAATTACGAGAATGCTGTCACGAGCAGGGGTTGCTGATGGTGACATTGTTTGGATTGGTGAGTTCAGCTTCGAATATCAGGCCGGCGTGTGAGCATCTTGCGGGTTCCGAACGGGTAGATGTGTGGGTATGAAAGTTGTTGTCAAAATCGGTTCTTCGTCGCTGACTCGCGATGACGGAGGAATTCATCAAGACGCAATTTCTCAATTGTGTCGAGATGTTGCGACACTCGCAGTGGCTGGTCATCAGCCGATCATCGTGTCCTCGGGTGCTGTGGCGGCTGGCGTTCAGGCGGTTGGGTTAAGTGAACGTCCAACTGATCTTGAGACATTGCAAGCAGTGTCTGCAGTTGGTCAGAGCCGCCTCATGGGTGTCTATGACGACGAATTGGCCTCACACGGCCTAGTTGGGGCACAGGTGCTTCTCGATCCGCTCGATTTTGTTCACCGCAGCCAGTATCTGCATGCTCGAAAGACATTGGAGCGCTTGCTGGCGCTGAAATGCGTGCCAGTGATTAATGAAAACGATGCGATTGCAAGTAGCGAACTTCGATACGGCGACAACGACCGGATTGCCGCTCTTATCGCACACAGCGTGAATGCGGATCTGCTCGTGCTGCTGACTGACCTCGACGGCCTGTACACGGCGGATCCGAGGGTGACTGCCGATGCCACACTTGTTGACACGGTTGCGGCTGACGACCCGCTTCTCTCGATTCAAGCGTCTACATCAAAGAGCGTTGTCGGCTCGGGCGGTATGGCCTCCAAGCTCGTCGCTGCGCGCATTGCTTCGTGGTCGGGCGTCCGGACAGTGATCGCAAGTGCTGACCGCGCTGGAGCGGTCTCAGCGATTGTTGGCGGTGAACGCCTTGGAACAACCTTTGAAGCCGGCCAGCGAACGCTGACCGCACGGAAACTGTGGATTGCATTCGCTGCAGAAACGGCGGGGCGGATCACCGTCGATGATGGTGCCTGGGCTGCGTTGACAACTAAAAATACGAGTCTTCTCCCGGCAGGTGTGACCGGCGTCGACGGAGCGTTCGCCGCTGGAGCGACGGTCGAAATCGCCGCTGCGAATGGCACCATTTTCGCCCGTGGTATGACGGCAATGTCAGCAGCAGAATTGCACCAAGTGATTGGGTTACAAACCTCTGCTCTCCCTCAGGGGATGCATCATGAGGTCGTTCATCGTGATGACCTGGTCGTGCTCCCAAGGTGACCTAGTCACTGAGTGTTAACACGCCCCGCAGGTTTACCTTTAGCGCCCATGCGAAGACTGTGTAGAGCGCCATGAGCAGAAGCGACATCGCAACAACTCCAAACATCCCGGCGTTACCACTCCACGAGTCTGCATTGAGTGCAGACATCATTCCCCAAGTGCACAGGCCAGCGATGATTGCGGCGAGGCACAATGTTGCAGTTTCGCGAGTGATGGCGAGGACACTGAAATCTGTTGCATATTTGTGGTGGAGGACTGCAATACCAACAAGGGCCGAGACAATATAAGCAACTCCGAGTGAGAGGCCCAGCCCAAACACGCCGAACGGGCCGACAAACACGATGGCGAGAACGATGTTGAGTGCGTTTTCTCCAACGTTCAACATGAATGGAGTTTTGGTGTCTCCGTGTGCGTAGAACCCTCGCAGAGTGAAGAGGTAGACCGAAAAGCCGGTGAGGCCGGTGGCGAGGCCTACCAGCGCACGGCTGGTGTTGTCTGCTGCACTTGCGTCAAATTGCCCACGCTGCATGAGACTTACGATTGCGACTGGCCCAATGACGATGAGGCCAACCGATGCTGGGACGGTCAGCGCCACGATGGCCCGTATTCCACCTGTGATGAGGGTGGTGAAGCGTTGTGGTTGGTTCTCTGAGACCGCACTCGCAAGTTCAGGCTGCAAGGTTGTTGCAATTGATACCGCAAGTAGTCCATGCGGTAGCACGAAGAAAATGAAGGCATCAAAATAAGCCGATGCGAGGGATGATCCAGGGTCGGCAAGATTTCGAATAACGACAAGCGCAACCTGGTTAGCAACAACGAATCCGAGAGTCCAGCCGCTCATCTTTGCGACCCGTCGGACTGCGGGGTGTCGAAGGTCGAATTGCCACCGCAGAGCAAAGGGGCCCCGTAACGCGGCCCCTGTCGTGATGATGGCCATCAACGCGATTCCTCCGGTTGCACCGAGCGCAAGGGTCACGTACAAGCGGGAGTTGGTCGAAATGTCTGACAATTTCCAAGTTGTTGAACCAGCCCCAGGAAGTGTGAGCAACGTTGCGATGATGACAAGATTCGACGCCACCGGAGCCCACGCGGCTGCGAGAAAACGTCGTGATGCGTGCAGTACCGCTGTCATCACGCCTGTAATCCCGTAGAACAGCACCTGAATCACAAAGAGACGGGTCAGCATTGTTCCGGCGGTCCGGAACGTCTCCGCATCTACTGAGGCGGCCGTGTTGAGTGAGTACAGCCTGAAAATCACAGGAGCGAGCAAGACTGCAGCCGCTGCTAATGCGGCTGATGCGAGCAAGGATGCGCTGATGACCGCATGGAATCCACGTTCGTTCTCATCATTTCGACGCTCTTGAACAATGAGCGAGGTAAACACCGGCACCAGGGTGGCTGACAGCACCCCACCAATGATGAGGTCATAGACAATGTTTGGTGTTTCATTCGCCAACTTGTACGCGTCAGAGAGTGCGTTTTGGCCAATCACGTAGGCAAGGACGATGACCCGAAGTAGCCCGGTGGCCCTCGAACATGCTGTTCCTGATGCGACGATGAGGTTGGACCGCACAAAGTTCGCCACGCCGAAAACACTAGCCCTCGTGGAGGTAGTCACAGAGGCGCCCGATCAGGGTAGGGAGGTGACACACTGGCGACATGGCAAATGTGGCGTACGTCCGTCGACCCAGTCAACGATTGGGCGAGGGTCTCGTTACTCATATCGAACGAACTCCCGTTGACATTGCGCTCGCTTTCGAGCAATGGCAGAACTACTGCGACGCGCTCCACCGATTTGGTTGGGAGATCGTAGAGTTGCCGGCAGCTGATGCGCACCCAGACGGGGTGTTTATCGAAGATGCCATGGTTGTGTTCGGGGATCTTGCGGTCATCACCCGTCCGGGGGCGCCAGAACGGCGTGGAGAAATAGTGGGCCTCTCTGAGGCGGTCTCACCGTCAGGCCTCGATGTCAAACAGTTGCCAGCAGGTCATCTTGATGGTGGTGACGTATTGAAAATCGGATCAACTGCGTACGTCGGCGTTGGTGGACGTACCGACCGCGCCGGCATTTCTGCGCTAGAGGAGATGATCGCACCGCGGGGGTGGACTGTTCGGTCAGTTTCAGTCACCAAAGTCCTTCATCTGAAGTCAGCAGTGACCGCTCTCCATGATGGAACGGTGATTGGGTTTCCACCTCTCGTTGACGACCCGTCACAGTTCGATGCATTTTTGGAGGTTCCTGAAGAACACGGTGGACACGTGGTGCTACTCGACGAGTCAACTGCACTGATGTCAGCCTCAGCGCCGCAGACGGCATCGCTGCTGCGAGAAGGTGGAACCGCTATCGAATGTGTTGACATCTCTGAATTTGAACGGCTTGAGGGCTGCGTGACATGCCTCTCGGTTCGGGTGAGAGCCGATTAGTCTCTGAAGGTGACCGCCGCCTCCGCAACCCTTTCCGAACCAATGTCGCGCCGAACGGTCATGAGTCTCGGCGTGATTACCGCTGTGATTGCTTCTGGGTATGGCGTGATGTTCACCGTACTCGACGACTATCGGGACCGATTCGGGATCAGCGAAAGTCGCCTTGGGATGATTGTTGGCATCGGGTTTCTTGCGTCGTTCCTTGCCCAGGTGTTCCTTGCTCCGCTCGCCGATAGGGGACACGCGCGAGCGATTGTTGTCGTAGGCCTTCTGGTGAACTTTTGTGGTCTTGTCACCCTGGCCTTTGGCCAGACAACCGCTGTGCTGCTGCTCGGTCGATTTGTGATGGGCATCGGGCTTGGGCTGGCATTTCCGGCAATTCGTCGACTTGTGATCTTGGGCGACCCGCAACGCCTTGGCGACAACCTTGGACTGTTGCTTGCTGCCGATGTTGCTGGCTTTGCGGTTGGTCCTCTGCTGTCGGCGCTCGTGGTTGGCCCAATCGGTCTTCCCGCACCGTTTCTGATGATCGCTGGAGCATCGCTGCTCAGCATCTTCATTATTCTCAGAATTACTGTCGAAGAGCGTCCTGAGGTGGAATCAAGCAAACTTGCCTTTGACCTTTTGAAAAATAAACCGTACGCCGCTGCGGTCTGTATGGGCGTAGCAGTGTTTGTGATGATTGGCACCTTCGACGCGCTATGGGTGGTGATGCTCGATGATCTCAATGCATCTGAATGGATCGCCAATGTCGGCATCACCCTGTTCGTCCTGCCAATGATTTTTCTTGCCGAACGTGGCGGACGCTTGGCGCAGCAGATCGGACCATTTAAGGTCGGGCCCGCCGGACTTGTACTGGGAGCGGTGTACATGCTCATGTACGGACTGCTCCCATCTGCACTCGTGATGCTTGCGGTTGGAATTCTGCACGGTTTTACCGATTCGCTGACGGTATCGAGCTCGGCAGTTGCTGTCGGAATGGTGACACCAGAACACCGACATGCTGGGGGTCAAGGCCTCCTTGGCGGTGTGCAGACATTGTCAGCTGGAGCGATTGCTGTTGTAGCTGGATTTCTTTACGAAACGTATGGTCGGTTTCCTGCCTATGCGGTCTGCTCGATCGTGATGCTGATACTCGCAGCGACTGCATTTCTGCTGAGCGGTTCGCATAGGTCGGAGACGCCAAGCGAAGAGGTTGACCTCAACGCCCCATCAACGGCCGTAACCGGTCACGCGTAGGTGTTATCTCGAACGGTATTCGTCAGCGCTCTGCAAGATTGTCGGGTTATCGAGCACCGAGGGTCTTGGTCATCGGCAGGGTACTGCGCTCGCCGTCCCCCTCGGTAATGAGCGTGTTGGAACGCTCGAGTTGCTGGTCGCGGACGACCAGCCCAATGAATAGCCCTATGACGGCAATTGCGCCATAACTGGCACCTGAGGCGAGCATCGCCAGTGCTGGAGCAGGGCATGTACCGGCGATAGACCATCCAGCGCCGAAGAGAGATCCACCGTAAATATGGTGCCGCTCAATCTTCGAACGAGCAAGCGAGAGGACGCCACCATATGGGGTTGCGAGTTGTCGCTTCTCAAGGAACCACAGCAAGGGTGCAGAGATACCGATTGCGAGTCCCATGAGGCCGAAGACGTAGAAACTTTCGAGGCGCAGTGTTGCGTGGATGGTGTCGTAATCGTGGAGTTGTCCTGCTGCGAGTACGAACCCGAACATCGCGCCGAAGACCAGCCCAACGAGGTTCATTGGCCGATTCACTTTACGACCGCCGGGGTGATGTCACCGAGGGCGGTGAACGACGTCAGCAGGAATGTGACGATGACGGCGGTAGCCATAAACGTTGCAGTTGCGGCCCAACTTGCTGGAGAGCGTTGGGCGGTACCGCAAATTCCGTGCCCTGAGGTGCATCCGCCGGCGACTCGGGCCCCGTATCCCATGATGATTGCGCCGAAGAGAACCACCACCATGATGAGTGGCTCCGACCAGCCAGCCGCATGAAGGGCTGTGTAGCCCCGGCGAAGTTCGAAACCGGGGCCGAGAATCGTCGCAACGGCACCGCCAACGAAGATCCCAACAAAATAGAACACCCTCCAGCTCACCGAATCAGAATCTCGACGAACCGTTTTTATGGTTTGGACGTACGCGCCAGATGCCCCAAGTGGCTGGTTTGAGACGGCGAAGAGTCCGACGACGAGTAGTCCGAGAAGTGGTCCAGCGATCCACCACGGCAATTGATTTGGAAGTAGCCCCATGTCCTATCTTCGCGCTATGTGACCCTTGTCGCAATGATCGTGGCGAGGTGAGCAAGGTTTTGGGTTAGCTCTGAAGGGATAGCGTGTCGCTGTGACCCAGAATGACTCGGTAGATGAAGTAGAGCGCCCCTATGGCGGTGTTGATAACCCAGACGCACCAAAGCGTGTGAGGACTCGTCATTTTGCTCGAGCGAAAGAGCAAGGAATCCGAATTACAGGTCTCACGAGTTATGACGTTCTCACTGCGCAGATTTTTGACGAATCGGGCATCGATTTTCTGCTGGTCGGCGACTCTGCAGGAAATACCGTCTTTGGCTATGACACGACGCTTCCTGTGACGGTCGATGCACTGATACCGCTGACCCGTGCAGTTGCACGAGCAAGCAAGCGCGCCCTAGTAATCGCAGACCTGCCATTCGGCTCGTACGAACTCGGACCTGATGAGGCACTCCGCACTGCTATCCGTTTCATGAAGGAAACCGAAGCTCATGCGGTGAAGCTTGAAGGTGGTGTGCGCTCTGCCGAACAGATCAGGAAAATTGTCTCGGCCGGCATCCCGGTGATGGCTCACATCGGGTTCACTCCCCAGAGCGAGCATGGTCTCGGTGGGCACTTGATCCAAGGGCGAGGAGATGGAGCAGATCAGGTGCTCGCGGACGCTCGAGCGGTTGAGGAAGCAGGGGCGTTCGCGGTGGTGCTCGAGATGGTGCCGTCTGCGGTCGCTCAACGTGCCACCGAGGCATTGTCGATTCCCACGATCAGCGTTGGTGCTGGTCCGCACTGTGACGGTCAACTTTTGGTCTGGACTGATTGGGCTGGGTTGACAACAGGACGGATCCCGAGGTTCGTGAAGCAGTATGCGAATCTCGCGGAAATTCTCCGTAATGCAGCCGAGCAGTTCTGTGCCGACGTTGCGTCAGGTGAGTACCCGGCCGCAGAGCACGAGTATCAGGAATAACTGCGGGTTGGCTCGTAGGCAAGAATCGGTGCGAGGAGCTGCTCGGTGTCCTCGAGGCTGAGCTGTTTCCGTCCTGCATAATCTTGAACCTGATCAGGAGTGACTCGACCAACCCCAAAATATGTCGCGTCGGGGTGAGCGAAATACAGGCCGCTCACCGAAGACCCCGGGTACATTGCCCAAGACTCTGTGAGCCTGAGATCAATAGCCTCTTCAGCGTTTAGCAGTCTGAAAATTGTGGACTTTTCTGAGTGATCAGGTTGGGCTGGGTAGCCAGGTGCCGGTCGAATCCCCCTGAATTGCTCCCCTGTAAGTGCTGCAGGGTCGCAGGGTTCGTCGGGGGAGTAGCCCCAGTGAGTTGTTCGAACGAGCCAGTGCAAGTATTCAGCCGCAGCTTCTGCGAGACGATCTGCGAGTGCTTTCAACATGATTGATGAGTAGTCGTCACCGGCATCTTCAAACGCCTGTGCTCGCTCGTATTCACCGTCGCCGACCGTCACGGCGAATGCGCCGATGTGGTCGCGGACTTCGCTGCCCGCCGGCGCGATGAAATCCGAAAGGCAGAGGCTCTTGTGATCTCGAACTGTTGACGACTCGCGCTGTTGACGGAGGCCGTGCAGAGTTGCAAGGTGTGATCCGCTGTCGTCGAGCACGGCGATGTCATCTCCATGTGACTCTGCGCGCCAGAACCCAATGACGCCCACCGGCGAGAGCCAGCGCTCGGCAATCATTGTGTCGAGCATGCGCTGGGCATCGTCGAAGAGGTCCTGCGCAGCTTCGCCGGAGTCGTTGTTGTTGAGCACCGCGGGATAGCCGCCTCGAAGCCCCCATGTGGAAAAGAAGGGCGACCAGTCGATGAGGGGGCGAAGTGTCGCTACCTCAAGAGCGATGGTTCGTGTGCCAGTGAACGAAGGTGCCTGAACTGTCTCGAGCGTGAATTCCAAATTCGCTTGATGTTGGCGCGCCTGTTTGATGTCAGGCCGCTCGCGGCGCTGCTCCGCGAGGTGGTAGTTCTCGGTAACTCTGTCGTAATCCGAATGAAGTTCTTCAAGGAATAGCGGGAGCTGTTGAGGGGAGAGCAATTTCGAAATCACTCCAGATGCTCGGCTCGCATCTGCGACGTGCACAACCGGGCCGCCGCTTCGTGCCGGGTTGATTCTCAGAGCCGTATGGAGCCGGCTTGTGGTTGCTCCGCCAATGAGAAGAGGAGTGTCAATTCCATATCGGTCTAGCTCCTTGGCGACATTTACCATGTGATCAAGTGATGGCGTGATGAGCCCTGAGAGGCCGATGATGTCGACTTTGTGTTCGACGGCAGCCTCGCAAATGTGTTGGGTCGGAACCATCACTCCAAGATCGATCACCTCATAGTCGGCGCAGCCGAGCACGACACCAACAATGTTTTTTCCAATGTCGTGTACATCGCCGGCAACGGTTGCCAGCAGGACGGTGCCGGCGGAGGTCTGTGCAGATCCGTCGGGGTTTGCTGCCCGCTCTGCTTCGATGAATGGCGTGAGGTAGTTGACTGCTTGTTTCATCACTCGAGCAGATTTGACTACTTGCGGCAGGAACATTCGTCCGGCACCAAAGAGTTCGCCGACGCGGTTCATTCCAGCCATCAATGGGCCTTCGATGACGTCGACTGCAGTTCCAAGGTGGGAGCGAGCTTCCTCTACGTCGTCGTCGATGAACTCCGTCGTTCCGGTAACGAGTGAATGAGTAATTCGCTCGTCGAATGAAAGCGAGCGCCATTCGTCGTTTGCCACCACGGTGCGCCCTTCGGTTGCTCCAGAGAATCTGTCGGCAGCCGCTAGCAGTCGATCAGTTGCATCTGGGCGAGTGTTGAGAACAACGTCTGTGCATAATTCACGAAGTTCGGGATCGAGTTCGTCATGGATTGCGAGTTGTGCGGGGTTGACGATCCCAATGCGCATACCGGCCTCGATGGCGCGGACGAGAAACACCGAATGCATGGCTTCTCGAACTGTGTCATTGCCTCGGAACGAAAATGAAACGTTCGAGACGCCACCAGAAATATGGGTCGCAGGAAAACGCTCTTGCAATTCACGAGTTGCCGCGATGAAGTCGACGCCGTAGCCGTTGTGGTCTTCGATCCCGGTGGCGAGGGCGAAAATGTTCGGGTCAAAGATGATGTCTTCTGGTGGAACACCAATCTGCTCGGTGAGGATCGTGTACGCCCTTGTGCAGATGTCTATTCTCCGCGAAAGAGTGTCGGCCTGGCCGTGCTCATCGAAGGCCATCACAATGATTGCCGCCCCATAGTCACGGCAGATACGGGCTTGTCGGCAGAATTCGGCTTCGCCTTCTTTGAGTGAGATTGAGTTGACCACCGACTTGCCCTGCAAGCATCCGAGCGCACGTTCAATGACATCGAAGCGCGAGGAATCGACGACGATTGGGACGCGCGCGATATCTGGTTCTGCAGAGAGCAGGCGTAAGAACGTTGTCATCTCACGGCCAGCATCGAGGAGGCCTTCGTCCATGTTGATATCGATGGCTTGTGCCCCAGCAGCGACCTGTGACCGAGCGATGTCGAGCGCCTCCTCGTAGTTGCCTTCTTTGATGAGGCGGAGGAATTTACGTGAGCCGAACACATTGGTTCGCTCTCCAATATTGACGAATGGGATGTCATCGGTGAGTTCAAATCGCTCAAGTCCGGCAAGTTCAAGATGTTGCGGGCGTTTTGCAGGCGTTCGTGGTTTGTGTGATGCGACTACAGCGGCAATTTCAGCGATGTGCTCTGGAGTTGTTCCACAACAGCCTCCGACGATGTTGACCAGTCCTGATGTGGCGTACTCGCCGATGATGGCCGCCGTATCTGTGGGGGACTCGTCGTAGCAGCCGAGCGCGTTAGGTAGTCCTGCATTGGGGTAGGCAGAAACGGCGATGTCGGCGAGTGCGGAGAGTTCTGCAACGAACGGTCGCATCTCGTGTCCGCCAAACGCGCAGTTGACGCCAATTGATAGTGGATTGCTATGTCGAACAGAAGCCCAGAACGCCCCCATTGTTTGGCCGGAGAGGGTTCGTCCTGATCGATCACTCACAGTCCCTGAGATCATGACCGGAAGGTCGATGTTGCGTTCAGCCTCGATCTGTCGAATAGCAACAATGGCTGCTTTTGCGTTAAGGGTGTCGAATACGGTTTCGAGAAGTATGAGATCGACGCCGCCGGTAACGAGGGCAGAAATCTGCTCGCTGTAGGCGCTGACCATCTCGGCAAAATCGACCGCCCTGTAGCCAGGGTCCTCGACCCGCGGTGACATAGAAAGTGTTTGGTTTGTTGGGCCGACAGCGCCAGCAACAAACAGTGGACGTTGATCGACGCATTCGTCGACTGCCGAACGCACAAGCTTTGCTGCTTGAACGTTGAGCTCGGTGACGACATGTTCGGTGCTGTAATCGGCCTGTGCAATACGTGTTGAGTTGAAGGTGTTGGTGCAGATGATGTGTGCACCAGCGTCGATGTAGCGGCGATGTATGTCGCTAATAACGTCGGGCTGCGTCAGCGACAGAAGGTCGTTATTGCCCGTCAGGTCGATCGGGTGTTCAGCGAAACGTTCACCATGGAAGTCATGTTTTGATAGCTCCCTGCGCTGAATCTCAGTGCCCATCGCACCATCAATGACCAGAATGTGGTCGCGTAGTGCTGCGGTAAATGCCTGTCGAATATCAGACATGCTGTTCTCCTCGAATGACTGCAATGAGGTCGCACAACAGTTGTGAGGTATTCAGGCTGTAGAGATGGAATTCTTCGACGCCTTTTGCGTGGAGGTCATTAATTTGTTGCTGGGTCCAAGAAATGGCCTGCTCGCGTTCGGCTGCAGGGTCGCCCTGCGTTCCTGCGAAGTGCTCGATGAGCGCTTTGGGTACTGATGCCCCGCAACGTTGGGCGAATGACAACGTGCGTTCGAAGGAATGGATCGGCATGATTCCAGGAATGAGTGCGACTGGAATCTGTCGAGAAGTGATTCGGTCGCGTAACGCAAGAAATGTCGAGTTATCGAAGAACATTTGCGTCATCGCTCTCGTCGCACCTGCCTCTACCTTTGCTGCAAGAACATCGATGTCGTGCGAAGTTGTCGGTGATTGTGGGTGTTTCTCGGGATATGCAGAAACGGACACGGTGATGGGTTGTCCACGAAGGTTGGCTCGGGCGATGATGGCTGCGACGAGGTCCTCTGTGCGCTGGAAGCCGTGGGGGTGAGGGTGATAGGGGGCGTCGATACCTTCGGGTGGGTCGCCTCGTAGGGCGACGATGTGGGAGATCCCGAGATCGAGGTAGTGATCGATGACTGCATGTACCTCTTCTGCTGACATTCCAACACAGGTCAGATGGGCGGCAACCGGACAGCCTGCATGATTGTTTGCGAGCTCAACGGACGCAAATGAGCGCTCGCGTTCTCCGCCGCCGGCGCCATAGGTCACCGAGATCAATGTTGGGTTGATTGCCTTTAGACGGTGCATTGACTGTTCGAGCGACTTGTGTCCTTTGGCGGTTCGAGCCGGAAAGACTTCGTAGGAAAATTTCATGTTCGGTGTCCTTTCGTCGCGATCCAGATCCCGACCTCGAGTCGATTGCTGGGTTCTTCGCGGGCGATGAGATGATCGATGACGTCAAGACCGGCAGAGAGACACCAGTTCGATATTTGGTTGGCATCAAATCCAAGTCGTCGATGTGCGTGTTCGGTTCGAAGGGTCTCGTTGGTATGGGTCATCAGGTCGACGATGACGACAGACCCGCCTGGTGATGCGAGGCGTGAAATCGCGTGTAGTGCTCGGTCAGGGTCATCGAGGTAGTGAAGGACTTGATGAACGATGACAAGTTCAAACTGCTCTGGTTCAACCGGTGGCGCAAACAGGTCAGTGTGGCGGAGTTCAGCCTGATGGATACCTGCGGAGTCAAGGGTTGCCCGAGCAACTCGTAACATCGCCGGGTTCGTATCGAGTCCGACGATTCGGGTGCTGCGATCGGCAAGTAATTCGATCATTCGCCCGGTTCCGGTTCCAATGTCGATGATGTTGCCAAAATGTCCTGTGCCAAGCGAGCGGTCGAGCGCCGAGGTGAGGGCGTGTTCTACAACAAGTTGAGGTACGTGATGGGCGCTCTCGCGGTCCCATTCATCTGCAACGGATGCGAAGTGTTCGTGAGCGGCAGCGGCTCGCCGCTGTCTCACATCATGCAGGCGTTCCCGGTCAGCCGCGATCTGCGGGTCGGATGAGTCCAGAGAGCGGAGGATTCCCTCAGTGAGTGCGGCGTACTGGTCGTCGTCGGTCGTCCGACGCTTGAGGCCAAAGAATACAAAGGTGCCTTCGCGGTGGCGTGTGCACACGCCGGCATCGACGAGCAGGCGTAGGTGGCGAGAGATGCGAGGTTGGGATTGTCCGAGGATCTCGCAGAGGTCAGACACCGAGCATTCGCCGTGACGGAGCACCGCAATGATGCGGAGTCGGCTTGGCTCTCCAATGGCTTTGAGCGCCTCAACAGTGGGGTCAAGGGCGAGTTGGCTCTGTAGTTGCGTGTCCCCTCGGTTCGCCATAGATATAAAGATATAAAGAAATATCTATATTTGTCAAGTCTGTGATCACGCAGGGTGCATTTACACCGTTCACCAGTGACAGAATGTTGAAATGGAACTGCTTGAGGGCCTCGTTCGTCGTGCTGGTGGTGCTGGCGGTGAGGCACTCGTGTCAGTTGGTGACGATGATCTGTCGGCCGAGGGCCTGCTGGCTGCAGCTGACGCAACATCGGAACGAATTCGAGGGGCGCGCGCTGTCGCGGTATGTGCCGCCCCAACGATGTCGACAGTTGTTGGCATTGTGTCGGCGCTCCGCGCCGGCGTAGCAGTGGTTCCGATAGCTCACGATTCTGGTGCTTCTGAACGACATCACATCCTCAACGATTCAGGAGCGGTTGCGATGCTCGGTGATCATCCATGGGATGACGTGTCATTGCCGAGCATTCCGATTGGAGGCTCCGGCGGATCGCTTACCGCTGGTTCAAGCTCCGATCTGAATGATGCTGCCCTCATCATGTACACCTCAGGTACGACTGGGTCTCCTAAAGGTGTGCTGATGCCGGCAAGCCCAATTGCTGCCTGTCTAGACGGGCTAGCTGATGCGTGGCAGTGGAGCGAAGATGATCATCTCGTTCATGGTCTCCCGCTATTTCACGTACACGGACTGGTCCTCGGCATACTTGGGTCATTGCGGCGGGGTTGTCGGGTGTCTCACACCGTTCGGCCAACCCCAGAGGCCTATGCGGCGAAAATGTCTGATGGAGCATCCATGTTTTTTGGGGTTCCAACCGTTTGGTCTCGGATGGTCGCTGATCCGGCATCGGCTCGAGCTTTGAACGGTGCTCGAGCAATCATCTCGGGAAGTGCTGCGCTGCCGATCGCCGTCTTTGATGAGCTGCGCGAACTCACTGGAGTAGTGCCCCTTGAGCGATACGGAATGACTGAAACCATGATTACGTTGTCAACTCGAATCGATGGCGAACGTCGGCCGGGTCATGTCGGACTTCCACTCAACGGTGTTGAAACTCGCCTTCGTGGTGATGATGGCAAGATTCTTGTCAACGATGGTGAGTCGATCGGAACACTTGAGGTTCGCGGTGCGACAGTCGGCGCTGGTTATCTCAATCGGCCGGATGCGACTGCTGAAGCGACCACTAGTGATGGCTGGTTTGTGACTGGCGATTCGGCCGTTATTGGCGAGGACGGTATGCATCGAATCGTTGGTCGAACCTCCGTTGACATCATCAAGTCTGGTGGATACAAGGTTGGAGCGGGAGAGGTTGAGGCATCGGTTGCCGAGCTAGCAGCCGTTGCTGAGGTTGCGGTCGTCGGAGTCGCTGACGGCGACTTGGGGCAACGTATTGAGGCAGTTATCGTTCCTGTTGAGGGGATGTTCGTCAGCGCTGATGAGGTAATTGACCATGTCGCTGCGCAACTGTCGATCCACAAGCGACCAAGAAATGTTCATATTGTCGAGAGCCTTCCTCGTAATGCTCTCGGCAAAGTGCAAAAGGCCCAGATAAGGGCTTCCCTTGAGGAGTCAGCATGACTGGAACTAAACCAGCAACTTCGCACACTAAGCGCGCCAATGCGCCGCGAGACCTAGGGATGGATGACGAGGACTTCGATCGCGCCCGTCGCGGCCGAATTGGTCAGCACTCGACGGGGGTTATCGAAGGTCCGCTCGGTATCGCCTGGGACACGAGCCGCCATCAATACGTGCTCGACAGCGAGCAACCCGACACCGTCCATCCGAGTCTTTGGCGTCAAGCCCAACTCAACGCTGAACACGGATTGTTCAGTGTTGCCGACAGGGTGTGGCAGGTGCGTGGATATGACATCTCGAATATCACCTTTATCGAAGGTGAGACCGGTTGGATTGTGATTGACCCTCTGACGGTTGAACCAGCGGCTCGGGCTGCGCTTGATATGGCGAATGAGCATCTCGGAGAGCGGCCGGTTGTCGCTGTGATCTACACCCACTCCCACACCGATCACTTTGGCGGGATTCTGGGTGTCACAAGTCAGGCAGAAGTTGATGCTGGCCGCTGTCGGATCATTGCCCCTGAAGGGTTCTTGCATGAAGCAATCTCAGAAAACGTGATTGCTGGTTTCGCAATGGGGAGACGTGCGGCATACCAGTTCGGACCGCTGTTGCCACCGGGCCCGCGAGGCCATGTTGACTGTGGCCTCGGGAAAGGGCTTGCCATTGCCGCCCCAAGTTTGATCGCTCCAACGGAAGACATCACGTTTACCGGTGAGGAACTCAACATTGATGGAGTGCGAGTTGTTTTCCAGTTGACACCAGAAGCTGAAGCGCCAGCAGAAATGAATTTCTTTTTCCCAGACTTCGGCTGGCTATGTATGGCTGAGAATTGCACGCATACTATGCACAACCTCGTGCCAATTCGAGGGGCATTGGTGCGTGATTCACTTGCCTGGTCGAAGTACATCGATGAAGCCATCAGCTTGTTTGCAGACAAGACGGAGGTGTTCTTCGCATCCCATCACTGGCCACGTTGGGGCAACGCTGACATCACGGGTTATCTCCGCAGGCAACGAGATATGTATCGCTGGATCCATGACCAGACCATGCGGCTTGCGAATCACGGGTACACGGCTCTGGAGATCGCTGAAGAACTTGAGTTACCCGAGGAGTTTGCCGCCGAGGGCCACACCACCGGGTACTACGGGCACCTCATTCACAATGTAAAAGCGGTGTACCAGAGGTACTTATCGTGGTATGACGGAAATCCGTCGAACCTTTGGAGGTTGCCGCCATCGGAAGCGGGATCTCGCTATGTCGCCCTTGCGGGAGGAGCCGATGCAATGGTGGCTGCGGCGCAAAGGTCGTTTGACGAGGGTGATTATCGCTGGGTGGTAGAACTTCTCAATCACCTCGTGTTTGCCCAACCTGATCATGAAGCCGGTCGAGAATTGCAAGCCGATGCCCTCGAACAACTTGGTTATCAGAGTGAATCCGCAACATTTAGGAATGCATTTCTTACGGGGGCCCAAGAGCTTCGCAACGGAGCGCCACCTCGCCGCGAGGCAATGCGCCGAGGTTTTCTTGATGCGATGACGATCGGTCAGTTACTCGACACGTTGGCAGTGCGGCTCCCATCAGACCAGGTTGGAGCTCGTCACGTCGTGTTGCATCTCGAGTTCAGCGATCGATCGGAAGAATCCGAATGGACGGTTGAAATTTCGAATCGGGCTATGTCGTCGATCTGTGGTCGCCGAGGGACTGCTGATTTCTCGATAGCGATGACCTTTGATCAACTCGTTGGGCTTGCTGCCAACGAGTTGACCGCCGCAGATGTCATTGAGGAAGCGAATTGTGTGGGCGACACCACCGCATTTGAGTTTGCGTTTGGCGATCTTGAATCGTTCTTCTCAGGATTTGCAATTGTTGAACCCTGATTAATCGCGCCGCCCTCATGTTGGGCGCTGGGTACGCAGCGCAATGAATCGAGCAAGTAGGCCGACCACCATCACTAAGACACCCGTCACCACAACCTTCCACGGCAGAGAGATGGCAAGCAGAGCGCATCCGGCAAGCCCGACCCATGCGATCCATCTCGGCCATCGACGCTCGTGTGGGCCTAGTTGGAGAGCGGCTGCATTCGTAATCGCGTAGTAGGTAAGTACTGCAACTCCAGAGAGTGAAATCGCAGATGTCAGTGACACGGTGTTGACAATGGCAATAACGACGAAGACCACGGTGACTTCTGCACGCAAGGGAAGTGATCGGTGCGGCGATACGAAGGCAAACCAAGAGGGAAGTTCGTGGCGCCTTCCCAGTGCGAGGATGGTTCTTGCGACTCCCGGAATGAGATTGAGGAGCACGCCGAGACATGCAATGCCGGCGCCGACGGCGACGATCGGGGACAATGTTGACAGCGAACTTGAGGAAACAATGTGGTCGAGTGGAGCGGTCGTCTGAGCGATCTGTTCAGGAGAGTCTGCGCTCAGCACGACAAACCCAACGATGAGATAGAGGGCGAGAACTGCACCGAGGGCACGTGGGATCGCCCAAGGAATCGTGCGTTCTGGGTTGATGACCTCTTCGCCAAATGTTGCGATCCTGGCGTAACCGGCGAATGCGAAAAACATGAGACCGCCGGCCTGCAGCACACCATAGGTATCGACATTGATGTTGGCTGAAAGAGTTGCCTGCTCGGCTGGGGTTCGAAGGAACGAGCTCAGAATAACGACGAGTAGCGCCATCCCTGCGAATGCAAGCAGTAAGCGGGTGACTGCCGCAGTTCGTGAGAGTCCTCCAAGGTTGACGATGGCGATCAGCACAACCGATCCTGTTGCGACAATCTGAGCACGATCTGGCCAGATGTAGTTTCCCGCTGTGAGTGCCATCGCCGCGCAGCTCGCAGTCTTGCCGACGACAAAACCCCAACCGGCAACATGTCCCCAAAATGGGGAGAGCCGCTCCCTTGCATAGACGTATGTACCGCCACTTTCTGGGTGCTGAGCCGCGAGTTGTGCCGATGAGGTGGCGTTGCAGAGAGCAATGATCCCTGCAATGACCAAGCTGATGATCATCCACGATCCGGCAACGGCAGCAGCGGGCGCCCAGACTGCGAAGACTCCAGCTCCAACCATCGAGCCAATGCCAACAATGAGGGCATCAGAGGGTGTGAGCTGACGACGAAGTGAAGAATCTGTCATTCAAACATTCGCGTGCAGTATTCACCGATGTGATCGTGGATGCTGACCGCTCGTGACATCGTGTGCCAACGGCCTATAAATCCGTGTACCACACCGGGCACAGCGAGATACTCAGCGGCTGTCCCGTCCGCGACGAGGCGAGCTGCGTAGTCGGCACCCTCGTCGCGTAGCGGGTCAAACTCGGCGGTGATGGTGAGGCTTGGCGCAACCCCGGCAAGCGATTCTGCTCGCGCTGGAACCGCATAGGGGTTTTCTTGTCCACCATTGGCTAGGTAGTGACCCCAGAACCAATGCATGTCTGCAGCTGTAAGAAAATAGCCAGTCGCGTTTTCGGTCATCGACGGATACCGGTCCTGCTCGGTATCGACACATGGATAGCAGAGCACTTGAGCCCGAAGCTGCAGACCCTCGTCGCGAGCCCGCAATGCAACCCCGGCAGCAAGGTTGGCGCCTGCCGAGTCGCCGAGAACGATGATTTTTGTGGCATCTCCACCGATAGTCGACCCATGTCGACTCATCCACTCAGTGACTGCCCAGCAGTCGTCATGAGGTTGTGGGAAGGGGTGCTCGGGTGCAAGCCGGTAGTCCACCGACACCACGAGCGCATTTGACACTGACGCAACACGTCGTGCGACATGGTCATGGCCGTCAACACTCGACAGCACCCAGCCCCCACCGTGAAACATGACAATGATCGGTTGGTCGGTAGGTTCGGGAGTCGACGAGTAGACGCGGATTGGAATCGGGCCATGAGGGCCTTCAACAACTGCGTCTTCGATATGCGCTACTTCGTCAAGAGCGGGAGTCGGGGCGCTGAAGTAATTTGCGCGAGCAACTTCGACTGTTCCGTCGGAAAGTGCTGGGGCTTGTGAGGCGGCGAGGGCCTGAACCAGCTCAGCGACATCGGCATCAAGGGGCATTTCAGGCGACCTGTGAGCCGTCGAGAACCCGTTGAACTTCCTTTACGATGTCTTCTGCGGTTGTCCCCGGCGTGAGCACTGTCGCAACACCTTTCGCGCGGAGTTCATCTAGGTCGTGGTCGGGAACTGTTCCGCCAAGAATGACTGGGATGTCTGCGCCGCGAGCGCGCACTGCGTCAACAACGAGCGGTGCGAGGGTCATGTGCGCCCCTGACAGCATCGAGAGCCCAATGGCATCAGCATCTTCGTCGACCGCAGCCGCAGCGACTGTCTCTGGAGTTTGGAAAAGCCCGGTGTAGATGACCTCGTAACCTGCGTCACGAAGGATGCGGGCGACGACTTTCACGCCGCGATCGTGGCCATCGAGCCCGACTTTGGCGACAAGAATTCGCTCTCCTGACATTGGTCTTCCTCTCAGATACTTGGAACTTCGACGTGTCGGCCAAAGACTCCGGCCATCGTGCTCATCATTTCTCCAACAGTCGCGTAGGCATGTGATGCCTCGATCAGTGTTGGCATGAGGTTCACTTCTGGGTCCTCTGCCTCGGTGCGAAGCTTGTCGAGAGCGGCAGCAACGGCGTCCTGGTTGCGATCAGAACGAACACTGTCAAGCCGCTTGCGTTGGCGCAGTTCATCCTCATTGGTGATGCGCAGCAACTGAATCTGGTCTTCTTCGTTTCCGTCCTTGAAGCCGTTAACTCCGACGGTAATACGTTGACCGGCGTTGAGACGACGCTCCAAGTCGTATGCAGAATCAGAGATTCGACCTTGGAACCAGTTCTCTTCGATGCCGGTGATGACTCCTTCGAGGAGTGATCCGTTGCCGAGCGATTCGAGATGGGCGAAGATCTCCTCTGCTTGCCGTTCGACTTCGTCGGTCAACGACTCAACGTAATACGACCCGCCAAGCGGGTCTGCGACGTGAGCGACGTTTGTTTCGTGAGCGATGACCTGCTGAGTTCGCAGAGCGATACGCGCCGCTTTTTCGGTGGGCAATGCAAGCGCTTCATCCATTGAGTTGGTGTGGAGGCTTTGGGTGCCGCCGAGCACGCCAGCTAGCGCTTCGATTGCGGTTCGAGCGATATTCACCTCTGGTTGCTGCGCGGTGAGTGATACACCAGCAGTTTGGGTGTGGAATCTACATTGCATTGAGCGTGGGTCTGTTGCTCCGTAACGATCCTTCATCCAGCGAGCCCAGATGCGACGTGCCGCTCGGTATTTTGCGATTTCTTCGAAAAAGTCGATGTGGGCGTTGAAAAAGAAGCTCAACCGAGGGGCGAAGGCATCAACGTCAAGACCGGCAGCAAGTGCGAGCTCAACGTAGGCAAACCCATTCGCAAGAGTGAATGCGAGTTCTTCAACTGCAGTCGACCCCGCTTCGCGGATGTGGTAGCCAGAGATCGATACCGAGTGCCAGCGCGGCATTTCGGCTGCGGTGAAATCGATGGTGTCACGAACGAGTCGCATCGATTGGCGTGGGGGGAAGACGAATTCTTTCTGCGCCTGGTACTCCTTCAAGATGTCGTTCTGGAGGGTTCCCCCGAGTCGGGCACGTTGCACACCGGCTTTTTCCGCTTGGGCGATGAACATCGAGAAGATGACGGCTGCCGGGGAGTTGATGGTCATTGAGGTAGTTACTTCGCCGAGGTCGATTCCGGCGTAGAGATCTTCCATGTCTGAAAGGCTGTCGACAGCAACACCGCAGCGGCCAACCTCGCCAAGTGACATCGGGTCGTCAGAATCGAGGCCAAGCAGTGTCGGCATATCAAACGCAGTTGAGAGACCGGTGCCTCCTGCTTTGATGATTTCTTTGAACCGCCAGTTCGTGTCCTCTGCGGTGCCAAACCCGGCAAACATGCGCATTGTCCAAAGTCGGGAGCGGTACATCGACGCGTAAGGGCCCCTGGTGTACGGGTATTGACCTGGGAAATCCCCATCCTCGGGCCCGTAGACCGGATCAAGCGGGATTCCTGAAAGGGTCGTAAATTCGGCGTCGCGGGTGGGGGAGGCGCTGAATGCGGCCTCCCATTCAGCACGAGGTGATGACGTGTCTCCTGACATAGTGACAAGGATACTTTGACGTCCAAATATTCGTCTAGCCCGGGCTACTCTGCTGATGTGGCAACCCGACGCGAACGCAATGACCCCATTGAGGTTGCGGTAACGAATTGGGAACGACATGGTTGGTTTGAGGCATCAGCCCCGATGGGAATGGTTACCTCAGTAATGCGAGTTCAGCAGATCCTCGCTGCGGACATTGACCGGGTGTTACAACCATTTGAGTTGAGTTTCGCCCGATTCGAGTTCTTGCGTCTGCTTGCATTTAGCAGCAGAGGGACACTTCCAATGGGGGTAGTTGGAGAACGGCTTCAAGTTCATCCTGCAAGCGTGACGAACGCTGCTGATCGTTTGGAGCGCGACGGTCTTGTCAGTCGCTCAAGAGATACATCTGATCGACGAAAAGTGATTGTCGGTATCACCGATGCCGGTCGGAATCGCGTTGAATCAGCCACGATTCGGCTGAATGACTATTTCATCTCGATTCCGTTGTCGCACGACCAGCACAGTGGGTTATTTGACGAGTTGCGCCAGTTGCGCTCAGCTCATGGCGACTTTGAGTCGGCGTCGGCAGCGTGTGTTGATGATGTCTGACCTTCGCTCCCATGCCGATGGTCGAGATCGGTGCGGTTGGTGCGGAGATGACCCTCTCTATGTTGACTATCACGACACCGAGTGGGGCGTAGGTGCAACCGACGACAACGAGTGGTTCGAGAAAGTATGTCTTGAGGGGTTTCAGTCAGGATTGAGCTGGATCACGATTCTGAAGCGGCGTGAGGGGTTTCGTCAGGCGTTTGCGAACTTCGATCCAGTCGTTGTCGCAGAATTCACCGCAGCAGATGTCGAACGTTTGGTTGCCGATGCGCGAATTATCCGTCACCGCGGAAAAATTACGTCAACGATCAACAATGCCGCTCGTGCGCTTGAACTTCGTGAGGAGTTTGGAAGCCTCCAGCAGTTCTTTTTGCAGTTCGTCGAACCGGAGGAACACCGCCCAACATCGCTTGCCGAGGTCCCTGCTCAAACCGATACGTCTCGGCTGATGGCAAAAGAGTTGCGCTCCCGTGGTTGGACCTTTGTCGGGCCAACCACGATGTATGCGATGGCTCAATCAATGGGGTTGGTGAATGACCACTTGGTTGGCTGTTGGCGTCGCGAGCATTGCTGAGGCGCGCAGCGCTCGAACCGATCGAACCACGCTGGTTAGGAGAGAGATTCGCGGATAAAGGCGTGAACCTCTGGCCACAGCCGATTAGCAAGTTCGTTGTCCTGGGTGCCAAGAGCGTTATGTGACGCCATGAACGCATGCCCGGTTCCAGGATGAACGGTGAGCGTCGCGTCGACGCCAGTGGCCTGAAGGCGCTGTTCAAGATCGGCCGCTGCGTCAGGCGGAAAGAAGCCATCTACCTCAGCCATGTGTCCACGAATCTTCGCTGTGATCGCCGAATAGTCAGGCTGATCATCACCAGAGGGGAATCCGTAGAACGGAACCGCCGCAGCAATGACGTCTGGTCGATGAGCGGCGAGTACAAAGGTCAGCATTCCGCCCATGCAGAATCCCATGACGGCAAGTTGTGTCCCGGTCGTTGCAGAGTGGGCTGAGAGGTAATCGACCGCTCCACTCATATCTCGAGCCGCACGATCCATCGGTAGTGATGACATCAGCTCGCCGGCTTTGTCCATCTCCGTGTGGCCAGCGAGTTCGCCGTGGTAGAGGTCAGGGGCCAGTGCGACAAATCCATTGCGGGCAAGATCATCGCACACGTCAATGATTCCAGAGTCGAGGCCCCACCACTCCTGAACAACAATCACGCCCGGTCCTGATCCGCTTTCTGGAGTTGCGAGGTAGCCGGATGCATCTCCGCTTGGTGTTGAAAAGGTGACGTTTGTGCCCATAGGGAAACAGTAGCCAAGTACAGATCTCGTCAGAGAGGGGAGCGCGATGCCGGCGATAGTTGCGAATTCGGAGAGAATGTCCCCGTGACTTCATCTCGTCCACAAATTCTCTGGGAGCCCAAACTGGGCGCACCCACCAACCTGTCAGCGTTCATTGAGTACTGCGCTGCCACAACAGGGTTGACATTTGACCACTACGACAGGTTTTGGGAGTGGTCAATTGGCGAAGGGCTTGAGAAGTTCTGGGAGTTGTTGTGGGAGTGGTGTGAGATTGATTCGTCCGAGCCGTACTCCGAGGTTCTGACCACGCGGACCATGCCTGGTGCCAAATGGTTCGTTGGCTCGAAGTTGAACTATGCGAATCATGCACTGCGACGTCTCAGCGATGACCAAGAGGCGATTGTTGGCATCTCGCAGAGTCGTGGTCGGCTATCGCTGACCGGGGTCGAACTTCGTTCAGAAATTCGGCGCGTTCGCAACGGTTTGATGTCGCTTGGTGTCGAGAAGGGTGATCGTGTCGCTGGGTATTTGCCAAACATCGGTGAGGCGATCGTGGCGTTCCTCGCGACGGCAAGCCTCGGCGCGATCTGGACCTCGTGTGCTCCTGAATTTGGTGTGGGAGCGGTACTTGATCGCTTCGGTCAGGTCGAGCCGAAAGTGCTGTTTGTCGTTGATGGTTACCGATACGGACGTCACGACGTTGATCGTTCCGATGAGGTTCGGCGACTGATCGAGGGACTCCCGACCGTTTCTTCGACGATCATTGTGCGGCACCTCGGGGCACAACATTCTGTCGATGCTGATCTCATCGAATGGAACGACCTTGGTTCTGGGCTGAGCGCCGAACTTGCTTTTGATGATGTTGACTTCGACCACCCTCTGTACATCTTGTATTCGTCGGGAACCACGGGGCTCCCAAAGCCGATTGTTCACGGTCACGGCAACATCACACTTGAACATCTGAAGGTACTTACCCTTCACGCCGACATGGGCGAGCGTGATCGATTCATGTGGTTCACGACGACCGGATGGATGATGTGGAATTACCTCGTCTCAGGTCTTCTCACCGGTGCCTGCCTTGTGCTGTTCGACGGAGATCCTGCGAGCGAGGGCGCAGACACGCTGTGGCGACTTGTCGCAGACGAGGGTGTGACCTGGTTTGGAAGCGGCGCTCCATGGTTTTCTGCGTGCCGCCGAGCCGGGCTTCAGCCAGCACGCGACTTTGATCTCGCTCACCTTCGGGCGATCGGCTCCACTGGTGCACCGCTACCCCCTGATGCATTCCGGTGGATATATGAGGAAGTGTCCTCGACGGCACTTCTATCGCCGATTAGTGGAGGTACGGATATCTGTTCGGCATTTGTTGGAGGGAGTCCTCTCTCTGCGGTTCGAGAGGGTGAAATTCCTGCGAGGTATCTCGGATGTGCGGTTGCCGCATGGGATGAGCATGGTGTTGAAGTTGTTGGCGATCAGGGTGAACTTGTTGTTACGCAACCAATGCCATCAATGCCAGTTGGATTTTGGGGCGATAGCGATGGGTCTCGCTATCGGTCGAGTTACTTCGAGTTCTACCCGGGAATCTGGCGTCACGGTGACTGGGTGACATTCAACGACGATGGTTCGTGTGTGATTTCGGGAAGAAGTGACGCAACGTTGAATCGGGGGGGCGTGCGTGTCGGTACCGCTGAGATCTATCGAGTGGTTGAGTCGGTGGATGGCATTTCAGATTCTCTCGTTGTGCACTTGGAATCCCCCAGTGCGGACGACCCAGGAGTCCTCGTTCTATTTGTTGCCTCAGATACCGCTTTGGTTGAACGCGATGGCCTCATCGCGGCCCTGAAGTCAACGGTTCGAAGGGAGCTGTCGCCGCGACATGTTCCTGATGAGGTGCATTTTGTTGAGGTGATCCCCACGACGTTGAGCGGCAAAAAGTTGGAACTTCCGGTCAAGAAGATCTTGAGAGGCGCATCAGCCGATGATGTGGCGAGCCGCGACTCCCTGAAGGATCCATCGGCACTTGATGCAATCGCGCTGATTGCATCGGCTCGATGATCGTTGGCCTCTAGCGGGGTTCGACGAGCAGGCTCTGCGCCGATATTGCGACAGGTCCGCGGTCATCATGAACGGTGGAAGCCGCGAGCCCTCCGCCGAGATTTCCATATTCGCTTCGAGCGTCGAGACAAATCCATTCACCTTCTGGTGGCCGGATGAAGTGGATGGTCAGATCTGGGTTGATGTATAGCCATGTGAGGCGCTCAACCCGGGCCGAGACTCCGTTCCCAAAATCGACTGCTGCTGCGACTCGTTGTGCACCGGACGGCTCTTCGCCTACCACGACGGGCAAACGCAGTTTGATCCACACAACCGATCGACCACGTTCATCCCATCCACCTGTCACGAAACGGTGTTCGCATGAGTCCGAGGCGAACGCGTGATCATCAGTCATTGACACGGGAACCGACTTTGCAGCGG
Source organism: Actinobacteria bacterium casp-actino5 (assembly GCA_001510385.1). Classification (GTDB taxonomy): domain Bacteria; phylum Actinomycetota; class Acidimicrobiia; order Acidimicrobiales; family Ilumatobacteraceae; genus Casp-actino5. The sequence goes on along the minus strand of LFFE01000017.1, from coordinate 19,100 downwards.
TCCCTTCATCTGGTTGGAGGAAGCCCTCGCCTTCAGCCGGCGCGTTGGTTGGTCGGGTTCGAATTCGAAGAGCACGCGCTTTCGCAACTTCAACCTCGCCATCGCGCATCGAGACGCCGACCACAGAAATCTTCTTTCCAGGTCGCTCAATTTCAGTAACGAGTGTCAGTGGTCGGCCAACAGGAACAGGTCGCTGAAGTTCAATCGTGATTCGGCTGAGTTGCCATTCTGCTCCGCTGTGTTGCTCAACTTCTCGAACGAGCAGCGCAGCCGGAGGCGCACCATGGCAATGCTCGGGATTCCACGGTCCCTGCGACCATTTTGTTGCAATCCAGGTACCTTCCCCGCCAGATTCGAACAGGGCATCGGTTGGTGTCACCTCGTGTTGAGGGCGACGAAACCCATCTGTCATGAAAGCTCCCGTTCAAGTGGCAGAACGACGGAGGCGAGTTCCCCGAGATGCTCAACCCAGCCATCAACTGTTGTTGGCTCGGTCATCGGTAGAACAACAAATTTTGTCGTCCCGACAGAAATGAACTGTTCGATGAGAGTGCACAACTCTTTCCATGAGGAAGGGACAAGCTGGGACGGGTCATCAAGATTCGGCCGACGCTTCGCAAGGTTCGCGAGCAACGCTTCAGGCACTGGCCCAGTCGAGTACGGGATGAGAACTCCATAATGATCGTCCTCGATCTCCCGGTCGTATTCACTCAAGACACGTTCGATAACCGAGCGACCCTGCTCGGCATCTTGAGGTGTCACAAATGAGGGTAGCCACCCATCGCCAAATCTTCCGACCCGTTTCAATTCGCTTTCGGCGATTCCACCGAGCCACACATCAAGGCGACGCGGCACCGGACCAACACGAATGTTGTCAACCTCGTAGTGTTCACCCGAAAACGAGCACGATTCGCCAGTCCAGCAGGCTCGCATGATCTGCAACATTTCGTTGAACATCTTCGCTCGTTCACCCCGTTGAACACCGAACGCTCGCTGCTCGGCGGCGTCGACCGCCCCAAGTCCGAACGCCGGCAGAAAGCGACCTCCTGACATCGCTGCGAGTGAGGCGATTTCCTTTGCTGCGATGACCGGGTTGCGGCCTGGGAGCACGAGCACGCTGGTTCCGAGCTTGAGGTTGGTCGTTCGGCCGATCGCTGCTGCTGATGCAATGAGCGGGTCGGGTGCAGAACCATTGATGCGTTCTGACAGCCACAGCGAGTCGAAGCTGAGGCGCTCTAGTTCATCAACGACTGTGAGAAATTCAGGGCCGTTCAGTTCGGTTCGAACGCCAAGACCAACGCCGATTCGAACTTTCATCCGTTCACGACCATGCTGATGATATTTGCAACTGTCGCTGGGTCATCGATGAACGGTGAATGGTCGCTGTCGAGCTCAACCATGGTCGAGCAACGACTTGCCATGATTCGCTGATGCTCAGGGTGCACTGCCCGATCTTGATTGCACAGGACATATGTCGATTCGATACGACCCTGAGGGGAACCATCCACTTCTTGCGTCATGGTGACAATTGGTTGAGGACTCAAACGTTGGGTATGAGCAGCGCGAATTTCGCTGCTACTCCCCGGGTAGAAAAGTTCTCCGGCGCGGTCAGGGTCGAGGGTGGTGGTGCCCTCCTGGGATGGGACGATGATCTCACTGAGCTCCACTTTGTGCCGAGGGGCGCTCTTTAAGAAGCCGTTGACACTTTCTCCTTGTTCGAGAGCGAATGCAGCGATGTACATGAGATGCGCGATTCGATCAGAGTGGAAAGCGGCCTGGGAGATGACTGCGCCACCGTAGGAATGGCCAACGAGAAGCGTGTCAGGGGGAAGCGTGTTGAGTGCTTCGACAACTGCTGCGGCATCGCCATGGAGGTCGCCTAGAGGGAGCGGAGAAATTCCGTGCCCGGGAAGGTCGATTGCGTGAGAGGAAATACCAATTTCGTCAAGTGCTTGTTGGAGCGCGACCCAGCACCAGGCTCCGTGCCATGCACCATGAACGAGTAACACATTGCGAATCGTCATGAATTGATCGTCGCAGGTTTACCCGATTGGCGTAGAACCCAACAGCGGTCCTCAGGCCCGCACGGTGCGGATCCATGAACTGAAGAAGCCAACGGTGAACACCATGATGAACAGCGTGGTTTGGCCCTGGTGGTCAAGTCGTTGGTTGAGGGCGTATGCGACGCCTCCTGCGAGTGAAGAGTAGAGCAGGCCAAATCGTGCCGTTGATGCCCATTCGTTGACCTCTGGCGTGTGCGCTGTCGTGATTTCCATGTCGTCTAGAGCGCTCACCCGTTCCGTTCTCGCATTTTCTTGAGAAAATGTTCCTGAGTATCGGGGCAGTTGTTCCATGGGCTCGCGGTTGTAGCGTCCGGTCGGTGGCATCGGCCTTAGGAGTACTTCAACAACAAGCAGTACGTCGTTACTTAGGCTCAACCGCGTTCGCCGCTGTCGGCATCAATATCTGCATTACGGCGTTGTTCAAGCAGGTATACGACATTACGGGCGACCCGTTCTCGATCGGTCTCCTTGGCTTGGCGCAATTCATTCCCGGACTGGTGCTTGCGCTGCCAAGTGGTTATATCGCTGACCGTTTTGACCGTCGGCGAGTAACGAGTGGATTCTTGCTGCTCCGTTTGCTTTCCGTCGCTGTTCTTGTGTGGTTCAGTTCCTCTGGTTCGACCTCCGTCTCAGTTCTTGTGTTGGTCGCAGTCGGAATTGGCGTTGCAGATGCGCTCATTAGTCCGAGCCGTCGGGCGATTCTTCCGTTAATTACGACAGCCGAGGACTTGCCCCGGGTGATCGCATTGTGGACAGCCACGTTTACATCGAGCGCAATTGTGGGGCCGGCCCTTGCCGGGTTGTTGTACAGCATTGATCCATCCATTGCGTACGTAGCCGCCGGCGTGTCAGCAATGCTTGCTATTCCTCTCACCCTCGGAATTCACTACCGGCCTGGGGTCGCCCGTGTCGCCGATGAGCAGCGGCCAAGTCTTCGTCTTGCGTTGCAGGGATTGTCGTTCATTCGACGGTCACCGATCGTGCTTGCTGCCATCAGTCTTGACTTGTTTGCGGTGCTGTTTGGTGGAGCCGTCGCGTTGATTCCTGTTGTCGCAAGCGATCGTCTCGGAGTCGGCGATGTTGCCTATGGATGGTTGAGGGCTGCACCCGGAGTTGGTGCAGCGGCGATGGCAATCGTGTTGGCGATTCGACCGGTCACTCGTCGTGTGGGGCCGACGCTTCTTGTCGTCGTTGCAATATTTGGTGCCGGAACGGTCGTCTTTGGACTCACACGCTCATACGCCGTTGCGTTCCTTGCTCTGGTCGTGCTGTCGGCTGCCGACATGGTGTCAATGTTTATTCGTGGGGCGATTGTGCCGCTTGCGACTCCACCTGAGCAGCTCGGAAGGGTGACTGCTGTTGAGGGCGTGTTCATTGGGGCATCAAACGAACTCGGAGCGTTTGAAAGCGGGCTCGCTGCCCGTTGGCTAGGGGTTCCTTGGGCGATCGCCGGTGGGGGGATCGCGACAGTCGTGATTGCTGCTGCATTTGCGATTGGGTTCCCGACGCTTCGGAAAATCGATCGGTTTGATGACGTAGCAAGCGCTGCCTACGACTAACCCGTCAATCGGCCGAGTTTTGCAAAGCCTTTGAGGCGCCGCAGTCGGAGTACAGCTTGGTCTGAAGCGAGGCGTCCGATGCCGCTTGCAATGGTTGGATAGACGTGTGGCACGCGTGCCAGTTCTTCAATCGAAACTGAGAACCTCACCGCGAGAGCAATCTCGTTAATGACTTCAGACGCGCGGGACGAAATAACGTGACCCCCGACAATACGACCATGAACGGTGACGATCTCGATGAGTCCTTCTGAAGATCCTTCGAAGAGGGCTCGGTGCACCTCTGAAAGTTCAAGTTGATGAACTTTGACTGCACGGCTTCGAAAACGCTCTCTCGCCTGCGCTGCGGTGAATCCGACTCGAGCTAACTCTGGCTCAGTGAAGATACACCAGGGTGACATCGTGCTCGCTTGGGCGCGGCCCGGGAGGAACATGTCGCGTATTGCAAGCGATGCGTCAGCCACCGCGGTACTGGTCAGTCGAGGTCGCCCGGCTGCCGAATCTCCAACTGCATAAATGCTTGTCAGCACGGTGCGGCTGCGCGCATCGACATTGATGCCCGCAGGAGTCGCAACGATTCCGAGACTGTCCAAACCAAGTGATGTGACCGATGACGAACGGCCTGCGGCCACGAGTACATGCTCGGCGTCAACTTCACCCCGAACGGTTTCTACGTAGCATCGTCCGTGTTCGGAGCGCGCTGCGAGAATCGGTTCGCCGACGTGAACATCCACACCGTCATTTCGAAGGATGTCGGTGAGTCGCTCGCTGAGTTGCGGTTCTTCCCGGGGCAGAATTCGCGGTCCGGCCTCGAATAACTGAACCTTGGCTCCAATTCGGGCAAGTGCCTGTGCTGATTCGACTCCGACTGGACCTGCTCCAATGATGATGATGTCGGTCGGAGGAGACTTCAGGTCGTAGAGAGTCTCGTTGGTGAGTACGGGAACTTCAGCAATCCCAGGAATCGCTGGTATTGCTGGGACACTGCCCGTGGCAATGAGAACAAACCGACCTTCGAGCGTTGCGTTGCCGTCGTCTGAGGCGACTTCAACAGTTCGTGGGCCCGTGAGGACTGCCGTTCCGGTATGGAGGCTTACGCCCCAATCGAGTACGGACGCCGCATCGGCTACGTGAGAATGCACTGATTCTCGAGCTGCGAGCATCGACTCCCATGCGCTCTTTGCATCAGGCTTGAACTGACGATGTCGAACCGTTGCTTCGAGGAGAGCCTTTGAAGGAATTGAACCACTCCACACGTTTGTGCCGCCGATTCGGCCTCTATCGACTGCTGCTACTCGGAGCCCAAGTTCTTGAGATGCGAGACGCGCGGCGGTGAGCCCGGCAGGACCGAGTCCAACAATCACTAAGTCATACGGGCGAGCCACGTCATGAACGGTACCTTGCAGATGGCTGTTCGAACGAGTGACACATCAGAGGGCGTGATCTGTGCTGTCATATTGACGTGGCAACCATGCGCATTCCCGCAGTTCTTCTCGTCGGGTTGGCGATTGTCGGAGTCGTAGCTTGCGGCGAGGCTGAAGTTGTCACTGAGATCACAGCCGTAACGATTGCGGGAGTGGGCGAATTGCCAGGGCCCGTGCAACCTGTGGACACCCCCCGCCAGAACGCAGATGCGCCAGTGCCTGAGGCGGCAACAGCGGTTCGTCCAGCAGACTTCGGACTGCCAAGTCTCGGCGAGTTGGTGGGAGGTAACAGGGCGATCATCATTGGAGACTCGATTCTTGCGTCGACGGCGCCTCGTTTCAGTGGCTCAATGTGTGAGCGTTTAAACGAAGCCGGCTGGGATGTTGAGATCAACGCAGAACCTGGACGTTTCATCGCATTTGCAGAAGATGTTCTTGATGCTCGGCTCGCTCCCGAAAATGGGCTCGACTGGGACCTCGCCGTCATGTTCTTTGGAAGTAATTTCAACGGCAGTCCATCGAATTTCCGATCGACATTGGAATCGCTTCTTGAGCGACTCTCACCAAGACCTGTGCTGTTGTTGACGGTGACCGAGTTTCAGCAAAATCGAATTGAGGTGAATGCCATCATTCGTGAGGTGGCCGACGAGGCATCGAATGTGCAGGTGCTCGATTGGGCGCGAATCTCTGCAATGGAGCCGGGTCTGCTCAACTCCGATGGCCTTCATCTCTCGGCCGCTGGTAAAAATCGCATCACAACCGAGACCGTCCTTGCCTTGGGAACTTCTCCCACATTGGTGAGCAACGGCGAAGGTGACTGCTTGCCAACACTCTTCACCGAAGATGAAACTCGCGCCGCGCAAGAGGCAAAAGAGTAATCCCCGGGCTGACTGCTCGTAGCCTGTCGGGGTGCTGCAGGCTCGAACCCTCTCTGTTGAAGTAGGTGGGAAACACGTTGTAGAAGGTGCAACCTTCACCGTTTCACCTCGCGACAAGGTGGGAATTGTCGGCCGAAATGGTGCAGGGAAGACGTCACTGTTCAAAGTTCTTGGTGGTGAAGCCGAGCCAACACAAGGCGCAGTCATCCGTAAAGGTGGATTCGGATACCTTCCTCAAGACCCGAGAATCGGCGGAGTTCATGACTCCCGCCGGGCAATTACACACGTGCTTTCTGGTCGCGAAATTGATGAGCAGGTCGCTCGAATCGAGAAACTTCGCATTGCAATGGAGGAGTCCCCTTCTGAGGAGGCGGTAGCGAAGTACTCCCGGGCGGAAGAAACCTTCAGGGTAAATGGGGGATATGCGGCAGAGAGCGAGGCGAGGTCGATTGCGGCTGGGCTTGGTCTCGGTCAAGACCGTATGGAACTTGAAGTAGGGGTGCTGTCTGGTGGCGAGCGTCGCCGTGTCGAACTCGCAAGGATTCTCTTCGCGGGTTCGGATGTTCTCTGTCTTGATGAGCCGACGAACCACCTTGATATTGATGCCAAGCAGTGGCTACTTGGGTTCCTTCGCCAGTATCGGGGGGCATTGCTAGTCATCAGCCATGACCTTGAATTACTTGACGAGGCAATTACCCGGGTGTTGCACCTTGATCGTCCAAACGAGGGCGATACCGGACACATCATTGAATACCGCGGTACGTATAGCCAGTACGTTGCCGCCCGAGCCGAAGATGAACGACGGCTTGCAAAAATGGCTGCACAGCAAGATCGTGAGATCGTTCGAATGCAGAAAGTGGTTGATCGCTTTGGAGCCAAGGCGACCAAGGCGGCCATGGCGCACAACATGGAAAAGCGGATTGCCCGGTTGGAGTCTGACCGTGTTTATGCCCCTGATAAGGGCCGGCGTATCGAGGTGCGTTTTCCTGAGCCACCTCCCTGCGGGGTCACGGTTGTGACAGTTGCCGAACTATGCAAGGGCTATGGCGGTCCCTCTGTGTTTGAAGATGTGGGGTTTGATCTTGGTCGGGGTGAACGACTTCTCGTCCTAGGTCTCAACGGCGCTGGTAAGACAACGATGCTGCGAATTCTTGCTGGAGAAATCGCAGCCGATGTAGGTGGATTTGATTTTGGCTATCAGGTAGAGGTGGGGTATTACGCGCAGGAGCATGACAACCTTGACCCCGATCGAAGCCTTCTGGACAATCTTCGCCGGTCAGTTCCTTCAGGAGTGGGCCTAACCGAAACTCAGTTGCGGGGGCTCCTCGGCATGTTCGGCTTGAGCGGTGACAAGGTCATGCAAACCTCTGGGACTCTCTCAGGAGGAGAAAAAACGAAACTTGCGCTTGCGATGTTGATGACCGGGCGTAACAACTTACTTCTCCTCGATGAACCGACGAACAACCTTGACCCGGCTTCCCGAGAAGCGGTCGGTGATGCGCTGGCTGAATGGCCCGGGGCGATGATCCTCGTCAGCCACGACACAGAATTTGTTGAACGACTCTCACCAACGAAGGTGCTGTTGTTGCCAGACGGCGACGTCGACTATTTCAACGATGAATGGCTTGAACTCGTCGAACTGTCCTAGTTGGATGCCGCGAAGGGCAATCGGGCAGTCGTTTACTTGATATTGACGCCGACTGCGCGGGTGGCTGCTTCTGCTTTCACCTGTTCGAAAAAGTCGTTTCCTTTGTCGTCGACGACGATGAATGCTGGGAAGTCCTGAACTTCAATCTTCCAGACTGCCTCCATGCCGAGCTCTTGATACTCGAGGACCTCTACCGAGGTGATGTTGTCCTGGGCAAGACGAGCCGCCGGTCCTCCGATGGACCCGAGGTAGAACCCGCCGTGACTACTGCACGCGTCAGTCACCTGTTTTGAGCGGTTTCCTTTCGCCAGCATGATGAATGAGCCACCGGCGGCTTGGAATTGCTCAACGTAGGAGTCCATTCGTCCCGCCGTTGTCGGGCCGAACGAACCCGATGGCATTCCTTCAGGCGTCTTCGCAGGACCGGCGTAATACACGCAATGATCTTGCAGATACTGGGGCATTGGTTCACCCGCATCGAGACGCTCTTTAATTTTTGCGTGAGCGATATCTCTTGCGACCACCATTGGGCCCGACAGCATGACTCGGGTCTTCACTGGATATTTCGACAACTCGGCACGAATCTCTGACATTGGCCGGTTGAGGTCGATATGAACGACCTCACTGCCATCGAGTTGGTTTGGGGTTGTCTCGGGAAGGAATTTAGCGGGATCGTGTTCTAGTTCTTCTAGGAAGATGCCCTCGGGGGTGATCTTGCCGAGCATTTGGCGGTCGGCTGAGCACGACACGGCAATCGCAACAGGGCAGGATGCGCCGTGTCGCGGAAGTCGAACGATTCGAACATCGTGACAAAAGTATTTTCCGCCGAATTGGGCGCCAATGCCGGTGTTGCGGCTGAGTTCAAGAACTTTTGCTTCTAGGTCGGTATCTCTGAAACCGTGACCTAGTGCTGACCCCTCAGTTGGCAGGCCGTCGAGGTAACGAGCTGATGCGAGTTTTGCTGTTTCTACAGCAAACTCCGCAGATGTCCCACCGATCGCAATTCCCAGGTGATACGGGGGGCATGCTGCGGTTCCGAGGGTTTGTATCTTTTCATTAATCCACGGCAGCAGGGTGTTTTCGTTGAGTAGTGCTTTGGTTTCCTGATAGAGGTAGCTCTTGTTCGCGCTGCCGCCGCCCTTGGCCATGAACAAGAATTTGTATTCATCGCCTTCGGTTGCGCTGATCTTGATCTCGGCTGGCAGGTTGGTGCCGGTGTTCTTCTCTTCGTACATGTCGAGTGGGGCCATCTGGCTGTACCGAAGATTTGAGGTCTGGTAGGTGTCTTGCACGCCCTGTGCAATGGCCACCTCGTCACTGCCGCCGGTGAACACCATCTGACCTTTTTTGCCTTTCACGATGGCTGTTCCTGTGTCTTGGCACATCGGAAGCACCCCTCCAGCGGCTACGGCTGCGTTCTTTAGAAGGTCAAGAGCAACGAACCGATCATTCTCACTGGCCTCGGGATCGTCAAGAATTAAACTGAGTTGAGCGAGATGAGATGGGCGCAAGAAATGCGCAATTTCGCGCATCGCCACAGCCGTGAGCGAACGGATTGCCTCGGTGCTCACCTTCAACATTGTTCCGAGAGGCGTCTCAACCGTCTCGATTCCCTCAGTCGTAACCAGTCGGTACGTGGTCGTGTCCTCGCCGAGCGGGAGAATCTCGGTGAACCAGTCGGGAGAGTTTGAGATTGCCATAGACATACCTTACGGCGGCAGTGGTTGTCAGAGAATTTCGACGACGGTCTCAATGAGGAGAAGTGCCGCTGAAAACGAGCATGTCACGAGTAACGCGGCGCGGACTCGGCTCTCTGGGAGACGGGAGATCACTGGTGTAGAGACCGCAAGGCCGATGAGAACTCCCGGCAGCAGCAATGCGCAAAGAGCTAAATGGCGTTGATGAACTTCGCCAACTACCGCGAGGCCAGTGAACGAGAAAATTGAACCAAGGCCAAAAAAGGCAGCAAGTGTTGCCCGTGTGGTTGCTGGGAGTTCGTGTTGATACGCAATAGCGATTGGTGGCCCGCCAATTCCTGCGGTTGTGCCAGAAAATCCCGAAGCGAGGCCTGCAATGACGAGATTCCGAGGGCTTGTCGTGACTCGATAACTCGTGATCGATGTCGCAACAGCAAGCAGAACGGAGACCCCAACGAGCAGCCTGATCACGCCGGAACCTGTTGAGGCGATGAGGAGTGATCCGAGTACGACGCCCGGCAGCCGACCGCAGAGGGCGATGCCAACATCTTTCCATGCAATGTGTTGGCGTTCTCGACGGGCGACGCCGATGCTGAGAGGCAGCACCATGACGATAGTTGTGACGGGCAAAAATTCGGGGTCGATCAGTGCGAGTATGGGCGCTGCAAGGACCGCCATGCCGAGTCCAATCGTCGCCTGAATTGCAGCACCAATGCCAATGGTGATGACAGCGAGAAGTGCAAGCGGCCAGACGATGCCGGCGATGTCAGTCGAAATCATGGGTCTTCAGTCGTTGTTGTTGCCGAGGCGGCCCGGTTTGGCCTCGTGGGGGCGTTCAGGCCAACGGTGTTTTGGATAGCGGCCTGCAAGATCTTTACGGACATCGTTCCAGGATCCTCGCCAAAAACTAGGAAGGTCGGAAGTGACCTGTATTGGGCGATCAGCGGGGGAGAGTAACTCGAACACGATCGGAAGATTTCCTACCGTTGGCTGGTTGTCGAGACCGAATACATCTTGCACACGGACGTGAACAGTTGGTCGCGGGTCACCATTGTTATCGAGGAAGGTGATGCGAGCATGTCGTCCGTTTGGTAGCGCGAGAGACGATGGGGCAACGCTGTCGAGTTCGGCACCCTCTGGCCACGGAAGGCTTGCGCGCAACAACATGTGAAGGTCGAGTTGATCGAGATCAGCCTGGCCAGTTGCATCAGCAAGGTACATCGATAGCCAGGCGTCAAATGAGTTCATCAGGCCATCGACGGTCCAGTCGGGCCACGGTGCTCCAAGCACCAGATGGCAGAATGTCACTCGTTCTCTGAGGTGAAGTGATTCCGAGGTCCATGGGAGTGATGCAAGTTTCGTTGCAGTGATCCTTGCGAGCAGAGCGGTAAGCGTTTCTGGTCCTGGCTGAGGTGGAAGAAGTTGTTCATCGAGCCGAAGTGAGCCAAGGCGACGTTGCACTCGAAGCACGAGATCATCTCGTTCTTGATTCCACTCGAGGGTCGATCGAGTTGATAGCCCTTCTCCGAGATATTCGAGGGTTGCGATCGCGGCTTCTTCTGAGATCGGAGCTCCGAGACGCACGCGGGCGCCATCGCGCCGGCCATCGAGGTCTGCTGCGACGATGAATTCGCTGTTGCTGAGAGTGTCGCTTTCAGGAACCCACGCACCGGGACCTGAGGTCAGTTGGAACTGGCCGGGTCGCCGCAAACGTGCGATTCGATCTGGGTATGCATGGGCGAGCAGTTCGCCGACGGTGTTGGGACGGATCGCTCCCAGAGTGAATTGAATCCCTGCTCGGCGAGCAAGGTCTTCGCAGCGGTGGTGGACTCGCCGGAGCCGATTTCGGTCCACCTGAAGGCCGCTCCTCGACAGGTCGAGCAACGCTTCGATTCGCTCGGTGAGATCGGCGGGTCGATCATCTGGCCGGCCCATTGCAACATCGCCTTCGTCGAGCAGAGCCGCAACTGCGACTGCTGTCGCAGTTGGTCGATCGAGGATCATTCTCGATAGTCGTGGGTGTAACGGGAGGCGCAACATTTGTTCACCGACTGCGGTGAGGCCGTCGTCGTCGATTGCGCCGAGGGTGTTGAGCAGGTCGCGAGCCGCCTTCATTGATGCTGATGATGGTTGTGTGGGTAAACGGAGTCCGCTGACATCGCCTCCCCACTTTGCGACTTCGAGAGCGAAGTTGCTGAGTTCCACCGAATTGATTTCTGGTTCTGGGAATGCAAGCCGGCTCCCATGTTCCACCTTGCTCCACATTCGGTAGGCAACTCCCGGTCCTGTGCGACCAGCCCGACCTGCCCGTTGCTCGGCGGATGAGCGGCTTGTCGCAACTGTTGTGAGTCGGGTCATTCCTGTTCGATTATCGAAACGGGGTGAACGCACTAAACCAGAGTCGATGACGATGCCAACCCCATCGACCGTCAGTGATGTTTCGGCGATATCTGTTGTGAGGATGATGCTGCGCCTGCCGTGTTCGCGACGAAGTGCTGCGTCTTGTTCATTACGTGGGATCGATCCGGCAAGTCGATGGATGGTGATGTTGTCACCAATGACATTGTTGAGGGCGTCCCTGAGTCTGTTGATTTCGCCGATTCCGGGCAGGAAGACCAACAGGTCTCCGTCGTTGGCTGCCAGAGATTCAACAATCACACCGGCGAGCCCAGAAATAAGCTCGTTTGAAGATGGTGGCTGAGCGTTGCGACGGTTACGGCTTATCGGTCGCCATTGAAGGTCAACGTCAAACTGGCGTCCATCGCATGACAGCACCTTGGCTCCGTCGAGTAGTCGACTCATCCGATCGGTATCTGCAGTTGCTGACATTGCACAGATGACAAGATCAGGGCGGAGCGTTGAGCCAACGTCAAGGCTAAATGCGAGACCTATATCGGTCATCAGATTTCGCTCATGAACTTCATCGAAGATCAGTGCGCCGATGCCTGGTAACTCTGGGTCATGTTGCAGGCGGCGCGTGAGAATGCCCTCTGTAACTACTTCGATGCGAGTGGAGTCTGACATGGCGGCATCGTCTCGAGTGCGGTAACCAACCAGAGTCCCGAGTGTGGTGTTTGTGAGGTCTGCCATGCGTTCTGCAACGGCACGGGCAGCGACTCGCCGTGGTTCGAGGACGACGATTCTCCCGTCGATACGGGGTTCGTTCAGTAGGCGTAGTGGGATGATCGTTGACTTTCCTGCGCCAGGTGGCGCCGAGATCACACATCGTCGGGTGAGTGCCAACGTGTCTGCGATGTCGTCAAGGATGGCTTGAATGGGAAGGTCAGGCAGCGTGAAATCGTATGAACCTTGGCTACTCACGTGGAGTCAGCCGAGCGCAGGCGAACCCGCAAACGCACCGGGGTCGCTTGGCAGTGGAATGGTTGGTGTCCGCCACGCTGTTGCTGCAGTAATCGCAGCGGCGACGTTCTTCCACTCTGCAGGATTCCATCCTTCGGCGATTGCGTCCACGGTTCCGTCGACACGAATGAACGCAAAAGCCGGAATCGAGGAAATTTCTAGTGCCTTCACGACCGATCGGTCTGGGTCGGTGAAGGTGAGGAATTGCTGTGCGATTGGTCCAAGAAATTGGTGTGTGTCGTCATCGTCTGCAGTGATTAGAAAGTTGACACGAGCGTGGCATCCACGAAGTTCTTCAAGTAAGCGCACGGCCGACTTCAGGATCCAGGAACTCTCATTCGTATACGGATCCAGAACGACTGTCGCCAAGTGGAACGTCGTCAGCCATTCAGAGACTGCACGGCCTTCGCCGCCTACTGGTTTCAAGATGAGGTCATCAGCAAGTTTCACTGCCACAAGATGCGATCGTAGCCACTTAGGGGTGGGGCCGACCAACATAATCTCGAACTGATGGCTCGCACCGACAGTCTGCTGGATTGATCTGTACTGTAACGACGTGCATCCGCTGGAATATCTCCGCTCTGTCGCCCGTCATCAACGGGCCGATGTCTGGTCGGTCGCATTCGAGTTCGTCGACCTCGTTGGTGGCTGGGGACTAGAGGGTGCTGAGCTGTCTGTTGCGGCGAGAAGGCTGCTTCATCGACGTCCCGATGCCGCACCATTGTGGTGGGCGTCAGCCCATCTTGTTGTTTCGTCGAATCCGGTTGAACTTGCCCAGCAACTTCGAGATGACCTCATGGCTCCATCTCCAGAGGTCGAGCACGATGGCTGGCGTATAGAAGTGACGGCAGCCTCTGGAGATTCGGTTGTGCTTGTTGGCCACGAACGTCAGCGGTTCACTGAGGCTCAAGCGCTTGAGATCCCTGTCTGTATGGTGGTTCCGTCGGGGGTCACAATTCCGTCGCAGTACCTCAAACGGGTGATTGAGGGTTTGAACGCGCGGGGAGAGTCGGTAGCCGAATGCTCCACCGAGAATGTGACCGTGGTCAACGATGGCAAGACTGCTCCGTTCGCTGCGGAGTTACTTCGTACATCTGCCATCTGAGAAGGGTGCGCTCAGCGGTTGTCGAACCTGATCGTGGATTGAGAACTACCATCACATCGTGGCTCGAATTCTGATACGCAACGGCACGGTTGTTTCTCCGAGTGGATCTTGGTCGGCTGACGTCTTGGTCGACGGTGAAAGAGTCGCTGGTTTGTTTGAACCGTCGTCGGTTGAGGCACTTGGAATTACCGCTGATCGCACGATTGATGCGAACGGTAAATACGTGATCCCCGGCGGAGTCGACGTACACACCCATATGCAGCTGCCAATGGGGCCGACGTTTTCGTCCGACACGTTTGAGACTGGAACGATTGCAGCCGCTTGGGGTGGCGTGACCACCATTGTCGATTTCGCCTCGCAGCAGGTCGGTGAGCGTGTCTTGGATGGCTTAGAGGCTCGTCACGATGAAGCGGCAGGCAACTGCGCAATCGATTACGCCTTTCACCAAACAATTGGTGGAGTTGACGATGAATCGCTGTTGGCAGTTCGTCAACTTGTCGAGCGTGAGGGCATTTCGAGCATCAAGTTATTTATGGCGTACCCAGGCGCGTATTACTCCGATGACGGCCAGATCCTTCGAGCGATGCAGGTGGCGGGTGAGCTTGGTGTGATGACGATGATGCATGCTGAAAACGGCATTGCAATCGACGTTCTTCGAGCCCAAGCAATCGCAAAAGGTGACACGGATCCTGTCTTTCATGCACTGACGCGTCCTCCCGAGCTCGAAGGTGAGGCGACACATCGCGCCGTTCAACTGGCGAAGGTTGCAGGTGATGCGCCGTTATATATCGTCCACCTTTCTGCTGCCGACGCGTTGGAGGAAGTTGCGAGGGCTCGTCATCGAGGGCAGAACGTGTTTGCGGAAACCTGTCCGCAGTATCTGTGGCTCAGCCTTGAAGAGCACCTTGCCCAGCCTGGGTTTGAGGGTGCGAAATGGGTGTGTTCAACTCCGTTGCGGTCCTCTCATGATCATCACCAACGTGACCTCTGGACTGGCTTGAAAAATGATGATCTCGCTGTGGTGTCGACTGACCACTGTCCATTCTGCATGAAGGATCAAAAAGAATTAGGCCTAGGAGATTTCACGGCAATTCCAAATGGGATTGGCGGTGTGGAGCATCGTATGGAGTTGATGTACCAGGGAGTAGTGAATGGTGAAATCACCCTCGAACGCTGGGTGGAGACGTGTTGCACGACTCCGGCACGCCTATTTGGGATGCATCCTCGAAAGGGTGAAATTCTTCCTGGAGCCGATGCAGACATCGTTATTTGGGACCCCAATTCCACGACGACGATCGGCATCAACGATAAGCACCACATGAACATGGATCATTCTGCGTTTGAAGGATTTGTCGTTGATGGTCGCGTCGAGGCCGTGATGAGTCGAGGCAGGATGCTGATTGAAAATGATCAATTTGTCGGAACTGTCGGCCACGGGAAGTTTCTGAAGCGTGGCCTCTCGGCGGAGTTGCGGTGATGAGCGTGCTGTCGCCCGGAGCATTTGATGCTGTCATTTTTGATGCCGGAGGAGTATTCGTGCTTCCGGACCCAACCGTGCTTGCACCGCTATTGGCGCCATTTGGTGGTTCGCTGGAATTAGAGAATCATCGCCGTGCCCATTACGCCGCAATGGCAGCAAAGTCACGAGCCGGTGACGTGGAATCACATTGGCGAACGTATAACGAGAGGTACGTCGAAACGGTTGGTGTTGAAACTGAAATGACGTCGATCGCCGCGGCGTTGCTCGACCGGACACGGTCAGCAGATCTATGGCGCTACCCAATTTCTGAGAACGTTGCAGCAATCGGCGTGCTCGAGCACCTTGGTGTGCCGATGTCGGTCGTATCGAATGCGGCAGGTCAGATTGAGTGGGTTCTCGAATGGGCTCGAGTTTGCCAACGTGGGCCGGGTCCATTGGTGTCAATGCGTGCGATTATCGACTCTGAGGTGGTGGGCGTTGCAAAACCACATCCAGAGATTTTTGACTTCGCCCTTGTAGAGCACTCCGAATCTCCGAGGGATCGCATCTTGTATGTCGGCGACTCAGTGAGTATGGATGTCAATGGTTCACGGGCGGCTGGGCTTGTTCCAGTCCTGATTGATCCATTTGACGATCACGCCGGAGCGGATTTTGCTCGCGTCAAATCCGTCGGCGATCTGACCAATCTGTTTGTTTAGTGATCCTCTGAGGGCTGCTCAGGCGCCGAGGCGGCGGGCGATGACTTTGAGACAGAGCGTCTCGTCAGCGCCTTCAAAGATCGACAGCACACGAGCATCAACGAAGAGACGACTCACGTTGTACTCCTCCGCGTAACCCATTCCACCGTGAATCTGCATGGCCTCACGAGTTACCCATTCGGCGGCTTTGCAGACGTATGCCTTGACCATTGAGGCTTCGGTTGCACCCTCACCCTTCGCCATCAGAGTCGCTACGTGGTAACTGAACTGGCGGGAGGCTTGGATAATCGCAGCCATTCGGCCGAGCTTCACCCGTGTCAGTTGGTAGTCGTAGACGTTCGAGTCGAATACTCGGCGATTCTGGGCGTAATCGAGTGCGGCTTCATACGCGGCCTGCATCACACCGACTGCACGAGCAGCGGTCTGGAGTCGGCCATTCTCGAAGCCTTCCATCTGGTAGTAGAACCCGCGCCCGAGACCGTCTTGTTCACCGACGAGGTTTTCGGCCGGAACCCACCAATCTTCGAGAGCGATCTCGTACGAGTGCATTCCTCGATAGCCAATGGTGTCGATTGGTCGGCCTTCCATCTTGCCGATGCGTGCCGTTCCGTCGACATCAACAGCATCTTGAGTGAAGGCAAACCCATGTCCCTCGCCTCGGGGCTTCGGCACGATGAAGAGGCTGAGACCCTTGTGGGTTTTGCTGCGGTCGGGATCGGTTCGGGCGAGTAGCGCTAGTGCATCAGCGCGGGCGCCAAAGGTGCACCAGGTCTTGACGCCGTTGATGACGTATCCGTCTTCGCCGTTTGGTCCAACGGCCGCAGTGGCGGTCACCTTGATGTTTGCGACATCGCTGCCGTAGTCGGGTTCGGTCACGGCGACTGCGGGCATGACTTCTGCCGCTGCGAGCTTTGGCAACCAGGTCAGCTTTTGGGCTTCGGTTCCGCCCTTGACGAGAGCGCGGGTGAGGATTTCGGGCCGTGTGATGAGAGAGCCGCCAATTCCGAGACTTGCGCGACTGAGTTCTTCAGTTGCAACGACCATGGCGACATATTCGTCGAGTCCACCCTCGCTAAAGCCACCGTATTCGGCTGGGACGCTGAGACCGAAGGCGCCAAGTTCAGCAAGACCGGTAATGATCTCTTCTGGTACGTCGCCATTCGTGCGATGCACGTGCTCGGCATGCGGGGCGATGACATCGCTCGCAAAGGCACGGAAGGTGTCTCGCACCATGTCCATATCGTCGCTGAGGTGGAGTGGGCCTGACGCTTCTGCGAGCGAGGCAAGGAAGTCAGGATCACGGTATTGGGCAATAAATTGTGACGCTCCCTCAAGGGCGCCCGGAGCGACGCCCCAGAGTGTTTCGCGTCCGAGAATCTTGCCAGCAAGATCGTGGAGAACGTCAGCGGTAAATGCACACGCAATACGGGCCTCGGCATCTCCCTTCGCTCCGTAATCAAGAAGCGAACGAGCTGTAGCTACCGCAGAGGCGGCATGGGCGAGATCGTATGCGAACGCTTGCTGAACGTCCGGACCGCCAACTTCGGCAAGAGATGTGATGGCTGCTTCGACAATGGCGTCTCCGAGGTCGATGACAGCGGCTGTTGAAATCATGTCGGGGGAGGTATTCACGCTGTAAAGAGTATCGGCAGACCGTTGGTGCCTTCCTCTCGAGCGCGCACTCCGCTCTATTGTCACACTGTGACCTCCGTAACAGTCCCCCAAGCTTCGAGCGCCGAACGTCCTCGTTCAATTGCGGTGTATTGCGGGTCGGGTTCTGGTAGCACCCCCGCATTTCTCGCACTCGCCCGCTCGCTGGGAGCTTGTCTTGTCGTGAACGAAGTGTCGTTGGTTTATGGCGGTGGTGATGTTGGAATGATGGGAGCGGTCGCTGACTCAGTTATGTCTGCAGGTGGTGAGGTGATCGGGGTTATTCCGCAACGACTGGTCGATGTAGAGGTTGCACATCATGGAGTGACTCGTCTTGAGGTCACTGCGAACATGCATGAGCGCAAGGCCCGCATGATTGAGTTAGCCGGTGGATTTGTTGCGATGCCTGGTGGGTTTGGAACCTACGAAGAGGTGTTCGAAGTGTTGACTTGGAATCAACTTGGCATGATCTCTGCGCCCGTTGTCTTTCTTGACACACCGGAAGAAAGTGGGTCCTTTTGGGAGCCGTTAATGGTGTTTCTTGACCGAGCGGTGGAGGCGGGGCTTCTGAAGGAGCGCTATCGGGCACTCGTCAATCTGACGTGTTCGGTAGACGATGCCGTACGGATTGCGACAGGGCCCGCGCCAACTGCAGCGCCAAAATGGAGCGATGTCACAAAATCTGTGAGGGAGAAGTAATGGGCAACTTCAAATCACTCGTCAATGCGGTCGTAGACCGTCCGGAGTCCGAGGGACGAACCTTGGCACTGCTCGTCATGAAAGACGGCGAGGTCGCTGCCGAATGGTATGGGTCATCTCCCGGTACACCATTTGGGCCAGGGGAGCGGATTACGTCGTCATCAACATTGATTTCTTGGTCGATGGCAAAATCGATCACGCATGCTCTGATCGGCATTGCGATGAGCGACGGTCTTCTCGATGTGAATGATGTTGCGCCTCTCGCTTCGCTTCAGGCCGATGGCCATCCGTCGATTCGTTGGATTGATCTTCTTGAAATGCGTTCTGGGCTGACCTTTGTTGAGGATTACATCGATGCTTCGGTGTCGCACTGTTTGGAGATGTTGTTCTCAGGTGAAGAGCATCGCGGCGTGCCAGACATGGGGGAATATGCCGCATCATTGGGACGAGACTTTGTGCCCGGCGAGCACTGGAGTTATGCATCTGGAACGACAAATATCTTGTGCAAGATGCTGGGCGACTTACTCGCCGGAGGCGATGTTGCGTCTGTCGGAGCCGTTCGTCGCCAGGGGGCGATTGAGAGGTTCGCTCATGAGCGCTTATTCGAGCCGATTGGTGCGATGAGTCCGATCATGAAATTTGATGCCTCGGGTACGTTTGTTGGGTCAAGTTACGTGTATGCGACGGCACGTGATTTTGCTGCTTTTGGTGAGTTGTATCGCCGTGGTGGTGCCTTAGTTGACGGCACTCAGTTGTTGCCGGTCGGGTGGCATGATCACGCTCGAACCTGGGTTGCGCACGATCCTGAGGGCTCTGGTCCGCACGGCTTGAGCTATGGTCGG
>LFFE01000016.1 GCA_001510385.1 Actinobacteria bacterium casp-actino5 | reverse complement strand
CTTCTAAGGGGCCGGTAAGTAACTGCTCTTCGGTAATCGGCTGTGTCGCATCGCGCGGGTAGATGCACGACGAACCGAGATACAGCAACTTTTCGACTCCAGTCTCGTAAGCCGAGTGCACAACGGTGCCATGAATCATCATGTTGTCGTAAATGAACTCTGCAGGTCGCGTGCTATTCGCCAGGATTCCTCCAACAGTTCCGGCTACCAGAAACACGTACCGCGGGCGATGTACTGCGAACCAGTTACTGACTTCGCTCTGGCTGCGAAGGTCGAGTTGATCACGCGTCGCAGTGAGAATGTTGGTGAAGCCCTCACGCTCAAGATGACGAACAATTGCAGAGCCGACGAGGCCGCGATGGCCGGCAATGTAGATCGGACTCGAACGATCTATTTGAGGAGAAATTAAGCCAGTCATGCCACCTTCGATGATAGGCGAGTAGCGACAGCACTGCCTCAGAGCCTGGGATGAGAATCGAACTCACGACCTACGCATTACGAGTGCGTTGCTCTACCGACTGAGCTACCCAGGCAACGGGCGGGAGCCTAGCGAGCTGCGACGGTGTCAACCACCGGAGGGGAGTTGAACCTTCAGAAACCCGTGGATTGAGGTTTTTAGCGCGGGAGGGGGAGCGACCACATCAGGCGCTCAAGTGCAAGTGACGTGTTTGCATTTCGACCGAGAGCGGAGGCTGTTTCGTGAATGGCGTTCACCGCTCGAGCAGCGTCATCCGCACTGAGCCGGCCAGCAATCATGGCATCTCGATATGAGGCACTCAGTACGGCGAGCCCGGCCCGGAGTTCGTCGGTGACAAAACGTCGATGTTCACGCTTGTGACGATCTTCGAGCTGTTTCTTGCCACTTCCGCGACTGCCGAAGGTGTCGATGCGTTCTTGCAGTGCTGCTACTTCGTCGGCGTGCCGAGCTTTCAGTGGGCCTGCAGCCTCATCGATCAGTGACTCGATGCGTTGCACAAGTTGCAGAGCGGCAAAACCTGACCCGTCGAGAACATCGATGGCACGAGCGAAGGTTTGACGTCGCTCTGCAAGATCAGGATCAGTGGCAATGAGTCGAGCTCGGTCAAGATCGCCAAATGCTCCAGTAGACGCAAGTTCGGCTGCTTTGGGTTCTACACCTTCTTCGATGAGTCGCTGCGCAATCACCTCATCAGCGATCGCATGAAAATCGAGACGTACACATCGAGAGGCGATGGTGATGAGATTGTTGGGTAGCTGCTCGGCAACGATGATGAATCGAGTGCTTGCAGGAGGCTCCTCAATCGTCTTCAACAATTTTGCGGCTGCCGCCTCGGCAATGAGATGGAAGTCATGCAAGATCAGCACCGTGATGTCACCCTCAGTTGGGCTGAGCCACGACTGTTCAATGATCCACTGCGCCTGGTCAACGTTGATTGAAGCACCTTCTCGTTCGACCTCGCGGCAGTCAGGATGCTCGCCGGCCATCACAAGACGTGCGTCTCGGTCGTTCGGGTCATCGCCGCCAGAAATCATCACCGCAGCGGCGGCACGTGCGGCTTGCTCCTTTGTCGAACCATGTGGGCCCACGAACAGATAGGCGTGGACTGGATGCTCAAGTGAAGTTCTCAGCTGCGAGACGGTGGAATCCTGTCCGATGACAGCAGACCAGACCGATTCCATCAGATTCCCAAACGCTCGCGAACGGCCTCGCGAATAACTTCGGCGGTTTCGTCAGCGGGAGTAGAGGCATCGATGACATACCAGCGAGACGGATCAGTAGCTGCCATCTCGGCAAACCCCTCGCGAACCCGCCGGTGAAAATCTGTGCCAGCCTGCTCAATCCGATCAAGTTCACGTTGATTCATTCGTCGCTCAAGGGTCGCATCATCGGTCACCAGCAGAATGACGAGATTGGGCCACGTCGAACCGATTGCCCATTCATTGATGCGACGAACCTCATCGACTGGAAGACCTCGCCCGTAACCCTGATAGGCGAGACTTGAGTAGACAGATCGATCGCTGACGACATGTTCACCGCGCTGTAATGCTGGTCGGACAACCTCGGCAAGATGCTGTGCTCGATCAGCAGCAACGATGAGGGTTTCGGCATGATCATCGAGACCGACGGTGTCAACATTGTGAAGGATTGAGCGAAGCTGTTCGCCAATTGCAGTCCCACCAGTTTCACGGGTCAGGACCGCACCAATTGATTCGGCAAGGCGCCGTGCCTGCGTGCTCTTTCCGCAGGCTTCCGGCCCTTCGAACGCGATGTACACCGGCTGGGTCATGTCAACTTTGGTGCGGCTTTTTTGGCCGCTGGCTTCTTCGCAGCTGACTTTCTTGTGGATGGCTTCTTTGCTGCTGTTTTCTTCGTCGCCGCCTTTTTCGCTGGGCGTTTCTTTGATGGGCCCTGTTCGCGCCGGATTGCGAGCAGCTCGAATGCCCGTTCAGGCGAGATCTCTTCGATGCGGTCACCCTTGCCAATGGATGCATTGGTTTCCCCATCGGTGACATACACGCCAAAACGACCATCTCTCGCAACCACTGCGCGTCCTGAGATTGGGTCGTCACCGAATTCGCGTAATGGACCTGCGGCTGCCATATTTCGCGCGCCGCCACGACGGAAGACTTTCGGAAGTTCGTAAATCTTGATCGCCTCATCAAGGGTGATCGTCAGCAATCGTTCTTCAGAGTCGATTGACCGGAAGTCTTTGCCTTTCACTATGTACGGGCCGTAGCGACCATTTGCGGCCGAGATAACTTCGCCATCAGTCGGGTCGACACCAACCTCACGAGGCAACTGCAGCAGTTCTTTGGCATCGTCCAGCGTGATGCGCTCGAGACTCATTGTTGAGAACAGGCTCGACATCTTCGGTTTCGCAAGGCCAGGAGGCAGATTGTCTGGGTCACCCCACTGCACGTAGGGGCCATAACGACCGTTTTTTGCGTAGACGGGTAGGCCGTCAAGGGTGCCGATGGGTTCGTCGCTTTTTGGTAGAGAGAGCAAGCGAAGCGCCTCATCAAGCGTCAACTCATCGGGGGCAAGATCGTCCGGAATGCTGGCAGTGTCCTCGCCCCGCTTGATGTACGGCCCATATTTGCCCGGTTTAGCAATGATCTCGTTGCCGTCAGGGTCGAGCCCGATCGGGAATGAGTTGATACTTGCCGCGTCGATTTGGTCGAGATTTTCTTCAACGAGATGCTTGAGGCCAGGAAGGGTGTCGCCACCGAAATAAAAACGGGCGAGCCAATCGGATTTCTCTCGGCGGCCACCGGCAATCTCATCGAGATCCTCTTCAATTTTTGCGGTGAGTTCGTAATCAACGAGATCATCAAAATGATCTTCGAGAAGGCCCACAACTGCGAAGGCCGTCCATGTTGGGACCAACGCCTGACCCTTTTTCCAGACGTAGCCGCGATCTTGGATCGTCTGAATGATTGATGCCCACGTTGACGGCCGACCAATGCCGAGTTCTTCGAGTCGCTTGACCAGGCTCGCCTCGGTGAAGCGCGCAGGAGGATTGGTGTTATGCCCTTCCGGAGTGCAGGACTCGACCGGAACCGTGTCACCAACGGCCAGTGCAGGGAGCAACTCCTCTTTTTCGGTCTCGTTGTCTGCATCGCTGTCGAGATCAGTCAGCACTGCGCGGTGACCTTCGAATTCGATTGTGGTTCCGCTTGCGGTGAATTCGCAGTCAGTGTTTTCGTGAGTTGAGATTGCTCCCAATCGGAGACTGAGCGTGGTGCCTCTGGCATCAGCCATCTGAGAGGCGAGTGTGCGTTGCCAAATCAACGTGTAGAGCGCAAGTTCTTGGCGATCAAGTTCGTTCGCAATTTCCCGTGGGCTTCGCATCGGAGTTGTCGGCCGGATTGCCTCGTGTGCCTCTTGCGCATTCTTTGATTTCGAGGTGTGACGACGTGGCTGGTCAGAAAGAAACGTCTCGCCATAGGTCGATCCGATGATGCTGCGAGTTTCTGAGAGTGCTTCAGCCGAAAGGATCACATTGTCGGTACGCATGTAGGTAATGAAGCCGCGTTCATACAAGCTCTGCGCAGTACGCATGACCTGCGAAGACGACAGACGAAGACGGCGGCCACCTTCTTGTTGGAGCGTCGATGTCATGAACGGTGCCTTGGGTGACGACCGGTATGGCTTGGTATCGACACTCCGAACTGACACCGTCGCATCACGTAAACCGTCGGCCAACGCGTGTGCTCTCAATTCATCGAGGGCTGCAACCTTGTCGCTCGGTTTGCCATCGGCTCCAAAATCTTTGCCGGTAGCAACTTTTGTGCCATCGACAGCAACAAGTCGAGCAGTGAATGTTGGTGACGTCGCAGCGTTGAGATCAATCGACCAGTAACCGGCAGAGACGAATGCAATGCGTTCACGCTCGCGTTCAACGATGAGACGAATTGACGGGCTTTGGACACGTCCGGCGGAGAGGCCACGGTTGACCTTGCGCCACAGGATTGGTGACACTTCGTAACCGTAGAGCCGGTCGAGAATACGTCGGGTCTCAGCAGCATCGACGAGGCCATCGTCGATCTCGCGAGGGTTATCAACCGCGTGGTCAATTGCGCTTCGGGTGATCTCGTGGAACACCATTCGCTTGACAGGAACCTTTGGTTTGAGATGTTGCAACAGGTGCCAAGAAATTGCCTCACCCTCGCGGTCTTCGTCGGTTGCGAGATACAGCTCGGATGCGTCTTTAAGGGCCGCGCGTAACTCTTTCACCACTTGGCGACCGCGATCGGTGAGTTCGTAGGTCGGCTTGAACCCATTGTCGACATCAACTGCGAGACCTTTTGAGGGAAGGTCAGCGACATGGCCAACAGAGGCGCGTACGTCGAACTCGGAGCCCAAGAACTTTGAGATCGTCTTGGCCTTGGCAGGCGACTCGACGATGACGAGTGGGCGACCGGTTCCGGCGCTGGAGGAAGATTGTTTTGTAGCCATTGGTTCGGTGAGTGTGCCTCAACACAGCGATGCAGGCAACCGGAACGGTACCTAGTGTGGGGTCATGTCGTCACGTCTTGCGAAGACTGTCTGGGTTCTTGGAGACCAATTGAACCGGAATTTAGGGCATCTTCGCACCGCTCAGCCCGATGAAACGCGCGTGTTGTTTGTTGTTTCGCTCTCAAAGTTAAAGAGCGCCCCGTGGCATCAACAGCGACTCCATTTCATTCTCACCTCAATGAAACGATTCGCTAACAGCCTTGCGAACGATGGTTTTTCTGTTGATTGGCAAGTTGCGGAGACGATGGGAGCAGGGCTTCAGGCCCATGTCGATGAGTTCTCTCCTTCAGAAATTTCTGTGATGCAACCAATGAATCGCTCAGGACAGAACCTCATAGATTCTCTTGCCAGCACATTTCCCATTTCTGTGACCGCATCAGACCAGTTTTTGTGCTCACGCGAACAATTTGCTGAATGGGCTTCGGAGAACACCCGAAAAGATGGCTCACTCCTCATGGAAGATTTTTATCGATGGCAGCGCCGCCGTCTCAATATCTTGATCGACTCAGATGGTGAACCGGTCGGTGGCCGATGGAATTACGACGACGAAAATCGACTTCCCCCGCCAAAAGGTGAACACGAATGGCCATCAATCGACCGTCGAGAGCTCGATGACATTGACGCCGAAATAACCGATTTCCTTCAGTCAATTGGTGGCCTTGAGTTGACGGGTGACCCGCCGACGGGACTTTGGGCCACAGATCATGACGGGGCACTTCAGCAACTCAGGGAGTTTTTGAGAACCTCGATGGCGAATTTTGGGCCCTACGAAGATGCGATTGTGGACGACGAGCCCTATCTCAATCACTCGCTCCTCAGCCCGTATCTCAACATCGGGTTATTGCACCCAGGTGAGGTGATTGATGCTGTTGCGCAACTCGGCGATGAGATTCCACTCAATTCAAAAGAGGGATTCATTCGCCAACTCATCGGTTGGCGTGAATACGTACACGGCCTCTACTGGTGGTTTGGACCTGACTACGTGAGTGAGAACTACTTCGATGATGACGCACCAGTTCCGCCGGCGTTTACCGGTGGCACTACCGAGATGAACTGTGTTGCCCATGTTGCGAAGTGGGTGGAACGTGATGCATGGACCCATCACATTCCTCGGCTTATGGTGCTTGCGAATCTGGCGACACTTGCCGGAATTGATCCATCAAAAATGATGCGGTGGATGTGGGCATCATTTATCGACGGTGCCGAATGGGTGATGGCACCGAATGTGATCGGCATGGGTATGTACGCCGATGGTGGGCGGATGAGCACCAAGCCATATGTATCCGGTGGCAACTATCTGTCGAAGATGACCAACTTTTGCGGTGATTGCACATTTGATCGAAAGGCTCGAACGGGCGACAAGGCGTGTCCGTTCACCACGCTTTACTGGGATTTTCTCGATCGAAATCGAGATGCTCTCCGTTCAAATCATCGGATGGCTCGCGTCTACGCCAACCTCGACCGGCTCGCCGACCTCGACCAGGTTCGTGAGCGTGCCGTTGAGGTACGTGGACGATTGATCGCAGGAACGATCTAACAGCGATACCGTTCGCGGTGATGCCTGATGTGTTGCTCGGCTGGGACGAGCACCTTGATGCCGCTTGGCACGAGATAGGACAACCTGCCGCGCACGGCACTCCGGGTCGGGTCAGCCGAATCGACCGAGGATGGAGCACTATCCTCCGACACGCCAGCGATTCTGATCCGTTGCGAGTGAGGAATATCGGTGCTGATGTCGCAGTCGGTGACTGGGTGATCGTCGATGAAGAGGTCGAACGTGTTGCTCATGTGCTTGCACGGCGCTCAGCATTTGTTCGTCGTGCTTCTCATGAAGGTGATCGAGCTGAGGCTGATGTGCTCGCAGCCAACATTGATGTTGTCTTTCTCATTCATGCGTTGACCGCGCCTCCGAACCAGCGACGACTTGAGCGTGAGCTTGTGCTCGCATTTGATTCGGGTGCGCAACCACACATTGTGTTGACAAAGTCCGATGTTGCCAAAGCAATAGATGCGACGGTAGCCGAGCTACGAGCTGTTGCTGCAGGAGTGCCAGTTCACATTGCAAGTGGAGTCACCGGAGTTGGTCTTGAACCAATTCGAGCTGCCTCTGAAGGTGGTCGCACGCTTGCGTTTTTCGGTGCATCTGGAGTTGGAAAGTCGACATTGGTGAATGCGCTCATTGGCCGTCAAGAAATGGCAACGTCGGCGGTTCGTGAACATGACCAACGTGGCCGTCACACCACGGTTGCCACCCAGCTTCTTCCGCTTCCAGCCGGAGGGTGGCTCATTGACACCCCAGGTTTTCGTGCGGTGAGTCTGTGGTTGTCAGGCCGCGGAATCGAGCGTGCGTTTGTTGATGTGTTCGACCTCATGGACGACTGCCGGTTCAGAGACTGCAAACACGATCAAGAACCAGGATGCGCAGTACAGGCAGCGATTGTCGCTGGTGATCTTGATCCTCTTCGGTTTGCAAGTCTTCGGCGCCTTGTCGCTGAGGAAGCCGCTCTAGAAGAGGAGCAGGCCCGCCGCGAGCGAATCGCAGATCGTCGAAAGGGCGGGCGGGAGCCGATCGACGATCCCGATGGGGAGGAATTGACATGAGATGGCTACTGTCATCTCTATGACAGCTTTGCCATCAACAGTAGACATGTATGACTTGCGGATGTCTGAAAGTGCACGTCCGCTCTACGAAAAAGTGAAGAAGTTCATCGCTGAAGAAATCGAGCCGAAGACGGCCGAGTTCTTCCGCCTTGGTGAGGGCCGTGAGGACCATTGGGGATACGGCGAGGGTCAACTTGAACTCCTCGACTCGATTAAGGCGAAGGCGAAAGAAGTTGGGCTGTGGAACTTCTTCCTCCCAGACGCTGACACCGGTGAAGGTCTTTCCAACCTCGACTACGCCTACATCGCAGTTGAGTTGGGTAAGAACCCAATCGCGTCAGAATGCCTGAACTGTTCAGCTCCTGACACAGGCAATATGGAAGTGCTCGAGCGTGTCGGCACCCCCGAGCAAAAAGAGCAGTGGCTCAAGCCTCTTCTCAATGGTGAGATCCGCTCTGCATACATCATGACCGAGCCTGATATGCCGTCATCTGACGCCAAGCAACTCGCATGCCGAGCCATTCGCGATGGTGACGAGTACGTAATCACCGGCGAAAAGTATTGGTCCTCAGGTGCTGGCGACCCACGATGCAAAATCATGATCGTCATGGTGCAGACCGACCCAGACGGACCGGTGCACCGTCGTCAGTCGCAGATTCTTGTTCCACGGGACACCCCAGGTGTTGAGATTCGCGGATCAATGCACGTGTTTGGTGAGGATGATGCTCCACACGGTCATATGCACATTCGCTTCAACAACGTCCGTGTCCCTGCATCAAACATGTTGTGGGGAGAAGGCAAGGGATTTGAAATCTCACAGCTCCGTCTCGGACCAGGTCGTATTCACCACTGTATGCGATCGGTTGGTGCAGCGGAGAAGGCACTCGAACTCATGGTGAAGCGTGGTATCACCCGCGAGGCCTTCGGCAAGCGCATTGCGAACCTTGGCAAGAACCCAGAGGTGATCGCAAAGGCTCGTATTGAAATCGAGTCAATGCGCCGCATGGTGCTAACCGCTGCCAAAGCAATGGATGAGCTTGGGAACGCTGAAGCCCGTGTGTGGGTGAGCGCAGTCAAGGCGATGGTGCCAATCCGAACCTGCCAGATTGTTGACGAGGCAATCCAGATTCACGGCGGCACTGGTGTTTCTCAGTGGACGCCGCTCGCCCGGATGTACGCAAGCCAGCGCACGCTGCGTCTCGCCGATGGCCCAGACGAAGTGCATTGGTTTGTTGTCGGTCGCTCAGAGATTGCCTCCATGGAAGAAGCAGCTCGCGACTACAACCCGAAAGAGACGTTCTACTCGGAGAAGGGTTCCGATAGCTCGGGCGTCTTCTCCGGTCCCTGATCCGGAAGTATCCAACCGGTTTCCCCTCTGGTCCACTGTCGAACACTGCGTACTGCGGTGATTGGCAGTGGACCATATATGTGGGGGAACAGTTCAGATACACCTGGTGCAGGTGGCTCCTCAACGATGTCTGATTCGACACGTTCAGGGTCGACTTCGAGAAGTAGTAACTCGCGCAAATCTGCGTAAAACCGTTGTGCCACACCCTCAATTTGTTCGGGCTTGGAGCAGTGGATGTATCCCACCTCTTTAAGTGTCATTCCTCGAGTGCTGATTAAGTACAAGCCTGAGAGTTGAGCATCTCGCCAGTCGTCCTCGAGCGCAATGTGCCAAATCATGTGTGGTGTGAATCCTTCCGAGCTGTCGTCGGGTGTAGTTAATCACGGTGGCTCTAACGGCATTGTGACGCTGGCACTGAGATCACTCGCACCGACTACCCGTAAGACAGCGGGAATCTCTCGTTCTACCCGAACCGTGATCTGTGGATTGTCGAGGGCAACCTTCACGGTATCTGACCCGTATGACTGAACAACTTGGCTAGCTGCGCGGTAAGGGTCTGCAGACCGTGCTGCTGCAAGGGCGGCCTCACGCGCGATAGCAGTGATATCGATCTGGTGTTGCACCGCCACGATGGAATTGATACCGAGTACCCCGATCGCTGCGAGTACGAGAAGCCCAAAGGCGAACTCCACCGTCGCTTGACCCCCATCACGCTTGTTCAACGGCGGCTCTGATTACTCGACTAAATAGGCGACTGATGAGCTCCTCACCGGAACCACTCGTCGCCCAACCAATGACCAGCAGACCGATAAATGCAGCGGCGAGTAGGACGAGAGCGTATTCGGTGGTGGCTTGACCTTCGTCGTGTTTGTTGCACATAAATTCTCCAACTCAAATTGACGAGATAGGGCTGGTTGAGAGTCCAGCGAGTGAACTTGCTAGAGGCGGCACGATTGCGAGGCATACAAAGGCGGGCAGCGAGAAGCCAACTAATGGTCCAGCGAGGCGCACAGGAAGTGTCTTTACGTAGTGTGCCTCGCTACGTTCTCGTGCGGTGTCGATTTCAGTGACGAGGTCGCTGAGCACCTGAGCCATTGGGCTTCCATTGCGTTGCCCTTCGATGATTGGCGCCACAACGTGCTGGTCAGCTCCACCAACGTTCTCTCCGAAGGTTTCAAGGGCGTCGGCGAGTAGGGCCCCTTGGTTGAGTTCACATACCAACTGTTCGAACATCGGTTGAACCGAGGCCGGTGCAGTTGGGGCGACATTTATGAACGCAGTTCGAAGCGGTACGCCTGCCATCACGACGAGAGCTATTTCTTCGAGTGTGTCGGTCAACTCTTGAGAGGTCTGGGTGCGCCGCTGGCGATGTGACGGAGAGATGACGGAGCGCATCGTACGACGGCCACATTCATTGAATAGAAGACCAATGAGAAGAATCGCAATACCGAACCTTGTCTGCATGAAACTGCGCACGTCTGTTGATGTCGTGGCAAGTAGGACAAGCACTGCGATTGGCAGAGCGACCAGCGACCGTGCGGACAGTCGAGCCGGTGCCGAATGAAGTTCTCTGTCGTGTCGTAGTTGCTCTCGCGCTCGAAGTCGATCAGCGGTGCGTTCGAATGCGGCGCCACCAGGGATGCCGAAGGTTAATACTGAGTGCGTGACCCACAGCAGTAATCGCACATCTTCGGATCGGGTCGACATGAGTGCACGGTGAATTCGGTTGGCAGTCGTTCCCTCGCTAGGCAAGTCAACTGGAAAGTTGCAGTTGATGATGTCGCCAATAGGGGAGCCGGCACGGAGCTGTCGCGCAGTCTGTGCTGACCACTGCGAAAGTGATATATCCGGTTTGGCTTGCGGCTTGGTGTCGTGGGTGGTTCTGATCACTCGCGAAGGTGGCTTGCTGTCGATTGCAGAGCGAATACCGGCCGCCCCGGCGATTGAGGCCAACGCGTGAACGATGGTGTCACGCATAACGCTGGTCCCGTGATTGGAGTGATCCATTCACCTCACCCGACGACACAATGGAGGTGAGTCCGTTGATGGTTGGCTGCACGATGTCGGTGACAACGCGATTGCCCTGAGGGGTTTTCTCAACCTGGACAATCGCATCAATCGACCTATGTAACTGGTCAATAATTGATTTTTCCGGCCAATTTGGTGAGTGCTGAAGAACGAGTTGGCTGAGACGATGTATGGCATCTACCGGGCTATTCGCGTGACATGTCGACATCGACCCGTCATGGCCGGTGTTCATGGCGTGGACAAGTGTGATGACCTCGGCACCTCGTACCTCGCCAACCACGATGCGATCAGGGCGAAGCCGAAGAGCGGTTACGAGCAGGTCCTGAAGGGTGACTTCCCCCGACCCGTCGGTTGATTGTTGGCGAGCTTCAAGGTGAACAATGTGGCCCGCGCCCTCGTTTTGCTGTGGTTGAAGTTCGCATGTGTCCTCAATGGCGACGATTCGATCGCCGTCGGCCAACGCGTTTGTCAGCACTGCCGAGAGAAATGTTGTTTTACCTGAACTCGTGGGACCACTCACGATGATGTTGTGGCGCTCGTCGACAAGGCGGTGAATGAGCTGTATAACAGGTGGATCTGCAAAGCTCGCGATTTCTCGGTGCTGTTGGCGGTGCCGACGTATGGAGAGCTCAATTCCATCGACTGCGATTGGAGGAATGACAGCGCAAAGCCGCGAACCATCCCTGAGTCGGGCATCGACCATCGGCGTGAGGCGATCAAGGTGGCGACCGGCCTCTGAAAGGGTTCGCTCCAAGAAGAACTGAAGCTCTGTTAGTTCAACTACTCCGCAAAACGACAATGAGCCGTCGCGGTCTGTCCAGACTTCTTGACCCCGATGGACAATGACTTCGTCGACAGCGTCGTCATTGAGCGAAGCCGTGAAAACTGAGTTGTGGTGAAACACTGAACCATGCTTGAACTCCGAATCGTTGTCTCGACGCGGTAGGTGATCGAGACTCACAATCGAGAGAGTGGGTCAAGCGATCGA
Organism: Actinobacteria bacterium casp-actino5; assembly: GCA_001510385.1. Classification (GTDB taxonomy): domain Bacteria; phylum Actinomycetota; class Acidimicrobiia; order Acidimicrobiales; family Ilumatobacteraceae; genus Casp-actino5. The sequence goes on along the minus strand of LFFE01000016.1, from coordinate 57,474 downwards.
GGCGGTCGAACCGACAGGAGTCCGGCATCAACTGCACGCGCCACTCGTGGGTCGTACGGAATCTGAGCGATCACGGGAGTATCAAGACAATTTGCAACATCATGTGCCGATAGCGCTCGGCCAGGCTCATCTATCAGGATGATTCCATCAGGGTTGAAGTGAGAGGTCAGGCGGGCGCGCCGCAGTGCGAGATAGCACGGACGCAACACAATCAGCCGTTGATCAGCATGTTGAAGCAATGGCATCGGAATGTCATCTGGAGATGTCACCGTTCCGGCATCGATCGTGTATGAACCGGTCCTTGCGAAATGAAGTGCACATTCGTGCCACCTCTGCGGTGGCACAGCAACCGCATTTCCGCGTCGAATCAGCGAGTGTTGTTCGCTAATCGGAGTTGCTAGGCGATGTAGTTCGGTGCTGTTGGTGTCGTCGGCGAGTGCGTCACGAATTCCGCGATCGCCATCGTTAAGGCCGAGTACCGCGGGCAGATCTCCAGCAAGGTCAACAAGTGTGTGTGGACCTTGGTGCCGTAACGCAATGGTCGATGCAACGACGGTGGTTCCACTGCCACCCTTTGGTGACCAACAGACGGTGTACATATTCCTCCACGAAGACAGAGTGGAGAGAAGGTCGGAGATGCAAGCGTACGACCAAGGTGTTGGCCAGAGGCCTGAGGCTCAGGTTGTCTTCTGAAGGTTTTCTATGAACGCGTCTTCTGTCCGACGGATTGAACGATCAGTGGTTCCTGATGAGTGCGGGGAGATGAGCACCCGTGGCATCGACCATAGAGGGCTCTCTTCAGGAAGCGGCTCCACTGCAAACACATCGAGTCCGGCGCCACCGAGATGTCCCGACTTGAGGTGAGCGATCATTGCCTCCTCATCAACGCAGTTGCCACGCCCCACATTGATGATGATTGCGCCCTTGGGCATCATCGAGAATTCACGCTCGCCAATTGAGTGGTGAGTCTCATTAGTGAGCGGCATACACAACACGATGACATCGGAAGAGGCTAAGACCTCATCACGACGAGAGTCAGGCCACGTTTCACAAGGTTCGTCTCCTCTCGGCGTGCGCCTAACGCCAATGACTTCTGCACCGGTCACGGAAACAAGTTTTGCGACTTCGGCTCCGATTGAACCCATCCCGATAATGCCGACACGAAGATCTCCAACATCAACCGTGGACCGGACTTCCCATGCCCGACGCTGCTGGGCATCGAGTAACTCGGGCAGCCCTCGAACCAATGCGAGCAACATCATCATGACCGTCTGAGCAATTGAAGGCGCGGACCCACCTGGTGTAAACAACACCTCGACACCACGATCCTGAAATTTTGCAAACACTGGGTGATCACCGCCAGCTGACGCGCTTTGCAGCCAACGTAGATTGGAAGCAGCGAGACACGCCTTGAGAAATGGCGTACTGCGATCGGGCCAGCAGTCTGCAGAAAAGAATGCGTGGGTGATGCTGTTGAGCTCATCGTCAGAGAGTTCGACCCCATCGACCAATTCAAGAATCTGAAGGTCAGGGGCGATCGATGCGACCTGCTCGCGAAGATTTGCCGCTGCGGTATCTGTCATGAGCAACACATCACCCATTACACACCTCCAACTCGTCGATCAACTCCCTGCCAATAGGGTTCACGCAGAGTACGTCGCTGGACCTTGCCGACCGGGCTTTTTGGAAGTGGCTCAGTCCGGAATTCGATAACGCCCGGCTTTTTGTACGAACCCAATTGGTCGACACAGAGTTGAACAATTTCGCTTCGGTATGCGTCATGGTCGCCGTTGTCATCTTCGGCGATGACGCACACCGCAGCAGGGGTCTCTCCCCACCGCTCATCAGGTACTGCAAAGACAGCGACTTCGATGACCGCAGGATGCTCAGCAATGGTGTTCTCGAGTTCGGCGGGCCAAATGTTGTAGCCACCCGAGATGATCATGTCGTCTTTTCGATCAAGAACGTAGAGGTAACCATTTTCATCAAGGCGCCCGATGTCACCTGTGAGCACGAAACCATCACTTGTAACGCGCTCTGCAGTTGCCTCAGGGTTCTCCCAAAAGCCAGTCATCTGACCATCGCATCGAATCGCGATCTCACCCTCCTCGCCGATTGGCAAACTCACCAATGAATCTTCGGGATCGCGAATTTCAAGCAACGCAAACGGCAGGGCACGACCGGTTGATCGCAACGGGTTCGACCCCGGAACCTCCGAGAACCATTCATCAGGCCCCATCATGCATACCGGAACCGCCTCGGTCTGGCCGTAACCCTGGAACAGCACTGGGCCGAAAACCTCACGGCCGAGAAGTGCTGTCTCATCAGCAATGGGGGATCCGCCGATTTGGAGTACGCGTAGCGCCGACCAGTCGCGTGAACGAGCGCTTGGCTCTCGAGCGAGTGCATTCAACATCGCTGGAACCGCAAACATGTATGAAATCCGCTCGCGTTCCATCACCTCGAGAGTTTCGGCTGAATCAAAATGATCGAGCATGACATTGGTGCCACCACTCAACCATGTTGGTGTGTAGAGATATCCCGAACCATGTGAAATCGGGCCAACATGCAGGCAACGATCTCCGGCCTCCATCGGTGGGAAGTTGTAGAACCAATCTCGACCAGCAGCCAACCAGGAACGGTGGCTGTATGCGACACCTTTTGATTTTCCAGTCGTGCCGCCTGTATGGCGAATGATGTACCAGTCGTCAGGCTGAATGGCGACCTTCGGATCTTCGTCAGAAAAGCCGGCGAGCCACGACTCATAATCATCACCGCGGACGATTACGTGCTCAAGATCTGGTAACTGCGCGCGAACGGCATCGATTTCGTCGAGGTAGTGACCGGCAACAACAACTGCCCGGCAACCGGTGTGACTCAGCATGTGATGGTGGCTGTCAATGCTGTTTCGGGCGTAGAGCGGAACTCGAACAAATCCGCCAGCTGCTGCGCCAGCGAAGAAATCTTGTGCACCGATCGAGTTGTCCTCAAGAACGCCGATCCGGTCACCAGGATCGAGGCCTAGTTCTAAGAGTGCATTTGCCATACGAACACCACGAGTCCACGCATCTGCAAATGTGAGTTGCTCCGACGTTGTGCCGTCGGTGTAGATGATTGCAGTTCGATGTGAGTTGAGGTGCGCGGCTTGGCGCATCAGGCTTCGTACGTCCATCACCCGAATGTAGGTGCCGGGATCTCGACGGATCCCACTGAGCCCAAGGGGTTCCGGTTTTTAGGCAGTGAATCCGTCAAGACGCGCAAGCACTTGCAACATGACTTCATCAGCGCCGCCACCAATTGATGACAGTCGATTGTCGCGGAAGAATCGCGCCGTCCAGGTTTCTTCGACGTAGCCCATTCCTCCGTGATATTGCAGGCAGGTGTCAGCAACTTTACGGATCAGCCGGCCAGCGGTGAGCTTTGCGATGGTTGCCTCACGGGTGGTGTCGATACCTTGCTGATACTTCTCAGCTATTGAGTAGTTGTAACTGCGCAGCAGGTCAAGTTCTGCCGAGAGCTCGGCGAGGTTGTACTGCAGGTGCTGATTCGCAAGCAGTGGCTTTCCGAAGGCGTGACGTTCACGAAGGTATTGAGCGGTTCGCTCCAATGCCAACTCACATGCGCCGACTGTTGAGTACGCAGCCCACATTCGCTCGACAACAAACTGTGCCATTTGCTGCTGGAACCCTCGACCAATTTCACCGATGGTGTTGCTCACAGGAACGCGGCAGTCATCAAATGAGAGTAAACCGGTGTCTGATGCTCGCATGCCAAGTTTGTCGAGCTTCTTTGACACCGAAAAGCCTTCTGTATCTGTCGGCACGATGATCTGGCTCATCCCGTTGTAACCGCCATCATCTGATGTTCGTGCCAGCAGACAGAGCCAATCAGCCTGCAGCGAGTTTGTGATCCACATCTTTGAACCATTGATGACCCACTGGTCGCCATCTCTCACCGCGCGGGTTCTCAACCCGGCAACGTCTGAGCCAGCATCAGGTTCACTGACAGCGATGGAGCACACGTTCGTGCCTTCGAGCGCTGGTTTCAAAAACTTTGCCTTCTGTTCGGCTGAACCAAACTTCGCTAGCGACGGTGTGGCCATATCGACCTGAACACCAAGAGCCATCGGCAACGAACCGTGATCACAACGGCCAAACTCCTCAGCCAGAATCACTGTGAACAGGTGGTCAGCGCCTTGGCCACCAAATTCGGGTTCGTATTCAAGACCCAGAAAACCGAGCGAACCCATTTTCGAAAAGATGTCACGAAGCGGCATCATCTCGGCTTCTTCCCATTCCGGAATTCGAGGATTTACCTCTTGCTCAACGAATGATCGGACAACTGAACGGAACTCTTCATGTTCTGCAGTGAAGTTCATGTTGTAGACGCTACGCGCCCGGCTCGCTCAGACTGATATCGAGTCGCGTAGTTTGCAGACATGACCATTCAGCATCAGCAGCGAGCAATCGACCTCGGGATAGTAGTTCAAGACTCAGAACGCTCACTTGCGTTTTACCGTGACCTTCTGGGAATGAACCATGAAGGCGACATGCCAATGCCTATTGGCGGTGGCGGAACAATGCATCGTCTCCGCTGTGGCGATTCGCTGATCAAGTTGGTGTGCTTCGATGCAACTCCTGAGGCACGACCTGGGAGCGGTGGTATTGAGGGCGGAACCGGTTATCGATACTTCACCATCCACATGGAAAACATTCACGAGGTCGTTGCAGCATGCGAGGCAGCGGATGTGAAAGTGGTGACACCAGTCGTCGAGCTACGACCAGGTGTGACTATTGCGATCGTGCGAGACCCAGATGGGAACCTCGTCGAATTCCTTCAGATGGGATGAGTCAACAGGTGTCACCCAACGGCGGGTGGCACCAGTTCATTCGTCCAACGTGCTGATCAACGCTTAGACGGCGAGGAGATCGCGGGCGCCGGTATCGCTTGACGGGTGACGCAACTTTGACATTGCACGTGCCTCGATCTGGCGGATGCGCTCACGGGTGAGATTAAAGTGCTCGCCAACCTCTTCGAGGGTGCGAGGTTCACCACGGTCAAGGCCAAAACGAAGTTTTAGAATCTCGCTCTCACGCTCATCGAGCGGAGCAAGCAGACGCGAGATTTCCTGGGGAAGCAACGCAGTTGCTGCAACCTCGAACGGTGATTCAGCGGCACGGTCTTCGACAACATCGCCAAGTTCGGCATCTCCATCTTCGCGAAGTGGCTCTGAGAGAGACAGTGGCTCGGCAGCGAAGCGAAGTGCTTCGGTGACCTTGTCTTCTGGCATCTCGACCTCTTGGGCGAGTTCAGCCAACGTTGCTGGTCGACCGTATTTCAACTCAAGGCGAGTACGTGCCTTCTGCAGACGAGCGAGTGTGTCGCCGGCGTGAACTGGCAGGCGGATTGTTCGACCGGTATTTGCGATACCGCGAGTGATTGCCTGGCGAATCCACCATGTGGCGTAGGTGGAGAATTTGAAACCTTTACGCCAGTCGAACTTCTCAACAGCGTGCATGAGGCCAAGGTTGCCTTCTTGAATCAAGTCGAGGAGTGGCAGACCAGATGCTTGGTACTTCTTCGCGATCGACACCACGAGACGCAGGTTTGATTGCACGAATTGACGCTCTGCTTCTTCGCCACGGCGAGCAGTTCGCCGCAACTCTCGCTTCTTGTGAGTTGTGAGATCTTTTCCACCCGCCTCGAGAACCTCGAGGGCTTCTTTTCCGGCCTCGATTTCCTTTGCGAGACGAACTTCGTCGTCCTTCGTGAGCAGGACGTACTGTCCGATGTCGGTGAGGTAAAGACGGACGAGATCCTCGTCGTCTCTGTCAACTCGTTCCTTCGCCATTACGGCTCCCTTTTCGTTGGAAAATCGGTGGATGAGACAACTGTCACGATACCGACGTAGAGGCCGACACCCACCGAAAAATGTGAGGTAACATAGTTGTAATTCGATTCGCAATCCCTTGGAGGTAGATGATGTCGAACCCAGTTCTTAATGAGCGAACCCTTGCAAAATGGGCAGCCCCAGACGCGTCCCAGCGCGCTGGAGTGAATGACGGCCCGATCTCTGATTGGACTCCACCGCCCTCGCCAGGTGAGACGATGACGGTCCGAGGCAGTGTCAGCGCAACGGCGGTGCTGATTGTGTTGTTGCTGCTCTCAGCAACCTACGGCTGGTACAAGACAGGCTCGCCAATCGTCGGTGCTCAGGGCACTGTGCAGTATGGCATTCCTCCGCTTGCGATGGTCGGTGTGTTCGTTGGGCTTGGTCTTGCATTTCTCATGGCGTTTAAGCCGCATCTCGCCCGCTTTGTGGCACCGGTGTACGCGCTTGCGCAGGGCGTGTTTGTGGGTTCGGTATCACGAGCATTCGAAGAGTTCTATGACGGCATCGTCATCCAGGCAGCTGGCGCCACGCTCGCAGTTACTGCGGTGATGTTGGGTCTGTACGTCACCGGTGTGATCCGAGTAACTGATCGATTCCGAAAAATTGTGATTTCTGCAACCCTCGGTGTGATGGTGTTCTACATGATCTCGTGGGTGGTATCGCTATTCGGTGGAAACGTGTCGTTCCTTGCAAGTTCAAGCCTGATGTCAATCGGTTTCAGCGTGATCGTCGCAGGTCTCGCGGCGATGAACCTCGCCCTCGATTTCGATTTCATTGAACGGGGATCTCAGGCTGGGCTACCGAAGCATTTCGAGTGGTTTGCAGCGTTCGGACTACTTGTCACCCTTGTGTGGCTCTACCTCGAATTGTTGAGGCTGCTCGCAAAAATGCGAGAGCGGTGAACGACCGAGTCGTTGAAGCTGCCGCTGTCGGGGCGGCTGGTGCGGCATTAGGTGCTGGTGCTGGTGCTCTTGTTGGACTTGCCGGCCCAGCTGCCGCAGTCGCTGCTACCAACGGAGTTATTTCTGGATTTCGCAAGACGTACGATTGGCGTACGCAATCAGGTCGACTGGCGTTTGTTCTCGACTCATCGTGGGCACTTGTAACCACCGCTGCGGGGCTTATCTCACAACTTGTTGGTGTGATGACCCGAAGCCGGTTCGACGAGGAATTGAGCGAACGGTCAAATCGTCACGTGTACGAACGCGGCTTTGTCATTCGCCGCAACTTTGCAGTCACCGTTGGCAATGTAGTGTCTGGGGCAGGTGATACTCGCGATGAACGTCGTCGTCATCTCGTTACCGACCATGAGGATGTTCACATCTGGCAGGCGCGTGTACTCGGCCCATTGTTTCCTGTGATCTATGTCGGATGGATGATCGTGATGACTCCGTTCGCGGTGATGGGCAGGGCTCGTGGTCGGCTATCTGGCGACCGGTCAACATCGCTGTGGGCGGCAGTGGATCGATGCGCCTATTGGCGGAACCCGCTGGAGCGTCAGGCTTATCTCAGAGCGAGTCAAGCCAGCGAAGCACGATCCGGTTGAACTCATCCGGGGCCTCTTGTTGCACCCAGTGGCCAATACCTGTGATGAGCTCAGTCGCTTGATGATTCGGTAGGTCTGCATTCATCCGGGCGAGATATTCGGGCCGCCCCAGAATCACTGGGTCAAGGTCGCCAGCGATGAAGAATGTCGGCATCGTGAGTGGCTCGGCGCCAATTGAATCAAATATGTCGAAGTTGGCGTCAAGGTTGCGGTACCAGTTGATTGGTCCGGTAAACCCGCTCGTTGTGAACTGCTTCGTATACAACTCAAGGTCGGTTTCGTTCATCCATGGTGGGCGCCCTTCGATGCGTCCGCCGATCATGTGCTCGAAATAGTCGGTGAGGCGTGTCCCTTCAGCAGGAAGCGGTCCTCCCACCAGTGATCGCATGCCCTCACCAGATGCCATGTGCGCAATTGACAGTAAGAAACGTTCCGGGTCGGCGTTGAGTTCTTCATCGGCAATTCCCGGAGTTTGGAAATAGAGAATGTAGAAGAAGTTGTCGCCGTGCGCTGCCTTCAAGTTTTCAGTTGGGCGTATTGGCCAAGGGGTGAAGGGAACACTCGCAGCGATGAGGGCTCGACAGCGCGACGGGTGGAGTTGCCCGATATGCCACGTAATAATTGCTCCCCAGTCGTGGCCGATGATGACTGCGTCGTCAGCATCAATGTCGTCAAGTAGGGCAATGACATCATCGGCAAGAATGTCGCCTCTGTATGCCGAAATTTCTGGAGGGGCACTCGAACTCGCATATCCACGTTGGTCAGGTATTAACACCCGCCAGCCAGCGTCGACGAGTGGCGACACTTGGTGTCGCCATGAATGTGACGATTCAGGAAACCCGTGCAGCAATACCGCAACACCGCTCGTGCCTGAGCCTTCGTCAATCACATCGAGTTCGATGCCACTTGCAACTTCGACTCGTCGAACCGTCACAGATCTACTCCAATTCGGCGAGCGTCGTCAGATAGTAAGTCAATTTCACATATCAGCCGCTGACACATGCGATGTGTGGACGGATCAAGATCAGCATTGGTGGCGGCGTCAAGTGCCTTCACCTCGCTGCGAAGGGAGGCGATGTACTCACTCACCTGAGCATGTTCACGTAGGGGTATAGAAGCTCCCTCAACTGGAATTGACGGAAGACGTGATTCCCACAACGCGGCAATCTTGTCGAGGGCATGGGTTCCCAGCACGGCAAAGCGTTGAGCAGCGCCTGGCTCAAGCGCTAGCGCATCTGCAGCGAGCCGGTCTGACCAGAACTGTGCTTCTGAAATGCCCAGTTGGCATTGCGCGTAAAGATGACCGATGTCGGTCACGGCTGACGTCGGACAGTCGGGTCAGCTGCGAGCACTTCTGCGGACAACTCTTCACCAGTGACTTCATCTGTCCAATAGGTACCCTCGCTCAGTCGACTGAGAGCGGTGGCCACGTTGTCAAGGTCAGCGGCGACCTGGTCGATATCAAGGTCTTTCGATGGTGTCACTGCTTCATCACTCACGAACGTAGAGGTTAGCCAGCACGGCTGCGTAGGGCGCGACGACGACGCGCAAGTATGACCCACGAAATGAAAATTGCTGAGGCAATAATCCAGACAACGAGTAAGACTCCGAGCACGGTGGAGATTCGACTTGTCAAGGTTGTGGGATTATCAGTCGTTTGAGAGGTAGTCATCTCTAGCGACGCGGTCGAACCGTCGAGCGGGGCACTCCAGATTTCAATGCGCTCTCCACCGTCTGTCGAGGTATCAGGCATTGCAATCGAGATATCAAACGACATGACATCAGCAGGCGAGCGGCCTTCAAGCAGATCCCCAAACGGCGTCCCACCCAGAAGCGTGTTGAGTTCAGCATCCGAGAAGTCATCGAAGCCGTTCGTGAGGCCAAGTGTCACTGAAACTGAATTATCAGCAGCGGTCACCCGGTCGGCAGTATCTCGTGTGAGATCTCGGCGAACAGCGACATCTCGCAGTGGTGCGCCAATTGAGTTGAGAATGTCGGCGAGTTCGTCGGCGTTTGCAAAATTGTGGCTGAGCGTCATCACCACACCACCGTCTGCGGTTGGCGATGGGCCATCGGCGAGCCATCCAGAACCGAGGAGATCATCGACGAGGACGCGAGAAGCGATCGACGGAGCTGCGGTAACGAGTTCTTCGTCGGCAACGACGCGAATACTGACCGAACCAGAACCATTCGCCGACATTGATACAGCAACGTCAACATCAAGCTGACACGATGCAAGCACGAGCAGAAGTGGTGCGATCAGCAACAGGCGGGCGGATTTCAGGAGTTGCACTGCCCCCATCATGGCAGGCGAAATTCATATGTCGCATGTCGGTCGACTCTGGCAACATGGGAGAGATGAATTGTGCGATCGAAGGCCGTCTCGTTCTCGAACATCACATTCGAGATGGCCGAGAGGTCTTCACACCGCTTGAGGAACTCACTGTGCACCACCCAATGTTCGGTGAGCGTCGTTTACCGACTGGCGAACACCGCTTTGCTTCAGATCTCGCTTCGGTCCCGTGGCCATTCGTATGGCTCATCGGGCGCACTGGGCCGCACCTCCGTGCAGCAATTGTCCACGATTGGCTGATTCATGCTCTTGATTCGGATGACGCACCGGTTCCAGATCGCATGGCGGCAGATGATGTATTCAGGGATCTTTTGCGTGCTGATGGCGTTTCCGCGGCACGCCGCTATCTCATGTACCTCGCCGTACGGTTTGCCACGATCTGGCGCCGAAGGTCGAAGTGGAACCGCACGCTTAGCGTGTTGGTTCAAACAGCAGCAATCGGTGTATTGCTAGCCCCTGCGACTGTACTTGTCATGTTGACCGCTGGTCTGTTCAACCTAGTTGAGCGTGCGACCAAGCGATAACTACTCAGCAGTCGGAGCCTCGGCTGGAGGTTCGTCATTGGGTGCAGTGGCTGCAAGTTCAACTGATGACGGAGGAACAAACCCTTCGACTGCGTTGAACGTCAATGACAGTGAACCCTCGCGCTCTGGGTCTTCGACGGTGTCGACGACAACGATCTGACCTGCGCTGAACTCCTTGTAAAGGATCTTCTCAGAGAGCACGTCTTCAATCTGTCGTTGGATTGCCCGACGGAGAGGGCGGGCTCCAAGTTGAGGGTCGTAGCCAATCTCGGCGAGCAGTTCTTTTGCAGATTGTGTGAGTTCAATGCCGATGCCTTGGTCTTCCAATTGTCCGGCAAGGCGAGCAAGCATGAGATCAACCATCTGAACAACTTCGCTCTTTGCGAGTTCGTGGAACACGATGACCTCGTCGATGCGGTTGAGGAACTCCGGCCTGAAGTGCTGCTTCAGGGCATCGTTGACCTTCTCTTTCATCCGCTCATATGACATTGCTGAGTCATCAAGTGTGAATCCCACGTTTGCCTTGCGCAGGTCTTGTGTGCCGAGGTTCGAGGTCATGATGATCACCGTGTTGCGGAAGTCAACGGATCGACCCTGTGAATCTGTGAGGCGGCCTTCTTCAAGAATTTGCAAGAGCGTGTTGAAGACGTCTGGGTGAGCTTTTTCGATTTCATCGAACAGCACGACAGAGAATGGCTTACGACGCACGGCCTCGGTCAGTTGGCCACCTTCTTCATACCCGACATATCCCGGAGGAGAGCCGACAAGGCGGCTGACGGTGTGCTTCTCCATGTACTCGGACATGTCGAGCGTGATCAGCGAAGAATCGTCACCAAACAGGAACTCAGCGAGAGTCTTCGCAAGTTCGGTCTTGCCGACACCAGTTGGGCCAAGGAAGATGAATGACCCGCTTGGGCGCTTCGGATCTTTCAGTCCCGCACGTGTCCTGCGAATCGACTGGCTAACTGCAGCAACGGCATTGTGCTGGCCAATGATGCGCTTATGAAGTTCATCTTCCATGCGCAGCAATTTTTGGGTCTCTTCTTCAGTGAGTTTGTAAACCGGAATACCAGTCCACATCGACAGCACGTCAGCGATTGCTTCTTCATCGACCTCATCGAACAGATCAACTCCAGATGCCTTTACTTCTGACTCCTTCGCTGCTTTCTCTTCGAGAAGTGACTTCTCCTGATCGCGAAGTGCGCCGGCATCTTCAAACCGCTGCTCTTCAACTGCGGTTCGCTTCTCGCGAAGAACGTCTTCAAGACGACGTTCGATGTCGCGAAGGTCAGGAGGTGTCTGCATTCGCTTAATACGAAGACGCGAGCCTGCCTCGTCGACGAGGTCAATCGCCTTATCAGGAAGGAAGCGGTCGGCAATGTAACGATCAGCAAGATTGGCCGCAGCAACGATCGCCTGATCGGTGATCGTTACTCGGTGGTGTGTTTCGTACTGTTCGCGCACCCCTTTGAGGATCTCAATGGTATGTGACAGTGTTGGTTCTTCGACCTTTACAGGCTGGAAGCGACGCTCGAGAGCAGCATCTTTTTCAATGTGCTTGCGATACTCATCGAGGGTGGTCGCTCCAACCGTTTGGAGTTCACCACGAGCCAACATTGGTTTCAAGATTGATGCCGCATCGATCGCGCCCTCTGCGGCACCGGCACCTACGAGGGTGTGAATTTCATCAATGAACAAAATGATGTCACCGCGAGTATTGATCTCTTTGAGAACTTTCTTCAACCGCTCTTCGAAGTCGCCTCGATAGCGCGAGCCGGCTACGAGTGATCCGAGGTCGAGTGTGTAGAGCTGCTTATTTCGCAGGGTGTCGGGCACTTCGTCATTTACGATGCGTTGTGCAAGCCCTTCGACAATTGCGGTCTTACCAACGCCAGGTTCGCCGACCAGCACCGGATTGTTCTTGGTTCGACGCGAGAGAATCTGCATGACACGCTCGAGTTCAGTCGCACGCCCAATCATTGGGTCAAGCGCATTTTCACGAGCCATTTGAGTGAGATTGCGCCCGAATTGGTCGAGAATCTGGCTGTTCTTATCGTCGCCTTCAGACTTTGATGAACCGCCAACCCCAGCGGCCTGACCACCTGATTCTGGGCGACTCGATTGTCCGCTACCGGAGGATCCCTGATACCCGCTCAACAGCTGGATGACCTGCTGGCGCACGCGAGAGAGGTCAGCTCCAAGTTTCACCAGCACTTGGGCGGCAACTCCTTCACCCTCACGGATGAGTCCGAGCAGGATGTGCTCGGTGCCGATGTAGTTGTGGCCAAGTTGCAGCGCCTCACGAAGTGAGAGCTCAAGCACTTTCTTCGCACGTGGTGTGAAGGGAATGTGCCCTGACGGCGATGAACCGCCTTGGCCAATGATCTCTTCAACCTGATTGCGAACAGCTTCGAGAGAAATTGACATGCTCTCAAGTGCTTTCGCGGCAACTCCTTCGCCCTCGTGAATGAGTCCGAGCAGGATGTGCTCGGTGCCGATGTAGGCATGGTTGAGAAGGCGGGCCTCCTCTTGGGCGAGGACGACTACCCGCCTGGCTCGGTCAGTGAAGCGTTCGAACATGATCCGCCTTTCAGGTCGTCTTTCTCTTTGTTGCATCCTACCGGTGACTGAGGTCGTCTAGCCGAACGAAGCGACGATGATCGCGCAGGTGTTAACGAAGTCATACCTGAGGGCGTAGCCTGCGGACATGGCTGAATGTGTCTTCCCACTTATTGAGGTGCTTGGAGCTGAGCGCCAACGGGTTGAAGACGAACTTCTCGCGTCTGTTCAGACTTCTGATGAACACCTCACGGAACTCGCCCAACACTTAATTATTGCTGGCGGCAAACGGTTGCGCCCGGTGCTGACCATGGTCGCGGGCGCTCTCGGTGACGGTTCGATCTCGCGAGATGTCGTGAGGGGAGGGGTCTCCTGTGAGCTTGTTCACCTTGGATCTCTTTACCACGACGACGTCATGGACGAATCGCCCACAAGACGTGGAGTGGAAACAGTCAACGCGAAGTGGGGAAATCTGCAAGCAATTCTTGCCGGTGATTTCCTTCTTGCTCGCGCCTCCGAAATTGCGGCATCGCTCGGAACTGAGGTGGCTGGGCTGCTCGCAAAAACCATCGCTTGGTTGTGCGAAGGTCAAATCGAAGAGCTCCGCACCACGTACGACGCGTCTCGCACACGTGAGAGTTACTTTGCATCGATACGCGGTAAGACAGCGTCGTTATACGGGACATCAGCTCGAGTAGGAGGAATCGTCACCGGTCTCGATCGACCGGTGATAGATGCGCTGACCGAATATGGCGATTCTTTCGGGATGCTGTTCCAGATCATTGACGACGTGCTCGACATCGTGTCGACCGACGTAGACCTCGGTAAGCGTGCCGGACATGACATGCAGGTCGGTGTGTATACCCTTCCTGTGCTCTGCACGTTGGCAAACGGCGGTTCAAGTGCAGAACGCCTGCAAGAACTCTTCGGCGAAACGCTTGACGAGCAACAGCGTCTTGAGGCACTCACGCTTGTGCGTGGTTCCGGTGGTATCGACGATGCCTGCGAGATTGCAGCATCGTTTGTTGAGTCGGCGGTTGCCGCAACAGAGGGGTTCCCTGACGGAAGGGCAACCGAGGCTCTACGAGCAGCCCCCCGAGCGCTGCTCGACACTGTGTTATCGCCGACGGCGTGACCTCTTGATCGAGCTGTCGCATTGCCGGCGCGCAGTTGTGTCAGCGCCTGAGCGAGGTGTCAAATGTTGAACGCAGTAATGCGTCAGCAGCAACGGTTGAGTGCGCGGCGAGCGGAAGTGCTAGCCGACCAACTTTGTGTCCCAAGATCGGGAGCATCACCCTTCCAATTCGGCGCCTTCGATCCAATGCCGATGTGAGGTTGGCAGAGTATTTCTGCAGTGGCGCCGAGGCACCTTCGTCGATTGCGTCGGCAACGACCTCGCCGGCGAGTCGGCCCGAAAGAAGAGATCCAGAGACCCCAATGCCACTCAAGGGGTCTGCGGTCGATCCGGCATCTCCCGCAACAACAAATGTGGGGCCGAGAATCGGACTAACCGATCCGCCGACAGGAAGCCGGCGCTCACGTCCAAGCTCGAGTGGTGTATCTGGGTCGAGACCACATCGGAATGCGTGAGTGCGCACCATTTCGTCGAGAACTTGTAGGAGATTGATTGACTCAACATCACGCACCGTCGACGGAACAACAACGCCTCCCGTCATTGAGCCAGCGCCACTAGGCAGCAACCATCCATACCCCGCCAACGAATTTTCACTTGATCGAGTGAGGTCAAGGGCGATGTTGACCGTTGATGTGGCTGCAAGATTCGATCTCCATACTCCATTAATAGCCACGAGGTAGGGAAGATCTCGGCGCCGATACGTCCCGAGGGTTCTTCCAAATGTGCTGTTCGCGCCGTCGGCGATTACGGAATATTCGGCCTGTAACTCAATGTCGGTGCTGCATAGGGCGCCCCGGAGAAATCCTCGTTCAATAATGGGTGTTGTTGCTCGCGTGCTCTCGAGGACGGACACTCCGACATCTCGACAACGTTGTCGGAGGGCTTTGAACAAGGCGTCTTGCTGGACAACGAGTGCAGCACCACCTCGTAACGGACGCTCAATTCCGTCTTGATGATGCGAGAAGCGCACACTCGTAATTTCGTGGCCGTGCACATTGACCTCAAGTTGCTGAAGGTCGCGGTAGGACCCATGGTCGATCAGCCATGAACGATGTGAGACAGCGGCATTTGGAGCCCGCTGCTCAACCATGACAACGGAGTGCCCTCGTAACGCAAGTGTGATCGCCGCGGTAGCACCCGCAGGGCCGCCACCGATGACGAGGGCATCATGGCGGAGTATGGGCGACGTTGCCGTCTCATCCCTCCATCATTGCGGGTGACCCAGGAGCGGGGCCATCACCAATCTCGATGATGCCTTCGTGACTCTCATGGATCGAAGCAAGAGCGGCACCAGATTCGAGTTCAATGAAGATCTCGGATTCCTCGGAGCACCATTCTTCAAATTCTTCGGCGTAATCGCCTTCTGAATCAGCGCCACCTAAGGTATATCGCTCGTAGCAAACTGCGCCAAGAAGTTCATAGTCGGTGATGGCGCCGCTGAACCCGGGCATGACGCCGCGCTCTCCAGTGAGGTGCGGGCCCCCCTCTCGATCTGGGTTGCCGTAATTTGAGACACCAGCGATGTTGTATGCGCCGGTTCCGTACATCACGTAACGAAGCTGGTCTTCAATGTTGGGGAACGTTTTGAGAACTTCACCTTCGGAGAACTGGTATCCAACTCCACCTTGACCGTTTCCGCCGTGGCACCCCGCGCAGGTCGAGTACTGCTCTGCACCAATGGCGAGCGGTCCAGAAGCCTCTTCTGCTTGGGCGGTCACCGAACGGACATACATGAACATCCAGATCGGAAGGAGAGCGAGTCCGGCCATTGCCCAACTTGGAATCTTTTTACGTGAGCGATACTTCGAGACGACGAACGAATCTGGTTTTGGCGGAGGCGGGCTTGCCGCCTCTGGCGCTGCGGCGCGCGGAGCCGGACCAGAAGGAGTCGCTGCTTCAGGGACCGCTGGTGCGGATGATGCTGTGTTGGTCTCCGCTGGAGCGGCGGTGGATGCGTCGCCTCCACCAAGCGCGGCGCGCCTCTCTCGGCTGCGCTGAAGGAGATGCTCAGGAATCTCAGTCACCCCAACACGATAGACGGCGAATGCTCAAACGCGTGAATCTTGAATGTTGAACTCGAAGATCTTGCCAATGAACTTATGCACAACCTGACGTGAGTCGGGGTACAAGATGCCAGAATGGAGAAAACCTGCCGACAACTCATCTTCGGGAATAGGAATTTTGGTTGTTGGCGCGACTACAGTCTCTGCGGGTAGTGCTTCATTGAAGCTCGATCAACGGAAAGCAATGAGGAGCGACATGATCGCCTTTAACTGGAATGTGCTTGAGTGGCCGGGAATGAATACGGCGTTCCTGACGTCATTCATCGCGTCCAACATCTTGACGTTCGCAGTGATGGCTTACGGTCGTCGTCGCCCGGTCGGAAAGCCGACTTCCTGGGGCGAAGCAATGGTTGGCTCGGTGTACGCATTCGGTGTGATGTTCCTCGCCTTCGGTGTTGTCCCGCACCAGTGGATTGACCATGCTGACAAAGACCTCGGTTGGGATCGCAGCAAGATCATTTTTGGACCTGGCGGAATCTTGAAGCCCAAAGCGTTCGATGGCTGGTTTCCGTTCACTATGCAGTACGAGGCGATCCGCGACGTCATTGTCGTCGTGCTTCACGCCTACTACTTCGGCCTGTTGATCTTCATTTGGATCTGGTGGCAGAAGCGCGGAGATTCTGTTGCGAAGGAACTCCCAACAAGTTCGTATGGCCGCCCTCTCGTGAGGAAAGCCTGAGGTTCAGCAATGGCACGTACTGACGCCAATCCGCCGATGATGCCGTTCACCGACGAGTACGCACTCGTCGAGGTGGACGCTGATTATTTGACGCGCGCAGTTAAGCCAAAGCAATTCATTCACATCGACCAGTCCGAATGCATTATGTGCGAAGGCTGCGTCGATATTTGTCCGTGGAAGTGCATCCACATGGTGCAACCTGAGTCAATCACCGAGGCCGAAGGAACAGAGCGCCCTGGTGACGACCCCTCAGACAATGTGGTCTTCATTATTGATGACGACATTTGCACCCGATGCGCTCTCTGCGTTGACCGCTGCCCAACCGGGGTAATCATCCTCGGAAAGGTAGGACCGGCAACATCTGCTGGTGAAAGTCACACCCGTACCAATAACCATGGCTACTCCTACGGCATGAGGTTCTGATCCCACATGGCAAAGATCATTGACGAAACCCCCCGCCCAACCGCGAAAGAGCGTGTTCAGCAGACCGTTGATTCTGTTCAAGGATCACAGGTCTGGAGCAGTATTTTCCGGCCCGGCTCAATCTTCAGAAAGGGCTATACCGATAGCCCACGTAACCGTTCATACGTCATTATGAACTCGGTGCTGTACCACCTTCACCCGGTAAAGGTGAAGCGTCACGCCGTGAAGGTCAGTTACACCCTGTGTCTCGGTGGGCTGAGCTTCTTCCTCTTTATCTTGCTGACGGTGACGGGCATCTTCTTGATGTTCTTCTATCGACCCGAAGCAACAGCCGCATGGGACGACATCTCTAACCTGCAGACGTCGGTGACCTTCGGTTTACTCGTAAGAAATATGCATAGATGGGGAGCCCACCTGATGGTGCTCGCCGTGTTCTTACATATGGCTCGAGTGTTCTACCACGGCGCCTACAAGCCCCCTCGAGAGTTCAACTGGGTGATTGGCGTCATTTTGCTCACGTTGACATTGTTGCTGTCGTTCACCGGTTACCTGTTGCCGTGGGACCAGCTCGCGATGTGGGCCGTTGCGGTGGGTACCAACATGATGGGGTACACACCGGTCTTCGGACAAGAAGTGAGATTCGTGTTGCTCGGTGGCGCTGAAATCGGTTCGGAAACTCTGCTCCGATGGTACGTGCTACACGTGCTGTTCTTCCCGTTCATCATCGTCATCTTCATGGCGATTCACTTCTGGCGTGTCCGCAAGGACGGCGGCATCAGTGGACCGCTCTGATCGGAGGCTCACCCCATGACTGAGATTCCAGAACATCTACTAAAGCGAGCGCAGGCCGCTCGCGAGAAAGCGGCAGAGCCCGCTGCTGAAGCGGCCGCGCCCGCTGAAGAGGCAGCAGGTGATTCGCGCATTCCGGCACACCTGTTAGAACGTTCGAAGTCAGCAAAATCACGTTCCGAAGGTGGCGCCGAGGCGTCAGGTGGTGGCGTTGCCGTCGCCGATCGCGCAGCCGCTGCGGTTGCCGCTGCCCCTGCCGGCGGCGGGGTTCCAGTTGGTGCAGGCCCCGGTGGGCACACCCAGCGCCTTCTGACAGTCGTTAAGTCTGGCTCAATTCAAGAGGTCAAGGCGACGCCAGTCGACAAAGTTCATACGTGGCCGCACTTGCTCGCGGCCGAGTTTGTTGCGGCGCTTGCTTGTCTTGCGTTTACCTTCCTGTTCTCGGTTTGGGTCAACGCTCCGTTGTTGCAGCACTCAAACCCGAACCAGACGCCAAACCCGTCGAAGGCACCTTGGTACTTCCTTGGTCTGCAGGAACTGCTCACCATGTTCCACCCGATGGTCGCTGGTGTGACGATTCCTGGTGTCGGAATCATCGTGATGATTTTTGCTCCGTATATCGACCGGAACCCTTCAAACAAGCCAGAGGATCGCAAATTTGCAACCTCTCTCATGACCGTGCACCTCATGTTCTGGGCAGTGCTGGTAATGATTGGTTCGTTCTTCCGGGGTCCGGGCTTCAACTTCACGCTGCCATGGCGTGACGGACTCTTCTTCGAGTTGTGAGGTCGACATGAGTGCAACTTCCATCATTCTCATTGCGGTTATTGCGCTGATTGTTCTTGCCGGTGCCTCATTCGCGACTCTCGCTCGTCGGAGCGATGTTCGTGGTGCGGGTGCCCTGAGTGACGAGACCGTTGCCCGCGACCGTGCTGCTCGCAAGGCTGCCGGATCGAGCGCATCTACTTCAGATGGTGCAGCAGTCGAAGCCGAGGCTGCCGCGGTTCGCGCTGGCACCGACCTCATGCCGGCGAAAGATTTGGCTCCGGAGCCCTTCGTTCCGGCCGACCCGGATGCCATTGGCGTGAGCCGTCGTCAATTCTTTAACCGGGCAACGATCTCGCTGATGAGCGCCGGGCTCGGTGCATTCGCTGCTGCCTCATTTGTTGGGTTTTTGTGGCCAACGAAAACAGGCGGCTTCGGCGGCAAAGTCCCAATCGGCCGATACGACGACATCGTGTCGGGCATTCGTCAGAGCCAAGGATTCTTTTACGCCCCTGAGGCTCGTGCCTGGATCACCGAATACCCGGTTGACGCAGTTGCGAAGGCAGAAGGCATCTACAAAGAGTCGGTCCTGGCAGGAATGCGCCAGGGCTTGATTGCCTCGTATCAGAAGTGCCCACACCTTGGATGTCGCGTGCCACAGTGCACCTCAAGCCAGTGGTTTGAATGTGGATGCCACGGCTCTCAATACAACCGTGTTGGGGAGAAAAAAGGTGGTCCTGCACCGCGCGGCATGGATCACTTCCCGTTGGAGTTCACCGCTGCTGGTGACGTGATTGTTGATACCGGCACAATCGTTCAGGGTGTGCCAATTGGTGTCAACACCACTGGTCAAGAAGCGGAAGGCCCGCACTGCGTGGGAGCAAGTGATCACTGATGATTGCCTTAACAACTACCTCAATCGCATGGGTGCTGCTCATCATCGTCACGGCGGGTTTCATTGTCTACGCCGTTCTCAATGGTCGATCAGCTCGTGATGAACTCGGTTCAGAAATTGAGTTAGCGCCGAACCGCAAAAAGTATCTCGAAGATGAAGAGCTCGAAGGACGTCGTCTTGAGATGGTGCAGTTCACCGGGGTGCTGCTCCTCATCGTTGTAGTGATTGCCCTCCCGTTGTATTGGGTATTCGAACCAGCCCGTCAGGCTGGTGCGGTTGAAGCGCAGGAAGAAATCTTCGTTGACTGGGGTGAGCGTTTGTTCGCTCCAACGGCTGAAGGTGGCTTCAACTGTGCAGGCTGTCACGGCGGTTATGCCGGATCCGGTGGCGAAGCAGCATGGAACGTGACCGACCCAGTGACGGGCGAGGTTGAAGCTGTCAACTGGAAGGCCCCAGCACTCAACAACATCTTCTACCGGTTTGATGAAGACGAGGTTCGTTTCATTCTTGTTTACGGTCGTCCATTCTCGCCGATGAGTCCATGGGGTGTCGCTGGCGGTGGCCCGATGAACGAACAGCAAATTGACACGTTGATCTCGTACCTCCACTCGATTCAGATTCCACGTGAGAATTGTGGAGTCGGAGAAGAAGATCCGCGGAGTTGCCCATCAGGAAACCTTCCGAGCGATATTCAGTCAGACATTGACACCCGCGCTTGGCAACTCGTCGACGATGGAACCTATGGCTCGTACGGAGAGGCCTTATTCAATCTTGATCTTGGCAGCGGTGCGTATAGCTGTGCCCGTTGCCATACCCCTGGCTGGAGTTGGGGAGACCCTGGTGTCACAGGTCAAGGTGCCTTTGGTTGGAACCTCACCGGCGGAAAAGCAGCATCAGCTTTCCCTGACGAGGCTGACATGATCTCGTTTATCAAGAACGGTTCAAATTACGGAGCCAAATACGGCATTCAAGGGCAGGGCAGCGGGCGTATGCCTGGCTTTGGTTCGATGCTGACTGATGAGCAGATTGAAGCTGTTGTCGATTACGTGAGGGGCCTGTGATGTCTGCAGCATTGCTCGCGATCAGCTGGGAACCAGAACTTCGTGGTGTCCTCACCGTCATCCTTGGAACCGTGGCGTTCATGGGCTCGGTCTACATGATCCTCGGCACCAACATTGGGGCTCGCCTTGGATTCCTCGTGACGCTATGTGGACTTGCGGGCTGGATGGCCCTTATGGGTGGCATCTGGTGGATCTATGGCATTGGCTTGAAGGGTGCAGACCCATCATGGGTGCAAGTTCCGGGTAGGACTGTCATCCAAGATGCGAGCGACCTCTACCAGGCTGGAGTTCTTGAGAATCGACTGGCCCTCACCGATGTTGATGTTCCTGCTGACATCAACGACGTGGTGTATGACGGTTTCGTCAGCGAAGAGTGGCGCGTGCTCGGTGAGTCAGAGCCGGCATTTGGTCAGGCGGCAGCGTCAGCGACCGTGTTCTTAGAAGAAGAAGACGCTCTCGAGCCAGGATCGTTCAAAGTGACGAATGTGTTTGAAA
Organism: Actinobacteria bacterium casp-actino5; assembly: GCA_001510385.1. Taxonomy (GTDB): domain Bacteria; phylum Actinomycetota; class Acidimicrobiia; order Acidimicrobiales; family Ilumatobacteraceae; genus Casp-actino5. The sequence continues at coordinate 36,294 of LFFE01000016.1, read as the reverse complement.
ATGGCGGTGAGGCGTACCCAAAGATTTTCGGGCAGGACGCTCTCGACCAAGTCGCGTTCTTCCACAAGCCGTACTACACGGTTGTTGAGGTGTCTCCGTATATCCCGCTTCGAACTGAACCGGGCCGAGCACCTTCAGCTCCCGAGGTTGATCCGACGCAGGAAGCACAGTACGTGTACATGCTTCGAGACCTAGGGTCACGTCGAGAACCTGCTGCCCTCATCACGATTGGTTCAACGATCGTGTTCTTGGCGCTCGCGTGGATGCTCCATCGTCGTGATCGTTTTGTCGCTGAAAACCTTGCCCGAAAAGCTGAACTTCCAGTTGGATAGTCGCTAGCGCGGATCCTCACAATCTCATGGCTCAGTATCTTCCCATCGTCGTCCTCATGGTGTTAGCCCTCCTCTTTGGGGTGCTGAGCCTTGTGGCTTCTCGCTTGCTTGCACCGAACCGCCCCTCGGTTGCGAAGCAAGCGCCATACGAATGTGGGATCATCCCAAGCCGTGAGCCGCCAGAGCGCTTCCCTGTGTCATTCTTCGTGGTTGCAATGCTGTTCATTATGTTCGACATTGAGATCATCTTTTTGTACCCCTATGCCGTTGAAAGAGCGACACTCGGCATGTACGGACTGTGGGCAATCATCGGGTTCTCGCTCGTGTTCTTTCTCACCTTTGTGTACGAAGTTGCTCGCGGTGGACTCGACTGGGGTCCACTTCAGAAGTACCGAGACCTCACGTTCGACGCATCGATGGTGTCGCCCGACCGTTCGTCCACGACGACAGTACGTCGGGTCGGCCTCGAGGCACGTGAGTCCTCTCAAGATTCCACCGAAGCAGCGTAAAGCGAGTTATCAATGGCACTTGGCGATGTAGTTAACGACGGGTTGGGCGGGCTTAGCCACAATGTCATCACCGGGCGTCTCGAAGATCTCGTCAACTGGTCACGTTCTCGCTCATCTTGGCCAGCAACATTTGGGCTCGCATGCTGCGCAATCGAGATGATGGCATCGGGTGCAGCGCACTACGACATTGCTCGATTCGGTATGGAAGTCTTCCGAGCGTCACCGCGCCAAGCCGACATCATGATCGTCGCCGGCCGAGTTAGCCAGAAGATGGCACCTGTATTGCGTCAGGTATACGACCAAATGATGGAACCAAAATGGGTGATCTCCATGGGCGTGTGTGCTTCAAGCGGTGGAATGTTCAACAATTACGCCATTGTTCAAGGTGTCGATCAGATCGTTCCGGTTGACGTATACGCGCCAGGTTGTCCTCCAACTCCAGAGACATTGATTCACGCTATTGAAACCTTGCACACAAAGATTGAGCAGGGCGAGATCATGCGCCGCCGCGGCCAGACCGGTGCAGGTGCGAGCATTCACGTCGAGGAGATTCCAGCGGGGTCAGTACCGGTGTTGCTCGGGAGGCAGCCACATGACTGACACCCCAGAAGCACAGTCCGAGGACGCGACCGAAGAAGCGGAAGCATCTATTCCGGAACCCGAGATGCTTGGATGTCCGATGACGGAGAGTCGCGGCCAGATTGTTCTTCATGTTGCCCGAGATCGCTACGTTGAGGTCGCCAAGCAACTTGCTGATGAGGGCTATGCGATGTGTGTCGACCTCACAGCTGTCGACTACCTGAAGCACATGGACCGCGAGTTGCCCACAAGTGTGATCGGCGAGCGTTTCGAGATTGTCGTCAATCTTCTCGACATCACACATAGCCGACGTATTCGGTTGCGTACTCAAGTGCCAGAAGCCGATGCAACCATTGCGACTCTGTTCGATCTTTACCCAGGAACCGAAGCAATGGAACGTGAAGTGTTCGACATGTTTGGCATTTCTTTTGAGGGGCATCCAGATCCTTCCCGAATCTTGATGCCAGAAGATTGGAACGGATACCCGCTCCGTAAGGACTTCCAAGTTGGAACAATCCCGGTTCAGTTCAAAGGTGCAGCATCATGACGATGATCGCTGATGAGGGCGCTCAGGAACTACGCCCTCGCTCTGAACTCACGGCTCGTGAACTACTTCGCGAAGTCGGTTCGGTGCTGCGGTTGTCAGAAGCAGAAGCTGCAAAACTCGGCGACCTTCCCGAAGACCCTGACGAAGATCAGACGATGATTATCAACATGGGTCCTTCGCACCCGTCGACACACGGTGTGCTTCGTCTCATGCTCGAATTGCAAGGCGAGACGGTGCTTCGGTGCAAGCCGATTATCGGTTATCTGCACACCGGAATGGAAAAAACCGGTGAGCAGTTGACGTTCATGCAAGGCGGAACGAACGTCACTCGAATGGACTACGCGAGTCCGTTGAATAACGAGCTCGTGTTCTCGATGGCCACCGAGAAGTTACTTGGCATTGACGGAGACATTCCAGAACGCGCCCAGTGGATGCGAATGCTTCTGTCAGAACTCAATCGGATGAGTAGCCACCTGCTCTTCATGGCAACCAATGGCATGGACCTCGGTGCCGTATCGATGATGATTTATGGTTGGCGTGAACGTGAAGAAGTGCTGCGCTTCTTCCAGAAAGTCACAGGTCTTCGCATGAACCACAACTTTGTGCGACCTGGTGGACTTGCTGCTGATCTCCCTCCCGGCTGGCGCGATGACGTGTTGCGGATTCTCGATCTGCTTCCTGAGCGTCTCGAGGAATACGACATTTTGATGACTGGCCAACCGATTTGGCGTGAGCGCTTGCAGGGTGTCGGAGTCATTACTCCAAATGAAGCGTTGGCTCTCGGTGCGACCGGCCCGATTCTTCGATCGACCGGAGTTGAGTGGGACTTGCGTCGTCACGATCCATATCTTCGCTATGACGAGGTCGAGTTCGACATCATCGTTGGAAGTTACGGTGATGCGTTCGACCGTTACGCGATTCGACTAAACGAGATCCGCGAGTCAATGCGTATCGTTCGCCAGATTCTTGATCGGATGCCAGAAGGTGACTACAGGATTCAAGACAAGAAGGTGACACCGCCACCTCGCGCTCGAATCGATGAATCGATGGAGGCACTGATTCACCACTTCAAGATCTTCACCGAGGGTTTCAAGGTTCCTGAGGGTGAGGTCTATGTGGCGATTGAAAGTCCGCGCGGTGAGATTGGCTGTTATATCGCAAGCGATGGTTCTCCGACTCCGTACCGGATGCACGTCCGTGCGCCATCGTTTGTCAACATTCAATGTCTCCCTCACATGATGCGCGGCGGACTTGTTGCTGACGCTGTTGCTGTCATTTCATCGGTTGACCCGGTGCTCGGAGAAGTGGATCGCTAGAGGACTACACGATGGCTCGTTTAACTGACGCGAACGTATCTATTGCCGAAGAAATTATTGCTCGTTACCCGCGCGCAAAATCTGCGTTGATTCCGCTCCTGCACCTTGCCCAAGAGCAGGACGGATGGGTGACTGACGAAGCGATGCGCCACATCGCTGAACTCATCGGTGTCACACCGGCAGAAGTGCTCGGAACCGGAACGTTCTACGAGATGTTTAAGTTCGAACCGGTCGGCAAGTACCTCATCAACGTGTGCGGAACAATGTCGTGTGCGCTCTTGGGAGCAGATGATCTCATGCACGCAGCAGAAGAAGAACTTGGCATTCACGAAGGCGGGACAACCGACGACGGAATGTTCACCCTGCATCGCGCTGAATGCCAGGCAGCGTGCACCGAGGCGCCATGTCTTCAGGTGAATTACCGGTTTAAGTTTCGAGCCACCCCAGTCGAGGTTCGACAACTCATTTCTGATCTGCGAAGTGGCCGGCTGGACGATGAGGTCCCACCGCACGGCACACTTGCGCGCATCCGCCAACACATTCCTGCCGATCGTGGTGTGGGAGCAGTTGACCCCGCAGATGTGACAGAGCCACCTGCATGGATCTCGGCAGCATCACAAGGCGGTGCATCATGACATCATTCCCTTGGGCACCAGGGTTTATCGAGGGCAACCGACCACAGATTGTCACCTCTCGTTTCCAGTACGAAGATTCATTCACTCTTGAGCGGTATCTCGCGACCGGCGGATACGAAGGTCTTCGATCGGCTCTCGCTCGCAGCCCGCAGGACATGCACGAAGAAGTTCGCTCATCAACTCTTCTAGGTCGTGGCGGAGCCGGCTTCCCTGCTGGTGTGAAGTGGGGCTTGACACCAGAGGGTGTGTACCCGCGCTATCTCGTGGTGAATGGTGACGAGTCAGAACCGGGCACGTACAAAGACCGTTTGCTGATGGAGCGCGATCCGCATCAACTCATCGAGGGCTGCCTCATCGCCTGTTACGCGGCGGGCCTATCTCGGTGCTTCTTGTACATTCGGGGTGAGATGGCGCTCGCTCAAGAACGTGTGGCAGCAGCACTGAATGACGCATACGCCGCTGGTTACATCGGTAAGAACATTCTTGGATCAGCATTCAGTATTGACATTGTCTTGCACTGGGGAGCCGGTGCATATGTTGTCGGCGAAGAAACGGCGCTCATTGAGTCACTAGAAGGCAATCGCGGCATGCCTCGACTGAAGCCCCCATACTTTCCTGCAGCAATCGGGCTCTATGGTCAACCAACCATCGTGAACAACGTTGAGACGCTGTCGAACCTGCCGTTTATCGCCACCAAGGGTGCGGCGGAATACACAGCGATTGGCACTGAGTCATCGCCAGGAACCCGTATGGTCGCGGTATCAGGTCACGTTCGCCGTCCAGGTGTCTACGAAATCATTAACGGAACGACCACATTTCGGGACTTGCTGTACGGCGAAGAGTTTTGCCAGGGAATTCGCGATGGCAACGACCTGAAAGCGTTTGTCCCGGGTGGTGGTTCAGCGCCGTGGTTCCTTCCCGATCAACTTGACCTGCCATTTGAAGGGCGACTCGTTGGAGCAGCTGGATCAATGCTCGGTTCTGGAGCAATCATGGTGATGGATTCGACAACCGATATTCCGTCCGCAGCCCTCACACTGACGAAGTTCTACGCCCACGAATCGTGCGGAAAATGTGTTCCCTGCCGCGAAGGCGGCACATGGTTGATGCGAATTCTTGATCGGGTGGTCGAGGGACATGGCACCACCGATGACCTCGACCTCCTGCTCGAGGTAGGCGAATCAATTTGCCCTGGCGACATGCCACATGCTGCGAGCGCTGATCTTCAACTCGAAGCAACGCCGTTCCCGTACAAGATGACAACGATCTGTTTTGTCGGGCCATCGGCTTACGTGCCGGTGCACTCTGCATTGACGCTATTCCGTTCAGAGTTTGAAGCTCGGGTGGCTCCGTCTCGGTCACGCACTCGTATTCCGGTGACCGCTGTAGGAGGTGACTCATGAGCGAGCAGTTGGTCGAAATTACTGTCAACGGCAAAACTGTTTCTGCGAAGCCCGGTGAAATGGTGATTGCTGCGGCTGAACGAGCAGGGGATTTCATCCCACGCTTCTGCTACCACCCTCGGATGTCATCTGTTGGCATGTGTCGGCAGTGTCTTGTTGAGATCGACACCGGGCGTGGGCCAATGCTGCAGCCATCGTGCATGGTGCCAGTCGCACCGGGCATGACGGTCGATACCCAATCAGAGACAACTAAACGCGCTCAAGAGGGAATTCTCGAGCTTCTGCTCGCCAACCACCCCCTCGACTGTCCGGTGTGTGATAAAGGCGGGGAGTGTCCGCTGCAAGATCAGGCATTCAGCCACGGTCCGGGCGAGAGTCGCTACATCGAAGAAAAGCGTCACTACGAGAAGCCAATCGAGATCTCGTCGCTCATCATGCTCGATCGCGAGCGGTGCATCCTCTGTGATCGATGCACACGCTTCGCAGATGAAGTTGCAGGTGATCCTCTCATCCACTTCGTTGAACGTGGCAACGCCACACAAGTGATGACCTATCCAGATGAGCCGTTCTCATCTCACTTTTCGGGTAACACTGCCCAGATTTGCCCGGTCGGTGCTCTCACTGCGAAGCCATATCGCTTCAAGGCGCGGCCATGGGATCTAGAGCAGAACAACAGCACATGCACATCGTGCTCGGTTGGCTGCGAAATTTCGGTGCATTCAAGCCGTGACCAAGTGCTTCGTTATCAGGGCATAGATAACGACGACGTCAACTGGGGATGGCTCTGCGATCGCGGACGATTCAACTTCGAATCGATTCACGCTGAAGGCCGAATCGCCGAGCCCTTGATCAAAACAGCAGATGGCCATCAAGCCGCGTCATGGAACTCTGCGATGTCAATCACAACAGATCTTCTCAAGGGAGCGTTGGAATCAAAAGGTCCATCGTCAATCGGTGTGATTGGTGGTGCACGTGGCACAAACGAGGACGCATGGGCCTGGGCCCAATTGTGTTCAGCGCTAGGTGTCGACCGTCATGACCCGCAGCTCGGAGACGGTATGCCGGCAGCACTTCTTGGGATGCCGCGGGCAACGATTAGAGAGATGGCATCGGCATCAACGGTTGTGCTGATGGCACCGGATCTCAAAGAAGAACTACCTGTGTTGTATCTGCGTCTGCGCGATGCGGTGGTTAACGGTTCGACCAAGATCATCGAATTCACTTCAACTGGAAGTGGTCTCACCCGTCATGCATGGCGTTCAGTTCGCCATGGTGCTGGCGATATCTCCACCGCTGTGACCGAAACACTCGCTTATGCCGAGGTTCAAGCGCAACTTTCGAGTGGGCCTGTTGTCGTGATTGCCGGCCGCTCAAACCTCGCATCTTCGGCAGAGCTCGAGTTCGCGGCGGTTCAGCAGCTGGTGGCCTCAATCGATGGTGCCACGGTGCTTCCGGCATTGCGCCGAGGCAATGTGGTCGGAGCGCTCCAGGCAGGGCTTGCTCCTGAATCACCACAACACGATTCAACTTCAACATTGGCTGCCGCAGCGGGCGGGTCAATTGAAGTACTCGTTTTGCTCGGTTGCGATCCTCTCGCTGACTTCCCTGATCGTGAACTTGCAATCGCCGGATTGAACGGTGCTGGACGGGTGGTGTCAATCACGGGCCACATGAACGCGTCAACGGTCTCGGCCGATGTCGTGTTGCCGGCAGCGGTGATGTCAGAAAAGGCCGGATCAACAACAAATCTCGAAGGTCGGGTCTCTTCGGTTTCGAAAAAGATAAACACACCAGGTGTTGCTCGAGCTGACTGGATGATTGCAGTTGAGCTCGCCGATCGTCTTGGCAGCAATCTTGGTGTCGGTTCAGTCGAGGAAATTTCTGCTCAGTTGGCGTCAACCGGCGCCGAAGTTGGAGCAGTTTGGTCGGTTCCGTTCGAGCTCACTTCAAGCGAAACCAGCGTTTCATCGAAGGGTGGCTACGACATCGACCTTGTTGTATCAAGAGTGATGTACGACGGTGGGGTTGCAACTGCTTCTTCTCCATCTCTTGCCGGGCTTGCGCAGGGTCGTGCTGTTGCCGTCAGTCCCGATGTGCTTGAGCAACTCGGTATCTCGACCGGTGACATGATCAGGCTTGTGTCTGAGCGTGGGTCCGTTGAGCTTCCTGTGTGTCGAGATGATCGCCTCAGCCGCGACACCATCTGGGCGGCATTTGGTCAACCCGATCGTGAGAGTGGTCATGGCGATGTTCGAGCATTGATTTCTTCTTCCGCTCATGTGAGCCGTGTTCGAATTGAGCGGGTGTCATGAATCTGTTGAATCGCATTCCTTCCGCTGATCCAATGCTTGATGCCGAGTCGTTCTGGTGGCAGCCGCTCGCTGTTGTTGGTCTCAAGGTGCTTGTTGTCTTCGTCATCGGCCTCGTCGGCACCATGTTCATGGTCTGGTTTGAGCGAAAAATTGTTGCCGGTATGCAGAACCGTGTTGGCCCCAACAAGGCCGGTCCGTTTGGGTTGCTTCAGACGCTCGCCGACGGCACAAAACTGTTTTTCAAAGAGGATCTGATCCCCGAAAAGGCAGATCCCTTCGTCTTCCGGATCGCTCCATTTCTTGCGTTTGTCCCAGCGTTCTTGGTGTGGGCCGTCATCCCGCTCGGTGGCGACTTTACCGGTGGCCGTGATGGAACAGTGACCTGGTTCGGTCAGGTCACCCGGGTGCAGCTTGCCGACCCGCCAATTGGTGTGCTGCTCGTTCTCGCGCTGTCGTCAATTGCCGTGTATGGCGTGATGCTCGCTGGGTGGTCGAGTGGTTCGAAGTATCCACTTCTTGGCTCGGTTCGCGCGTCGGCACAAATGATTTCGTATGAGGCTGCACTTGGACTCAGCCTTGCAGCGGTGCTGATGACCGCCGGAACACTATCGACTTCAGGAATTGTGTCTGCTCAGAGCTCGATCACAAATTGGCACTTACTATCGACAGGCATCGTGCCGTTCGTCGTCTTCTTAATTGCAATGACGGCGGAACTCAATCGTCCCCCGTTCGACCTCGTTGAGGCCGAACAGGAACTTGTTGGTGGCTTCCATACCGAGTACTCATCGATCCGCTTTGCCCTGTTCTTCCTTGCAGAGTTCATGAACGTTATTTCGATGAGTGCGTTGCTCGTCACCTTGTTCCTTGGTGGACCGCAGCCGCTGTACCTCGGTGGAGTAGACATTTTCGCCGTTCTTGGGCCGTTTGGCGGCACGGCATGGCTCCTTCTGAAGGTGTTCGCATTCCTCTACATGTATGTCTGGTTCCGAGCAACGCTCCCGCGTTTGAGATATGACCAACTGATGAACCTTGGTTGGAAAGTGCTCATTCCAATCTCGCTCGGTTGGTTCATCCTTCTCGCCGCATTGCAGGTCGCTCGTGACAGCGATGTCAGTGGGTTGGAGTACGCACTCATCGTTGGCGGTTGTTTGGTTGGGATTGCGCTTGCATACATGTTGTTCCAAGCAGCACTAAATGTTGCTCGCCGAAACCGTGAGGCAGAAGGAGCGGCGTACTGATGGGTTATTTCGAAGGATTTGCTGTCACTATTCGTCAGCACCGACTCTTTGGTGGAAAGCGAGTTACCACGAACTACTCGGGTGGTCGCGCGGCACGCCGCAAGGGTGACGACCACAATCCCGAGGCTGATGATGATCAGAAAGCACCGAAGCCGGAGCGATTACACGGCCGTCATGTTCTCAACCGGTATGCCGATGGCATGGAGAAATGCATCGGATGTGAACTGTGTGCCGGTGTGTGTCCTGCGAAGTGCATTTATGTGCGTGGAGCAGACAACGATCCGGAGAATCCGACCTCTCCTGGTGAACGGTTCGGTTTTGTATACGAGATCAACTATCTGCGCTGCATCCATTGTGATCTCTGCGTCGAGGCATGCCCGACCGAAGCGATTACTGAATCAAAGCTGTTTGAGTTCTCGTTTACGAATCGAAATGATGCGATTTATACAAAATCTGAATTACTTGTCGACGACGAGGGCCGTCCGCAGCAACTTCCGTGGGAGGACTGGCGCGACGGCGAAGAACTGTTGACCTCTGGCTGGATGCGAGCAACCTCACCTGCCGGCGATGCCGATTTTGAAGGCGTTGTCGGCTGGAGCGATGAACTTGGGTTTGGAACTCGCGCGCCCGAACCGCAGCAGGCGGAGCGCGACAGCTAATGGAATTACTTGTGTTTGTGCTTGCTTCAGTGATGGTGCTGGCTGGGGCCATTGGTGTTATTGCGTACCGCAATCCGGTTCATGCTGCTCTTGGTCTTGTTCTCACATTGTTCGGAATAGCCGTGCACTTCGTGTCGATGGAAGCCCACTTTCTCGCAGCCGTACAGGTTATTGTCTACGCAGGGGCCATCGTGGTGCTGTTCCTCTTCGTCATCATGTTGCTCGGTGTTGACCGCGCAGAAGATCTCACCGTCGAACCATTCCAAATTCAGCGGCCTCTCGCTGTGATCATTGGTGTTGCCATCAGTGGCCTCATCACCGCTGCAGTTGTGCGAGGACGCTCGACGTTGGGTGAGCGGATCGACTCCGGTGTCCCTGGAGATGACAACATTCGCGAACTGGCCCGCAGCCTGTACAGCGACAATGTCTTTGCGTTTGAGTTGACCTCTGTGTTGCTCATCGTTGCTGTCGTCGGAACGGTGGTGCTTACCCGCCGTCAACGTGGGGGAGTGGATAAGTGACTCCGACAACCACTTGGTACCTCGTGCTTGCAGCGATTCTGTTTGGTGTCGGCGTGATCGGATTGATGATCCGCCGGAATCCATTGGTGATGTTCATGTGTATCGAACTGATGCTGAATGCAGTGAATCTTTCGTTTGTTGCCTTTGCCAGAGCCTTTACTGATATCTCAGGTCAGACAGCAGTGTTCTTCGTGATGGTTGTCGCTGCTGCTGAAGTAGTAGTCGGGCTAGGCATCATCATTGCCATTCTCCGACGTCGACCCGGTGCAACGATTGACGACCTGGCGGAGCTGAAAGGCTGAACATGCTTGATCTCGTGTGGTTAATACCTGCATTTCCGCTGTTCGGATTTCTGCTCATTCTGCTGTTCGGCCGCCGCCTTGGTGAGCCCGCTGCTGGGTTCTTAGCTGCTGCCGCAGTTTTTGGGTCGTTCATTGTCACTGTTGCAGTGTTCTTTGAGCTGCTTGCGATCGACGAACACCATCGCTCGCACGTCGTCACGCTCTTTGAATGGGTTCCGGTTTCTTCACTGCAAATCGACATGGCTTTACTCGCCGATCCACTCTCGGTGACGATGGCACTATTCGTGACGGGTATTGGATTCCTCATCCATCTCTTTGCCATCGGCTACATGCATGGTGATCCGAAGTTCTCAAAGTTCTTCTTGTACCTCAATCTCTTCGTTCTGTCGATGTTGATGCTGGTCTTCGGAGAGAACTTGCTCGTCACATTCCTTGGTTGGGAAGGTGTGGGAGCTTGCTCGTACTTCCTTATCTCGTTCTGGCACACCCGCGATTCGGCGGCAACTGCCGGCAAGAAAGCATTCGTGACGAACCGCATTGGTGACTGGGGAGTCATGTTGGCGATGTTCCTCGGATTCCAGGCTGTTGGCTCGGTGAGTTACGGTGCTCTGAATTCGGCGGCAGAGTCGGGCGCTCTCGCTTCGTCGACTGCAACCGGCATCGCACTTCTGCTCTTCGTTGGCGCTGTCGGCAAATCAGCGCAGTTCCCTTTGTATCTCTGGCTACCTGACGCAATGGAAGGCCCAACACCGGTTTCAGCGCTGATTCATGCTGCAACGATGGTGACGGCTGGTGTGTTCTTGATGACCCGCATGAACCCGATGCTCGCAGCAGCAGCCGATTGGGCGCCAATGATCGTCGCTTGGGTGGGGGCGCTGACAGCATTGTTCGCAGCAACGATTGCGGTTGCTCAATCGGACATTAAGAAAGTGCTTGCATATTCGACGGTGTCCCAGCTCGGGTACATGTTCCTCGCGGTCGGCACCGGTGCATATGTTGCAGCAATTTTCCACATGGTGACCCATGCATTCTTCAAGGCCCTCATGTTCCTCGGGTCTGGTTCGGTGATTCATGGCATGCACCACGAACAGGACATGCGACGCATGGGCGCGTTGCGCAAGGTGATGCCGATTACTGCAGGCACATTCATCATTGGCTGGCTTGCGATTGCTGGTGTTCCGCCGTTTGCGGGCTTCTGGTCAAAAGACGAAATCTTGCTGTTTACATTGGCAAAGAGCCCCGTGCTGTATGTGATTGGGCTCGTGACAGCAGTCCTCACTGCCTTCTACATGACCCGTCAGGTGATGATGGTCTTTTTCGGTGAGGCAAAGTGGGAAAGCCACGCGGAAGAACATGGTGCGCATGGCGACTTCAAACCTCATGAGTCACCTGGGATCATGTTGTTCCCATTGGTGGTGCTGTCGGTGCTGTCGTTCGCAGGTGGGATTATCCAGTTGCCATCGTTTGGGATCATTCCAAAGGGTCTTCGTCACCGTTTAGAAGATTGGCTGCACCCTGTCGTAGCACCGGGTGAAGCGGTGATTTCAGGGACGGCTGCTTACGATGCGAAGGAATGGCTCGCGGTGCTCGCAATTGCGTGTGCACTTAGCGGCATCCTCCTCGGAGTGTTGGTCTACGGTCGACGCAAGTTGCGGGCAATTGAGCCGGCGATCCTTGCGGATGGATGGCGATATGACAGCAGCGTGTCAGCCTTTATGGGCGGCCCTGGTCGACGGATGTTCGACGCCATCGCATGGTTCGATGCAAAGGTTGTCGATGGTGCGGTAAACGGTGTTGCTACCGCAGTGCGTTCAACGTCTGGAACTGTCCGTCGCGTACAGAGCGGCAACGTTCGCAACTATGCCGGTGTCATCGGCATCGGGGTCGTATTAATCCTTGCGTGGTTTGTCGTCCTGCGGGGGGTGTTGTGATGGTTGCCGCAACTTCAACTGAAGTGGCATTCCCACTGCTGTCCATGCTGATTGTTGTTCCAGTTGTTGGAGCGCTTCTCATCGCAGTGTTGTCGAATCGTCGTCCCGAATACTCAAAGCTCGTCGCGTTGCTCGCTTCAGTCGGAACAGGCGCGTTGTCGGTATGGGCGTTTGTCAATTTCGATAGCCATTCGTCCGGCTTTCAGTTCACAAGTCAGCATCCATGGATTGAGTCGTGGGGCATCTCTTGGCATCTTGGCATCGACGGCATCTCGTTGTTCCTTGTGCTGCTCACAGGTGTGCTGTTCCCTCTCGCAATCGCTGGGATTGACCCGCATAACGATGATCCTCGGCGGGATAAGCCATATTTTGCGTGGTTATTGCTCCTTGAAGCAGGGGTGATGGGTTCGTTCCTCAGCCTCGATCTGTTCTTGTTTTTCGTGTTCTTCGAGATCGTGTTGGTTCCGATGTACTTCCTCATCGGTGGGTGGGGTTACGAAGGTCGCGAGTACGCCGCAACAAAGTTCTTCCTCTACACGATGGCCGGCTCAGCATTCATGCTCGTTTCAATTTTGGCCACCGTCTTCATTGCTCGTGACAACGGAGTGGGCAAGGTCACGTTCGATCTCATCGAGCTCGCTGAGGGGGCGAACTTTGCGGCTTCGACAGGCAGGTGGCTGTTCTTTGGGTTTGCAATTGCCTTTGCGGTAAAGGTTCCAATCTTCCCGCTGCATACCTGGTTGCCGGATGCTCATACACAGGCTCCGACCGCCGGCTCGGTTGTGCTGGCCGGCGTCATGTTGAAGTTGGGCACCTATGGCTTGCTGCGTTTTGGATTGTATTTGTTCCCTGAAGCGTCGTACTGGAGCCGCTCACTGTGGTTGACACTCGCTGTGATCGGCATCATTTATGGGGCGATCGCCGCAACGATGCAAAAAGACTTGAAGCGCCTTGTCGCGTACTCATCGGTAGCGCACCTTGGTTTCATCGTGCTCGGCACGTTTGCATTTACTTCGCAAGCAGTTACGGGTTCCGTGATGCAGATGGTGAACCACGGTGTGTCAACCGGAGCGCTGTTCTTGATGGTTGGCATGATCTACGAGCGGCGTCACACTCGCGAGATTTCGCAACTGAAAGGCTTGCAGCATGTTGCCCCAGTGTTCGCTGCGGCGTTCACCGTGGTGATGCTTTCGTCGATTGGTGTTCCTGGGTTAAACGGATTTGTGGGTGAGTACCTCATCCTTATCGGTGCATTCCTTACCGCTCGATGGTGGGTGGTCATCGCAGCAACCGGAGTCATTTTGGCTGCGCTATATCTGCTGTGGGCATACCAGCGGGTCTTCCACGGCGAGCCCGATGAGGAGAACTCAACATTTGCTGAATTAAAAATCAAAGAGGGGCTGGTCCTTCTTCCGTTTATCGGCGTCATTATTTTCACCGGCGTTTATCCCAAGCCAATGCTCGAGCGAATTGAGCCAGCGGTTGAGGCGCTCATCGTGCATGTTGAAGGTCGAACAGATTTCGTTGAACCTCAGCCGGCTGCCCCGGTCGTAGATACTGAGAGTGAATCGCACGGAGAGGAAGGCTGATGTTTGCTCAAGAACTCTTCGTCGGGCCATCGGTTGACTGGTTTGCGTTATCGCCACATCTCGTGCTTGTTGGTGGCGCACTGTTGCTGATGGTGGTGGGTTCACTGACCCCACCTTGGCCACGAGGTTTGACGGCACTTTCAACGGTCATGTTCACCGCCATTGCGGCGGTGCTGTCGGTGTTCATCTGGAAGGATGTCGGAAGTGATGGCCCGTCATCGATTGTTGGTGGCGTGATCGCAGTTGACCGTCTTGCGGTATTTCTCACCTTTGCGATTCTTGCGGCGACAGCACTGGTCGTGTTGATGTCAGATGGGGAGCTCCGCGGGACTGACAATGATGGGCCTGAGATCTACTCGTTGCTCCTCGTCGCAGCAACTGGTGCGATCGTCATGGTTGGTGCGAATGAACTCATTGTGATGTTCCTTGGGCTCGAAACCTTGTCCCTTGCGCTGTATGTGTTGGCAGCATCAGATCGCAGGCGCTCGGCAAGCCAAGAGTCAGGAATGAAGTATTTCATTCTGGGTGGTCTTGCATCTGCGTTCTTCCTGTACGGAATTGCCTTGCTGTATGGAGGCACCCGAACAACATCGTTGGGTGAGATGGTGACTCGCCTTCAGGGTGAGGTCAACATTGGCGGCAACGATGCCCTTGTCCTTGCCGGCATCGCATTGATGTTGATCGGGTTTGCATTCAAGGTCTCCGCTGTGCCATTTCATGTGTGGTCCCCCGATGTGTACCAGGGTGCGCCATCGAATATCACGGCGTTTATGGCATCGGTCGGCAAGGTTGCAGCCTTTGGTGCCATGTTGCGCGTGCTCGTTGCTGCATTGCCGTTCTACCGCGACGATTGGCGTCCGATTATTTGGGTACTCGCAGTGCTGTCGTTGGTGGTTGGCTCACTGCTCGCTGTTGTTCAGACCGATGTGAAACGGATGTTGGCGTTCTCTTCAGTGAGCCACGCGGGTTTCATCCTTGTTGGAATTGAAGCGACAGGTTGGTCAGCTGGTGAGAATGGGATGTTCTCGTCAGTTCAATCGGTTGCGGTGTATCTGGGGTTGTATTCGGTGCTCGTCGTCGGATCATTTGCTGTGGTCACAGTTGTGGGCCGAGGCGGAGATACGTCGCTTGATGGATTCAATGGGCTATCAACTCGGCGACCAACTCTCGCTCTCGCCTTGACGGTGTTTTTGCTCGCTCAGGCCGGAGTTCCATTTACCTCTGGATTTGTTGCGAAGTGGGGCGTGATTCAGTCCGCGGTCGACGAGGGCAGCTACTGGCTGGCGGTCATTGCAATGCTTGCTGCGGTTATTGCAGCGTTCTTGTATCTCCGCATCATGGTGAGCATGTGGCTTCGTCCTGCTGCTGAATCAGCAGAGTCGGTAGCGGTACCTGGTCTGAGTGGACTCGCAATTGCAGTTGCAGCAATTTTCACGCTTGTGATTGGTGTTTATCCACAGTGGGTCCTCTCGATGGCCGAAGGAATCGCCGCATTCCCGTAGCGATGACCTCTGTGGTCTCATCTCACCTTGATTCGAGGACGCACATGGCTGGATCTGTCATTGGGCTTCTGAAGCAAGGGCTTCGAATCATTGGTGTTGTGGCCGCATTGTTGTTGCTGACTGGTTCGCACGTTACCGCCCACTCAGATTTTGAAGGATCTGAGCCCGCTGATGGTTCCGTGATCAATGAATTACTTGACTCCGTCGTGCTGAACTTTGCGGTTCCCGTACTCAGCGAGGGAGCCTCAGGTATTGCAGTCGGCGCTGATTCGGGTGTAGTGACTGAGGGTGTTGTCACTGAGATCTCGGGGACGTCATGGCGAGCGTCCTTCATTCCCGCGCTTCAGGGTGAAGTTGTTCGCGTCGCCTTCGCCTTCCGAGCCGAGGATGGACATCTCGTAGAGGCCGAAGTGTTGTTTGATCTCACCGCTGCCACGACGACCTCGATAGAGACGTCAACGACGAGCACGACCCATTAGTGACTCAAGGTGAGGCCGCCGGTGATTCGAATGAGGTTCAGGTTGTTGAAGTACCACCAGCCAGCGACGTTTTCTCGTTGAACGACGGCGTGAATCACGTCGCTCGACTGACTCAGAATGTCCTCGGTTTTGCCCTCGTGGGTGGCGTGTACTTCGCCCTGTATCTCTGGAGGCGCGGTGAGCTCCTTCCTGCACCTCGCTTGATCGGAGCAATGGCAGCAGTGTTGGGCGTCGCGAGTTTTGCAGAAATCGCAACGATTGCTGGTCAACTCGACATTTCAGTATCCGACGCGCTGACCCACACTCTGGGACGATCTGCCTTGATGACGTTATGTGCTTCACTGCTGTTTGTCATTGCAGCTGCATCGGTGGTGACCGGCCAAGTGACCTCGCGATCAGCATTTCGTTTATTGATGTTGGTTCCCTCGCTTGGCATCGTGGGAGCTCCGGCCTTTGATGGACATGCAGTGACGAAGGGTCCGAGAATTGCTCATGCACTCAGCGACATTGTTCATATGGGCTCAGCAATGATTTGGGTTGGTGCAGTATTGGGACTTGCCCTTGTGGCGCGGGTCGACGAAGCATCGCTGACAGAGGTTGCGCGGAGAACAGCGAAGGCTCTGGCCGGAACAGTTGTGGTGGTTGCTGTCAGTGGTGTCGCGATGACGTTGATGATTCTTGATGGGTTCTCGTCCTTGACAGATTCGACGTGGGGGCGGATATTGATTGTGAAACTGGTTGTGGTGGGAGCTGCCGGAGTGATTGGAGCGGTTCATCACTGGCGAGTCGTTCCCCATCTCGAGTTGATCGGTTCGAGAAGAAGTTTCCGCCGGTCGGTTGCTCTCGAGTGCGTCGTTCTATTCGCAGTCATTGCGACAAGTTCGTGGCTTGTCGTCGCAATGCCGTGAAGTACGAAGTTCTCTCTCAGGGACGTGACTAGGTAGGGTCGCTTTCATGTTCATCAATGGCGAATGGTGTGAGTCTGTAAGCGGTGCTTCATTTGATGTCACCGATCCGGCAACGGGAGCCGTTATCGGTTCTATGCCTGATGGTGGAAAGGCAGATGCCGAGCGTGCGATCGCCTCAGCAGATGAAGCCTTTGCGCAGTGGTCATCAACAACTGCCCGCGAGAGGTCAGATGTCTTACTGAAGGCCTGGCAGATCATGACAGAACGTGCCGGTGAGCTTGCAGAGTTGATGACTCGAGAGCAGGGCAAGCCGTTAAAGGCCGCGCGGAACGAAGTGAATTACGCCGCCGATTTCCTTCGTTACTACTCAGAAGAGGCGACCCGTATTGCGGGGGAGTGGTTGCCGTCGCAACGCTCTGACCAGCGATTCCTCATTCTTCGTCAGCCGGTTGGCCTTGTCGCCATGGTGACGCCATGGAACTATCCGATTTCGATGCTGACCCGCAAGATGGGCCCTGCACTCGCTGCTGGTTGCACGCTTGTCTTGAAGCCAGCGGAAGATACTCCCTTGTGCGCAAAAGCAGTGTTTGATGTCTTCATTGATGCGGGTGTTCCTGCTGGTGTCATCAACATGGTGACGGCGAAGGATCCGAAGCCGATCGGTGATGTCTTCACCACAGACCCACGTGTTCGGAAGATCACATTTACTGGCTCGACCCCTGTGGGGCGACTACTCGCGGGGCAGGCCGCTGCGCATCTGAAGCGAGTATCGGTCGAGCTCGGTGGTCACGCACCATTCATTGTGTTTCCGGACGCCGATCCAGTTCGGGCGGCAAAGGGAGCAGCAGCCCTGAAGTTCTTGAATTCGGGCCAGGCATGTATCAGCCCCAACCGGTTGTATG
Source organism: Actinobacteria bacterium casp-actino5 (assembly GCA_001510385.1). Taxonomy (GTDB): domain Bacteria; phylum Actinomycetota; class Acidimicrobiia; order Acidimicrobiales; family Ilumatobacteraceae; genus Casp-actino5. Next base: position 18,630 of record LFFE01000016.1, on the reverse strand, counting down.
TCTCTGAGCAGCATGCCGATGCATTCACCGAAACGATGGTTGACCGCGTGGCGAGAGTGAGCGCCGGAAATGGCTTCACCGATGGTGTTGGGGTTGGTCCCCTCGTCAATGAGGCTGCGGTCGCCAAAGTTGAGGCGCAAGTCGACGACGCAGTGAGCAAAGGCGCCGCAGCGCTCGTTGGTGGTCATCGACTGACCGATGGCGAGTTTGCAGCTGGACACTTTTTTGCTCCCACCCTGTTGAGCGGTGTGACTGAATCGATGACGATTTACCGCGAAGAGACGTTTGGTCCAGTTGCTCCGATCATCACTTATGGAAGTGTTGAAGAGGTCGTTGCACTCGCAAATGACACCGAGTACGGGCTTGCGGCCTACGTGTACACCAATGACATTTCCACCGCAATCCGGACTGCAGAGGGACTGCGGTTTGGAATTATCGGTGTGAACGATGTGAATCCAACTTCGGCCTCTGTGCCATTTGGAGGAATGAAAGATTCGGGTATCGGCCGCGAAGGTTCGCACGATGGTATTGAGGAATACCTCGAAACAAAGTCGATTGGTTTCGCGGTCTAGCGACAGTCGCCGTGTGACGACGATTATGTTCCGCAGTAGGTGCGATAGCCCGGGGCTGGATCGCCGGGCATGGCATACCGTTCGGCACCAATGACTTCGTCGTACGGATGTGTCACTCGTTCGAGGAGCGCCTCGAACGGTGCGAGATCATCGGCGACCGCGGCTGAGAGCGCCTCTTCAACCAAGTGGTTTCTTGGCACGTAGATCGGATTGGCTGCTTGTAATCGGTCGATGAGTTCAAGATTGGTAACCCCCTCAAGTTGAAGACGGGTTTCCCACCGTGTCGTCCATTCGCCGAACCCGATATCGCGCCCGCGTAAATGGTCTGCAAGGGAACGCATCGTTGAGACGAGGTCGAGGCGACGTTCTTGAAGTAGCGCCACCAGGTCATTCGCAAGGTCGTCATCTCCATCTGCTTGTGTTGAGAATCCGAGGCGCCGATTCATTCCTGAATGCCAGTGGCGAGAGAAGATGTCGGGGAACGCTTCGAGTGCCTCGGTCGCAGGGGCAATGGCATCTTCTGGGTTGGCGGCAATCAGTGGCAGAAGGGTTTCAGCGAACCGGGCGAGATTCCACTGTGTAATCGCAGGTTGCCGGCCATAGGCATATCTGCCTCCCTCGTCGATGCTTGAGAACACAGTTTGAGGGTCGACGGTGTCCATGAAGGCACAGGGTCCGTAGTCGATCGTCTCGCCAGAGATGGTGACGTTGTCGGTGTTCATGACCCCGTGAATGAATCCGACGAGCATCCATTCCGCGACGAGGCTGGCCTGTCGCTCGATGACGGCGGTGAGCAGGTTCAGGTAGCGGTTGTCCTCACCGTCGAGTTCGGGGTAGTGGCGCGCGATCGAATAATCGGCAAGAGCCCTCAGGTCATCGACCGAGTCAAGAGAGGCGGCGTATTGAAATGTGCCAACTCGAAGGTGAGATGCAGCAACCCGAACGAGAATCGCTCCTGGTAGCGGGCGCTCGCGCATTGCGAGTTCACCGGTGGTGATGACAGCAAGCGCACGCGTGGTTGGAATTCCAAGGGCAGCCATCGCCTCACCCATGAGGAACTCACGAAGCATCGGGCCCAGAGTTGCTTTCCCGTCACCTCCTCGAGCGAATGGGGTGCGCCCCGATCCTTTGAGATGCAGGTCCCATCGTTGACCTATGGGGTCAGAAAACTCGCCGATGAGGAGCGCTCGTCCGTCGCCAAGGCGAGGTGAGTACGAGCCGAATTGATGGCCTGCGTAGGCAAGTGCGTAGCGTTCCGCATCTTTCGTTGTTCCGTTGCCAGAGAACAGATGCAGTGCTTCGTTGCTAGCGAGCCAATCTGCGTCAATCCCGAGGTCGATAGCGAGTTTCGGGTTTGCAATGACGAGCTGTGGTTGAGACGAGATGTCTGCTGCCCAACTCGCAGCAAGTGATGGGAGCGAACGTGCATATGTGTGCTCAAACTCGGGTGGCGCGGCAGGGGAAGCCATGTGAAGAGCGTAGAGCGGATGAAGTGACTGGGTGGACTGGAGCTTCAGCTTGCAGTTGCTGGTGTTCTGCCAATAGGCCCAACGACAAAAATGATTGCGGCTACTGCCGATGCGATTGCCCCAGCCACGAACACAGCTGGAGCGCCGGAAGCGCTGAGCATGACACCAGCCAGAAGCGGCCCAATGGTTTGCCCGAGTCGAGCAAATCCGACCCAGGTCGCAACTACTGCCCCTCGGTGCTCGGGCGGTGCCTCGCTCATCGCCACCTCTTGGAGGTTGGGGATGAGCGCTCCCTCTCCGAGGCCGTAGAAGAGCGTTCCAAGCAACAGCATCGGTACGACCTGGGCCCACCCGATGAACAGCATTCCGATTGCCCACGCCGCGGCGCTGGTGGCGAGCGCCCACTTCACGTTCACTTTTCGTCGAATCCGACCCAAATTGAATCCGACTAAGGCTGACGACAGAGCGGGGACACTGATCATGAAGCCCCGCCATCCTGAGGACATTGAGAATCGGGTCTCGAGATGATGTGGCATTGCGGTGAGGAACACTCCGAAGACGACAGCGAACGCGATTGTTCCGACAACGATTGTTGTTGCGATAACAGGGGTTTTCATTGCGGTACCGACGCCGGAGAGCTGGGATTTCAAGGGTTGCGGTGTTCGAGCTGGTTCATCTCGAAGCACTCTCCATGCGTATGCGGCACTCACGAACCCAAGGCCATAACCCAGGGTTGCAATTCTCCAATTGAAGAATTCGCCGACTATCCCGGATACAAGCGGGATAATGGCAAGTCCGACTGTAAGCATTGCCGCATTTCGTCCGATCCAATTGGTGCGCTCTTCGCCATCAAAGTGGTCGCCGATGAGGACAACCCCAAGATTGATGAGGCCAGCTGACCCGATGCCGAGCAAAAATCTGGTGGCGACGAGGGTGGCAAAGTTGGGCGCGATAGCTGTGAACACTCCGCCGCAGCCAAAAACGATAAGGCAGAGCGTGAGGATTGGCCGTCGCCCCCATCGATCAGCTGCAAAGCCGATGATTGGTGCGAGAAAAATCCCGGGAAGTGACGCTGCTGCAACGAGTGGTCCAGCGGCTCCGGCCGACCGATCGAAGGTGTCGAGAATGTCTGGAAGCAACGGGGAAACAAGGCTGTTTCCCATGATGCCGGTGAGGGTTACCGTAAAAACGAGGGGAAGAACCCGATGACCTGAAGATCGTTGCACAGTTGCACACCCTAGGGTTTGGGACATGGCGTTGGCTGACTGATAACGTTGTCAAACGATGTCGCTATTTCTCCGCGATTACCTAAATGTTGTTTGGTTCGGACTGGCGGCGGTGCTGTTGGCAGGTCTTCTGCTTGGCATCGCGGCCCTTGTTCGGCCTTCACGACCAACCCCGGAAAAACTCCTTTCATATGAGTCAGGTGTTGATCCGGTTGGTCTCGGATGGTCTCAGAGTCAGGTTCGCTATTACGTGTTCGCCTTGCTCTTCGTCATCTTCGACGTTGAGGCCGTCTTTATTTTCCCTTGGGCGGCAGCGATTGAACGTTATGGCACCTTCGGGCTTGTGACGATGCTTGCATTCATCGTTCTGTTGCTGGATGGACTTATCTATGCCTGGAAGCGAGGACTCCTTCGATGGGTCTAGTCGACCGAGGCCGCTTGCCGGCTCCTCTCACTAAATTGTTCAACATTGGTCGCTCATATTCGATGTGGGTGTACCAGTGGGGTCTTGCGTGCTGTGCAATCGAAATGGGTGCTGCATTCGGGTCTCCGCGTTATGACGTGATGCGTCTTGGCGTTATCCCATTGCCTGCGAGTCCGCGTCAGGCAGACCTCGTGGTGGTGTCTGGAACGGTGACCGACAAGATGGCGCCAGCTGTAAAGCGTTTGTATGAGCAGATGCCCGAACCGAAATATGTGATTTCAATGGGCTCGTGTGCGAACTGTGGCGGCCCATATTGGGATTCGTATTCTGTGACCAAGGGCGTCGATCAGATCATCCCCGTTGACGTGTACGTCCCTGGTTGTCCTCCTCGTCCTGAAGCGTTGCTCGAGGGCGTTGTGCTGTTGCAACAGCGAATCAAGCACGAAGATATGGGTGCCCGCTGGCGTGGCGAAGGCTTCAAGCCGATCAAGCGTGATAGCGAACCAATCGTTGTTGGGGGTGGCCCAATTGAGTGACACCGGCACCAGCGAAGAAACACCAGTTATTGATGAGCTTCGTGACGAAATCGTTGCCAAGTTGCGCTCCGATATTGGTGATGCGGTTATTGATGTTCATCAGATTCCAGGGGTAGATCTTTGGGTGCGGGTGTCAGCTGATGCCTGGCGTGCTGCTGGCGAAGCGTTGCGGGCGCAAGGTTTTGACTATTTCTGCTTCCTTTCAGCAATGGATTGGATGCCATCTCCATTTGGAACTGGTGAGAACGACCCGACCGACGAAGTAGAAGACGACCCATCAGCGGCTGAAGTTCGCCAGGGATACGCCGGCGGTGAAACACGGTTTCAGATGCTTGCCCGTGTGACTGATCTTCGTCGACATGTCAGCATCACACTGAAGGCAGACGTTCCCGAGTCCCCAGATGGCTCGATGTCGATCGCGTCATGGATCTCCGTCTATGCCGGTGCTAACTGGCATGAGCGTGAAACACACGAAATGTTCGGGATCAACTTCGACGGCCACCCTGATCTTCGCAATATGTATCTTCCTGGTGACTTTGAGGGTTACCCCTTGCGCAAAGATTTCCCGTTGCTGGCACGGCTGGTGAAGCCATGGCCCGGCATTGTTGATGTAGAGCCAATGCCGGCTTCAGATGACGATGAAGGAGATGACTCATGACGATGTTGTCCGAACGTCAGCAACTGTCGTACATCGCAGCGCAAGCCGCCGATGCCCGTCTTAATGTTGAACTCGAAACAGAGGGAATGACGCTCAACATTGGGCCTCAGCACCCTGCCACTCACGGCACCCTGCGAATCATCGCCCGTCTTGATGGCGAGCAGGTGATATGGGCCGAGCCGTCCGCTGGGTACATGCATCGTGGCTACGAGAAACTCACCGAAGTTCGCACCTTCCCGCAGGTCACTGCACTGATCAACCGCATTGACTGGCTTGGATCGTTTGCAAACGAGGTTCCTTTCATTCTCGCAGCCGAGCAGTTAATGGAGATTGAGGCACCGCCGCGTGCCCAACACATTCGAACGATTCTCTTTGAACTGTCGCGCATCGCAAACGTCAGCCTGTTCCTTGGCGACCTCGGTGTCCAGATGGGCGCAGTTACGCCGGTGTTCATGGCATTCCGTGACCGTGAATATGTGTTGAACCTCATTGAAGGTGCGACAGGCGGTCGTTTTCATCCAAACTTTGACCGTATCGGCGGCTTGAAGGATGATCTGCCGAAGGGTTGGCTCGACGAGACCCGTCAGGTCATGAAGAAGTTGCGGAACTTCTGCGACGAGATTGAAGATCTGCTCTTTGGAAATGAGATTTTCCAAAGTCGTACCCGCGGTATTGGTGTGATCCCTGCGGATGTTGCTCGTCAGTACGGCTTGTCGGGTGCAAACCTTCGAGCCTCTGGCGTCGATTGGGATCTGCGCCGCGATCAAAAACTCCCGCTTGCCTACGACAAGGTTGATTTCCGAGTGTGGACTCACCCAGACGGTGACTCTTGGGCGCGTTGTTGGATTCGTCTGCAAGAGGTTCGCGAGGCAACAAAGATCGTTGACCAACTCATCGAGACGCTTCCTCCTGGTCCGGTGATGACGAAGGTTCCTCGCATCATCAAGGTTCCAGAGGGCGAGGCTTGGGTATCAACTGAAAACCCACTCGGCGAGATGGGCTATTACGTTGTGTCGAAGGGTGGTCTTGGGCCATTCAGAGTGAAGATCCGCTCAGCTTCGTTCAACAACATTTCGATCACCCCGTGGGTGTTGAAGGGTGTGTACGTGCCCGACATCATCACGATTTTGGCGAGTCTCTACTTCATCCTCGGAGATATTGATCGCTAATGATGAACCTCGCTTTGGAGATCCCGTATTGGGGTCAGTCGTTACTTCGTGTGCTCGGTGGGATTGGCGCTGTGCTGTTGCCAGCTGGCACCATCGTGTACCTCTTTCTCTTCAAGATGATGTCATTCATGCAGAGCCGTCTAGGACCAATGGAAGCTGGTCCGTTCGGCTCGATGCAGTTGCTCGCTGAGGTCGGTAAGTGGCTTCAGAAAGAAGACATCATTCCTGAGAATGCTGATGCCAAGATCTACAAAATTGCACCGATCATCGTCTTGGTGTCGACGTTCTTACTCGTCGTTGTGGTGCCATTTGGCCCTGACGCCGTATTCACAAACTTCTCTGCTGGCGTGTTCTATGCACTCGCAATCGGCTCGGTGTCGGTTATCGGCATTCTTGTCGCGGGGTGGTCAAGTGCGAACAAGTACTCGCTTCTTGGCGGTCTTCGTGCAGCAGGACAGTTGATCGCATATGAACTGCCGATGGTGCTCGCAGTGGTTGGCGTGGTGATCCAGGCCGGTTCGATGAATCTGCAAGACATCGTTGTTGCCCAGAACTCTGGATCAATCTTTGGCTGGGATGGCGTCGGCTTTCCGTTTGTCCTCACCCAGTTCGTTGGATTCTTGATTTTCATGATTGCGGTTCAGGCCGAACTCACTCAGGTTCCTTTTGACATGCCGATCGCCGAATCTGAATTGGTCTCGGGCTACATGACCGAGTACTCCGGCTTCCGATTCTTGATCTTCTTTATTGGTGAGTTTGCAACCGCTGGTGTGTTCGCGTTTATTGCTTCGGTGCTCTTCCTCGGAGGCTGGGGAATTCCATTCTCATGGTTTGGGTGGGAGTCACTCGACGCAGTCGACAATTGGATGAACATCGTTGGTCCAATCATCATGTTGACCAAGATGCTGGTACTCACCGGAATCATCATGTGGGTTCGCTTTTCGTATCCACGTTTCCGTGAAGACCAACTCCAGCGTTTTGCTTGGAAGGTTCTTATTCCGTTGTCGCTTGCGAATATTGCAGTGACTGCCATCTTGAAGGTTGCGATCTGATGCCGAAGGTTCCTGGTCTTGTTAAAGGTCTAGGCGTCACGATGGGGACGCTATTTCGGACCGTTAAAAATGGTGCAGACACCATTCAATATCCGCATGCTAAAGAGGCTCCGCCGGTTCGTGCGCGTGGAGTAATTGCTCTTCGTGAAGACAACTGCACAGCGTGCATGTTGTGCGCGCGCTCATGCCCAGATTGGTGCATTTACATTGAGGGCCATAAGCAACTTGCGCCGCCTCGACGCGCTGGTGGCAAGCCCCGACAGGTCAACCATCTTGATCGTTTTGACATCGACTACGCACTCTGCATGTATTGCGGTATCTGCGTTGAAGTCTGTCCCTTTGATGCGTTGTTCTGGAGCCCTGAATATGAGTACTCAGAGCCCCGTATCGCGGATCTCTTGCACGATAAAGACAAACTCGGCGAGTGGATGGAGACGGTTCCTGAAGCACCTGAACTTGAAGCAGGAGCGGAGAAGAAGAAATGAGTTCGCTGTTCGCTGCTGATGTCAACATCGCCCAGAACGTTGGTTTTTACATCATTGCGGCAATCATGTTGTTTGGTGCACTGCGCGTGGTGACTGGCCGCAATGTCGTTCACGCTGCCCTTTGGCTGGTTGTCGTTCTTGGCGGAGTGGCTTCTCAATATCTTTTGGCAGCCGCTGAGTTTGTTGCTATTTCGCAGGTCATGGTCTACATCGGTGCCGTCATGGTGCTGTTCCTATTCGGCATCATGTTGACTCGGGCGACCATCGGCGAAGAATCAGACCTCAACAACAAGAACTGGTCGATTGGCATCCCTGTGGCGTTGTTGCTTGCCGGCACCTTGGTGTGGGTCATCGTTGATCAATACGGCGGTGAGGTTCTCACGTCTCCCGAAGAGCCGATGTCGACGACAGCGATTTCTGATGTGTTCCTTCGTGAGGGACTGGTGCCGTTTTTAGCTCTTTCGTTTGTGCTGCTCGCAGCAGCGATCGGCGCGATCGTTCTAGCGAGGAAGGACTGACATGTACGCAGTGAATTTCCTCATCCTTGCGGCGTTGCTCTTCGCAATTGGTGTGTTTGGTGTCATCGCTCGCCGTAATGCGGTGATGGTGTTGATGTCGATTGAGTTGATTCTCAACTCGGTCAATCTCAACCTCATTGCGTTCGCAATGATGAACAACTCTCCTGAGGGCCATGTGTTTGCCCTGTATGTGATTGCGGTGGCCGCTGCTGAAGTCGGCGTTGGTCTTGCGATGGTGTTGATGATTTATCGCAACCGTCGTTCAATCGCGCTCGATGAACTTTCGGTGATGAAGGGCTGATGGTCTGATGCTTGCAGCAACCCTTTCAACTGGCTGGTTTTTGGAGAACGCGTGGCTCATTCCGCTCGTTCCTGCAATCGGGTTTCTTTTCATCATTTTCTTCGGCAAAAAGATGCCGCAGAACGGTAGTGAGATCGGAATCGTTTCGATCGGTATCTCACTCGCAATAGCGATTGGTGCGACATTCCAGTGGATTGATCGCGTGAATTCGGCCTCAGGCGGTGGCGAACACACGGCTACTGGATTTTTTGGAACACTTCGGGCGATCTTCCCATCGGCAACTGAAACCGGAGAACACGCAGCGTCATTTGTTGAACCTGTGGTGAAGTCATGGACATGGTGGCAGTCAGGTGGCCTTGAATTTGGCCTTGGTCAGCACATTGACGGTTTGTCGATCATGTTGTTGCTGCTGGTCACATTTATTTCATTTCTTGTGCAGATCTACTCAACCGAGTACGTCTCAGGTGATCGGCGTTACACCCACTTCTTTGCATCCCTGACGCTGTTCTCGGCGGGAATGCTTGTGATGGTGCTTGCTGAGAACATGTTGCAGTTGATTCTCGGTTGGGAAATCATGGGTCTCTGCTCGTTCATGCTCATCGGCCACTGGTGGGAAGAAGAAGCAAACTCGCGGGCGGCCTTGAAAGCATTCTTCACCGTGCGGGTGGGCGACGTTGGACTCCTCGTCGGTACCGCAATCATCTTCTTTGGGGCGAACGATTGGGCAGTCGAGCACGGATCGAATGGTTTCTCTATTCGAGGAATCTCGGCCTGGGCGCTTTCCGGCGAGGCCTCACAGAGCGTGCTGTTCTGGGGTGGTGTTGCACTCTTCATTGCGTCGATTGGCAAGTCGGGCCAGTTCCCGCTTCACACGTGGCTTCCCGACGCTATGGCCGGTCCGACCCCGGTGTCGTCTCTGTTGCACTCATCAACCATGGTCGTTGCGGGCGTCTTCTTGGTCGCACGCCTCTACCCAGTGTTTTTCGTTGGGTTCGACATTCTTGACACCTCGGTCAACTTCATCACGATCATTGGTGGCATCACCATCATCGTTGCGGCTGCTCTTGCATTCGTTCAAGATGACATCAAAAAGGTGTTGGCGTATTCAACGGTGTCGCAGCTCGGCTACATGATGCTTGGTCTCGGTGTCGGTGCATGGCTCCCGGCCGTGTTCCACATTTTCACTCACGCGTTCTTCAAGTGTGCGCTGTTCTTGGGTGCAGGTTCGATTAGCCACTCTGGCTCTCATCACTCGTTTGACATGAAGAAGGACATGGGTGGTTTGGCCAAGAAGATGCCAATCACTGCCGCAACCTGGATGGTCTCAACCGCTGCGCTGTGCGGTATCCCATTCTTCTCAGGGTTCTTCTCCAAAGACGAGATCATCGATAACGCCAGCCATAACGGCTACCAGTTCTTCTACTACCTCGCGCTGGTTGGCGCCTTCATGACCCCTGCGTACATGACGAGAGCGACCTACCTCACGTTCTTCGGCAAGCCGCGTGGTGCTGCAGCAGGGGAGCATCACGATGACGGCCATGACGACGCACACGGCGGTGCTCATGCCGACCACGATGATCACCATGGCGATGCCCACGACGATCACGGTGCCCATGATGATCATGGCGCCCACCACGGTCCGCACGAATCGCCGTGGCGAATTACTGCTCCGCTGATTGTTCTCTCAATCCTTGCAATCGGCTCGGGATATCTCAATGCCCCGGCATTTGGAACGCATTATTTCACTGATTGGGTTGAGCCTGTTGGAGTCGAAGTGGCGCTCGACGACGGCTATGACTACGCCTCAAGTGAAGACGAGCATGCGAGTGTTGTCCTCGCAGCGGTGCAGGCCGAAGAGACCGATGGCTATTCGAGCGAAGCGAAAGGTTGCGGGTTTGCTGACCCGGCCGACGGCACAGTTTGCTACGCGCCAAAGCTCAGCCATGCCACGTTCTCATGGTCGAAAGCAATGCCGTCGATCATCCTTGTGTTCGCTGGAATTCTCTTCAGCGCATGGGTGTGCATGGGTATTTATGGTGACAGAAAGAACCCTCTTGTCGGCCTTACTTCGAAGTTCGCTCCTGCACGTTGGGTGCACACACTTTTGGTGAACAAGTACTACCTCGATCATCTCTACGAGAAAATCATTGTCTTCGCGTTTGCCCATCCGATCGCGAAAGCGGCGTACTGGGTTAACCAGAACATCCTTGACGGCATCGTGGACAGCGTTGGTCGAGGAGGCCGGGCAACTGGCGAATGGGTCTATCGCAATGTCGACCAACGTGTGGTCGACGGGGCGGTCAACGCATCTGGACTGGCAGCAAGTGAGGGCGGACACGCTCTGCAGCCAGTTCAATCAGGAAAGGTCAATCAGTACGGAGCGTTGCTCTTCGGAGCAGCGACGGTGGGGGCAATCGTTCTCATCCTCGTGAACATCTGAGTCAGCACACCCAGAGGGCACAACAATTATGCAAACCATTACTAACGACAACTGGCTCCTAACGGTCGGCACGTTTTTGCCGCTCGTTGGCGTACTTCTCATGATGTTCATACCGGCATCAGAAGAGAAGACCCATAAGCAGATTGGCATTCTGACGTCAGCTGTGACCGCTGCGGTTGGCGTGTACACATTGCTGCGTTTTGATTTTGGTCAGAGCGAGAATTTGCAGTTCTTCGTTGACAGCGAGTGGATCACCGTCATCAAGTCGAACTACACGATCGGTCTCGACGGAATCAGCCTCCCGCTGTACTTCCTGTCGATGGTTGTGACGCTGCTTGTCATGATCTACACCTGGGACAACATGCCTGATGCAGGTAATCCAAAGTCGTTCATCATCCTGATGCTGGTGCTGCAGGTTGGTATGGCGGGTTCATTTATCGCCCAAGACCTCATTTTGTTCTTCGTGTTCTTCGAGGTTGTCCTGTTGCCGATGTACTTCATGATTGGCGTGTGGGGTGGCGACGATCGTCAGTACGCCTCGTTGAAGTTCTTCCTCTACACCATGTTCGGATCGGCCCTCATGCTCGTGGCCTTCCTTGCGCTGTTCTTCCAGACTGGCGCAGAGTCGTTCTCGTTCGCGCACCTCATGGAAGCTGGGGCGCTGATCGACCGTGATGTGCAAATCTGGATCTTCGCCGGAATGTTCGTCGGCTTCGCGGTGAAGGTTCCAATGTTTCCGTTCCATACCTGGCTGCCTGATGCTCACACCCAGGCGCCAACACAGGGCTCTGTCATCTTGGCTGCAATTCTGCTGAAGCTCGGTACATACGGTTTTGTCCGCATCGCCATCCCCATGCTTCCTCAGGGCGCAAAGGCGTGGGCTCCGGTGATCGGCATTCTCGCAGTCATCGGCATCATCTACGGAGCGCTCGGCTGTCTCGCTCAAACCGACATGAAACGCCTGATTGCGTTCTCCTCGGTTGCCCACATGGGATTTGTGATGCTCGGTATCTCTACACTCACCGACTTCGGTATCAACGCGGCTCTGTTCGGCATGGTCGCTCACGGTCTGATCACTGGCATGCTCTTCTTCGTTGCCGGTTCGGTGAAGCATCGCTATCACACACTTGAGATTTCCCGACTTTCGGGAATGCTCATCCAGATGCCTCGACTTGGTTGGATTCTTGGCTTTGCATCAATGGCCTCTCTTGGTCTTCCCGGCTTGGCCGGGTTCTGGGGTGAATTCCCAGCGATCCTGTCGGCCTACAATCCGAACTTTGGATTGAGCGAGGTGCTGTTCCGCACGCTGATGGTGATTGCTGCGATTGGAACGGTATTTGCTGCTGCTTACTTGTTGTGGCTTTACCAGCGCACTGCGTTCGGTCGCCCGAACCCAGAGTTTGATCAGCACGCACATCCAGTCGGCGCTGGTGTCGACGATGAGCATCACGAGGCCGATATCCACGACGTCACAAAAATTGAGTGGATCGCCTGGACGCCGTTCCTCATTGCGATCGTTGTGTTCGGTGTCTACCCACAGTTGATGTTTGGCGTCATGGATCCTGCTGTGTCGTTGCTGATTGAGCGAGTAGGAGCGGGCATCCCGTGATCGCTTCGTTGCTCGCACAAGCCTGGACGGCTCCAACGATCGATTGGCATGCGATCGCGCCCGAGTTGGTGCTGGTTGCAGGCATCAACCTGGTGCTGTTGATCGACCTCTGGCTTGATGAGTCCAAGAAGTGGGCGATGGCAACGTTGACAGGCTTTGTCATGCTCGGAGCGGTCATCCCGGTCGTCACCCTTGCTGTGCTTGGTGGCGATGTCAGAGATGCGATCTTTGATGGCCGATACGTCGTTGACGAATACGCTCTCATTCTCAAGGCATTGTTCTTGCTCGTTGGGTATGTCGTCGTACTGCTCAGTCAGAACGAACTCGAAGAGGGCGGCTACTACCAGGGCGAGTTCTATGTGCTTCTGCTGGTGAGCGTGCTTGGCATGGTGATGATGGCCTCGAGCCGAGACCTGCTCAGCGTATTTGTTGCACTTGAGTTGCTCTCGATTCCGGCCTACATGATGGCTGCGTGGCGCAAGCGGGACGTGAAGAGCAACGAGGCTGGCGTGAAGTACTACCTGTTGGGCGTGTTCGCATCGGGTGTGTTGCTTTACGGAATGAGCTTCCTGTATGGCACAACTGGTTCAACCAAACTGACTGAAATTGGAGCGGCACTTTCGGGCGACCTCACCGGAATGCAGGTGTTGGCAGTTGTCTTTGTCGTAGCTGGCTTCGCGTTCAAGATCTCTGCGGTTCCGTTCCACACTTGGGCGCCAGACACCTACGAAGGTGCCCCGACGCCGGTGACCGCATTTCTGTCCGTCGCATCAAAGTCAGCGGGTTTTGTTGCCTTGCTGACTGTGTTGTACCTCGGTCTATACGGCGCTGATGAGGTGTACGGCCCGTTTATTTGGGTCATGGCAGCGTTGACGATGACAGTCGGCAACATGGTTGCGCTCCGTCAAACAAATATCGTCCGAATGCTTGCATATTCTTCGGTAAGTCAAGGTGGCTTCATCCTCATGCCGCTTGCGGTGATGGGTTCCGGAGTTGCCGAGTCATCGCTGAAAGCGGTGGTGATCTATCTGCTCATCTACGCCTTCTCGAACCTTGGTGCTTTCGCAGTGATTATTGCGGTCGCTCGTAAGACTCGCTCGGGTGAGATTTCCTCGTTTGGCGGACTCATTTCGTATGCACCCGGACTTGGTGTGTTGATGACTATTTTCATGGCGTCGCTTGCGGGAATCCCGCCGCTCGGAATCTGGATTGCAAAACTTCAGGCGTTTAAGGCGCTCATCGATGCTGGCTCAACGTCTGCATACGTCTTGGCCCTGATCGCAGCAGTCAACACCGTGATTGCGGCTGGCTATTACATGCGGGTGCTCCGACAGATTTGGATGTCGCCTGTACCTGATGGAGATACCTCTCCGATCACGCCGCCGGCTCCCATTTGGTTGGCTCTTGGTATTACCGCAGGCGGAACAGTTGTTCTCGGTATCTTGCCGGGTCTTGTGTTGCGTTTTGCTGACCTCCCAGATCTGACCGGTGCCCTCGGGCTCTGACCAGTCACCGGTTGGTTTCGACCGGTTTATGGCTGACGCGCTCTACGGGGGCAACGGTTTTTACACCTCTGGTGGATCAGCCGGCCGTCGAGGTGACTTCATTACTTCGCCAGAGATTGGCCCTCTATTCGGTGCTGTTATTGGGCAGTTTCTTGATGCGGAATGGATGACCAGAGGTCGCCCGACAGAATTTAACGTGTACGAGGTCGGTGCCGGTCCTGGAACGTTGGCGCGGTCAATCATGACGTCAGAGCTCGAATGCACCGGCGCTCTCCGCTATCACGCAATTGAACTCTCCGATCATCAGCGCTCATCTCATCCGTCTGGAGTGACATCGCTGAAGGAATTACCTGACGGCAACCTCAGTGGTGTTGTCATCGCAAATGAACTCCTTGACAATCTCCCATTTCGTCTTGCGGTATTTGACGGGGAATGGCGAGAGGCATTCGTTGCATCCTCGACATCTGGAGCGCAGGAGGTACTGAGCGCCCCGTTCGATCCGTGCCCCTTGGTGCTCCCGACGAGCGCAACACATGGGGCTCGAGCTCCGCTCATCGATGAGGCTGCGTTATGGGTGCAATCAGTTCTCGATCGGCTGAGTGGGTCGCTCGTGTTATTCGATTATTTCACTGCGACAACGGTGGGCCTGGCAGACCGACCCTGGCGAGAATGGCTTCGTACCTACCGCTCACATGAACGAGGTGGGCATTACCTTGCTGCCCCCGGTGAACAGGACATCACGACTGAGGTCCCAATCGATCAACTTCCTCAGCCGACAGCGGTTCGATCGCAGACGCAATGGCTTGAGTTACACGGGCTGTCTGATTTGGTGGCTGAAGGGCGCCGAGTGTGGGAGGAACACGCCGCTCGTCCAGACATTCATGCCCTCAGAATGCGGTCGCGAGTCTCAGAAGCAGAGGCGTTGACCGCCCCGGACGGACTTGGTGGATTTCTCGTTCTTGAGTGGCGGCAGTGATTCAGTCGTGGCTCGTGTCCTAGAGTCAGAGGTACTTCGCACGTCACAGGGGGAACGATGACAGAGAACCACGAGACAATTGACGCACTCTCGCATGAGAACAGGCGCTTCTCGCCGCCGGCAGAGTTTTCAGCGGGCGCACATGTCAGCGATAGCGGTCTTCACGACGAAGCTGCTGGTGACCTGGAGACATTCTGGGCGCGACAGGCCGCTGAGTTCATCACATGGAAGCAGCCGTGGTCGAAGGTGCTTGAGTGGGATCTTCCGTACGCGAAGTGGTTTATCGATGGAAAACTCAACGTCGCTGAGAACTGTCTCGATCGCCACGTGACCGCTGGTTTTGGTGACAAGGTCGCGATCCACTGGGAGGGCGAACCTGGTGACACACGCACTATCACCTACGCAGAACTTCTTGCTGAGGTTGAGCAGTTTGCCAATGTGTTGAAGAACCTCGGTGTCGCCAAGGGTGATCGCGTCAACATTTATCTCCCGATGATTCCCGAGGCTGCCGTTGCGATGTTGGCGTGCGCAAGAATTGGCGCGCCTCACTCGGTCGTATTCGGTGGATTCTCTTCTCAATCACTTGTTGATCGAATCAATGATGCTGAGGCGAAGGTGCTGATTACCGCTGATGGCGGCTATCGGCGTGGCGAGGTATTTCCGCTGAAGCCCGCCGCTGATGAGGCGGTTGCGCAGACCCCAACGATTGAACATGTCGTGGTGGTGCAGCGTGGTGGTAACGACGTTGAGATGGTCGAGGGCCGGGATCATTGGTATCACGAACTCATGGCCTCGGCTGAGGCATCGTGTCCGCCGGAGGCGATGGACTCTGAAGATCTGCTGTTCTTGCTCTACACCTCAGGAACCACCGGTAAGCCGAAAGGCATCATGCACACCACCGGTGGCTATCTCACCCACGTGGCCTATACGCATCGGAATGTCTTTGATCTTCATCGCGATCGGGATGTGTATTGGTGTACTGCCGATGTTGGATGGATCACTGGTCACTCGTACATCGTGTATGGCCCTCTTGCGAATGGCGCCACTCAAGTGATGTACGAAGGTGTGCCAAACCATCCAGGTAATGACCGTTTCTGGGAGATCATCGAAAAATATAAGGTGACGATTTTCTATACAGCGCCGACAGCAATCAGAACATTCATGAAGTGGGGGGCTGACGAACCGGCAAAGCACGACCTGTCGTCACTTCGTTTGCTTGGCACTGTTGGTGAACCGATTAACCCCGAGGCATGGATGTGGTACCACGAGAACATCGGTGGAGGCCGCTGCCCAATCGTCGATACGTGGTGGCAGACCGAAACCGGCGGCATCATGATCTCGCCCCTCCCTGGGTACACCACGACCAAGCCTGGGTCAGCAACGTTTGCTTTGCCTGGCGTGAATATTGCCGTGGTTGATGACGGTGGTAATGAGGTTGACGGGGGAGGGGGATATCTCACGTTGACTCGTCCCTGGCCTGGGATGTTGCGGGGAATCTGGGGTGATCCGCAACGATTTGTTGACACATACTGGAGCCGCTTTGACGGTAGTTACTTCGCTGGGGATGGCGCTCGCCTAGATGACGATGGCTATCTGTGGTTGCTTGGCCGTGTTGACGATGTCATGAACGTGTCGGGCCATCGCATTTCAACGACCGAGGTTGAGTCAGCGTTGGTGTCACATCCGTCTGTTGCTGAAGCAGCAGTCGTTGGTGCGAACGACCCAACGACTGGTCAAGCCATCTTCGCTTACGTGACATTGCGAGGAGGCAAGGATGTTGATGTCGCTACGTTGCGTGATCATGTGGCTTCGGAGATTGGCGCCATTGCAAAGCCAAAAGCAATTTTCTTTACCCCCGATCTACCCAAGACACGGTCGGGAAAGATTATGCGTCGGCTACTTCGCGATGTTGCAGAGGGCCGCAACCTGGGAGACACGACGACCCTTGCCGATGCGAGTGTCGTTGATGAGCTGCAGCGCCGTGCCTCGGAGGCACCGTCGGAGGACTGATCTGACTGAGCGGCAGACGCTAGTCAGTCACGGAAGTTGTTGAACTGCAAAGGAATCCCGATGTCGGCTCCTTTCAGCAAGGCAATCACATTCTGAAGGTCGTCACGCTTCTTTCCGGTGACGCGAACCGACTCACCTTGGGTCTGACTGTTCACGCCTTTTGGCCCATCTGACTTAATGAGCTTGTTGATCTCTTTCGCTTTGTCAGATGAAATTCCGACCTTGATGGTGACGACCTGACGGACGGTGTTCTGGGTTGCCTCTTGAACGTCTCCATAGTCAACACCTTTGAGCGACACGCCGCGCTTGACCAACTTCTCTTCAAGCACAACTCGCAGCGCAGCAAGTCGATCTTCACTCACAGTATGCAATGTGATGACCATGTCGTTTTGCTCGATTGTTGAGTTGGTGTTTTTAAAGTCGAATCGGTTTGCGACCTCTCGTTGGGCCTGGTCAATTGCGTTTCGAACCTCTTGGGCATCAACTTCTGAGACAACATCAAAACTTGGCATAAGAAATACCGTACCGGAATCATCGATGAAGGGGTGGCTGGCGATATCCGGAGATACCATTCCGGGTCGACATAAGGGTCGGTGCCCGAGCGGCCAAAGGGAGCAGACTGTAAATCTGCCGGCATTGCCTTCGGAGGTTCAAATCCTCCCCGGCCCACCAACTAAAAGAGATGTGACTGCTTCGGCCAATAACCGGATCAGCCCAACCCCGTTTCGAGCCGGTCGGAAGTTTCCGATCGGCTCGATGCGTACTACAGCATGAGTTGCATGACGGCGACATCAAGCCAGCGATTGAATTTGCGACCGACCTGGCGTTCGATACCGATCATTTCGAACCCAACCGAGCGATGAAGCGCGATGGAACCTTCACCGGTGGCTTCGATTCGTGCGATGACGCTGTGGAATCCGCCCTCTCGAGCGGTGTCACAAATTGCGGAGAGCAACAGATGACCGATTCCACGTCCGTGGTGTTTTCGATCGACATAGACAGAATCTTCGACGGTGGTCGAGTAGGCAGCTCGTTCTTTATATTTTGATAGCGCTGCAAATCCAACGACGGCCCCTGACGAGGTGTCGCAGGCGACGATTGCACTGAATGCTCCTGAGCGGCTTTGAATCCATTGACGTTGTTCATCGATGGTTCGTGGGACCATGTCCATGGTGCTGGTGAAATTCAGCACCTCGGCGTTATAAATTTCAGCGATACCGTTTGCATCGTCGGCAGTTGCCCGACGAATGGTGATCTGTGGTTGCAACGGTGAAGAACTCACGTTCGCGGAGCGTATCTACTTCGTGGTGGGAACAGCCATTGTGCCGGTACACTTCCCGGCTGGTCGCGGCTCTGCCGCGCCCAATGCCCTCTTAGCTCAGTCGGCAGAGCACAGCCATGGTAAGGCTGGTGTCGTGGGTTCGATTCCCACAGAGGGCTCGACCATACGGTCGATCCCCGGATCGGCCGGGGGCGAGCCTTGGCGGCGTAGCTCAGTAGGTCAGAGCATCCGGCTCATAATCGGAAGGTCATCGGTTCGATCCCGATCGCCGCTACCACTTAATAGCAAGAAACACCGTAAAAAAAGGAAGCATCATCATGAGTAAGGCGAAGTTTGAGCGTACGAAGCCGCATGTGAATATTGGGACGATGGGTCATATTGACCATGGTAAGACGACG
>LFFE01000015.1 GCA_001510385.1 Actinobacteria bacterium casp-actino5 | reverse complement strand
GAATCAACTTCATCTCCTGGTGATGTGCTCGGTTTGTGCTCTGGGTCAGGGTCGGTGACGCATTACCGCGGATCACTTGAGATTCGAGACACATCAAGTGGTAACCGGGTCGTCAACGACGTGCTGGTTGAAAATTATCTGCGAGGAGTTGTCCCCCGAGAAGTTTCAGCCTCGTGGGGAGACCGAGGCGGCGGGGCAGGAATGAATGCGTTGCGAGCACAAGCTGTTGCGGCCCGTTCGTACGGTGTGCAGCAGGCCCGATATGACTATGCCGGAACATGCGATACCTCGTCGTGTCAGGTGTACGGAGGAGCCGCAACTCGAGCGACTGCGAGTGCATCGGTGACCGCTCTCGAACGACCCCAGACCGACACTGCAATTAGTGAGACGGCGGGAAAGGTGCGACGTTGGCAAGCAATTAATGCTCGCAATATGCCAGCGAATGACATTGTCTCTACCGAGTTCTCAGCCTCTAACGGCCCGCAAACTGCCGGTGGCTACTTTCCAAGCGTCCCTGACTTAGGTGACGCCGTGGCACTCAATCCAAACCACCGTTGGACTCGAATTATCTCGGGCGACGAAGTTCGCAGCCGGTATCCCGATGCAGACCTCAGTCGTGTCACCACGGTTGTCGACCCAGAGTCAACTTATGTGGGGATCTATGCCAACCGTGTTCGACTCGGCGCGTCAGAATCTGGCGGATCAGACGTGTTCGTTAGCGCGTGGTCGTTCAGAAATGCCTTCGGTCTCCCTAGCCCGGGCTTCACCCTTACTCCGCTACGCCGAAGCATTGAGTCGGCAACAGGTTTTGCGTTTATCGGTGACTCGGTTGGAGAGAGCATCACCGAAGCGAGTTATGGCCAAGAATTACCGCTGATATTGAACGGAGTGTTTGCCACAGACCGGTACGACGCAAAGTCCTCTCGTCGAACCGTCGGTGGTTCGATCGAGCCCGATGGCATCGGTGCGGCTCGCCTTGTTCCGAATGGCACAGGTCTCGTCGTCGTGGAACTTGGCTACAACGACGAGGCCTCAGCCTTGGGTGACCGTATCGATGAGATGATGTCAGAGCTTGCTGCTCGGGGAGTGTCACAAGTCGCTTGGCTCACAATGTCTGAACGTCGCTTGAGCGGTGATCAACCTCGTTACGCGCTTGCGAATGAGGCAGTTCGGGATGCTCGGGGCCGCTGGCCACAGCTCATCGTGCTTGACTGGGACGCCGCGAGTGATGCTCCTGAACAAGATCGCTGGTACTCAGATGGGGTTCATCTCACCACGACAGGGCAGGCACAGTTTGCGCTTTGGCTCCGAGATGAAATTTTGTCGATCGCTGACCCGTCATGGGTAAACGCAGGCGAACTTGAACATTTTGTTCCGGTTTCACCACGTCGAATGCTCGACACGAGGAGTGGGCTGGGGGCCTCTCAGGCGGGTCGTATTGAGAATGGCACCATCGAACTTCCTCTCGCCGGTGAAGGGCCATTGCCGGGCACAGGAGTTGAGGCGGTGTGGGTCAATGTGACTGCCGTTGATGGGAAAATTGATCGCTATGGCGGCTTCGTCACGGCCTATCCGTGCGGCTCGATACCCGACACCAGCACGTTGAACTTTGGACATCGTCAGACCGTCGCAAACTCAGCACTGGTGCGTCTCTCAGATACGGGATCGATTTGCTTATACGTTTTTGGATCCGCGGACCTTCTCGTTGACGTGTTCGGATACCTGCCTGCTGGTTCCTCATTTGACGCTTTGCGTCCCCAGCGCATCATCGATACGCGCAGTGGTCTCGGGGTGTTCGAGAAGGGCCCTATCGAGAATGACGCAATTTCGGTTCGAGTAACTGGATTTGGAGACGTTCCAGAATCTGATGTCTCGGCCGTGGCTGTCAATATCACCGTTGATGTAGCGATCGCCGACGATTATGGGGGATTCGTCACCGCATATGGGTGCGGCTCAGTTCCCGATGCCAGCTCATTGAATTTTGTGTCAGGCCAAACGGTCGCGAACGCTGCGATCGTCCCAGTTGCTGAAGACGGAACGATCTGTTTCTCAGTCAACGATGAGACCAATCTTATTGTTGATGTTGTGGGCGTCATGAGGGGCGATGCTGGCTTTATCGCACAGACTCCTAATCGTGTGGTCGATACCCGCAGAACGACGCGTGTTGGAAAGCTCGATGGAACTGGAGGGCCCCTGGAGGTTCAGGTCGCATCGCAGACGACAATCGAAGGAAAGCGAGTTGTTGCTGCGTCATTCAACTTGACTGTCGTTGGTACAGAGACCAATGAATATGGTGGATTCGCCACCGTGTACCCATGCGGAACGCGGCCTGATGTGTCGAACCTGAACTTCACCAAATCGAGCACGGTTGCCGGAGGGGTCGTCTCGCCCGTTGACCGAAACGGACGAGTTTGTGTGTACCTGTATGGAGCGGCAGACGTTCTGGTTGACGTCAACGGTCTAATCACCTCCTGATGTTCATGCCCCAATTGGGTGGAACTGGGTGGCCGTGGCCTATCGTTCGAGCATGGAACTCAATGGAAGCAGTGCAGTAGTAACCGGTGGCGCATCTGGTATCGGCGCAGCGGCAGCCCGTCAGTTGGCAGCCAAGGGCGCGAAGGTCGTTGTCGCAGACCTCCAAGAGGAAGCGGGTAACGCAGTTGCCGACGAAATCGGCGGCGCGTTCTGCAAAGTTGACGTCACCAATACCGACGACATCATTAACGCCATTGAGATGGCAACGAGTATGGGTCCGTTGAAAGCACTCGTGAACTCAGCTGGAATTGGCTGGGCACAGCGCACGGTCGGTAAGGACGGCAGTTATGACTCCGCCGCAAACCTCGAGGCATTCGCTCGCGTGATCAACATCAACCTCATCGGAACATTTGATTGCATCCGCCTCGGCGCAACGGCAATGAGCCGGAACGAGCCGGATGAGTTTGGTGAGCGCGGTGCAATTGTCAACCTTGCCTCTGTTGCAGCCTTCGACGGTCAGATTGGTCAGGCTTCGTACTCGGCATCAAAGGGTGGTGTTGTTGGAATGACACTTCCCATCGCTCGTGACCTTGCGGCTGTTGGCGTTCGAGTAAACACAGTGGCTCCAGGCTTGATTGATACGCCGATTTATGGTGAGGGTGAAGCCAGCGAGCAATTCAAAGCGAATCTTCAGCGCGGAGTCCTGTTCCCTCAGCGTCTCGGCTTCCCTGACGAGCTCGCATCAATGGTGGTTGAATGCATCACCAATAGCTACATGAATGCCGAAACCATTCGCGTTGATGGTGGCATCCGGATGCCTCCGAAGTGATGTTTTGGCGTCGGCAAAGCGGCCGGCGCCTACATTGCCTTCAAATGTCCACTTCTTTGCAGTCAGGTGGTGTAGTCCGCGTTAATGCGGACATAGCCGTCTGTGAGGTCACAGCCCCACACCCTGGCGATGCCGTCATTGATTCCAAGTGAGACGTGAATGAGCACTTCGTCTGCTCGAAGATACGACGACAGGTCTTCGAGTTCTCGTTCAGATACTTGGCGAGGAAATAGTTCCTTATTGCCAATCCGGATCACCACATTGCGTTGATCGATATCGTCATCGTTTACCTTGCCAACGGCCATCGCAATGCGTCCCCAGTTTGGGTCGGCTCCGTGGACAGCTGTCTTGACAAGTGGCGAGTTCACAATTGACTTTGCGACTCGACGTGCCTGTTCGGCATCTCGCGCCTCATCTACGAGGACCTCAATAAGGGTCTCTGCGCCTTCTCCATCAGCGGCGATCTGCCGTGCAAGGTCTGTGCACACTTGTAGGAGCGCTGCCTCAAACGCACCAAGGGGAACCTCGCCTGTGGCGCCGGAAGCCATCACCACGGCAGTGTCGCTTGTCGAGGTATCTCCATCAACTGAAACGCAGTTGAACGTTGAGTCAGCGACGCGGCTGAATACGGAATGGAGATCCTTGGACGAGATATCGGCGTCTGTTAGTACGACTGCGATCATCGTTGCCATATTCGGTTCGATCATCCCGACACCCTTTGCAACCCCCGCCACGACGGCACCAGTTCCATGAATTGGAGCAATAGAGGTTTTCTCGACCGTGTCTGTGGTCATGATTCCTCTAGCTACATCGTCAAGATGCGCAGTCCACTCATAGTCAGCAATCGCAGCAAATCCTGCCCTCACCCGATCCATTGGATAGGGGCGGCCGATGACCCCAGTGGAGGCGATGAGCACGTCTGTTTCTTCGCATCCGATGAGACTTGCCACGTGTTGAACGACCTCGTGGGCGTCACTCATTCCTTGCTCGCCGTTGGCCACATTTGCGTTCTTTGAGATAACGACCATGGCAGTCGCCCGCTGATCGGCGATGTGGGCTCGACTTACCGTAACGCTGGGGCCGACAAACCGACTTTGAGTGAACACGCCCGCCGCAGCAACTGGATGTTCGGCTGCTACGACAACAAGATCGTCGGTTGAATCCTTGATGCCGATGTTGGTCACGATTGCGCGAAACCCGGCCGGAAGTGAAAAAGGTGATGGGGTATTCATATTGGTGGCCTGAAGCGGAAATACTAGCGATTCCTGAAATCTGAATAGGGCGTATCGCTATTTGCGGGCGTTGAGAATGGCATTTGCGCATCGGCGCCCTGAATAGAGCGCGCCTTGAATCGAACCAGTATCACGATGATCCCCACAGACAAAGACGTGTTCTTTGACTTCGACAGTCCTCTTTGGAGAGAACGCGGGTGACTGATCTGGCTGACCGTACGCAATGTGGTCAACCCGGAGGGTGGTCCACCCGTCGATGGCCTTACCCCACCACGATGTCAATTGCGCTCGAGCCTGTTGCTCGAGGTCGGCCTTGCCGTATCCAGGAGCGGCGGCAGCGATGAGGTGTCGACCTGGTGGCGCGTAGCGGCTCGACACGTTCGACATCACGGCCACATTTGCAACGGGGCCCGAACGTTCGCCGTCGAGAACGATGAGTCGCCGTTTGGTGGGCGGTTCTGGAGCATCAAACCACACACAACCCGCTGACCGTGGCGTGGTTCGAGGTTGATCGAGTAGATCGGCTGCGGTGTTCCCATCGGTTGCGATGACCACTGAAGATGCGCTGATTTCGCCTGAGTCGACACGGACTGCTTGTGATGACACCGAGCGGACTGGCACCTGCAGGTGAATCAAGTGTTCTGGAATCTGTTGAGCAAGCTGTTGAGAAATTGTCTGCATTCCGTGACGAGGGACTGCGGCGCTTCCTGAGAACAGCATCTTCAAGATGGTGTCAAACATTCGAGCACTGGTGTTGAGACCAAGGTCTAATTGAATTCCTCCTACAAGGGGGCGAAAGAATCGATTGATGAATGTGCTCGAAAACCCGAGGGAGACGAGCGCATCAATGGTTGCCACGTCGGGTCCCCGAAGAAGAGTAGGTACACCCGTGCGCGCGAGTCGGTATCTCAATGTCAATAGCCGAACGAAGTCACCCGGGGAACCAACCGCCTGCGAGAGCGCAGTGCGCAAGGTTGGAGTGAGAGACGAAGGTTGCTTTAGCGGGTCGCCCAACTCAAACTCGCCTCGTTCGGTATGGATAAGTGCACCCGGGTCAAAGGCCTCAAGTTCAAGAGCATCGATATTGAACTGGCGTTCAAGCTCTGGATATGCGGTGAGGAGAACCTGGAAGCCGCGATCCAGTAAGAATCCGTCCACTTCGTCAGTGCGTACACGCCCACCAATACCATCACTCGATTCGATTACCACCACTGGAAGACCGGCGCCGTGAAGGGTTGCGGCGCACGACAGGCCTGCAAGGCCAGCACCAACGATGACGACTGGATGATCTGACGAAGATCGCATCTCAGTCAGAGTAGGGCGGCGAATGCCTCATCCAATGTCGAATGGGCAAATACGTATCCAGACTCCTCGAGTTTCGTGGGAAGGACACGCTGTCCAGTGAGAAGTAGCTGTTCGGCGAATTCGGAACCAACGAGCAATTTTGGAGCGAACGCTGGCACGCTAAAAAGAGTTGGCCGGCGAACAGCCTTTCCAAGAGCTGCAGTGAACTCGCGGTTAGTGACCGGATTCGGCGCGGTCAAGTTCACTGGGCCGTGCAGGTCGCTGGTGAGGAGGTGTGAAATGGCGCCGACTTCGTCATCTATTGAAATCCAACTTTGCCATTGGTGCCCTGAACCAAGCCGGCCTCCCAGTCCAAGTTTGAAGAGTGGCAATAGTTTTTTCACAACGCCACCTTTTTTCGACATGACAATCCCCGTGCGGAGATGTACAACTCGAACCCCGGCAGATTGCGCCGGAGACGTTGAAGCCTCCCAATCAAGACAGATGTCGGCAAGAAATCCTGTGCCGTGTTCGCTGGCTTCATCGACCGTGTCGTCTCCGCGGTCTCCGTAGATTCCGATCGCTGACGCGTTAAGGAGCGAGCGCTGCTTGCCATCACTCGACAACTTTGCGAGTGAAGCGGCAAGGAGGGACGTTGTTGCAGTTCGGCTCTCGAGAAGAGTTCGGCGGTAACTCTGAGTCCAGCGGCGGTCGCCGATTCCTGCTCCTGAGAGATTGATGACAGCATCGGCCTTCGAAAGAACGTTGTCATCCACATGGCCAGAGGACGGGTTCCATTCAGACTCGTTCTCATTCTTGGGTGCTCGCCTTACAAGGCTGATGACGGTGTGACCCTCGTGTCGTAGCTGGTCCTGCAGCGCAGTCCCGACGAGTCCAGAGGCTCCTGAAATGACGATTTGCATGGCCTGAACTTAGGGGTGAATTATTAGTGAGAGGAGACGGAGCGATGAAATGTTCGCTAGAGAAGCGCCTGAAGTTGATCTGCCTCAAAGACTCCTCGAATGAGTTCGGTGGAGCCGTCAGGGCGAATTAACACCGCGGCAGGCTGGTACGGAACCCCAAAACGTTCGTAAATAGTGCCCGACGTATCGTCGATATTCGGGAAGGTGAGCCCGCCATCAGCGATAAAAGCCGAGTAGGTCGCTTGATCACCTGACCAGGCGACCCCAATAATCTCGATCGAATCGCCCCAACGTTGTGATGCCTCCTCGACCGAGGGGGCTTCTCTCATGCACGTTGTTCAATATGGTGCCCAGAACCACAGCACCACTGCCGAGTTTGAATATCCGGCAAGGTCGATCGATCCGCCCCCGATGAGCGGTGCCGTCCAGTCGTATGCAACGGGGGCTGTTGCTGATTTCTCAGGTGATAGCGCTGTCGCCGCCGACTCGGCCTCTGGACGAGACGGAGTGGAGGTCGATGGTACTGGTTCAACTGCAACGGTGGGCTCAAGAAATTCGTTTGAAACCCCGTCCCCATCATCTGTAGCGCACGCCGAGCCCAGAAGAGCAAGGACCCACACAGTTGAAGAGGCGAAGCGATACTTCATGGCTGAAGGCAAAGGTACAGAGGTATCTCAAAATTCTCCATCTGTGCGTAACCTGACAGCTGTGAAAACGAGAACGTTGTTGCTGTTGTCTGTCGGGTGCGCGGTGGCGATTCTTGGAGCCGGCATTGGGCTCGTGTTTCGAATTGGCTCGACGGGTGAGACGTCGGCCCCGATCGAGTTTGGGGTTCGCGCCGAGGTGGGGGACCTCAACATCACGGTTCTTGACGCAGAACGGATAGGAACTCAACAGCACATCAAACTCACGTTGTCGGGTGTCGACGATGGCGCCGTGTCTGACTCCTTCGTGGTGATCAGCAGCGGAGAGCAGGTGATGGCTGAGGCAAACACGTGTGCTTCGTCCACCGAACTCAGTCGGTCCTGTGAGGTGGAGTTTGTGCTTCCCGATGAAACGTCCGATCCAGCTGTGCTCCTCGTCACACGCGGTGAAGAACGTGCTCGTTGGGTATTGGCTCCAAGCGCGGACGCGATACCGTAAGAGGCGATGTCTGAGAACTTTGACCTAGTCGTCATCGGTGGCGGCCCCGGGGGATATTCGGCCGCTCTGTATGCCGCATCTGCTGGATTATCAGTTGCACTTGTCGAGAAAGACAAACTTGGTGGAACCTGCTTGAACAGAGGATGTATTCCGGCAAAAGCGTTTCTTGAGACAGCGGCAGTCCATCGGCACGTGCAGCACGCATCTGACTTCGGAATCGAATCAAGTTCTCCGCAGGTGCACTTCGATGTCACTCAGGCTCGCAAACGCAAGATCGTTGACGGGTTAGTTGCTGGAATCGGCTCAATGTGCAAAGCCCGTAAGGTAACGGTGCTGAATGGTGAAGGTTCGCTTCGCCCAGGGCGCCGTGTCGACGTTCGGCACGAAGATGGTTCAACGACAGAAGTCACCGGGAATCATGTTCTTCTCGCGGCAGGTTCTTTGCCAAGGACAATCCCTGGGTTCGAGCCAGGTGGCCCGATTATGACGAGTGATGAGGTGCTCGAACTAGAAGTCGTTCCTCAGCGCATCGCGGTGATCGGTGGTGGCGCAATCGGTTGCGAGTTTGCTTCAACGTTCGCCGATCTTGGTGCTGAGGTGACCATTCTCGAAGGTTTGCCAAAGATTCTTCCCGGACTTGACTCAGATGTTGCGAACGTCGTCGTCAAAAGTTTTAAAAAGAAGTCAATAGACATCCGAACTGGCGTGAACGTCACGGGCCATACCCCTCAATCTGATGGCACCACGGTCGTTCATCTTGCCGATGGCGGTGAACTTGCTGTCGACGCCGTCATCGTGTCGGTCGGAAGGCGCCCGAATAGTGCTCCACTTGGTCTTGAGGCGACGGTTGTCACTGTTGATGATCGGGGCTTTGTGACGACGGACGAGTACTGCCAGACAACCGAAGCGGGTGTCTATGCAATTGGCGATCTCATCGATAGCCCACAGCTCGCGCATGTGGCTTATGCCGAAGCAGTGATGGTCGTGAAGCACCTGCTTGGTGAGCAACCGCTGCCAGTCGATTACGACCGAGTGCCGTGGGCGATTTACTGCGACCCTGAGGTGGCATGGGCGGGTCCAGGTGAGGATGCGGCAAAAGCAGCCGGTCTCGATGTCGTTGTCGGAAAGCACCCGTTCAAATTCAATAGCCGAGCACAGATCGTCGGTTCAACCGATGGCATGGTCAAAGTGATTGCGAAGAAGAATCCAGACGGATCCGCTGGTCAAGTATTGGGCGTTCACATGGTGGGCCCATGGGTGACTGAGCAACTGTCTGGTGGTTATCTTGCTGTGAACTGGGAAGCAACAGTTGAAGAGGTGGCGGCTTTTATTCAGCCTCATCCGAGTTTGAGTGAGTTGTTCGGTGAGACAATGCTCTCGATGACTGGACGTTCGTTTAACGGCTGAGCGCCGGTGTAGCAATCGATTTCGGAGAACACAATGGCAGATGTAACACTTCCTCAACTCGGTGAAACGGTCACCGAAGGCACCATCACTCAGTGGTTTAAGAACGTAGGTGATGTTGTAAGTGCGGACGAGCCGTTATTTGAGGTCTCAACAGACAAGGTTGATACTGAGGTGCCAAGTCCGGTGAGTGGAGTGGTCACTGAAATTCGTGCCTCCGAAGGCGACACCATTGACGTTGGCACCGTGGTTGCCATTGTTTCCGATGGCGAGGCCGCACCTGTCGCTGCAGCGGCGGCGGAACCAAGCCCTGCGCCCATACCGGAACCTGCTCCAGCACCGGAAGCTGCGCCAGCACCCACGCCGGAGCCAGCCGCTGCACCCGATCCCGAGCCAGCGGCTGAGCCTGCTCCGGCTCCAGCGCCGGCGCGAGAACCCGCTCCTGCGGCGCAACAGTCGACCTCGCAAAATGATCCCCGTTTGCTATCGCCGGTTGTCCGTCGACTGGTGAATGAGCACGGAATCGATTCGTCATTGCTGACCGGCACCGGTCCCGGTGGCCGCATCACTCGGGAAGATGTCCTTGACCATCTCGACAAGGTTGGTTCTTCAGCATCGGCCCCTGCCCCTGCCCCTGCCCCCGCGCAGGCTTCGGCCCCTGCCCCTGCCCCCGCCACCGTGCAGGCTTCGGCCCCTGCCCCTGCCCCCGCCACCCAGTCGGGCGGACGAGAGACGATTGTGCCGTTGTCGAAGATTCGTCAGTTGACTGGTGATCACATGGTTGCGAGTAAGTCAACCTCACCACATGCATTCAGCGTCGTTGAGGTCGACTTTGCCAACGTTGATCGAGTGCGATCAGCGGTGAAGGCAGATTTCCGTGCCACTGAAGGGTTTTCGCTCACGTACCTCCCGTTTATTGCTCGAGCCCTTGTCGATGGACTGCAGGAGTTCCCTAACTTGAATGCGAGCGTTGTGGGGTCTGATCTAGTTGTTCACGGATATATCGATCTTGGAATTGCTGTTGATCTTGGGTACCAGGGTTTGATTGCTCCGGTCATCCGAGGAGCGGAAACGAAGCGTTTAAGGGCGATTGCACAGGAGATTCATGATCTCGCTGATCGTGCTCGCAGCCGACGCCTCAGCCCGGATGAGATTCAAGGCGGAACATTTACGATCTCAAACAACGGCTCTGCAGGATCTGTCCTGACGATGCCAATTATCAACCAGCCACAGGTGGGCATTGTCTCGACTGATGCGATTGTGCGAAAGCCAGTTGTAGCAAATCTGTCCGATGGCGGAGAGGCCATCGTCGTGCACCCAGTCGGCAATCTTGCGATGAGTTGGGATCACCGGGCGTTTGACGGAGCGTACGCAGCAGGCTTCTTGCTGCGAGTCAAAGAAATACTTGAGAGTCGCGATTGGGCGGCAGAACTCTGATCAAGAACGAGCGGCCACTGCGGGTCAGATGGCTCGGCCGCGTTCCATACATCGAGGCGCTCGAACTGCAGCGGGGGCTTCACCGCGGAACCGATTCTCATCTGTTGCTCGTAGAGCATGACCACACATTTACCTATGGGCCTCATGCAAATCTGAACGAGCATTTGAAATGCAAACCGTCAAATGTTGGAGCGCAGCTCATAGCAGTGGATCGAGGCGGCGATATTACGTACCACGGGCCAGGCCAGCTCACTGGCTACCCAATTCTCTCTTTGACGGCTGGCTCAGGCCCGTTACGACACGTGTTGGCGGTAGAGGATGTACTCATCACCGCATTGCGTGAACTTGGTGTATCTGACCCCGGGCGACTTCGGGGGTACCCAGGTGTCTGGGTTGATTCCACATCTGACAATCCCCGAAAGATTGCCGCAATCGGTGTGCGTGTTGCACGAAAGAGAACGATGCACGGTTTCGCCCTCAACGTGACGACCGATATGGCGTACATGCGTGAACACATCGTCGCCTGCGGAATCCCTGATCGACCTGTCACCTCACTCGCTGAAGAGGGGATCTCCGTATCAATGGAGGATGTTGTTTCAGCAGTAACGCGCGCAGCCGAAACACAGTGGGGAGATGGCGGTGTCGACCGTCAAGATGTGCAGTGGCGAACTTCGACAGCGGATCTCTCTCCATTTTCTCGTGGCGCTGGGCCAGGAGAACCTGTTCGATTGATGAGACGCGCTAAGTCTGCGGGGCTTGATGAAGGGCTGTCACTCTCAGAACGCAAACCAGACTGGTTGCGGCCGGTCGTTCATCACGGGCCAGAAGTGTTAGCCACGCGAAAGGTCCTGCGAGAACATGAGATGGTCACGGTCTGTGAGGATGCTGGCTGTCCGAATCTCTCTGAATGCTGGTCGCAGGGAACTGCAACCTTCATGGTGCTCGGTGATCGTTGCACGAGGGCCTGCGGATTTTGTTTGGTGGACACTTCCAAACCTCAAGGTGTTGACGGTGGCGAACCGTCACGAGTTGCTCGGGCTGTTTCGGCCCTTGGGCTTCAACATGCAGTGCTCACGATGGTGGCACGTGACGATCTTCCTGACGGTGGGTTTGGCCACGTGGCGCGGTGTGTCGAAGCCATTCGTCAGCATCAGCCTCAAGTGACAGTGGAAACCTTGGTATCTGACGGCGCTGGAAATACATCGGCATGGCGAGAACTTTTCGTCTCTCGTCCCGATGTCGTGAATCACAACATGGAGACTGTTCAGCGGCTTCAGCGTGTCGTGCGACCCTCAGCCGGCTATGCGAGAAGTCTTTCCTTCCTAGCTGCGAGCAAGGCGGATGGCTTGCTCACTAAATCAGGTTTGATCCTTGGCCTCGGTGAATCAGTGGACGAAGTCACCTCGCTGTTGGCAGATCTTGCAGCACTTGAGGTCGATATTGTCACGATTGGCCAGTACCTCCGGCCGACCTCGCACCATTTGCCGGTCGCTCGATGGGTGGAGCCTGCCGAATTCGCTCATTGGAAAGAAGTTGGAGAGTCAATGGGAATTCGACACATTGAATCCACCCCATTGACGAGATCCAGTCATCACGCCGCTGAATCGGTTGCTGCCGTTCAGGTTTCATTGGGTCGCACTTCAATATCGTCCGAAAACCATGTTTGACTAGAGGGATGGCGACAATGCTGACATCGATCGACGAGTATGCGCGTCGGCTATCCAAGGTGCGAAGCGCGATGGTGGCGCAAGGCGTTGACACGGTGTTGCTCTCCGTCGGTCATGATCTTCCATATCTCACCGGGTACACCGCAATGCCGCTGGAGCGTCTCACCATGTTGGTGCTTCATGTTGATGGGGTGCCACTGTTGTTCGTGCCGCGTCTTGAGGCCCCTCGTGTTGCTGAGATGCCAGAACTTTTCGAGATTGTCCCCTGGGATGAAACGGTTGAACCCTTAGATCTCGTCGCCGCGGCCTGTTTGGGGAGCTCCACAATCGCAATTGGCGATCAGACCTGGGCACGATTCGTTGTCGGGTTGAGCCACCGACTTCCAGGCGTTCGTTGGGAACGTGCTGTCGGCGTGGTGGGAGACTTGCGAATGAGGAAATCCTCTGCGGAAGTCGACGCGCTGCGAGCTGCAGCCGAGGCGGTTGATGCGATTGCAGCTGAACTTCAATCCGGGCAAATACCGTTGATCGGACGTACCGAGGCAGAGGTTTCTGCCGATCTCTCACAACGAATTCTGGCCCGAGGTCACGAGAAGGTGAACTTCGCCATTGTTGCAGCAGGGGAGAACGCGGCGAGTCCACACCATCATCCCGGCAGTCGTGTTATCGAGGCTGATGAAGTCGTGTTGTGCGATTTTGGTGGAACGATGAACGGCTATTGCTCCGATATCACCCGTTGTGTTGTTACCGGAGAAATACCTTCAGAGGTTGCCGCCGCATACGAAGTGCTGATGTCTGCGCAGTCAGCTGGCGTCGCCGCAGGCCAAATTGGCGTGCGTTGCGAAGAGGTTGACTCGACGACAAGACAGATCATCTCCGATGGCGGCTACGGCGAGTACTTCGTGCATCGCACGGGGCATGGCATCGGAATGGAAGAACACGAGGACCCGTACATGGTGTCTGGCGACGTTCGCCTGATCGAGGATGGCTTTGCCTACAGCGTCGAGCCTGGCATCTACATACCAGGTAAGTGGGGACTGCGCCTCGAGGACATTGTCGTAGCAACGCCCGAGGGACCACGCAGCCTCAATCAGGCTGATCACAGTCTGCATGCAGTTTCAGCGTGATCTAAGTCCCGCCGATTGCGAAGAGCGTTTGATCTACCTCGTTGGAGTACTCCGTGAGTTCGATAAGAAGGTCCGGACCCGCATAGTGGGCAAGCACCCCATCTTGCGTTACGCAGTACACCTTTGTGCCACCGACGACCGGGACAGAGACGCAATTTGTGGCGGCATCCGCAAATACTGCAACGTATTGCTCGGTGGGACCGATGTTTCGGCTGGCATCGATTCGGAGGCGTTGTGCGGTTGCGCGGGACCAAAATTGGTGAGTGATCTGGACATCACTTACCTTCGTGTCATCCAGGCCCTGAGTGCATGTTGAGTTTGACAGCATGCACGTTCTGGTGCTGCCGGTTTCAACGAGGTAGCGGATGTCGCCAATGGTGACCGAACGTTCCCGCTGCTTCTGAGTGACAGATGCGTTGACGGCGACGTTGCCGTAGTTCACGGTGATCCTATAGTTCGCCGTAAATTCGGCTGAGTCCGCAAGGTCAAATGCATCTAGCACTGCCACGATCCCTGCATCATTGACGGGGATATCTGCCACAAGAGTGGGTCGAGGACCGGTCGCGCATGCTGATAGCACTCCTGCGCTTGCAATAAGAAGGACAAGGTTCTGGATCCGCATGTTGAAATCAGGCTAGGGGTTGACGGCTCCAACCTGTTGTCGGACAAGAAAGGGATACCCTGCCTCTGGTGAACACGGCGCCAATCACCCTTGAGGCTTCGACATTCTTGTTGCAGTGGGCCACCGGCGGAATGCTTCTTGGCTGGGTGACAACGCGTCGGCGTGAGGTAAGTCTCGGCTACGGCTGGATGCTCCGACTTTCGTACGGGCCACTGGCGCTTGGAGCGGTAATCGCAGGTTTCCGCTATGGATCTCAGGTCGTTCGAGATGCGGCCAGCGCCCTCGTGGCGCTGATGATTCTGGCTGGATTCGTGTCGTCAGTGATGCGACGCTCAGTTGGTGTGAGCGGCGCTCAGATCGAGCACGATCGCAGGTCGGAGCGGGTGGCGGCGATGACGGGGATCGAGCGTCAATCGGCAGAATATGCAGATGGAAAAGAGTTCAACCCGCTTCTTGACCTTATTCCGGTTGTCGTTGGATTGATAGGGCTTGTAAGCGCAGGCATCTCCTCGGCAAACGGTGGCGTATGGACCGATGTCGTATCGGTGCTGCGTCTCGTTATTGGTGCAATCTTTCTTGGAGCGGTAACAAACGCGATGTTGCTCGGACATTGG
The DNA here is from genome assembly GCA_001510385.1 of Actinobacteria bacterium casp-actino5. Lineage (GTDB taxonomy): Bacteria > Actinomycetota > Acidimicrobiia > Acidimicrobiales > Ilumatobacteraceae > Casp-actino5. Next base: position 156,003 of record LFFE01000015.1, on the reverse strand, counting down.
TACCTCGTACAGCCAGGGCTTCCTCGACGCCATCTCAATGAACTGGTTGATCTGCTCGGGAAAGTGTGGCCGTTTGAGGTGGCGATGTTGCTCGTTCCAACCGGAATGGTGAGCGTTCTCAACGGAACAATTGATGATGGCTGGGGAGGGGTGCTCGGATGGTTCTGGGTTGCATGCGCTCTCACCACAATCATCCTGGTTGGTGTCACGAAAGCAGCGCTCAAGGAACGCCAGTACTCAGCAGTGATGGCAGCGACAGGATTGCTGTACTTGGCGATCTTGACGGCGTTCGGGACTGACCTCATTGCCCGGGCAATTCTTGATGCCGGGACCGGTGTTTCGGGGCCGTGATCTGTCAGTTGACTTGACGTTCGTGACCCGCCCAGTACTGCTCGCGCAACTTAAATTTCTGCAACTTGCCGGTAGCTGTTCGGGCGAGTTCGTCACGGAAGTCAACCTTCTTTGGACACTTGTATCCAGCAAGTTTCTTTTTCGTCCATGTAATGACATCATCCTCGGTGAGAGATGAACCTGGGGTTGTTACCACTAGGGCAGTCACACGTTCACCCCACCTCTCATCAGGAATACCGATTACCGCCACCTCGGCGACGTCGGGGTGCTGGAAGATTGCATCTTCTACTTCGATCGACGAGACGTTTTCTCCACCCGAGATGATGACATCCTTCTTTCGATCAGAGATCGTGAGGTAGTTGGCCTCATCAATGAAACCTCCGTCGCCGGTATGGAAAAAGTCTCCTGGAATTGCAGTTTGAGTTGCTTCAGGCTGCTCCCAATAGCCCTCCATGATCATGTTGCCTCGTGCGAGAACCTCGCCATCGGCAGACACATCCATGGTGCAACCAACCACAGGTGCTCCAGCACGGTTGAGCATGGTCGCGCGGTCAGCCGGGCTGAGTTCATCCCACTCTTCGCGTCCACGGTTCATTGTTAAGAGCGGTGCAGTTTCGGTAAGGCCGTAAATCTGAACAAATTCCCAGCCAAGTTCGGTCTCGCAGCGCTCAATTGTTCGGGTGGGAGGCGGCGCGCCTGCGACAACAATCCGAACTCGTCCGGCTCCAGGGATTGGGCCATCCCATTCTGCGGCCGCGTCGAGAACTGTGTTGAGAACTGCAGGAGCAGCGCACATCAACGTGACACCCTCCGCGTCAATTCTGCGGAGAATCTCCGGCCCGTCAACCTTCCTCAAAATGATGTGGCGGGCTCCCATTCCGGTCACCGCATAGAGCATCCCCCAGCCGTTGCAGTGGAACTGTGGGAGGGTGTGGAGATAGACGTCTCGATCGTTGACCCCCAAATGCCAACCAAAGACTGAGGCGTTCAGCCACACGTTTCGATGGGTGAGCTGTACGCCCTTGGGGCGAGCGGTGGTGCCCGAGGTGTAGTTAATTGTGGCGGTTGCGTCTTCGTCTGGCTCCCAAGGTGCAGGATCAATGTCGTAACGCATCAGCTGTTCATCGGTTTCCGACCCGATCACCCACTTCATCTCGCAGCTCACGTCTTGCATGGCCTCTTCGAGTTCAGGATCGATCAGCAGAATTCGTGCACCTGAATGCTCGACGATGTACGACACTTCTTCGGCGACGAGACGGAAATTCACCGGGACCAAAATTCGCCCCGACCCAGAAACACCAAACAATGCTGTGAGCAACCGTGCTGAGTTATGTGACACCATTGCGATGCGTTCCCCTTGGGCGATTCCAAGTGCATCAAGGCCCGCAGCGATTGCACGGGCTCGTCGCGCCATCTCTCGGTAGTTGATTCGCCCCCAATCATCAGCTGGTTGATCTGGTTCGTCGACGATTGCGACACGATCGGGGTACACCAACTCGGCTCGTTGCAGGAAGTCATTGACTGTTAGTGGAACTCTCACAAGTGTGATGTTAGTCACGTAGAAGTTTGACCAATGATTCGAGTCGTATCGGTAGAAACGCTGCCAGATGAGTACCGTTTCAATATGGCCTCTGCGAACTCAGGAATTAACCGTCGGCTCGGAATGACAGTTCCGTTGCCTGGTCCACTTCACAGTCATAAAGAATGGCTGCACGAACTGGCCGATATTGGGTATAGCGATATCTGGAGTGCAGAAAGTGATGGCGCCGATGGGTTTACTCCTCTTGCCCTCGCTGCGGCCTGGGAGCCGAGATTGCGACTTGGAACTGCAATCATTCCCGCCTACACGAGAGCGCCAGCCTGCATGGCTCAGTCGGTGGCATCGATGGCTGATGCGGCGCCAGGACGTTTTTGCATTGGAATCGGCTCGTCGAGCAATGTCATCGTCGAGCGTTGGAACGGTGTTCCCTTTGAACAGCCGTATCAAAAAGTGCGAGATATGGTGCGATTTTTGAAAGAGGCTCTTGAGGGCGACAAGGTGAGTCGCGAGTTTGATACTTTTGCAGTCAACGGATTCCGGCTCGGTGTCCGCCCTGAGCAAACCCCACCAATTTTTGTTGCAGCGCTCCGCGAACAGATGCTCCGTCTTGCAGGAAGAGAGAGCGACGGCGCAATCATTAACTGGCTCGGTGCAGATGACGTCCCCCAGGTCGCGTCGATCGTTCACGATGCTGCCGGTGGCGAGGAGCGCGAGATCGTGGCGAGAATCTTTGTCTGTCCGAGCGACAACACTCAGGTGGTGCGTGATGCGGCAAAGTTTGCGATCGCTGCATATATGAATGTCCCAGTTTATGCGAAGTTTCAGGAGTGGCTTGGCCGTGGTCCACAGCTCGAAGGGATGTGGTCGGCCTGGTCGGGCGGCGATCGTAAGGCTGCTCTTGCCGCGATTTCTGACGAAGTTGTTGATTCGTTGATCGTGCATGGCACGCCTGAGCAATGCAAGGAACAGATTGGGCGTTATCTAGACAACGGCGTGACCACTGCGGCGCTCGCATTACTGCCGCTTGACAAAGATCTGGACCAGCGGGACGCCATGCGTTCGCTTGCTGGGGTCTGATCACGTCAACATTTAGGCAGCGGGTTGTGATGGCCGACGCTTCATGCGTCGGCGTTCCAGTTCGGCTCGTAGTTCGCTGATGTGGTGAAGGCCTGCCACCCGTGTGGCGTCATCGAGCCGCAGACATTCGGGCAGGTGTGATGTTGGAAGCAGCATTAACTGCAGTGGGGCATTGAATTCATCTTGTTTCATGCTTCCACTGTGAATGAGGGGTGTGGCAGCCTGTCCAAGACACATCTGTTGGGGGTCCTGTCAGCCTGCTATCAGAATGCACGCAGCAGCAGCAATTACAAATAGCGCCGTTAACGCAAGTGTTTGTCGCTCTTTGCGCACGGTGGTTTGGCGCGGTGCTGTGACAACCAACGCGCATACGCCTCCCGTCACGGCACCCCCAAGATGGCCACCAATTGAAATTCCGGGTACGAGAAATGTGATCGCAAGGTTCATTAACAGCAAGCTGCCGATCTGAGTTCGCATCGGGTTGATGCCTCGTTGCTGGTAGGCCATAGCAGTTACTCCCATGAGTCCGAAGACTGCACCCGACGCGCCGCCGTGAAGACCGCCTGGTTGCAGGATGAGAGCGCCAAGCGAACCTCCGGCAAGACATGCAAGGTAGAGCGAAAGAAATTTGAGGCGCCCAAGCGCAATTTCGAGGGTTCCACCTAACTGGTAGAGCAAGTACATATTGAACCCAATATGCAGTAATCCGTAATGAATGAAACCCGATGAGACGATTCGATACCACTCGCCGGGCCCTTGACCAAGTAGCGACGCATTAAGGCCAAGATCAATCTGCAGTTGCGTCAACGACCCGCCCATTGCACGAGCATCAAATGTGACCATGAGAACAAAGACCGCCAGGTTCGCGGCGATTAGCGCCTTCACGACGAGCACGCCCTGTGATGCTTGCCAGTAGCGAACACGGGTGCCGGCACTCGGTGTGCTCGCCTTGCGGCAGGCAACGCAGAGGCTCCCCACCGATCCGCGGACAAGACACTCTGAGCAGGCTGGAGAGCCGCAGCGGGTGCAGTGGCGCCCGGCAGGGCGATCTCGGTGCACGGTGCAGTTTGAGCCTGCAGTGCTGAGGGACTGCGATGGTGGTGGAGGGGGTAACTCACTCATAGCTGAGGAGCAACTACTTGTTGCTGAACTGTCACACTTCCGAGTTCGGCCGGTGGCCTCATTTCTCGACCGTCATTTGTGTCGCACGATTGCAGCAAGCCTGTGCTGATCGCGGCGATAACGGAGAGGGCAACACGCCGATGAACACTCCCGAACATGTGGTCAGGCTACCGCTAGCCTCTGGGCTGTGTCTGACGTTGGCAAGAACGCACTCAATTCGCAACGAGTAATAATGACAGTGCACGCTCACCCTGATGACGAAGCGTCAAAGGGTGCGCCAACACTTGCTCGATATGTCGCTGAAGGATCGTCAGCGGTTCTTGTATGTTGCACCGGTGGTGAAGAGGGCGATCTTCAAAATCCCGCCCTTAGAGAGCCGGGGCAGTTATTCGAAGGTCTTGATGAGGCAGAGACAAAATTGCGTCTCGCAGAGGTTCGGCCACTTGAACTGCAAGCATCCGCGAAGGTGATTGGGTTTTCTGAAGTGCTGATGCTGGGGTACCGCGATTCCGGTATGGCTGACAGTCCATCAAATCATCATCCTGACTGCTTCCACATGGCTGATCTCGACGAGGCAGTCGGTCGATTAGTGAAAGAGATTCGTCGAGTAAGGCCTGACGTGCTGATCACATACTCAGATGATCAGGCTGGATACCCACACCCTGATCACCTTAAGGTTCACGATGTCAGCGTCCTTGCCTTTGAGAAAGCAGCTGACGCCGAGGCGTATCCAGACTGTGGTGCGGCACATTCGATTTCGAAGTTGTACTACTCGGCCTGGTCAGTTGAGCGCATGAAACGAGTTCATGAGGCACTTCTTGAAAAGCATGGCGAATCACCGTTCGACGAGAATTGGTTCTCTCGGCCAAGTCAAGACGACCGCATCACAACTCGTGTTGACGTATCTGACTACATGTGGGCACGAACCGGTGCGCTTCGGGCACACGCGACTCAGGTCGATCCATCCGCGCTGTTTTGGTCTGGGCTCGACGATGACGAATTGGCTCGGGTGTACCCAACAGAGGATTGGATCCTTGCGCAAAGTAGGTGTGGGCCGATTTCGACAGGAGAGACCTCGTTATTTGATGGCCTCGCAGAGCCCGCTCAGTGACCGCAGATAAGTTGTGATGGTCATGTCTGTGCAATATCGAGTCCAAATATCAAAAGGAAACGAACGTGTTGATGGTCCTGATGGGGCAGACCTTGTCATTTCCGTTCCGATCAAGGTTGCGAGCGATGCCGACTTTGACCCCACAGTGGCATTCATGAGAGGTCAACTGAAGGCTGTGGGAAGCACCGGAGCGCTATTCAGTGAACTGTCATCAGGTGAGGCAGCTCACGCGATTGCTCAACTCGTCGAACTCGACAGTTGAGAGCGCATTGCCGTGCGTATCTCTCGATAACCAATCAGATGAGTTCCGCTTGCCGCAAGTGCGGATCGAACGTCCGGCTCGAGGAGAAATGCATGATCGTCGATCCAACCAACGGCGTCTGAACTGAGTGCGCGAATCTCTGGGGTGTCAAGAGTGGGTTGCAGATGGAGCTCGGTTACTCCAGCCGGTAGTCGTTCGATTGCGTCGAGAACCCGTTGGCGCGACCCGGCCCGCCAATCGTGATTGAAGAAATCTGGGAATAGCACTCCCTCATCGGCCGCAAGTGCACGGAATGGGAACCCAGCCTCGGCAGCAGACACGGTTGACGGCAGACGAATGGGGAGTTGGAACTCGACGGCAACATCGAGATAGGCGTCGAAGAATTCGGGTCGCAATGTGATTGCGGAAAGATGGGGCGCGAGGTGGGTGACATCGATTCCCCACGCCTGAGCGCGGGTGACCTGGGTGCGGAGTTCTCGTCGAACTTCGGCCGGATCTGCGTGTTCCCACAAATCATCAATGGCAGACGGAAATCCTCCGTCTCCCGATAGCAGTGATGGTGCATGTGTGACTGGCCCAAATCGATAGCAGTCGTGCTCCGCATTTAGGGTGAGGTGCACCCCGATGTCATCGCTAGGGGTTACCTGCTGCGCAGCGTGACGAGCCCAAGGGGCAGGAACCATGATGGAGGCGCACGTCGCTACACCGTCGCGCAGAGCTGACATCACACCCTCGTTTGACGAATGGCTCAGGCCAAGATCATCACAAGAGATAATGAGCACGCGATCTTGGGATGTAAATCCGAGACGTTCGTTAAGGGCGGTCATTACCACTGAAGTTATCTGGCCGATGAATCACAGGCTCGCCAGAGCCCGATGTTGCTGTTTCGAGCAGTAGTTGCTGCTCGCTGTATCTCACCTGAAAATGACTCGTTAGGAGCAATCGACAAAACCGCTGCGTGGCCATTGAGGGCAAGCTCGCCGTTCACAAAGCGGTCGTTGTTGACGAAGATGTAGCCAAGCAGCCGACCGTAGTGGTCACGTGCAACCACATCCCGGAGCACACGAACCTCGGTTCCTTCGGGAAGTAAGCGTTGCAAGGCCTGTTTTGCATTTTGAGCCCAACACTCGTCTGGAGCACCCTCGTACCCGATCTCAGGTGTATCAATTCCAATCAGTCGAACACGCTCGAGATCATTGCCAAAGGCAATGTCGACAGTGTCGCCATCGATGACACGGTCGACGATGCCTGTACGAGGAGTCGAGGATGATCCACAGGCTGTCACCACCAAGGTGAGGATGACAGCACTGCGGAAGGTGAGTCTCAGATTCGCTCGATGAGGGTTCCAGTGCCGAGTCCACCGCCGCAGCACATTGAGATGAGGCCGTAACGGCCTGAGGTGCGCTCGAGTTCGTACAGCGACTTCGTCATGAGGAACGACCCAGTAGCTCCAAGTGGGTGACCTAGAGCGATGGCGCCGCCGTTCGGGTTGGTCTTCGCGAGGTCAGCACCGACTTCTTTTGCCCATGCAAGGACAACGGATGCGAATGCTTCGTTGATCTCGAAGTTGTCGATGTCGTCGATTGAGAGGCCGGACCGGTCAAGGAGTCGACGTGTTGCATCCATTGGACCTGTCAACATCAGTACTGGATCGACGCCGACGAGACACGTGTCGACAACGCGTGCTCGTGGAGTCAACCCGAGAGCTTCGGCACGCTCTGCGGTCATCATGAGGACTGCAGAAGCGCCATCGGAGATCTGGGAGCTGTTGCCAGCGGTGTGAACACCATCTTCGCGGGCGACGGGTTTCAATTGGCCGAGCTTCTCAAGAGATGTCTCGCGGATGCCTTCATCACGACTAATTGCCGCCATCTCGCCGGTCGGGTTGCCCTCTTCGTCAAGCACCGGCGCATCAACCGATATCCACTGGCCGGCGAATCTATCTTCGTTCCACGCTTGGGCCGCACGATTCTGTGATTCAAAACCGAACGCATCTGTGTCGTCTCGCGAGATATCCCACTTGTCGGCAATGCGCTCAGCACCTTCGAACTGTGACGTCATTTCAAGACGGGCGAAGTATTCCTTCGGAATAGGGACACCGAGGCCCAACTTCTTGGACGAGTTGATACCGATTGGAATTCGGCTCATCACCTCGACGCCACAGGCCATTGCAACGTCGACAGTTCCTGATGCAATGAGTGACGCCGCGAGGTTGGTCGCTTGCTGGCTTGACCCACATTGAGTATCTACCGTCGTTGCCGCGGTCTCGATTGGGAGACCGGCACCGAGCCAGGCGGTTCGAGTGACGTTGAAGCTCTGCTCACCAACTTGGCTGACACATCCACCAACAACCTGTTCGATCGCAGTTGGGTCGATGCCGCTGCGCTCGATGAGCGAGCTCTGGATCTTGCCGAGTAGTGAAGCGGGGTGCATTCCTGCCAATCCACCATTGCGGCGACCGATAGGGCTTCGAACCGCATCGACAATGACAATCTCGCGGCCGTTATTTGGGGCTGTGTTGCTGCTCATACCATGAGGTTACGGCCTTAATCAGCGAGATCTGTAATCCGATTCTTCTGTTCGAGCCGCATTTCACTGCGTTGCCCACGTCGCCAGTCAGTCACCAAGTTGAAGCTGTCTCCGCGGATGAATGTCCGACGGAATTCAATGACGTTTCCGGACTTTTCTCCCTGTCGAATCAACTCGAATACGCCTGTCTGATCATCAATCGAGAGCAGATGTTGTATTTCGCTATTGGGCACAATTGCAGAGATGTGCTCAGACCCGGCAGATGGTCGTCCGAGTGTCGAGAGTTCCATTTCGTCGTACAGCGAGGTACGGGTGAAGTCGGTGCGTTGCAGCGGTGAGATGTACTCACCTGGTAGCCAGACGTAGTCGACAGCGATTGGATCGCCGTCCGCAAGACGAAGCCGGGCAAGATGAAACAGTAAGGAACTTTCATCAAGCCCCAACTTTGGGGCGATGCGTGGATCGGTCGCTGCGCCTACTGACAGCACGACGCTCGTTTGCTGGATCCCTGCCGATTCGACCACCTGAAAGAGGCTGTACAAACTTCCAAGTGACTGAGCGATACGGCCGCTATCGATTGACGACCCGATGCCTCGAAAGCGATGAACAATGCCATCGTTGCCTAACGATGTCATCGCGTGTCGAGCGGTATGGCGACTGACTCCGTAGGCCTCCATGAGTTCGCGGTCGGACGGAAAGTGATCTACGAACTCACCGGCATGAAGGCGCCGACGTAAGTCGGTCTCAAGTTGCTGCCAGAGCGGCACACCACTAGACCGAGATAACTTCAAGGATTGCGTGGGTGAGGAGTTCATAGCGACGCTACCTTAGAGTAGGTATGCCTCTGGAACTGGTTTCAACGGCCGTGCGTACCACAGCGGGCGCCTCAATCCATTTGGGCCAGGTGCAGGACGAGTCTTGCTCAACCAGTCGAGGTATGCCTCGCGGGACTTTGCCGTGTCGACCACAACATCGCCGTATTCGTCGCCAGGCTGTGCTGGACCGACGCGCACGCGCTGGTGCCAGCATTGCATTCCCGAGATCGGGTCAGGCTGAACAGCGAAGGTGAGGTTTTGGTGGACGCCTGTGTCGTTCCACCAAATGCGGTTGGTGTCGGGATCTTCAGACTCGTAAGCCTCGATGCCCTTTTTCTTTTGTAACTTCCATGAAGAGCCATCATTTGTGATCGATGCAAGACCAGCTCCAAACGAACGAGCTTTGCCTTCTTCGAGCCGCCAGCGACCCATATGGTGCGACGCCGCAACCACTCCTGGTCGAATACCTTCGGTACGCCAAGAGGAGATGACGAAGTGGCCAATGCGGGTCGTAATTCGGACGAGGCCGTTTTCATCAATTCCGAGCTTCTCGGCGTCACTCGGGTGGATCCAGAGAGGATGTCGGTGCGAAATTTCGTTGAGCCACTTCGAATTCGCTGAACGAGTATGAATGAGCGTCGGGATTCGGAAGGTCGGCAACAGCACTCGCTCGTCACCTTCGATGTCGAGGTCCTCCCAGTGAACATGACTAGGAATCCATTTGGGTGTTGCATACTCGGGCCAACCCCAGTCGTGCAGGGTGGTCGAAAACAACTCCAACTTCTTCGATGGAGTTGGGAACCCTTCTTTCAGTTCTCCGTCTACCTCAATCGCCGGGCTGCCGTCTCCGAGTTTTGCGAGGTGCAACTGCCCGAGTGATGCAGCATCACCATTCCATGTGCCTTCGGTATTTGGCTTTCTAAAGACACCTGAGGCATCCTTCTCGCACCCATCGACCGCACCCGGATCGACCGGACGTTCATACGGCCTATACGGATCACCAGGGACGTCGTAAGCCCCACGATCTCTCATGAAGTCAAGAGGGGTCTGGCCAACTTCGGCAGCGGCGTCGGCGAGTCCTGGGACGTTCTCAGCGAACATCCGTCCGTAATACTCGTCAATTCCCATTGGGGAGCCCGGACGTTCGTCGCTTTCGAAGTACTCCCGTATGCCAAGAGAACCGTCAGGATCGATGCGCCAACTGAGGTCAATCCAGAATTCGTTCTCTTCCCAGACTTCCCCGACGTTGAACTCGTGGGTTCTGCTGTCTGCATCAACAGTTTCGCCATTGAGTTCGGCATATCTCCTCATAACTGGCTGCCGGAAGCCGATCCAGCGACCGGCGTGGGTCTCATAACTTGCAATGTCGTGTCGCTCAGACCCGACGCCCATTGGGAGCACATAGTCGGCGAACCATGCGGTTTCCGACCACGTCGGGGTGAGGGCAACGTGGCATCCGACCTTGGCGGGGTCTTTCAAGGCTTCGAGCCAAGAGAATCCATCTGGGTTGGTCCAAATTGGGTTGTAGACCCGGGTGAAGTAGGTGTCGAGTTTCCCTCGGCCTTCGTTCAAGAAATGGGGCAGAAGAATCGAAAGTTCGTGGTAGGCGAGTGGGTACTCGACTGGCCAGTTGAGTTCATTCCATTCTTTGATGGGTTGTCCACCCTTTGGTGGCGCAGGAGTGAATTTGTTCCAGCCGTTTCCGCTTGTTCCGCCTGGGGTGCCAACAGAGCCTGTGAGCACGTTGATGAAGAAAAGGCATCGCGCAACCTGCCAACCTCCGAGGTTTCCCGCACCGGCGGCACGCCAGTTGTGTGACGCAAATTTGGTCATGTGGCGACCAATGAGTTCAGCAATTTCACGAAGGTCATCACCGGAGACGCCACAGACACGTTCGGCCTCTTCAACGGTGTACTCGGCGTATTCATCAAGTAGCGCCTGTTCGAGAGACTCAAACTGGCACGGGAGGTCAGGCCGCTTCGCAGTGAGGTACGTCTGCCAGTTCACCCAGCGCTTGACGAAGTCTCGATCCCACGTGCCATTTTCGATGAGCAGGCGAGCGATCGCAAGCAGCATGAATGCTTCGGTCCCGGGCCACGGTGCGAGCCAGTAGTCGGCCTTTGCGCCGGTGTTTGACAACCGAGGATCGACACAGATGACCTTTGCGCCCTTTTGCTGGCCTTCCATAATTCGCTGAGCGTGGGGGTTGAAGTAGTGCCCGGCCTCAAGGTGTGATGAGATCAAGAAGATCACTTCAGCATTCGCAAAGTCTGATGATGGTCGGTCGAGGCCCATCCATGACTGGTAGCCGATACGCGCATTCGACGAGCAAATATTGGTGTGTGAGTTATGCCCGTCAACGCCCCATGCAGATAGCACGCGCTCGGTATAGCCATCCTCTCCCGGGCGACCGACGTGGTACATCACTTCGTTTCCGCGCCCCTCAGTGATGGCAGTCCTGATGCGGCTACCAATTTCGTTGAGGGCTTCCTCCCAAGTGATGCGTTCCCATTCGCCAGATCCGCGCTCACCAACACGTCGAAGCGGATACAAGATTCGCTCCGGATCAGTGACCTGGTTAATCGTTGCAGGCCCTTTAGCGCAGTTGCGACCGCGGCTTGCTGGGTGTTCTGGGTTTCCTTCGAACTTCACCACCTCGCCGGTTTCTTTGTCGATGAACGCGACAAGACCGCAGGCAGCTTCACAGTTGAAGCACGTTGTTGGAATAAGCGTGTAATTGCGCTCAACACGCTTGGGCCACGCTTTGGCGTCAAGTTCGGTCCAGTTATGCCACTGATCGTGGGGAGGATGGTTGGTGAGTGTCATCTTCTTTCTCCAATACTTCGATTCAGGACAGTGGAACAGATTGGCCGGCACGAACGAATGCGTCCTCGTAAGCGAAGAGGCCAACGAGGGCGCAGATGGCGGCAATGGCCCCGAGGCCTTGTGAGGCTGATCCGTTGAGAGCCAGAGCAATCAATACAATCGGTGCGATGAGACCTGCAACGACACCACCGAGCCAGAATCGGCGGGCATAGGCTCCTTTCGTCATTTCCAGGGTTGCGAGTTCAACGGTTCGTGACCCGTGTGAGACAACTTCCGTAGCGATGAGCAACGAAAGTGCGCCGAGGGCGGCGAGAGTGGTGATCCGGATCGCTTTTAGCTCTGGAACATCGATGAAGAGGTCGAGTAAGAGATAGGCCGAACCACCCGCAACGACCGCCTGAGCGAGGAGCGTTGGGAGCAGCAGGGGGGTCTGCCAGAGGTCACGTCCCTCGCACTGGCCGAACAAAAAGGCGGTGTAGCCCGCCACCCCGGCCGACAGCAGCACAATCGGAAGTGATAGCCACGGGAGTGCCGAATTGCTGCCGATGATGTCGAGAAGTCCCCATAGGCCGACGAGTGCAGCAAATGCTCCAAGGATCCATGCCCCTCGAACCAGCCATGATTCGGTGTTCGACTTCGTCAAGATGTAGAGGAATCTTGAGGGTTTCTTTAAGTCGGCTACGAGAAGTGCACCAGTGACGGCGGTAAAGATTCCAGCAACCACTGCGGGAAGCAGACCCGCCGCTGATGAAGAATCGCCGTGACCGAGAAGCACAAGAAGTGCAGCGATCGCCATCACGCCTGCAGCGATGGCCTTCGTCACGAGGTACCCAGAAACTTTCGACTTCCACGTCATCGGGTGACTCGTTGTGTATGCCGTGCGCCCAGTCACCTGGTTTCCACTGTGCTCTGCCATGACATGAGTGAGAGTGGGGTGATCTTTCGTTGTATCAGCCCAAATCATGCCGTCATCGGCGATCTTGGTTCGGGTGGGATCGAGCGCCGCCTGATCGACGCCGCGGTAGTACACCTTTGGTGACGTTCCTTGCTCAGGGGCCCGAACTGAAACCTTGTCACGCGCGACGATCTTGCTGATTTCTGAGTTCGGATCATCGAGGTCGCCGCTGACAATGGCATGGGTTGGACACACCACCACGCACGCGGGTTCAAGACCGACTTCGACTCGGTGGTTGCAAAAGTTGCACTTGTTGGCAACGTTCGTTTCTGGGTTGATGTAGATCGCGTCGTACGGGCATGCATTCATGCAAGCCTTGCAGCCAATACAAATGTCGTCATCAAAGTCAACGACGCCGTTACCGGTGCGATGGAGTGCACTTGTTGGACAAATCTTCATACAAGGAGCGTCGTCGCAATGGTTGCAACGCATGACCGTGAAAGATCGCCCTGTATTTGGGAACGAACCAGTTTCGACGTACTTCAGCCAGGTGCGGTTCACCCCAATTGGAACATCATGTTCGCTTTTGCAAGCGACGGTGCATGCATGGCAACCGATACAAGAGTCGCTTTCGAGTACAAATCCAAGGCGTGTCATTGGTCCTCCCGGTGTGGGTAGTTCTTTCGTTGTGGTCGCAGGCGTTTAGCCCCGCTGAAACGTTGTGAGACGTAGCGCAAGATCACTGGTCGCTATGCCGACTGGGTTGTCTCAATCCAGGCTGTGTAGCCACCGATCACGTCGCTGACATCACCAAAGCCTTTTTGGCGCAGGAGGCTTGCTGCCACCGATGATCGATAGCCGCCTGCGCAGAACACGACGGTGGGCTTAGCTGCATCAAGTTCGTCGAGACGAGCAGGAAGCTGCCCGACCGGAATGGTTTGGGCGTCGTGCGCCGTGCCGCTTGTAACTTCGCCAGGGTTGCGCACGTCGACAATCTGCAGGTCGGGAAGATCACGCACTCGGGCGTTGAATTCATCGGCGGTAAGGCGACTGGCCACTTGGGTGCTCTCCGCATGCGAGGTGAGCATGTGGTATGGCTGGGCGGCGATACCGATAACTCGGTCGAAACCAATTCTTGCGAGCCTGTTTTTGGCCTCAAGTTCTTGACCGGGATCCGTGAACAGCACGATGTCAACATCCGATGGCACGATTGATCCGGCGAATTCTGCGTATCGGCCGGCCATGCCGACGTTAATCGCACCCTTTAGGTGACCTCGAGAGAACTCTTCAGGGTCACGTCCATCGACGAGCATTGCGCCGTTGGCGAGAGTACCTTGGATCTGCGCGTAATCCATTGATGGGGGAAGCGCCGATTCATCGAGGAGGTCACGCTCTTTACGATTGAGAACGGCGTCGTAGACGAAATAGCTTGGCGCTGGAGGCTGTCCTTCGGTGACCATGGCCATAAAGGCCTCTTGCGAACTCGCACGAATCGCGTAATTGGTATGACGCTGCTCGCCGATTGTTGAGGTGAGTTCAGTGGAGAGGTTCTTTCCGCAGGCTGACCCGGCACCGTGGGCAGGAAAGACGATCGTGTCGTCCGGAAGAGTCATGAGTTGCTGGTGAAGTGAGTCATACAGTTTCTCTGCAAGTTCTTCGCGGGTGAAACCGATTGAAGCGAGGAGGTCAGGGCGGCCAACATCGCCGATAAAGAGCGTGTCGCCAGTCAGGACACCGTAAGGGGCGCTATCAGCATTCTCGTAGACCACAATGCTCATCGACTCTGGAGTGTGACCAGGGGTATGGCGGAATTCGAGCGCAACCTCGCCAAGGGAAACTCTCTCGCCATGTTCAATCTTTCGGTGGGCGAATTCCGGGTCCGCCACAGAGGAATAGCAGATCTCCGCGCCAGTGGCTGCAGCAAGTTCGAGATGCCCTGACAAGAAGTCCGCGTGAAAATGCGTTTCGATCACCATCACGATGTCGAGTCCAGCTTCGTCTGCAGTTGCGAGGTAACCCGAAATATCGCGTTGCGGATCGACGACCACAGCCTTCTTTGACGATTCGTCACCAATGAGGTATGACGCGTGTGACAGGCAATCAAGGTAGTACTGGTCGAATTTCACAGGTCCTCCAATTCGTGATCACGTGAATCCTAGATGTCCGGACATTTACCGTCAAGGAATAGTTACTTCGTGTCTGAACCAAAGAGGTCCAGCTGTTCCCAAGTAGTCGCAACCTCATCCACGGCTCGCCATGTCAATCGCCCGCGCCGATTCGGACGCTCCACTTCGAGTGCCTCAGGACGCAAGGAACGTGCAGCACCATCAGCGTCGTGCACGAGAATGCTTCCATCAGCACCTACCGAAGCAATTCGTCCAAGTGTCCAACGTGAACGGTTTGGGCGCCTAAAGCGAACCCGTTCGCCTTGGCGAAGGCCGATGCTTCGCAGTTCGGCCGCTGACATCGATCTCAGTAGCCCAAAGTGCGACGTTGGAGTCGCTGCATTCCCGTAATCCACTTCTTGGGTTCACTGCCTTTAAACTTTAGGTAGTCACCAACCTCAGGATGAGGAAGAATGAGAAAGTCTTCATCGAGAATTGATTGGTAGACCACCTCTGCGACATCGGCAGGTTCAAGAACTTGGCCAACAGAGCGCACAACATCGCCACCGGTACCGATCGGGGAATCGGAATTCAGCATTGCCGTGTTTACCCCCTGTGGGCATAGGCAGCTCACCTTGAGTCCTCGCTCACCGTATGTAATTGACATCCACTCTGCGAACGCAACTGCTGCGTGCTTGGTCAACGAATACGGTGCAGAACCGATTTGAGCGAGCAACCCTGCTGCTGAGGCCGTGGAGCAGAAATATCCCTCGCCTCGATCAAGCCATGCTGGGAGGAGCCTCCGAGCAGCCCAACGATGTGCATGGGTATTAATTGCAAACGCGAGATCCCAAATTTCCTCGTCATCCATCGGGTCGGTCCCGATTGCAACGCCAGCGTTGGCGAAGAAGAGGTCGACAACGCCGAAGTGGCTCTCTGCTGTGTCAATGAGTTTGATATTTCCTGCCTCGGTAGAAAGGTCGACAGCAAGCGCAACAGAGCCTGGAAGTTCGGCGGCAACAGACTCTGGTGACTTTTGATCAGCGAGTACAAGCCGAGCACCGGCAGCGTGAAAGCGCCGAGCAAGAGCGGATCCGATTCCACCGGCAGCCCCGGTGACGACTACATGACGATCTGTAAGTTCCATATCAACACATTAGATGGCAGATGATGCGTGCACGATGCCCGCAAGAGCGATACGGTGATAGCAATGACTGAAAGTAGCGCAATTAGCACAGCAGTACTTGATGAAGAGGTTGCCATGGCAAACGAGTCGCAGGGCATCGACACCGCTTCAGCAATTTCAGTAATCGATGAGACCCTCGTTCGCCTGCTGCAACGTGAACTCGTTTCGGCGAACGAAGTAACTGACGTCCTGCTCGACATTCGTCGACTCATCGCAGGCTGAGTTACAGCACAGGCAGCATCGCTAGGGCGAGGGCAACGCCAACAACAGCCCCTGCGACCACGTCTGTGGCGTGGTGAATTCGAACATGGAAACGACTCGTTGACACTGTGGTCGCGAGGACGATCCATAACGCCACCCACCATCCGCCTGTCATCGACGACAGCATCACCACAGAGAATCCGGCAGCCGAGGCGTGACCGCTTGGAAATGACGAAGTGCGAGGCTTGCGAACTCTCAACCCATCTGCTCCATGCTCCGTTGGACGTTTGCGGCGAAACAGCCGCTTGATGCCTAGATTGACAATGAGGCTCTCAACTCCCAGAAGCACTGACAGTAGGACAATTTCTCGAAACTGCGTAGTGATGACGCCACGAATGAGACCCGTGAGGTGCCAGATCAGACTCCAGTCGCCAAGAGTACTTGCAGCGACCATGATCGAATTCAGAGTCGAGAAGTTGCGTAACGGCTGGTAGAGCCTGTCGGCACGTGCATCGATTGAATCAGCGATCTGCGCAACAGGTAGTCGGTTCATGTCGATTCAGGATTCGCTCATGCGCCGAGGCGCTTCGACTAGAGCAATTTGCGGATCGCCGCCGAATTCTGGACACCATGTTCTAAACGCACAGAAGTTGCATAGAGCACTTTTACGAGTAGCGAATTGGCCTGTTTCACACGCTTGCGAAATGGCCTTATGAACGGCTGTGAGGCGTTGCTCAACGAACGAGATTGTCTTGTTTGTTGGCCGAGCGGAGATGGTTTGAGATGACTTCACGTACATCAAACGAAGTTCAGAAGCGTCCTCAGAAAATTCCCGTTGGCAGAGCAACGCGTAGAAGTTCACTCCGGCCAGTGCCTTCTTTTCGAAAGATGGACTTGGAGCGCGACCAGTTTTGTAATCGGTTATGACGAGTTGGCCGTCACTATTTCGTTCGAGCCGATCAATGATGCCTCGCAACGTCACGCCGCCAAATGTGGCTTCGATCCTGACTTCTAGACCGACCGGATTTACCGAGATCGGATCCTCCATTTTGAGCGTGTTGAATGCAAGCTTGTTGCACTCGCTACCGAGGCGCTCAAATTTGTCGCCAGTTAGTTCGAGGTAGAGCACATCGGCGTCGTCTGAGAATTCTTCGAGCATTTGATCCAGCGACGAGCGCAATGAGTCTTCAGTTCGATCGGTGCTCGGCTTGGCGTAAAAGTGCTCAAGCGTTCGGTGAACCATCGTGCCCCGCACGGTTGCCTCGGTTGGTGGATCGAACAGACCGTCGAGGCTCGAAAATCTGAATGCAAGGGGGCACGAGAGAAACGAGTCGATTCGCGAGGGTGACAGCGTTGTCGGAGGCGCGTACACACTCATGAAGAACAGCCTGCCAGATGGCAACTAGATAACTGAACTATTGAGTAGACGATCGACTAACTGTGCGACCTCGGCGGGCACCACAAAGGGGCCAAAGTGATTCCAGTTGGAATTCAGGTGGTATGAGCCATTGGGTAGTCGATCAGCGACACCTTTTGCGAAATTCGATGGTTGGTGCTCCTCAATAACGCCAGCAATGATGTCCACCCGCAGATCAATCTCTGGCAGTGACTCCCAGAGATGGTTTCTGTGCGCGGCGCGAAAGACAGATGCTTCAAAGGTCGGGGTGCAGGACAACGCCACTGTTCCATCGTCCTGCTGGCGAACTCCGTAATTGACGTAATCACTGAGGGATTGGCGGGCGAAGACGCCGAGTGGTGGCTTCGAGGCGTAATTCTCAATGGCGGCGTCTGCACTGTCAAACACCGGACGACGACGCTCCGCCCCAACGGCGATTGGCAGGTTCGCGACGTCAAATTGGTCGTTTGGTGGAGGAGCAATTGGCTCGAATGCAACGAGTTGTGCAAAGGCGTTGGAATCGTGGAGGTGGGCCATCATTACTGCAGCGCCGCCCATCGAATGACCGAACGCATGTAGCCCTCCATTTGGGGCAAGATGCCGAGCAGCGATGAGAGCATCCTCGCCAAAGCATTCCCAGGTATTCACATCCGGACCTGAAGCAGTCGTTTCGCCATGACCTGAGTAGTCAAGTGCCCATACTGTCCATGTTGGTGAAAGGTGCTCTGCGAACTCGAGGTAGCAACGACCGTGGAAGCCGGTCGCATGGGAGATGAGCAGGGGACGGTCTCCCGAACCGCCGAGATGGTGGAGGACAAGAGATGACCCGTCGGAGCGAGGAAGAAGGACTGGATTGCTCACCGCAGAGCGTCCACGAACATCTTTGTCTCCTCTGCAATCTGCGCAGGCACTGCGTACCCATCGCGGTCACAGATGGTCGACCAGTTGTCGCGAACTGATTCTGGCGACAAGTCGGCGTCGGTGAAGCCTTGGCACTCGCCAATGAATATCTCGGCGACACGTCCGCCTCCGACCGAGAAGACTCGACCCGTCGCATCACATGACTCGTGCGCCAAAAACGTTACGAGCGGAGCGACATAGTCAGGCTGCAGTTTCTGGCCAAGGTCGCCTAGCAGGTCCTCTGTCATGCGGGTGAGTGCAATTGGGGCGATGGCGTTTGCCGCAATGTTGAAACGTGCTCCTTCGACAGCGAGTACTCGGGTGAACCCGACGAGACCCATTTTCGCAGCCCCGTAATTCGCCTGTCCGAAGTTGCCAAAAATTCCGGCAGCAGATGATGTCGAGATGATTCGGCCATAGCCCTTTTCTCGCATCACTCGAAAGGCTGGCCCTGTCACATTGAAAGCGCCTTTGAGATGAACGTCGAAGACTGGATCAACAAGCGACTCGTCCATGTTATGGAACGCCTTGTCACGGAGAATGCCAGCGTTGTTAATCACGATGTCTACTGTCCCGAACGCGTCGAGAGCAGTCTGAACAATTGCCTCACCACCTTCTGCACTGGCAACGGAGTTGGTGTCTGCGACGGCCTCGCCACCAAGAGCAACAATTTCGTCAACAACCTTTGCCGCTGCGCCTTTATCTGATCCTGAACCATCCACAGACCCACCGAGATCGTTCACCACCACGAGGGCGCCACGAGAGGCCATGAGGAGTGCGTGCTGGCGGCCAAGGCCTCCTCCTGCTCCGGTGATTACCGCTACTTTGCCATCGAATCCAAGTGCTTCAGTCATGCTCGCACGTTACCCATGTTGAGGGGTTGAAGGGAAAATCGCAGGAACAGAAACAGGGGTTGAATCGATGGCGGTGTGGTGGTCTTGAGAGATCAGCGCGATCGGTTTGCCGCCTTTGAGTTCAATGGTTGTTCCTTCGGGGCGGATAGTGAGTTGTAGGAGGGACCCTCGAATATGAATCAGTGCTGAAATGTGATTTCCCACACACCAGCCAGTTGGGGCTAGCTCAACGCCATCGGGTCGCATGGTCAAGCCCGCCATTCCGACGATTACAGCAGACCAGATACCGCCGGAGTTGGCGAGATGCACTCCGTCCCCGGTGTTGCCATGGGTGTTGGCGAGATCAAGGAACAACGCCTGATCAAAGTGGTGATCCGCAACGTCAACATAATTGACTGTTGCTGCGGCTGTCGCCTGAATCGCAGCCGAGAGCGATGAATCTCCAGTGGTGACGCCTTCGTAATATCTGAACGTTTCTCTCAGCGCCTCCGGTCGAAATGCTTCGGGCACCAGCAGCATGGCAAGAACCACATCTGCCTGCTTGATGAGTTGATGGCGATAGATGACCAGGGGGTGCAGGTGAAGAAGGAGTGGAAAATTCTCCTGAGGAATATCTGAGAGATCCCATCGACGCCGAGAGAGAAATTGATCATCCTGCGCGTAGATTCCAAGCGTGTCATCGAAAGGAATCACCAGATGATCGGCAATATGGATCCAGGTTTCCATCTCAACATCTGAGAGCGGATCTAGGTGGTGGAGTGCAGCATCTCGAGCAAGCCGGGCCGCAAGCCGGAGGTTGCGAGCGGCCATCGAATTTGTGTACGCATTGTCGTTCACGACGGCCGAATACTCGTCTGGTCCGGTCACGCCGTGAATGTGCCACCGGCCATCGGACCCTTCGAATGCCAAGTCGGCCCACATTCGCGCCGTCTCAATAACCATTTGCGCCCCTCCATGCGCCAAGAAGTCGTGGTCACCGGTTGCAAGGACGTACCGATCGATCGCCCAGGCGATATCTGCGTTGATGTGGTACTGGGCGGTTCCTGCTGGATAATACGACGATGCTTCCTCGCCGCTCAAGGTCCGCCACGGGTACAGGGCTCCCGCTTGAGAAAGAGTTGATGCTCTCAACCTGGCTTGTTGAAGCATCGAGTGGCGAAGAGCCAACAGGTGTCTCGCTCGCTCAGGAACCGCGTGTGCAAGGAACGGGAGCATGAACACTTCGGTGTCCCAAAAATAGTGTCCGTCGTAGCCAAGTGCGGTTTGACCCTTTGCAGAGATTCCCAGGTTTTCAATTAGGGTGCGAATATGGCTAATTTAAAAATTGTAGAAAAATATAATCTTCCAGCATGGGTTGATCTTGGGTCTGAGTCTGGCGCTGGCATGTTCCAGTTTCCTGACACTGTGGCTTTTTCCGGCAAAGATGACGACGGTTTGTTCGCCCCCACTGCTTTGGGCTTTAACCCCTTTGATGAGAATACATCTTTAAGTACCGGGGGTATCGTTCTCAATCCTACAGGCGAGGAGGGCGTGATAGGTGAACTATCCACACATGTTGCATTAGATCAAACTTCTGGCCAGCATAATTATACAGTAACCGACTTATCTTCAGATGGAGATAAAATGGTTGCTACGATTCGCAAGCCACGGCGTGACCCTGAAGACGAGTATCGTGATCCTGTGACTGTCATTTTTAGGGAAGCGACAGAGCAGGAGCGAGAATACAGCAAGTTTGTGGAAAATTTGTGGGTGTCTCCCCTAGGGGATCAGCGAGAACAAATTAGTCAGGTTAAGAAAACTGAAGAATATAAGAAATCTGAAGACGGAATGAAAAGCGCTTTGGAAGAGGTGCCATCTGACCGCTTGCTGCGCTTCAGAGTTGCCCTCGATGCGGATGTCTGATCGCGACCAAAACCTGTCGAGGTGTTCTTGGTGCTCTTGGAATGCGCCGTCGAAATCGGCCCATTGTGTGGCCGTCAGGTTCTCGTGCCAACTGCTGTCGTTCGCAGTGTTCAGCGACACCGAAACATTGATAGCTGCCTCAAATGGCTCTGACGTTGCCACCGAGCCAGTAATCACCATCGATGCCGCGTGTGACTGAAGCACGGCGGTGGTGACCTGTTGGGGCGCTGCGTTAGTTGTCATCGCCGTCGTTAGTTGTAACTGGGACGAACGAGTCCTCACTTTCGAAATCAGTCCATTTTGATTGGCCGTGATGATGCCGACTGGAACGCTGTCAGCCGTGAATTCATGTCCTTTGCGGGGATCGTCATCTGATGTTGTGTCAGTCGGGCTGTCATGTCGACAATGAAATGTGAGCGAGATCTGGTGCGTCGATCCGCCTTCTTCAACTTCTGCCCTCCAACGCTGGAATGCGCGTTGGGGTGAGTGTTGAGAAACAAAGGTGATGTGCGTCAGTACGACGAGGCTGCCAGAGGGCAACGTGAGTTGGAAGGTTCTCCTCAGACAGCCAGATCGCAAATCTAGGGTGCGAGTCCAGCGTGTTGAGGAGAGCAAATATTTCTTTCCATCAATGGCGATCTCGACCTGCGAGATATCAGGACCTGGAACTAGCGATTGGCCGACGCGTGCAAGCCCGTAGGCGTCTTCGGGGTAGACGATGTCGTAGGTCTCAAAAACCGGTTGACGATGGTCGTCGCGTGCGTCCCAACCGATGTGTCGCGCAGTGGTGTCCGCAGTCCGAATACTCCGTTGCTGATGGCGAAAAGTGTGTCGTGAGCATCTGAAGTGGGACCCACTCCATTTTCAGTTAAGGCCCATTCGTCGACAGGGAATCTATTTCGGTCAATAGATGTCGAGCGGGCGCCCATCGCACAATTGTGTCAGCGGCATGGAGAAAATCGGCGCTTAGGGCAACGTTTCTTGCAAGTCGCTGACGACAAGGTCAGCATCGGCCGCAATGAGTGCATCACGTCCTGCTCCGCGATCAACCCCGATCACTTTTCCGAAGCCACCAGCCCGACCAGCTGCTACTCCGCTGACGGCGTCTTCGACTACGGCGCAATCACATGGCGCCACGTCTAGCAGCGCCGCAGCACGGAGAAAGGTATCGGGAGATGGCTTACCACTCAATGACTCTTCATCCGCTCGGATTCCGTCAACGATGATGCTGAAGCGGTCGTGCAATCCGCTTGCACGCAGTACTGGTCCAGCGTTTTTCGACGAGGTGACTAGGGCGAAGGGCGTCTGCTGATCCTCTAAGGCAGAAAGAACAGCCAGCGATCCCGGATAGGCACTGAACGGGTTGTGATCGAGAATGTGCAGGAAGAGTGAATTCTTCAGCGCAGCAATTCCATGAACTGACAACGTGGAGGGCGCATCGCCAGCAGACCCCTCAGGCAAGTTGATATTTCGGCCAGCTAAGAACTTTCTCACTCCATTGAGACGTGGACGACCATCGATGAAGGTGTGGTAGTCGGTTTCATCAGCACTGAAGTCGTTGAGCGCCTGAAGCCATGCTCGTTGATGGATCTCGGCAGTTGGGGTAATGACCCCGTCGAGGTCGAACAGAACTGCTGTTACCTGTGACCAGACAGAATCCATTTCGACGTCAAATTTCGGAACGAGTTATTTACTCGTGACAGTTTCCACTGCCAACGCAGTCAACTTTTTGTAGTCAAGTTTGCCGTTCACCGCGCGCCCGACAGTGTCGACACGTATGACATGCTTTGGGGCTTTGTAGCGAGCAATTTTTGATCGAACATGATCAACGAGAACGTCGTTGTTCACCGACGAATCGAAGAGTTCGACTATTGCGCAAATCGCCTGCCCAAACCGCTCATCTGGAACTCCGACAACCGCGCAATCAGCGACAGCAGCATGCGTCTTCAAGGTTTCCTCAACCTCTTCGGGGTACACCTTCTCACCGCCGGTGTTAATGCACTGGCTTCCTCGGCCGAGGAGAGCAACTGAACCATCACTTCGAACTTCTGCCCAGTCGCCGGGAATTGAATACCGCACTCCATCGATGACTTGGAATGTCGCAGCAGATTTTTCTTCGTCCTTGTAGTAGCCGATTGGTGTTCGGCCACGTAATGCCACTCTTCCTCGCTCACCCGAGCCTGGCTCGACATCGCGCCCATCGTCGGTAACTACTCGGGTATTTGGGCCGAGTGAGAAGCTTCCGGTCCGCGATTCAGCGGAGTCTTTCGTTGAAACATTGCTCGCCATGCCGATTGCTTCGCTTGAACCAAGTGAATCGACCATGATGAGACGGTCGTTGTGGCGCAGCAGCCCATCTTTCGTTTCTCGCGACCACATCACGCCTGAAGAGATGATGACCCGCAGGCTTGACAGGTCCCACCTGCCCGGCTCAGCATCTAAGGCCCGCAACATTGGCTTGGCGAAGGCATCGCCGACGATTGATATCGAGTTGATCTTGGCTGATTCGATTGTGGTGAGCAGTTCTTCGACATCGAAGTTGCGACCCGCGAGCGTGGTAGTTGATCCACCGAGCAGCATCGTTGATAGAGAGTTGAAAAATCCTGTGCCATGCATGAGTGGCGCTCCGGGAAGGCCTTTCGGACCGGCACCCTTCAAGCGGGCAGCAACAACCCCTGCAGTTGGCTGCTCCGGAAGCTTGTTGCGATTGCTGGCCTCGAGCGCACCAACAAGGTCATCTTGGCGCCACATCACGCCCTTTGGCATCCCTGTCGTTCCTCCGGTGTAGAGCAACATGAGATGATCACCGCTTCTTCCCCAAGCGCCTTCGACGTTCGTCTCGACTGGCGACGCCGTCAGCGATTCGTAATCAACTGCCCAATCGGGGCAGGGAAGCGAGCCGTCGTCCACGCAGAGCCAAGCACGTATGCGTGGTAGACGATCCTTGATTTCCACGATTTGAGGAATGAATGTTGCATGAAATACAACAGCGCAGACATCAGCGTTATCCCATAGGTACACCAATTCATCGGCGGCATATCGGTAGTTCGTGTTGACAATCGCCATCCCTGCTTTGAATGACGCCAGCACGCTCTCCATGTAGTGGGGCGAGTTGTAGAGGTATTGGGCGACCTTGTCTTGTTCGACTAGTCCGGAGTCGAGAAGATGCTGCGCTACGCCGTTCGCACGGCTGTTCATGGCTCCCCAAGAGATCGTCTCATCGCCATGAGCGAGGGCAGTCGCCTCAGGAATTGTGGCTGCGATCTCTTCGAAGATGTTTGCGATATTCCAACCGTTCACCGTGAAGACGGTAGCGGCCAGAGGGTGCTACCGCGAAGTTCCAAGAGCGTGGAGGCTGGCAGTATTCATCTACTCTCTGCATGTGGGCCCAGCATCGTTCGTGAAGTGGCTGTCTAGCGATCTGTTAGATGCGACGACTCGCGTGGCGCCGGCTATTCGTACGCTCGCCGATACTGGGGAGGAAGAACGATCGCTGCCCCATGGAATTGTCGATGCGTTGAGTGACGAGGGTTTCTTCACCTTGTTGTTGCCGCCTGACGTTGGGGGGAAAGGTCACTCGCCAAGCGCGTCGCTGGCAGCGATGAGCGCAATTGCGTTTGCCGATGGTGCCACAGGGTGGTGTTCAATGATCTCATCAACCACTTGCCTCCTTGCCGGCTTCCTCGAGTCTGAGACAGCGAAGACCACATTTGGGGCTGCCACCGCGGTCGGCGGGGTTTTCGCACCCAACGGCAAGGGCCGACGCACCGAAGACGGAGTGGTGGTCTCTGGTCGTTGGCAGTGGGGTAGCGGCTTAGGCCACTGTGACTGGGTCGTTGCGGGTGTCGTTCTCGACGACGGTGACCGAGTGACCGTCGTCGTCCCTCAGTCTGAAGTTGAGATTGTTGACACTTGGCAGACCGTCGGCATGCGCGGTACCGGATCGGTCGACTTCACGATCAACGATGCATTTGTTCCGACTGAACGCATCATTTCTCAGATCGGTGCGAAGCCAACAACCGATGACCCCATCGCGCACTTTCCCAACTTCTCGATCCTCGGTGCAGGCGTTGCGGCGGTTGCGCTCGGAATTGCTGAGAGAGCATGGTCAGAGACAGTTACGTTGGTGAACGAGCGCTCTCCACAATTTTCTTCTCGTCTTCTTTCCCAGCAAGCATCGGTGCAGTCAGCCATCGCCCGCTCAAGAACTCGTCTTGATGCCGCAGCTAACGAATTGCTCAGTAGTGTCGAAGCGGCTTATCAGGTGGTGCTTGAAGGAAAAAAGGCCTCAGTCGATGAACGGGTTCGAATACGCGGTGCGGCGGCGCTTGTCGCAGAGGAATCATCTGCAACTGCGCAGGAAATGTTTCGGCTTGCCGGCGGTGCAGCGGTGTACGACACGAGCATTCTTGGACGATGCCTACGCAATCTTTCCGTGATCCCCCAACACATCATGGTGGCACCACGTCTGTTCGAGACCCTCGGGCGACACCATCTGGGCCTCGAATTTGAATCATCAATGATCTAAGGAGTTCACAATGGATGCGATGGAAGCGATTCTGACGACACGAGCGATGCGTCGGTATTCGGCTGATCCCGTGCCTGATGAACTTGTCATGCAGTGTCTTGAGGCGGCCCAACAGGCTCCATCGGGAGGCAACGTTCAGCCGCAGCAGTACGTCATTGTTCGCTCGTCAGAGGTGCGCAACCAACTTGCGGAAATCTACCGGCGGGCGTTTGAGCGCTACGAACGTTGTTTGCCAACTCCGGTCTTTAGATCTGAGAGCGACCGTGCGACATATGAACGAACTCGGGCGGCATCACAAGATCTTGCGGCCACAATCGGTGACGTTCCTGTTCATGTCCTCTTTCTCCAACCAATTATCCCCTGGGGATTTCACGATGACGAGGGGCCCGTCGATATCGGGCGGCTTGATGGGAGTGTGTATCCGGCGGTACAGAACTTTTGTATCGCAGCACGTTCTCTTGGTTTGGGCACAGCGTTCACGACCGTTATTCGGGTGTATCAAGCTGAGGCGTTAGAGGCGATTGGTGCCAACCCGGATCGATTTGAGATTGCGGCGCATATCCCGCTTGGATACCCCACTGGCAATTTTGGGCGCGCTCCTCGGAAGGATGTTCGTCGATCAATTCATCTTGATCGCTACGGCGAACGCCCAACGCTCGACTAATTCGATAGCGTCCTCTCCTTGTGCCCCCCACCTCGAGGAGAGAAGATCTCCGTAACATCGCCATTGTCGCTCACGTAGACCACGGCAAAACCACCCTTGTCGATTCGATGCTTCAACAGTCCGGAGCATTTCGATCGAATGAGACTGTTGCGGAACGGGTAATGGACTCAATGGATCTCGAGCGGGAGAAGGGCATCACAATCCTTGCGAAGAATACTTCGCTGGTCTGGAACGGCACAACGCTCAACATCGTTGACACGCCTGGGCACGCAGACTTTGGTGGCGAAGTTGAGCGTGCATTGACCATGGTCGATGGCATCATTTTGCTCGTCGACGCTGCTGAAGGACCTCTCCCGCAGACTCGTTTTGTTCTTCGGAAGGCACTCGCCCAGCAGCTTCCCGTGATCCTGGTCATCAACAAGGTTGACCGCCCCGACGCTCGTATTGCCGCAGTCGTTGACGAGGTCTATGAGCTCTTCTTAGATCTCGACGCAGATGCTGATCAACTCGACTTTCCCATTATCTACTCGTCAGGCAGGGCTGGCTGGGCGACAACCGTTGAAAATGAGGTTGGCGTCGATCTCGCCCCGCTGTTTGAAGTCATCCTGTCAACTGTTCCGGCTCCCGCGGTCACGCCGGGTGCACCATTGCAGGCTTGGGTGACGAACCTTGACGCAAGTCCGTACCTCGGTCGTCTTGCACTGTGCCGCGTCGTACAGGGTGAAATTCGCCGGAACCAGCAGGTCGCTTGGTGCCGCGCCGATGGGACGATTGAGCGTGCGAAGGTTGCGGAACTGTTTCTTACTCAGCATCTTGAACGTGTCTCGGTCGAATCGGCTTCTGCAGGTGATCTTGTTGCCGTTGCAGGTATCGATGACATCACGATTGGTGAAACACTCGCAGATTTCGAGAACCCGATTCCGCTTCCGAGAATCACTGTGGACGAGCCAGCTCTGTCAATGACCATCGGAATCAATACGTCGCCGTTGGCCGGACGAGATGGCGATCGCCTAACTGCTCGTTTAGTGAAGAGTCGGCTTGACCAAGAATTAGTTGGCAACGTGTCGTTGCGAATCAACCAGACGGATCGCCCGGATGCGTGGGAAGTGCTCGCTCGAGGGGAACTGCAGCTCGCTGTTCTCATTGAAACGATGCGTCGAGAGGGATTTGAGCTCACTGTAGGAAAACCAGAAGTGGTCACCCGAATGGTTGACGACAAGCGCCATGAACCGGTGGAACGTGTGACGATCGATGTACCTGAGGAACACCTCGGAACGGTCACCCAGTTACTCGCAATCCGGAAGGGCCGTATGGAAAATATGGCCAACCATGGTCTCGGTTGGGTGCGTTTGGAGTATCTAGTTCCTGCGCGAGGACTTATTGGTTTCAGAACCGAATTCTTGACTGAAACTCGAGGAACGGGCGTGATTAGTCATGTCTTCGAGGGATACGAGCAATGGGCTGGGGAAATACGATCCCGTGACCGAGGCTCACTCGTCGCCGATCGCTCTGGGCCTGCGACGACATACGCGATGGTGAACCTTCAAGAGCGTTCAACGATGTTGGTACCTCCAGGTACTGAGGTATACGAGGGAATGATTATCGGAGAGAATTCCCGAGCGGGCGATATGGAAGTGAATATTTGTCGTGAGAAAAAACTCACGAACATGAGAGCCTCCTCCGCAGACGAAACCGTGAAACTCACCCCATACCGACAGATGTCGCTTGAGCAAGCGCTTGAGTTCATCGCAGGGGACGAATGCGTTGAGGTGACCCCTTCGCATGTGCGTCTCCGCAAGGTCTACCTCGACCCGCAGGAGCGCATCCGTCATGCACGGACGCGCGCATCGTCATAAATCACCCTAAATGATCTGGCAGGATGGAGCGATGGGTCCGATCGCTGCACAACCTCTGTTGAGCAATGCTCTGTCAGCGAAATATGCGGCCTTGCAACGTTCGTTTCTGGAGATGGGACAAGTCGTCGTCGGCTTCAGCGGCGGTGCAGATTCCTCGTTACTCGCATACGTCGCCTCATCAACTGAGGGTGTGTCGGCAACAGCGGTGACCGCTGTGTCGCCGTCTCTTGCCGGTGCGGAATTTGACGACTGCTCTCGATTGGCTGAATCGTGGAGCCTGGAGTGGGTTGCTGTCACCACAAACGAGATGGAGCAAGCGGCCTATCGGCGAAATGATGTCGACCGCTGTTTCCACTGCAAATCAGCGCTGATGGAGGCGCTGCAGCCATTCGTTGACAATGGTGCGACAGTTGTCTTGGGTGTGAATGTCGACGATCTCAATGACCACCGCCCAGGACAGCGAGCCGCGGCTGAAGCTGGAGCGCGGTTCCCGTTTGTGGAGGTTGGACTCTCGAAAGCTGAAATTCGAGAGCTCTCGCATGCTGTTGGTTTAGAAACTTGGGATAAACCAGCTGCTGCTTGTTTGGCGAGTCGAATTCCCTTTGGCACTGAGGTCACTGTGGAAATTCTCTCAAAGGTTGAACGGGCCGAACAAGTGCTTCGAGACCTCGGGATTCGTTCTTGTCGTGTCCGGCACCACGGAGAGGTCGCCCGCATCGAAGTTGAGCAGTCCGACCTGCAGAGCGTTATCGATTCGCGGGAGCACGTCGAACAACGATTACTTGCGTTGGGATTCCGTTACGTGACGGTTGACCTTGGTGGATTTCGTTCTGGGTCGTTAAATCCTCATGAGCCGACGGCAAATTCCTGACTACGCCTCGTTTCAGGCACGACTGAAACGACGTTCGATCAGTGTGAGTGCCCTGTTAGCGGTGGCATTGGTCGCAACGTTGAGCTCGCCGGCATGGGTCGCTGTCGCCGTCGTCATTGATGCTCTTCGGCTTCGCTGGCGGTTTCCTCTGGCTCGGCTCTTGCTGTTCGGATGGTATTGGTCGATCATCGAGTGCGCTGGAGTGTTCATCTCGTTCGCGCTATGGATGTCGGGCCACTCGAGCAATCATGTTCTGCACTATCGGTTGATGGGTTGGTGGGCTGGAAAATTGATGACCGGTTTGCGTATTGCGATGAGCGCCTCAATCGATGTCGATGACACCGATGCATTCGAGGAGGGAAATGCGGTGGTGTTGTGTCGACATGCCAGCCTTGCTGACTCGTTGGTGTCTGCTTGGGTAATTTGCACCAGACGAGGGTTATCGCCCCGATACGTCTTGAAAAGAGAACTGTTGTGGGACCCTTGCCTTGACATTGTTGGTTTGCGGGTACCTAACTATTTCGTCGATCGCGGTTCGCATCAATCAAATCGCGAGCTCACAGCTATCACCAGACTCTCAGTTGACCTCGCTACCTCTGATGTTGCTGTCATCTTTCCCGAGGGAACACGCTCAAGTGAGGCAAAGCGAAAGCGGGCTATTGACAAAATTCGTGATCAATCCCCAGAACGCCTCGCTGCCACCGAGGGCCTTCGGCATTTGATTCCAGTGCGCCCGAGCGGCACGCTCGCGTTGCTTGACGGCGCTTCTCAGGCTGATCTCGTGATCGTCTGGCATACCGGGTTTGACGGGCTGTCGACATTTGGTGGGGTGCTCAAGGCGCTCGGGCGGGGCGATATGCAGATCGTCTTTCGGGCACGTCGCCTTCAAAGGTCGTTACTTTCCGACATCAATGTCGCGTGGCTCGATCAAATATGGGCAAAGATGGATAGAGAAGTTGACGAACAACTAAGGATGTCTCAATGAACGAACTCTTACTTGCAGCAATCACGATTGCTGTCCTCATGGTGGCTACGTGGTTGATCAGCGTTGCCATCAAGGATGCATCGATCGTCGACATCACCTGGGGGCTCGGGTTTGCGACGGTGGCCACAGTGCTGTGGATTGCCGACGACGCTAAATCTGGTCTCGACACACTGCTGTGGTTGATGGCGTCGATTTGGGGACTTCGACTCTGTTTCTACCTCGCTCGTCGCAATCTTGGCCACGGCGAGGATTATCGCTACAAGGCAATGCGGAAGCGCTGGGGACCTGCGTTCCCAATTATCAGTTTCGCCACCGTCTATTTGCTGCAGGGAACATTGATGTGGGTCGTTTCGCTCCCTCTCCAGCTTTCTCATCGAGCGGAAGGCTCCATTGGATTTCTTGCCATCGTTGGTGTCATTCTCTGGGCGGTCGGTGTGTATTTCGAGGCCGTTGGAGACCTGCAGTTGTCACGTTTTAAAGGTGATCCATCGAATGAAGGAAAAGTTCTTGACACTGGACTTTGGCGTCTCACCCGGCACCCAAATTATTTCGGTGACGCTTGTGTGTGGTGGGGAATAGCTCTTGTCGCGTGTTCTGTTTCTGTGGGCCGGTGGGGGCTGATCGGTGCAGCGGTGATGAATATTCTTCTCTTGAAAGTTTCAGGAGTGGCTCTGCTCGAGAGATCGCTCGTTCGTCGGAAGCCGGAATATCAGGCGTATATCGACCGTACGAGCGCGTTTATCCCACGTCCACCGAAGTCTTCATAGCCGACATCGCGCCTTGAGTAGGGCGCACTCCAATTGGGCGGGGGATCACCGAAGGGCGTAGCGTCATCGGGATGAAACTTTCGATGATGATCAACTACTCAGGTGACTTTCATGCCGATGTGCAGAAGGTCTGTGACCTTGAGCATGCCGGTCTTGACCTGGTGTGGGTACCAGAGGCGTACAGCTTCGATGCGATTAGTCAATTGGGGTATCTCGCGGCGAAAACTTCAAAGATCGAAATCGGTACTGGGATCATCAACGTGTACTCAAGGACTGCAACCTGTGTGGCCCAAACGGCCGCTGGTCTCGACTTTGTCAGCGGCGGCCGCTTTGTACTCGGTCTTGGAGCTTCGGGTCCGCAGGTGATTGAAGGATTCCACGGCGTTCCGTACGAAAAGCCAATGGCTCGAATTCGTGACTACATCAACGTGTGCCGAATGACTTGGAAGCGTGAACCCGTCGTCTATGACGGCGCGACGGTCCAGGTTCCCTTGCCCGAGGGCCAAGGAACCGGTTTGGCGAAGCCTCTCAAGATCATTAATCACCCAGTCCGCAATGACATCCCAATTTTTTGGGCGTCACTCATGGGCCTTTCGGTGACTGCAACGGCGCAGTATGCCGATGGTTGGCTTCCGATTTTCTTCGATCCTGAGAAGTTCCACCAGGTGTGGGGCGACGAGTTGAAAGCTGGCACGGCTAAGCGTGACGCTGATCGAGGCCAGCTGCAGATTTCTGCCGGTGGAATGGTTGCGATTGGTGACGAGTTCGTCGGTGAGAAGAAGCAGCAGATTCTCGATATGGCACGGCCGAATATTGCGTTGTACGTGGGCGGTATGGGAGCGCGTGACAAGAACTTTTACAACACGATTTGTCAAAAATATGGGTATGTCGATGAGGCAATTGAAATTCAGGACCGCTACCTGTCAGGCGACAAGTCTGGAGCAGCTGCAGCTGTACCAACCGAAATGCTTGAGAACACGAACCTTGTGGGACCAGCAGGGGAGATTAAGGAGCGTCTTGCTGCCTACAAGGAGGCTGGAGTCACGCACCTCTCGGTGTCCCCGGTTGGCGGAGATGCTGTGCAAACAGTCGAGAAACTCCGAGAGATTCTCGACTGATGGCTCGCACCTTGCTGGCGAACTGACGCTTACCACGACAGTTTTCCTTTGATGGCCGGGTTCGGCGATCTGAAGTGCAACCAGGAGCGAACTCGAGTTAACGGGGTTCGCGGGGGAGGCCGAGCACTCGCTCGCCGAGAATGTTTCGCATCACGTTCGATGTGCCACCCATGATCGTGTAGCCAGGGGCATACGCGATGGCCTTCGTGGTCTCATTCCAGAGTGTTGCTTCAGGCCCAAGAACCTTGGCGACAAATTGCGCTACACGCCATTCGTGCTCGGTGCAGAAGCATTTTGTTGCTGCGGAGAATCCAGATGGCGCTTGGTGAAGTACTTCACGAACCACCAAGATGCGGCCGATACGGTACCCCGACTCAAGTGCTGCAATGTCTTGGCGAATACGGGGGTCAGACGTATCAGCGCGATCGACCGCCATTTGGTAGATCGCCTGATTCGACACGAGTCGATCAATTCCACCTCGTTCATGCTCAAGTTGACGCATCGTTTGTTTAAACGCGTTGCCCTCGATGCCCACGAGGTTGTGGACCGGTACCCGAACATCAGTGAAGAACACTTCGGTGAAGTGCCGGTTCGTTGTCATGTCTTTAATGGTTCTGACCTCAATGCCATCAGAATCCATTGGCACAATGATTTCGCTGATTCCTGCGTGCGGCGGACCTTCTGAAGAGGTTCGACATATGAGGTAGCAGTAATCGGCGAGTGCTCCAAATGAGGTCCAGATCTTTTGTCCGTTGATGACAAAGTCATCACCTTCACGCCGCGCTGAGGTAGTGAGTGAAGCTAAGTCACTACCGGAGTTGGGTTCGGACATACCGATACACCAGGTGGTTTCACCGCTGAGGATATTTGGAAGGAATTCTGCCTGTTGATCCTCCCGGCCGAATGTGATGAGCGCTGGTCCCATCTGACGATCGGCGAACCACATGGCCGCAACTGGGGCACCAGCAGCGATGAGTTCCTCGCCAATGATGAGACGATCAATCGCCGGTCGGCCACCGCCACCGTACTCGGTCGGCCACGTGAGCCCGATCCAACCTTTTGCACCAAGATCTTTCGCGAACTCTTTTGAATAGCCGTTGATCCATGAATCAGCGTGCCATCCGTACTTTTCAACCGCACTTTGGGCAAATTCTCTCGCTTCTTTGCGAAGAAGTTGCTGGTCTTCAGTCCACGCAAACTCCATGGCATTACACCCGCGATGACATGGGTACGTAGTCACGGGTTTCAGGCCCGACGTACCACTGACGTGGGCGGGAGATCTTCTGCTCGTTGTCGGAAAGAAGTTCCTGCCAATGAGCGAGCCAGCCCGCAGTGCGTGGAATGGCAAACAGCACCGTGAACATCTCTACGGGGAACCCCATTGCTTGGTAGATCAGTCCGGAGTAGAAGTCAACATTGGGGTACAACTTGCGATCGATGAAGTATGGATCTTGAAGTGCTACTTCTTCGAGTTTCAGAGCGATGTCAAGTAACGGATTCTTTCCAGTCACTTCGAACACGTCATAAGCGGTTTGCTTAATGATCGTTGCTCGGGGGTCGTAATTCTTGTACACACGGTGGCCGAATCCCATGAGTCGACCTTGGCCGTCTTTGACCGACTGAATGAACGCCGGCACGTTATCGATTGAACCGATGTCGTTCAGCATTCGAACCACGGCCTCGTTAGCGCCGCCATGCAGAGGTCCGTAGAGGGCGCTCGCCGCAGCCGCAGCTGAAGAGTATGGGTCGGCATTTGAGGATCCGACGACTCTCATGGCCGTCGTACCGCAGTTTTGCTCGTGATCGGCATGCAGGATAAAGAGCACGTCCATGGCCTTTTCGAGGACGGGATCAAGGACATATTCGTCGCCGACCTTCCACATCATTGAGAGGAAGTTGGCTGGGAAGGAGAGGTCGTTGTTCGGGTAGTTGAACGGCAGGCCAACGCTGAATCGATAGCACATCGCTGCAATGGTTGGAGTCTTTGCGATGAGGCGGAGTATCTGTCGGTGACGGCTCTCAGGATCATCAATGTCTTTTGCGCCGTCGTAGAACGTGCCGAGTGCGGCGAGAGCGGACACGAACATTCCCATGGGGTGAGCGTCGTAGTGGAATCCGTCAACAAAACGCTTGCGCATGTTTTCGTGAATGAAGGTGTGGTGGGTGACGTCGTGATGCCAAACGGAGAGTTGCTCAGCAGTTGGGAGTTCTCCGTGGAGGAGAAGGTACGCAACTTCTAGGAATGTTGACTTCTCTGCAAGTTGCTCAATCGGGTAGCCGCGGTACCTCAGAATTCCGTTATCGCCATCGAGATACGTAATTGCGGACTTGCAGGATGCTGTCTGCATGTATGCCGGGTCGTAGACGAAGAGGGACGGGTCTAATGAGCGGATTGCTGATGCTGGAAACACCCCACCTTCGATAGGAACAGTGACGGTTTGTCCCGTCCTGTCGTCTGTGATCGTGATCGTTTCGGCCACGGCGGCTTCCTCCAACTTCGTAGGTCGTGCGTCTCTGCCAATGTACCGTTTTTGTTCGCTCCGGAGCCAATGGGGGGTGAAGTTTGACGGGTTGCCTCAGAGAGGGGAGTTGCCGTGGCGGCGGCTTGGACGCCGATCGCGCTTGTTTGACAACATCGAAAGCGAGGCGCAGATGGTTGAGCGGGTATCCGCAGGGTCAATGACATCATCGACGTACCCACGTTCGGCTGCAATGTATGGATTCAATAAACGCTCGGAGTAGTCGCTTTCGAATGCAATTCGTTCGTCGTCTGTGGCACCTCGGCGCAAGATCGCGGAGGCTTGGCCAGCCCCCATCACCGCAAGTTCGGCCCAAGGCCAGGCAAGACAAACGTCGTTGCCCATTTTTTTCGAATCCATAACGATGTAGGCGCCGCCATAACTCTTGCGGAGGATGACACAGATCCGCGGTACTGTTGCCTGGCCGTATGCGTAGACGAGTTGTGCTCCATGCCGGATCATTCCACGCCATTCGAGATCTTTGCCGGGGTAAAAACCCGGGGTGTCGACCAGGGTGATGATCGGGATGTTGAACGCGTCACACAGGTTGACGAAACGTGCTGCTTTCTGGGAAGCCGGGATGTCAAGCGTTCCCGCAAGAGCCATTGGTTGGTTGGCGACGATTCCAACCGGCCGACCATCCATTGCGGCAAACGTTGTGACGATGTTCTGCGCCCAGAGGGGCCTGATTTCTAGGTACTCCCCGTCGTCAACCAATGATTCGATGATCGATCGAACGTCGTAACTTCCAGTTGCTGTCTCTGGGATGTACTCGCCGGCTTCGGGGGTGAGGCGCCGAGCATCGTCCGAACTTGCTAACCGTGCCGGCTCGGCATCGACTCGGTCCGGTAGGTACGTCAGGATCGCCTCAATCAAGTCTCGACCCTCCTCGCGACTTCCGGCCACGGCCGTGGCAAGGCCTGCTGAGCGTTCCATGGTGGAAGCGCTCCCAAGCTCATCTTTTGAGATTTCAACACCGGTGAACTGTCGAATGATGAGTGGGCCGTTCACGAACGCGTAGGACGTGGAAGTCATGACGACGAAGTCGACGAGGCCGAGAAGTAACGCCGGTCCAGAGACAGCTGGTCCGTCCACAATTGCGAAGGTCGGCACACGCCCTGAACACTTGGTCAGCAGTCTCGCAGCAAGTCCCCAGCCGTGTAATGGGGCGACTCCTTCGGCAATGTCAGCCCCCGAACTGTTCACGACCAGGACAACAGGGATGAGCTCATCGAGTGCGGTGCGTAAACCTTCCGTGATGATCGTTGTCATTTGCGACGACAGAGGATGGGCTGTCTCGCTTGGATCGAATTCGATCCACATCACTTTTCGGTCATCGAGTCGAGTAACGCGGGCAGAAACAGGAGCAGGAATTCCTGCAGCAATGCCAACGTCCTCGAGGGTCATGTCAGTAAGACTAGACGTTGAGCTCTGCTGAGAACTGGTCGCCTACTGGCAGGTTTCGAACCTTACTGTTCTCCGCTATGGAGGCCTTGGTCTTCGCTGATTCGTTGTCCGATGACATTGGAAATGACATCGTGAACTGCCCGAGTTGCAGCGGATGGATTTGGGCGCTGTCGGCGAACCCATGCGACGCGGCGTCGAGGAAGCCCACTTACATGAACCATCGCAGCTCCAACGAGTTCGGTTTCTGAGAGAGCGGTCGCTGGCACGATGGTGGCACCGTGGCCGTCAACGGCAAGCGCCGCGAGTAAGCGCATGCTGTCGACTTCTGCGAGCGAGTTCAGTGATACTCCTCGCTCGAGTGAACTGCGTTCGATGATCCGGCGTAATCCAGCTCCCGCCGGTGGGAGCAAGAGCGGAACTCCGTCGAGGTCGGTGATGTCGATGGACTCTCGCTCCGAAAGAGGGTGATCGTGAGGTGCGAGCAGTAAGAGCTCTTCGTCGAAGAGGGGCTCGATCACGAGATCAGGGTCGTCAATTGGAAGGTGGAGAATGGCCGCATTGAGTAGCCCTGATACAACGTTCGGGGCAAGGGCGGACGAGCTTCCTTCAGTCACAACAGCATGCACCCGTGGGTGACTATCAGCCATTTGGCGCAACATCGGGGGTATCGCCCATCTCGCAATCGTGCCGATGACACCGATTCGCACATCTCCGCTCACGTCGTGGTCGTTTGACTCCATATCTGATCGGATGTCATCCATTTCGTGCATGATTCGACGAGCTCGCTCGAGAACCCGGCGCCCGTCATCTGTCATGCGACCGGTTTGGCGATCGATAAGTGTCGAACCAAGCTCTTTCTCAAGTCGTCCGATGTGGGCGGAAACATTTGACTGCACTGTGTAGAGCGCCCTAGCGGCAGCTGAGAAACTTCCGTGATCTGCTATTGCAATCAAGGTGGAGAGTTGGCGAAAGTCCATCTCTAAAAATGATACTGGGTATCTGCGATATATGGTTGCAAGATGCACAAAAACACGTGCATACTTTCACAAGTAAATATCGATGCGGAACACCCCCCAACGTACCGCTCGAGGAACCCGAAAGGGATTCCAGGTTGAGACGTCCCGGCCCCCCCACCGGGACGTTTCCCTTTTTTCGGGCCACTAGGCACTTCTGGCTGCGACCCAGAGCGAATGCGAACCGGCGTTCAATACCAGTACCTTCGGCTTCGATAGGCGTCGACGTCGTTCGTGGTGGAGAGAGCGGTCCACATTTCGTGCTGAAACTGCGCCGTAAGCGGGATCTGGCTCTGAATCGCTCAACCGTAGATACGAGCAGCTTCGCCGCGTCAGCATCGTGCACAAAACCCCTGACAAGGGGCACCGTGATGAGCTGGGAATCCGTGATGACAAGGCGTCGCTATTTGCGGCGACCGGATGAAGTTTCGTTCGTTTCCAGGCCGCCTATGCGGCAAATTATGACTCAGCAGCAACTTTCGCGCGAACGATGTTCAATGCCGAACCAGCGATGAACCACTCGACTTGCTCGGGGCTGAACGTGTGGATTGTCTCAAATTCGTAGGTCGACCCATCCGGACGTGTTGCGACACAGCGAACATTCTGGCCTGGTACCGGTGGGAGATCGCGGAGAGCAATGCGATCCTCCTCGCCAATTTGTTCATAGGAATCTGGATCAGCAAACGTCAACGGGAGTAGTCCCTGTTTCTTGAGGTTGGTTTCGTGAATACGTGCAAATGATCGTGCAATAACTGCGACACCATTTCGGAAACGTGGTTCCATCGCT
This sequence comes from Actinobacteria bacterium casp-actino5, assembly GCA_001510385.1. Taxonomy (GTDB): domain Bacteria; phylum Actinomycetota; class Acidimicrobiia; order Acidimicrobiales; family Ilumatobacteraceae; genus Casp-actino5. Next base: position 118,416 of record LFFE01000015.1, on the reverse strand, counting down.
GCATGTTCACGCGAGGAACCTTCGCCATAGTTGCGGTCTCCAATCGCAACCCACTTGATTCCTGCCTCGTGGTAGCGACGAGCAATTTCAGGGTAGGTGCGACGGTCGCCGTCGGTGACATCAAGTCCGATTCCAACTGCATCATCGAACGCATTTACTGCACCGGCAAATAGGTTGCCTGAGATGTTTTCGAGGTGTCCTCGGTATTTCAACCAGGGGCCCGCGGCAGAAATGTGGTCGGTTGTGCACTTTCCTTGGGCTTTCATAAGTACGGGAAGGCCTTCGTAGTCATTGCCATCCCATGCGTTGAATGGATCGAGAAGTTGCAAACGATCGCTCGTGGGTGCAACGACGACGTCAACGCCACTTCGATCCGATGGCGGGGCGGTAAAGGTGTCCTCGCCTGGGTCGTAGCCGTCTGCCGGCAATACTTCACCAACGGGGGCGTCAAGCGACACCTCTGTGCCATCAGGAGCTGTGATGGTGTCAGTCACTGGGTCGAAGTCGAGCCGACCCGATAGGGCGATCGCCATCACGGTGTCCGGTGATGTGACAAACGAGAGGGTGTTTGAGGATCCGTCGTTGCGTTTTGGGAAGTTTCGGTTAAACGAGTTCACAATCGAATTCGGAACCGCAGTTGCTTCTTCGGGACGGCTCCATTGGCCAATGCATGGCCCGCAGGCATTGGCGAGCACCGTTGCTCCGACCGCTTCAAGATCGGCAAGGATGCCGTCCCGCTCAATCGTCGCGCGGGTTTGCTCCGAGCCTGGGGTGATGAGCAGGTCAACTTTTGAGGTCAAACCGCGTGCGGCTGCCTGTCGGGCGATAGAGGCGGCTCTCGTCAGATCTTCGTATGAAGAGTTCGTGCATGAACCGATGAGTGCCGCTGAAACCTCAAGCGGCCATCCGTTTTCGGTCGCGGCTGTGCCAACCTCGGAACCAGTGCGGTGTGCGCGGTCTGGTGAATGAGGGCCGTTGATCATCGGACGGAGATCACTCAGGTTGATCTCAATCACCTGGTCGTACGTTGCTCCTTCATCTGGCCGCAGATCATCGGCGACAGCGTCGGCTGCCGAAGCGATGGCCACCCTGCCAGTCGAACGGAGATAATCCGACATATTCGAGTCGTATGCGAACACGGAAGTTGTTGCACCGATTTCAGCTCCCATATTGCAGATGGTTGCTTTGCCAGTCGCTGAAATTGAGTCTGCACCGGGCCCGTGGTACTCCACGATGGCTCCCGTGCCACCTTCAACTGTGAGCAGACGTGCAACTTCCAGAATGACGTCCTTTGGTGAGGCCCAACCGCTCAGTGACCCCGTGAGATGAATACCAATGACCTTCGGCCAGCGGACATTCCAAGGGAAGCCGGTCATCACATCGACTGCATCGGCACCACCAACGCCGATCGCGATCATCCCAAGGCCGCCAGCATTTGGCGTATGCGAATCGGTCCCGATCATCATCCCACCAGGGAATGCGTAGTTCTCAAGCACCACCTGGTGGATAATTCCAGATCCGGGACCCCAGAAGCCGATTCCGTACTTGGCCGAAACGCTCCTGAGGAAGTCGTAAACCTCGCGGTTCGTGTCGACTGCCACTCCGAGGTCAATCGAGGCGCCAACCTTCGCCTGGATGAGGTGGTCACAGTGAACTGTCGATGGGACTGCTGCCTCGGGAAGCCCGGCTGTCATGAACTGAAGCAGAGCCATCTGGGCCGTCGCGTCCTGCATCGCAACGCGATCAGGGTTGAAGTCCGCATATGAGACTCCGCGCTCCATCTCCTGACCCTGAGGGTCGTCAAGATGATTGATAAGAATCTTCTCGGCAAGTGTGAGAGGGCGACCCAAACGGGTGCGCCCAAGGGAAACTCTCTCGGGGAGAGATGCGTAGACAGCGTTGACGAGTTCGATCGGTGTTGAGGCGCTCACGGACATGCGACCACTATACGGAAGCAAGCGCCCCAAGCGAAGATTGAACTCAGCTCAGGCGCTCGCCCCACTTACCCCAATGACTCACTTCTGCGGCAGGGAGACGTGATGCAACTTTGAAGTCCGTCCCAATGGTGTGTGCGATAGGGAAGAGACCCGCCTGAGAGTACCGATCGAACGGTATTCCGAGTAGATCCGCTGCCTTCTTCTCGCCGCCGTTCGGGAGGTGAAGGGTTGTCCAAGCTGAACCGAGTCCGCGTTCTCGCAATGCGAGCATGAAGCTCCAAACCGCTGGTAGAAGCGATCCCCAAAATGCCGCAGAGTTTTCTGCATCGGGTCGACCCTCTAGGCAAGGAATCAGAAGGACCGGTGCCTTCTCAAAGGTGTCAGCAAGGTACTGAGCGGAGTCGACAACGCGCGGAGTTGCCGCAGCTCTCGGATCATCAGCTGCATATTCGGGTCGAGGCATCTGCCGGTACGCAGCAAAGTTCTCGGCATAGATCTCTTTCAATGCCGTTCGGTCTGATTGATCAGTGATGAACATCCACTGCCAGCCTTGACGATTGGATCCAGACGGTGCCTGAAGAGCTATGTCGAGGCACTCCATGATGGTTTCGGTCGACACCTCTCGCTCGAAATCGAGCCGCTTGCGAACACTTCGGGTGGTGGTCAAAACTTCGTCGGCACTGAGGTTGAGTTTTGTCATGGCCGAATCTTTGCAGACACGGGTGTGTAGTAACGCAGTGAAGCGAAATCAGAATTCGTACATGTAAGAGTTGATGTGAAAGCATTGGGAAATGAGCACCACCTCAACCCAATTGCCTGACGGTTTCGTTGCACATAGTGCTGATTCCTCCGATCGTGTGACAATCGCGGTTCATAACCACGTTGCGCTTGTCACGTTCGATCGCGCTGACAAACGAAACGCACTCGACGGGGAGCAATTCGCTGCCATTGCGGCGGCTGGAGCAAAACTCAAGGAAATGTCCGAGGTTCGGGTCGTGGTGGTACACGGTGATGGAGCGTCGTTTTGCGCCGGACTCGATTTCTCTGGTTTCGCTTCGATGATGGGCGACGGGCCATCGATGGCCGGTGATCCGAATAGTCCGGGCCGACTGACAGAGTCCGGGCTCACTCACCTGGGGCAGCAAGTGTGTTGGGTATGGCAAGAACTTGAAGTTCCTGTGATTGCTGCGTTGCACGGTCATGCCCTCGGCGGTGGACTGCAAATCGCACTCGGGGCCGATATTCGAGTGGCGCATCCCGATACTGAGCTTTCCGTCCGGGAGGTGCACTGGGGAATTATCCCTGACATGACTGGAACACATATTCTCGACAAACTTGTGCGACCCGATGTCGCAAGGGAGTTGACCTACACCGCTCGAGTCTTGGATGCTCGAGAGGGGGCTCAACTCGGCCTCGTCACGACACTGTCGGATTCGCCACTCGAAACTGCTCTTGCGATGGCTCGCCAGATTGCATCAAGAAACCCTCATGCTGTTCGGGCTGCCAAGCGCCTGCTGTCGTCGTCGTTTGTGAACGGGGCAGGCGATCAATTCGCTGCCGAGCGCGCCGAGGTGGCAGCTCTTATTGGAACTCCGAACCAAATTGAGGTCATTCAGGCGAATCTTGAGAAGCGAGAGCCGGTACTCAACGACTGAATCATTCGGTATTCACCGAGAATTCAAGTAACATAACCTTTCTGGGCCAGCGTCGTCCCGGAGCTTCATCCCCCCAATTTTGAGTAGTGGAGAATCGACGATGCCAAGTTTGATGCCCGCGCGAGGTCTATACGACCCGCGATTCGAACATGACTCCTGCGGTGTTTCTTTCGTCGCGAATCTTCGTGGTGAAAAGTCGAATGAACTCGTTCAAACGGGTCTTCTTGCCCTCACCAATATGGAACACCGTGGTGCTACAGGTGCTGAGCCCGACACTGGCGATGGTGCGGGCATCCTGTTGCAGATTCCAGACCGGTTGTTTCGTGACGTGGTGTCAGTTGAACTTCCAGAAGCCGGATCCTATGCGGTCGGAATTGGCTTTCTCCCGCAAAGCGAAGAAGCCGCCAAGAGGGCGCGTTCCGATATCGAGCGGATCTTGCTTGAAGAGGGCCTTGAGTTCCTCGCGTGGCGCGAACTCCCAGTTGATCCAAGCACGCTTGGGGTGACAGCGCGGGCGGCTATACCATCGTTCTGGCAGTTGTTCTGTGCGGCTCCTGACCGCCGATCCGGCATCAATTTGGATCGGCTTACCTTCGTCGCTCGTAAACGCATTGAACACGAACTTGACGATGTCTACTTCTCGTCACTTTCGTCTCGAACCATCGTGTATAAGGGAATGCTGACGACCCCGCAGTTGAGCGCGTTCTTCCCCGATCTCACGAACCCGTTGATTGAGAGTGCATTGCTGCTCGTTCATTCGCGGTTTTCGACAAACACGTTCCCGTCCTGGCCGCTTGCGCACCCGTACCGCTTTGTCGCGCACAACGGTGAGATCAACACTGTTCAAGGGAACCAAAACTGGATGCATGCTCGTGAAGCTCTCGCGTCAACTGAGCTTCTGCCAGGTCTTGATCGGGCCCTTCCTATTTGCACTCCGGGAGGGTCTGATACCGCACGTTTTGACGAAGCTCTCGAGTTGTTGCACCTTGGGGGTCGGTCGATTGAGCATGCGGTGCTGATGATGATTCCCGAAGCATGGGAAAACAACGCCGATATGGATCAGGATCGTCGGGATTTTTACCGCTACCACGCCGCCTTGATGGAACCATGGGACGGTCCGGCGAGTGTCACGTTCACCGATGGTGAAGTTATTGGTGCGGTGCTTGATCGGAATGGTTTGCGCCCAAGTCGCTACTGGGTCACCGATGATGACCTTGTCGTGATGGCCTCTGAAGTTGGTGTGATCGAAATTGACCCGACGAAGATCGTGACGAAGGGGCGTCTACAGCCCGGGCGTATGTTCCTGATCGACACCCGAGAAGGTCGAATTGTCGACGACGAGGAGATCAAGAAGCGCCTTGCATCTGAACAGCCATACGCAGAATGGCTTGCAGCGGGAATGGTGAACCTTGAGGACTTGCCTGAACGCGAACATGCAGTATTCAGCCATGACAGCGTGCGCCGCCGTCAGCAGATTTTTGGATATACCCATGAGGAACTGAAGATTATTTTGGCGCCGATGGCAAAATCTGGCATTGAGCCGATCGGTTCGATGGGTACAGATACGCCTCTTGCGGTTCTGTCGGATCGGCCTCGCCTCATTTTCGATTACTTCCAGCAGTTGTTCGCTCAGGTGACGAATCCGCCACTTGATGCAATTCGAGAAGAAGTTGTCACTGCGATTGGATCAACGATCGGCCCTGAAGGAAACCTGCTCATGCCAGGCCCTGAAAACTGTCGTCGGTTGGTCCTTCCGTTCCCCATTATCGACAACGATGAGCTCGCTAAAATTGTCCACGCTGCCGGCGAAGGTGGCCGAGAAGAATTCGTGTCACACACAGTACGGGCGTTGTACCCGGTGTCGTCAGGAGGAGTTGGACTTGAGCGCAGGCTTGAAGAGATTTTCGAAGAAGTGTCTGTTGCGATTGACGAGGGGGCACGAATCATCGTGCTGTCTGATCGAAATACCGATGCGACGTTCGCACCGATTCCTTCTCTGCTCGTCACCGCCGGTGTTCACCATCATTTAGTCCGTACAAAGCAGCGTACAAAGGTTGGTTTGGTCGTTGAATCCGGTGACGCACGAGAGATTCATCACATGGCGCTTCTCATTGGTTACGGAGCTGGCGCAATCAATCCATATCTTGCGTTCGAAACTATCGAGGATCTCATCGTAGAAGGGATGCATGGGCTCGGTGGTGAAGACCCGACTGTCGCGATTCGGCGTTACATCAAGTCGTGTGGAAAAGGCGTCGTCAAGGTCATGTCGAAGATGGGTGTTTCAACCGTTGCTTCATACACGGGTGCGCAAATCTTTGAGGCGATCGGTATCGGAACCGAAACAATTGACCGATACTTCACCGGAACGGTGAGTCGACTCGGTGGCATTGGCCTCGATGAGATCGCGAACGCGGTGGCATTACGTCATCGCTCTGCACATCCGGAACGTCCAGAGCAGCGGGCTCACCGGCAGCTTGAGGCTGGTGGGGAGTACCAATGGCGGAGGGAAGGGGAGTATCACCTCTTCAATCCGGAAACCGTGTTTAAGTTGCAGCACGCGACCCGCGAAAAGCGCTGGGACATTTTCAAGGAATACAGCTCGCGTGTGGACGATCAATCTGAACGTCTCGCAACCCTACGCGGACTGTTCAAATTTGCGGACAATCGCACGCCGATTTCTATCGATGAGGTGGAATCTGCCGAGTCAATCATGAAGCGATTCTCTACCGGAGCGATGTCGTATGGCTCGATCTCTGCTGAAGCGCACGAAACACTTGCGGTTGCGATGAATTCGATTGGCGCAAAATCGAATACCGGCGAGGGAGGCGAAGATTCGGAGCGTTTGCACGATCCGCAGCGTCGTTCCTCGATTAAGCAAGTCGCCTCGGGGCGTTTTGGTGTGACAGCCGAGTACCTCACCAACTCTGACGACATTCAGATCAAAATGGCTCAAGGTGCGAAGCCTGGTGAAGGCGGTCAGTTGCCCGGTCACAAGGTGTACCCGTGGGTTGCGAAGACGCGCTACTCCACCCCTGGTGTTGGTCTCATTAGCCCACCTCCACACCATGACATCTATTCGATTGAAGATCTCAAGCAACTCATTCATGACCTGAAAAATGCGAACCCGCTCGCACGTATTCACGTCAAGTTGGTTGCCGAAATGGGTGTCGGAACTGTTGCAGCCGGAGTGTCGAAGGCAAAAGCTGACGTTGTGTTGATCAGCGGTCATGACGGTGGAACTGGAGCGTCTCCGCTGACCTCGCTCAAGCATGCGGGCGGACCCTGGGAGTTGGGGCTTGCTGAAACGCAGCAGACGTTGGTGATGAACGGTCTTCGCGACCGCATTGTTGTTCAAACAGACGGCCAACTGAAGACAGGGCGCGACGTTGTCGTTGCAGCGCTTCTTGGAGCCGAAGAATATGGCTTCGCAACCGCCCCTCTGGTGGTCTCTGGATGCGTGATGATGCGCGTTTGTCACCTTGATACATGCCCTGTTGGTATCGCCACGCAGAACCCTGAATTGCGACAGCGTTTCGCTGGCAAGCCGGAGTTTGTTGTCAATTTCTTCGAATTCGTAGCTCAAGAGGTTCGCGAGTTGATGGCCGAGCTCGGCTTCCGAACGATTGACGAAATGATCGGGAGGGTTGAGGCGCTCGATTTCCGACCAGCCGTCGACCATTGGAAGGCGTCTGGGTTGGACATTTCGCCAATCTTGATGCCGGCAGATAATCGTTATGAGCAGTCATTCCACTGCACAACGAGTCAAGACCACGGTCTTGATGAGGCGCTAGATCAGGAGTTGATTGCAAAGTCTCGCACTGCGATTGATGATGCGATTCCTGTTGTCATCGACTCCGAGATTCGGAACGTGAATCGAACGGTCGGCACGCTGCTCGGGCATGAGATCACAAAGAAGTGGCGTAACGAAGGCCTTCCCGACGGAACAATAAGGATCAATTTCACGGGTTCAGCCGGACAGAGCCTTGGCGCATTTATCCCTAAAGGCGTCGACATTCATCTCTGGGGTGATGCGAACGACTACGTCGGAAAGGGCCTTTCGGGAGGCCGCATCGTTATCCGGCCAGATGAACAAGCATCGTTCGTTGCTGAAGATCAGGTCATTGCCGGCAACGTGATTTGTTATGGAGCGACCGGTGGTGAGATATTCATTCGAGGTCTGGTCGGTGAACGATTCTGTGTCCGAAACTCCGGGGCGACCGCAGTGGTTGAGGGAGTCGGTGATCATGGATGTGAGTACATGACCGGAGGAACGGTTGTCGTGCTTGGTTCGACGGGTCGAAATTTTGGAGCAGGGATGTCGGGCGGAGTTGCCTACTTGTATGACCGAGATGGTGACGTAGATCGCCGGGTGAACCCTGAGATGGTCGCAATTGAAATATTGACTGATACTGATCGCGATCAACTGAAAACGCTTATTAAGCGCCACCAAGAGATGACCGGCAGTCAAACTGCGGAGCGTATGTTGTCATCCTGGAGCGTCGAAGTGAGCAAATTTAGAAAGATCATGCCGACCGACTACCGGCGTGTTCTCGAGGTCCTCGAATCGGCGGAGCGTGAAGGCCTGTCTGAGTCGGAGGCAATCAACCGAGTGATGGAGGCTGCCCGTGGGTGAAACAACAGGATTCCTTCAGTGGGAGCGCAAACTCCCTCAACGGCGACCCGTGCCGGTCCGACTCCGTGACTGGAAAGAGGTCTACGAGGATTTCCCATCCGATGAGGTTCGAACGCAGGCGGGTCGGTGCATGGACTGTGGTATTCCGTTCTGCAACAACGGTTGTCCGCTCGGAAACCTCATTCCCGATTGGAATGACCTTGTGTACCGAAACCAATGGCGTCAGGCGATCGAGCGTCTTCATGCCACAAACAACTTCCCTGAATTCACGGGCCGCTTGTGTCCGGCTCCGTGCGAATCTGCCTGCGTTGTAGGCATCAACCAGCCAGCAGTTGCAATCAAGCAGGTTGAGGTCGAAATTGTGGATCGTGCGTTCGAAGAGGGATGGATCGTCCCGCAGGTTCCCAGTTCTTTAACGGGGCATCGCGTTGCTGTGATCGGTTCGGGTCCAGCGGGTCTCGCTGCAGCTCAACAGTTAACTCGTGCAGGGCACAGCGTCACAGTGCTTGAGCGAGCTGACAGAATTGGCGGACTTCTCCGGTACGGAATTCCTGAGTTCAAGATGGAGAAGCATCACATTGACCGGCGTATCGAACAGATGTCGGCGGAAGGAACCGAATTCCGGACTGGAGCGATTGTCGGCGACAACGTCGATATCGACGTTCTGCGAGCCTCTCACGACGCTGTGGTCCTTGCATGTGGGGCAACTGCTTGGCGCGACCTCCCTGTCCCTGGTCGTGAGCTTGGAAACATTTACCAAGCGATGGAGTATCTGCCGCTTGCGAATCGAGTGCAGCTCGGAGACACCGACTCATCACCCATTGATGTCAACGGTGGTCATGTGGTCATTATTGGAGGCGGCGATACAGGTGCAGATTGCCTGGGAACCGCGCTACGTCAAGGCGCTGCATCGGTGACGCAACTCGAAATTATGCCCCAGCCCCCAGAGGAGCGAGCCGGTGGAAACCCGTGGCCGCAGTACGCAATGATCTACAGAGTGTCATCTGCGCACGAAGAGGGCGGAGAGCGCATCTACAGCGTCAACACTGAACGTTTCATCGATGACGGAAACGGGAACGTTAAGGCCCTAGCGATCCATGAAGTTGAGTTGGTTGATGGTGCATTCAAAAAGATCGAAGGTACCGAGAGCGAGTTGCCTGCAGATTTCGTGTTCCTTGCGATGGGTTTTGTTGGCCCGGAGAAAGGATCATGGCTTGACACGCTTGGCGTGGAGTTAGATCAGAGAGGCAATGTTGCCCGCGACGACAACTTCATGACGTCGATTCCTGGTGTCTTCGTTGCTGGTGATATGGGTAGAGGCCAGAGTCTCATCGTGTGGGCCATCGCGGAGGGTCGCTCGGCTGCTGCTGGTGTTGACGCGTACCTCATGAACCAGTCGCGGTTGCCGACACCTGTTAAGCCAGGGGACCGCCCGCTGATGTGAATGACGCTGACTCGGTCAGCAGTCGCCGTATCAAGTGCCGCTTCTCGAACTGGTCAAGGACGTACGATGGGAGGATGTCTCCCCGAGTAGTTGTCGGTTTCACAGGTGCACTGATTGTTGCAATTCTTTCGGCAGGTTGTGCTGGGGGAGCGGCTTCGAGCGCACCGACAGTTTCGCCCATTGAACCCACGTCATATGTAGTGAAAGAGCTTGTCACGACGACGACAACAATCGCCCCAACGACGACGACAACCCTTCCCGGCCAGATCGGTGAGCCCTACCAGCACACGATCGTCGCAAACGACAATCCGTCCTACCTCGCAGATCTCTACAGCATTTCGCTCGCCCAGTTGAATGATGCCAACCGTTCAAATCCTGACTACTCGGCATTCCCAATTGGCGGAACTGTCGTCATTCCTGCTGGCGCGATCATGCCTGGCGCCGGACTTTTACTGAATAGCCAGAATTCCACTGATGGTTCATCGACGGGATGTTCTGTCCTTGAGCACGTCATTGTGTCTGGGGATAATCCAACTGTGGTCGCGGAACAATATTCGATTTCTATCGAGGCTCTGGCACGCGCAAATGCGACGAACGCGACATACCTCAGTTTCTTGCTTGGCGGAACAATCGCAATTCCAGTCGGCGACTGCTGACCGCAACAATCGCTAATTCTGCCGGGGTCCGAGGTTTGGCCACGAGCGTTCCGGTCGACTATTTCGACCGGAGATTTCTCGGTGGCGCCGCTCTGTGAGGAGCCATTTGCGTCGCCAACTTGATGTTGACGGGCCTTCGAGTCGGTTCGCTGTTCCTGCAGAGGCCTTCCGTGCAGCAGTCCAATAATCGCTTACTGATTCCTCAGTAAGGCGGCCAACTGCAGCTTCAATGCGTGCGTTGTAGCGACGGGTATTTTCATCAGGTAATGACAACAGCGGCTCGCCAAAGATGACCCTGGTTCGGCCAGGACGAGGCTTCTTCATCCCTTTTCCGAAGATTGCTCCCGTTCCCTCAATATGGACAGGCACCACCGCGACGCCAGTCTTGGCAGAGAGGTACGCAGCTCCTCCCTTGAATGGTTGAGCCCATCCGTCGGGTGAGCGACCACCTTCCGGATAGATGAGCAAACTTCTGCCCTCGTCAATCAGGTCGCGAAATAGATCAGCAGATTGCCGTCCTGTCGCCTCACGGTCGATCGGAATCGCATTGAGCGCAAGCGCCGAGAAGGTTGCCTTCCAGCGCTTGTCGAAGAAATAATCGGCCGCCGCAGCAACGACAAGGTCGCGTCGCCACGCTGGTGGAATGGCTTGAATCATGACGGATGTGTCGAGATGGCTGTGATGGTCAGGGGCGAAAATGAGCGGCGGTGGATCATCAAGCCGAGCAAGATCTGCCAGGCGATCAAGCCCGAGTATCTCTGGTCGAGCAAGCACAGTTGTCATCAGCTTCATCGGGCCAGCGGTAAACGCAGAACGAGTGACCGACGCAAGCGGACGTCGAGCCCAATCAGTCTCGAAGTTGCTTCCTAGAGTGTCTGGCTTCTCGGGAACAGTTATACCCCTTGGTACCGTCGGAGAACGCCAAGGAAAGCCATATTTCGCGAGAGGCTTAGCAACAAGCCGAATGGCGTGCTCGGTTCGTGATGCAAGTTGCTGGGCCCGTCGAGTGAGGTGACGTTTTGTTGCCATTTCGGTCACTTCACATCGGCAACAAGAACTGATGGAACATGTAGATGGGTGATGGATGGCGAGCGACCAACGACATCGGAAGCGAGTTCGAAGGCGTCATCCATCGTTGAAGCAGGAGTGAATCCCATTCGACGAACCGCAGTCGGATCGCCCCCAACAATGATGACCTTGCCCGCCCATTGCTGACCGTGCGCGCCCCAGTACCAGGCATAGAACGGATGAACTCCGTGATATGCGTTGCCGGTTCGGTACAGGTGGCGGTACCACTCGTCCTCGGCGTAGCGCTTTTCCCATTTCTCAGACATCACTGCAGGGTCGGTGGTATCTGAGAGCACCTCATCGAAAAAGTCGATGTAACTCGGGTGATGCACCGGATGGAAGTCGCGATACGTCGGATGGGTCATGATGATGACACCACCTTCACGAACAAGCGGTTTGTTCCGGTACATGTTGAACATGTACCCCAACCCCATGCACATCACGAGAATCGGATTCATGATCGACTCAGGGTTGTAGGGACTGATGAAGGGAACACCAAGAGTGAGAATGTCGGTCTGGCCTTCAACTTCTACGATGTGCTGGCGATAGACGTCTTCGAGCGTGCGCTCATGCACACTTTCAGTGAAACCTGCGTGGACACCTGTCATTGCATACGGTGCTTCGATCCCATGGAATATTTTACGGGCCGCACGACGAGGAAGTCGGTCGAGCGTTTTTGCAGTCGCGAGATAAGTCATACGATCACGGGCAGTCCATTCCCACTCACGTTTGGAGAGGAATTCGAATGGCGACGGAAATGCATCGGTGTTAACGGTCGATTCGATCTGGAATACCTTTGGTCCATTGTCACGGAGGACTTTTCCGAGTCGCCAAATGGAGTGATGAAGGGCTGAATGGTGGCGATCCATCAGGCTGCGGGTGTTTTGCAGCGATTCAGGGTTGTGGTGATAGCTCAAGCACCGATACGAAGCCACGCCGGTGACGAGTGACTTCCAACCGCCGTCCATTGCGACCTGATTGACGTTCGCGTAAACAACAAGGTCAGAATCTGCGACGCGCTTGTTGATTTCAAGTACCTCACCCTGATCAGTCTCACCGAGAACTGTCAGGTTCTCCGGATCCTCAGCATCATGTTGATAGAGAGTCCCGTTTGGGGCAAACGCATCAAAAATGCGGCCACCAAGCACATGGCGCAGCTCATAGTCATGCATTCGTCGGTGAAGTCCAAGAGCAGCGATGATGTGAACATCATCGACTCCGGCCTCGGCCGCAAGGTCGAGAACTGCTTCGATAATTCGTTGCCGTGAGTCAGGACGGCGCATCTTCGGGAGCGAAAGACTCGCATCATCGAAACAAATCGTGAGTTTCATATCCGCATGAAGGAGGGCACGTAACGGTTCCATGTCGAGTGGGTGTTCAAGTGCATCTCGAATGGCGGCCTGTGGGTCTGTCAAACCTGGGAATGATTCAGCAGGGTAAATCACTCGGCTTCGATCGGCAGGAAGGCGTTCCAAACTGAACTTCTCACCATGCCAAAACAGCATTGGCGGTGTTGAGCGATCAACATCTAAGACAAATCCTGGACGTGGCATTACTGGTCCTCTCTCACATCAAACGCGATTTTCACTGCACCACGACGCCCCGCTGACGCCGCATGTGCGAGGGCCTCGACATGCTGGTCGAGGCGATAAGTGGCGGAAAGTAAACGCTCCGCTTCGATTGTGTTTGCGAGGGCCATCGCAAGATCGAACGTCCTGACATCGTTGCCCTCAATCTGTTCGGTGCCGTAGGTGTATGCGCCGAGCAGAGCGACTTCACGGTGCCATAGCGGAGTGAGGTCGAGCTTGCTCTCCCCGGGCATTCCGAGTAGAACGGTCGCTCCTCGAGGTCGAGTGATGTTGATGGACAGCGCAAGCGATGCGCTGTCTCCAACTGCATTAATTGTGGCGTGAGCTCCAGAGGAGAGACTTGCCCCAATTCGATGCGCTCCAGACATTCGTCGAACGGCCCGTGATACTTCATCCCCTGGGGCGACGACGTCAGCGCCGAAGCCCTTTGCAAACCGCATCTGATGCGGGTAACGGGCTCCTGCAATAATTCGAGCATTGGGAACCGCACCACGAATTGCAGCAATTGCTCCAAGACCCATTGTCCCGGCACCTAAGACAGCGAAAATTGGGGAGTCCCTGTCGGTGAGGTGATGATTGGTGTGCTGCGCCGCTATCAGCGCCGCGTGCACAGAACCGGCAAGCGGTTCGACGAGGACTGCTCGCTCATCGCTCATCTCGTCGGGGACGGTGTGAAGTTGTGACTCGTGCGCCCAGAACCATCGCGCCCAGCCACCCCCGGTGGAACAACAGAAACCCGTTTGAATTCCCGGCTTCAGGTGACCTCGAACGAGGTGTGCGTAGTCGTCGCCATCTGCCGGGGCCGCACCATCCCATGGCGGCACGGAACCCCTTGCGGCGTGTCCAAGAACCGGCTCAATGACGACCCTTTCGCCATTCTCAAGTTCGCCGACAATTTCATGACCGGGAATGAATGGAAAGGAAACGAAGTCCTCAAAATAGGTGGAGGCGTGTCCATCGATGAGAGCGATATCGGAACCGCAAATCCCCGCCAGTCGGTTCCGAACCTTGACCCACCCTGAGCCACTTGGCTCAGCCGGGTCTTCTACGTTTCTGAGGTCAACCGGAGCGATCCGTGCTGACGTCCTTGGGCTCGTCACCGAGAGTAAACGGGCTGCGCCAAAGCGGCGCACATTGTGTCGTACTTGTAGCGCCTTCACCGGAACTGCCTTCGTTGCTCGCGTTCGGACAGTATCGGTCCAACTGGCAGAAGTGTGCGAGGTCCGCCCTTGGCTTTTGACCAGTGCTCGACAAGCCAACCTCGCTTGCGCGCAATCGACGCCAAGCGAGTCTCGGGATTCACGGCGACCGGAAAACCGACCGCCTCAAAGAGCGGGAGATCAGAGGAAGAGTCGGCATATGCGACGCATTCTTCAAGTCGTAGATTCTCGGCCTCGCAGTATTCGGCAAGAATTTGGGCACGCGCTTCACCTGTTGGAGGGACGCTCTTCATTTCACCCGAGAGAGTGCCGTCTGGACGAACCGTCATCTCGGCAGCAACAATCTCATCAAAAAGTGGACGTAAGCCGGCCACGTTAAACGAAAGGGCGCCAGTAATGAGCACGGTGCGATGGCCAGCTGCCCGATGTTCCCGAACACGACGGATGCCCTCTGGAAAACACTTAGAGAGAATAAGCCCGGTGAGCATGGCTTCGACGTCGGTCTCGATTTGTTCGAGTTGCGCATCTGCATATCGCCGGTAGAAGTGCCGAAGGAAGTCGGTTCGGTCGCGACGATCCATCCGCAAGAGTCCTGGCGCCTCGGCGAGGGTTCGAGTCACATATTTCAATCGCTCACGACCATCCAAACGGCGCGTTGCTAGCCATGAGTAGCTTTCGACGACGTTTGAGGCAATCAACGTGTTTTCGAGGTCGAAGGCTGCAACCTGACGTTTCGGATCAAGAACTTGGGAGCGGAGTCGCGTCATGCGATCGACTGTTTTCACCTTGCCGGGCGTGCTCTTCACGCGAGCATGTTCGATGATCGATGGTAAATGAATGTTGTGGACGTAATGCGCCCAGTCGACAACTCGCGGATCGAAGCAGAATGCCTCTTGGTCAGCGGCTGGCAAGTCATTCCACAGTGACATCAGATTGTCGACCTGGTAGATCGCCTCACATTCGGTGTAGAGACCGTACAGCTCGACATATTCAAGAGCTCGTTCGACCTCGAGACGGCGGGACTCTAGAGTTGCCGCGAATTCGGCCTGACGTCCTCGGAACGGAAGCATCTGCATCGTGCTTTCCACTCGTTCGATTGCGATTTTAGCACGTGACAACTGGCTCTGAACTTTTCCTCTGCCCGGGAACCGCCACTCGGGCACAAGAATTGGCTGTCCGTCGTTGTCATACAGAGGGTTCTCGGTAAACCAGCTGCTGACATGATCCACCAACGTGCGGTAACGAAGTGGATTGATGCCACCGGATGCAACTTGCGTGATGAATGGTGCCTTCTGAGGTCCGGCGGCAGCGACAGCAATGATTGAAGCAACCACAATGTCGACAGGGATGACGTCGATTGTTCCTTCAGGAACTCCCGGGAACTCTTTAAGTAAGCCGCGGGCATAACTGATGATGACTGGCTCTGCCATTCGAAATCCGCGGATCCAACCAGGCCGAGGCTCTGCCCACGCGGACTCGATAATTGATGGCCGAACGATCGAGATTGGAACATTGCCCTTTGACTCTGTGAGGGCCTGCTCGCCCATTGCTTTTGTAAAGGCGTATGCATCGGGCCAACCAATCGATGCGGCTCGAGCACGTCCGGCAGCCACTAGCTGATCACGTACCCAGCGTTCACGTAATTGTTCTGTTTTTGCAGCGAGTGCTGGAGCCCCGGCCGCTCCGAGCTCGCTGCGAGCTCGTTTACGAAATTCAATCAGGCGGTCTGGCTGGCGGGAGGCCGCCTCGGTGTCCCCCTTCAATCGGCGGGCCGAGGCAACCTCAGATCTCCAGTCAAGACCGATTGCAAATGGACCTTCTGAGACCAACTCTTCTGGGGCCGTACCGCGACGGTTACCTGCGACATAACAGGTTGACAAGGCGACGATGTGAGGGGTGATGCCTAACTCGTTACAAAGCTCTGCAATACGCACTGGCCCAAGAAGGTTGATTTCAACTGCCTGGTCGAGCGGCGAGTCGAATGAAACGGTAGCCGCTGAGTGAATCACCGTGTCGGCGGTCGAAAAGATGTTCCTGTCTTCGGCTGTGAGGCCAAGACCGTCGGCACTGACGTCTCCTGCGATGGTGGTGATTCGGCGCGCGCACATATCTTCAAACGATTCATCGGCGCTCGCGTGGGTTTCTCGTAGCCGGTCAAATGCATCGTTGGAGAGAATTTCTCGGGCGGTTCGACGTGCAGCGGGGGTCCTTCGGCCATTGCGAACGAGAAGAATCAACTCGCAATCAGGAACCCCGCGTAGAAGTCGCTCCACCAATGCAGTACCGACGAAACCGGTTGACCCAGTTATCGCGATACGCCGCTTAGACAGTGACTGTGCAATCACATCTATATGTTTATCACGTCTCTACCATTTGGTAGACAAACGTGCTACAACTGCCCTGTGGTGAGTAGATCGACCCGCGTGCGAATTCTCGAGACCGCTCTTGACCTCTTTGGCACCAGAGGCTTCGGAGCGGTTTCGCTCGATGACATCGCTGACGAAGTGGGAGTGCGAAAACAAACGGTTCTGTATTGGTTCAAGTCGCGCAGTGGACTCATTGATGCTGTGCTTGACCATGCCGCCGATGAGTTACTCATCGTCGTTGAAGCTGCAATCCGCTCCAGAGGCGACGATCCTTTGGAACGAGTTGATGCTGTGGTGTGTGCTGTCTTTCGCCCGGTAGTGCGACGGCCGGCTCTTCTCGGCTTGATTCGAGAGGTCATCCGACTAGAGGAGCACCACATCAACCATCTTCGATCGAGACTCGCTGTAGTTGTCGATCGTTGCGTTAATTATTTGACCTCCGAGATGGCGAGCGGCCGGCTGCGCACCTGTGATCCGATGTTGCTCGCGGGAATTTTGTACTCGACCGTTTCGGGAACCGGAACAGAGCCCATTGTGTTAGAGACATTTGGCTGGAAAGCAAACGCGGCAGGTTTACGTCAAGTTCGACGCGAACTGAGAGAGTTTGTTCGTGCTGCGCTGACGCCAACGAATAACGCTTAGGTTGGCGAGCGTCGTGTATTTCGCACCCGAGCAGAGTGCCGCTCAAGTGCTAATTCGATCAGCCGATCAACGAGTGAGGAGTATGACAGCCCACTCGCCGTGACCATTTTTGGATACATCGAAATAGGCGTAAATCCGGGCATTGTATTGATCTCGTTGAAGAGGATGCCCCGTCCGTTTTCCTCGTAAAAGAAGTCGCATCGCGCAAGTCCTGAGCATCCAAGTGCATTAAAGGACTTGATCGCTAGTTGACAAATCTCGTCTGCAACATGTTGTGGGATGTTTGCCGGGATCTCGACGGTGGAGTTTCCGTCGAGGTATTTATCTGAATACGAGTAAAACGCATCGGCAGGAAGAACTTCGCCTGGTGGGAAGGCGATGGCATAGTCATTTCCAAGAACCGCAACCTCGATTTCTCGGCCGTTAATTGCTTCTTCAATGAGGATCGTGGAATCAAATGTTGAAGCCACAGTGATCGCCTCCGAGAGGGACTCGGGTCGGTCGACTCGTGAGACACCGATCGAGGAACCCATATTTGCAGGTTTCACAAAACAGGGAAACCCGATGTCGTTCGCAACACGGTCACCAATTTGGGCCAGTGACGTCAACGACGGACTCTTCAGCGTGATGTGCTGAGGCACAGGAATACCTGCAG
Organism: Actinobacteria bacterium casp-actino5; assembly: GCA_001510385.1. GTDB lineage: Bacteria > Actinomycetota > Acidimicrobiia > Acidimicrobiales > Ilumatobacteraceae > Casp-actino5. The sequence goes on along the minus strand of LFFE01000015.1, from coordinate 100,611 downwards.
CTGCGATCATTATCTTTGCAACGGACTTGTCCATTGCTACTGCGGATCCAAGAACTCCGGATCCAACATATGGCACGTCAATGACCTCAAGAAGGCCTTGAATTGTGCCGTCTTCTCCGAGCGGGCCGTGCAACATCGGAAGAACGACAATTGGTTCGGATGAGGCAGACTTCAGTTGGGCCAAGAACTCAAATGGATTCGTTGGGAATCCCTCCGGCGATAAGTGTCCAGCGCCAACCGCATCGGTTAACTCGTCTTCAAATGGATTGGATACAACATTCCATTGGCCGTCACGAGTGATCCCAATCAGGCCGACGTCATATGCAGTTCGATCGATCGCGGCCGTGACGTGCCATGCGGTGGTGCAACTCACATCATGCTCAGGAGATTGTCCTCCGAAGATGACAACGACGTTGGTGCGAAGTTTGACCACGGACATCACGGTACTGTCCTACGTTGTGCAGTTACGGGCATCAGAAATCGCAGAGATAGTTGGCGGCCAAGTACTCGGTGAGGACGTCACCGTTGACGGCGTTCAATTTGATTCGAGAAGTGATGTGTACGGACGGCTGTTCGTCGCTATTGAAGCTGAACGAGATGGCCACGACTTCGTGGATCATGCGTTCTCTAGGGGTGCTTCATGCGCACTTGTTTCGCATGAGATTGCCGGAACTACGGGAACTCTCGTCAGGGTCAATGACACGATGCGCGCATTCTCCCTTCTTGCGAAGAAGGTTCGGTCGACGTTTCTCGCAAGCGCAGCCATCGTTGGTGTTACTGGAAGTGTGGGCAAGACATCAACAAAGAATCTCATAGCTGGAGCACTGTCGTCGAAGGTGGTGTCGTCGAGTCCGAAAAGTTTCAATAATGAGCAGGGTGTTCCATTCACGTTGTTGAATGCGATGTCGGAATCAGAAGTAGTGGTTGTTGAGATGGGAATGCGCGGATTTGGCGAGATTTCGAGTCTGTGCGAAATTGCCAGGCCAACAGTTGGTGTGGTGACCGCAGTTGGAGAGGCGCACACCGTTCGACTGGGAGGCATTGATGGGGTCGCTCGAGCTAAATCTGAGCTCGTGCGTGCGATTGATGCTGACGGATTAGCAGTTCTCAATGCGGACGACGAGCGCGTCTTTGCAATGGCGAGTATTTGTGCTGGCTCGGTACTCACCTACGGCATGACAGGGGATGTTGCCTCCACCCATTTAGAGATGGATGAAGTTGGTAGATATTGGTTTGCCTTCTCATCGCCGTGGGGAGATGGGGAGGTGGCACTTCAGATCCCCGGATTACACATGGTGCAAAATGCGCTTGCAGCCATCGCAGTTGGTGGTTCCCTCAACGTCGCATTAGAGAGTGTTGTGGCCGGTGTTGAGGCCGTTGCGGCTGAAGACCACCGAATGGTGATTCACCAACTTGAGGTTGGGTCAGTGATTATCGATGACTGTTATAACGCAAACCCAACTTCGGTCATGGCTGCATTGAGAACCATCTCCGACTTGCAGGTGTCGAAACGAATTGCGGTACTTGGCGAAATGGCAGAGGTGGATCAAACAGAACAGGCGCATCGTGCAATCGCGGATGCTGCTCGTGATCTCGATATCGAAATCGTTGCCATCGACACTGATCTCTATGGAGTTCCCGGCACGCAGCAGGTGCCGAGAGGTGTCATAGACGCGCTGGTCTCTGGGTCTGCTGGAGTGCTTGTGAAGGGCAGCCGGGTTGTAGGACTAGAGCGAATTGTTGAAGATTTACTGAAGATTCAGTGAAGACGACTTGGGCCTGTTTCTGGAATTGAGGTCGGTTCGCCGTCAAGGAAGTCATCATCATTAAGGCGACCGAGATCCGATAGGGCGCCGTTGAGTGAAGCGGCGATAGCGCCCACAGCGAGAACCCACCGTGCCCCTACAGCATCCATGATCGGGCCTCCAACAAGATTCCCGATCGGGATTGACCCTCCAAACGACATGAACCAAAGGGGCATGATCGATGCTCTCTCACCGTCCGTGAGGTTGTGTTGGAGCTCGGTCATCATCGCTGTGGCCAGCAGGAAATACACCGCGCCAAGCATGAACGCCACCGGCAGCGCGATATTGAAATTGCCGGTGATGGCAAAGAGCAGGAGGAACACTGCGAAGAGTTGGAAGCTCCATCTGATGAGTACTGGTCGAGAAGCACCAGAAAACACTGTGCCCACCGAGAGCGCACCAAGGAACGCTCCGAGGCCCCACACGATGTACAGAATCTTGTACGAGCCGCTGTCGGCAGCGAGTCCAAGATTGAGGCGGGCGACTGACGGAAACAGGCCAATGTAGGGAAGGCTGACAACTGAGAAAATGAACATTGAGCGCAGGAGCACCAGCAGCACTCGACGTTGCCTTGCAAGGCCGACGCCCGTGGTAAGTGCACGCCAACTCTTCGCAGTGTTGAATCCTTTCACCGATGGAAGGTGATTTTTTGCAAGTGGAATCATGACAAATGCGTATGTGGCGGCATTGATGATGAACAATTGCCAAAGATCAACACCCACCCATCCGAGGAACGCGGCAAGAGATGGGCCCGCGATCCGGCTTCCATTGATCATCGCCGAGTTCAAGCTCACTGCACCGCCAATGTCTTCCCGCGGAACCAATGTCGGAAGGCTGGCATTAAACGCTGGCGCTTGAACGGTATTCGCTATCCCGATCGCTAATTGTGCGGCAAAGATTGTCCACACCGGTGCATGCCACCTCGCAAGCCCGCCCATCACGACTGACATCGCCATCATCGATGCTTGCATTCCGAGGATGAGGTGTGTTCGATTCACGCGATCGGCAAGGACACCCGCTGGAACCGAGCCGAACAGCATCGGACCGAGTTGCGCAAAGATCAACAGTCCCACAAATGTGGCTGATCCAGTACGAAGGTCTAAGTAAGCAGGAAGCATGAAATTCTGCATCCATGTCCCAACATTCGATAACGACGCACCAATGAAAAGAACCCTGAAGTGACGATGCTGTAACGCCGAGCGCGCAGTACCTGGTCGCGGCATGGTGGAAGATGACGTACTGATGAGGGGCAGCGCAAACCTACTGGAATGTCAAGCGAAGCGCGCGGTTTGGTGGCGTTGCTCCGCCATTTCGAGAGATGGCACCAACTGAAGTCGAGATGCGCTACGACAAGATGTCGACGTAACGTCTCAGCATCGATGTCGGTCCTGACAGCAGCAGGGTGGTGAGGACGGTGTCGTTCCAGCGATCGAGTTCTTCTTTGATCTTCTCTGCCGGTCCCACGAGCGCAACGTCTTCTACCATTTTCAAAGGAATTGATGCTGCAGCCTCCTCCTTTTTGCCCTGCAAATAGAGGTCTTGAACCTTGAGAGCGACGTCTTCATAACCCATTCGTGCGAATACGTCGAAGTGAAAGTTCGCACCCTTCGCGCCCATACCACCGGCGTATAGTGCAAGCATCGGCCGGACCATGTCGGCGCAGGCCTCGACATCGTCACCTGGAATGACTGTTACTGGTGCAACAACTTCGAAGTCCTCGGATTTCGCGCTGTCGCCTGACTTCGAAAAGCCATCGTTTAGACAGGAGAGATAGAAATCGTTTTCAGATGGTGAGAAAAACAGTGGAAGCCATCCGTCGCAGATTTCTGCGGCGAGCGACACGTTTTTTGGACCTTCAGCTCCGAGGTAGATAGGGATGTCATTTCTGAGCGGGTGAACAGTTGACTTCAGAGGCTTGCCGAGCCCGCTCGCAGAGTCACCGTCATAGGGCAGTCGATATTGATTACCTTCATGGCTTACAGGATGATCGCGCTTGAGAATTGATCGAATAATCGACACGTACTCCCGTGTGCGCTCAAGTGGCCGGGCATAAGGTTCCCCGTACCATCCCTCGACAACTTGTGGGCCGGACACGCCGAGACCCAATATGAATCTTCCGTTGGAGAGGTGATCAAGAGTCATCGCTGCCATGGCAGTAGCCGATGGTGTTCTCGCCGACATTTGAATGATGCCAGTGCCAAGCCTGATCTTTGAGGTTGAGGCGCCCCACCACGCCAACGGGGTGAGAGCGTCAGAGCCGTACGCCTCAGCTGACCAGACTGACTCGAAGCCAAGTCGCTCAGCCTCCAAGATGCTGTCGAGCGCCCCGTTTGGGGGACCAGCAGACCAGTAACCAACTCCGTACGCCAAACGTAAACCCATGTCAACAGCCTAGTGCTGAACTATCGCTGAGGCGGTTCGGCACTTCGCTAGAGATCCTCGAACCGTGAACATCAATTCACGTTGTCCGCGGCTATGACTCAGGACAAGCAATCGTGTGTCGCGTAGCGTGTCAGAGTGGAGCCAACACAATATTGGGACACGATTTATCGATCCAAAGATTCAGGCGAGCTTTCGTGGTCTCAGCGAGTACCTTCTGTTTCGCTTGAACTGGTCGGTGCTCGGGAAGGTCGGACCTCCATCATTGATGTCGGTGCAGGGAACTCACGATTGGTTGACCATCTCATCGATGATGGGTGGAACAGCATCACCCTCGTTGATCTGTCTCCGACAGCGCTTGAGGAGGCCTGTCGTCGCCTGAGCGAACGTTGTACTGGTATCGATTTGGTGACAGGCGATATTTGCAGATGGCGAGCAAGTCACCCATTCGATGTATGGCACGATCGGGCAGTTTTTCACTTCTTGAGTCGATCTGACCGAATTCGTTACGTTGAGGTGGCCTCGGCGACAGTGCAAACAGGTGGCCACTTGGTCATTGGGGCCTTCGCTCCTGAGGGCCCCGCTCAGTGTTCTGGGTTAGATGTGACCCGCTATTCAGTTGATGGTCTTGCGGAAATCTTTCAGCCGCAGTTTCAGCCTGTCCGAAGTCTTGCTGAGGTACACGAGACCCCTTGGGGAGTTGCTCAGGCCTTTACATGGGTTGTTCTTGAACGTCAGTAGAGGAAGTCGATTCTTCGTGATTACACCAGAGAGTGTGCAACAGTCTCGTTGACTATTTCTCCCGCCTGCACGTTGAGGCCCTCAGCCATGTGCGGATCTATATCGACGACCGAATGCCCATACTGTGCCAACTTGGTGACTCGGGGGAGAGTTGCGTTCGTGAGAGCCAGGGTGGAGGTCTGCGGAACTGCACCGGGCATGTTGCCGACGGCGTAATGAAGAACACCATGAATCTCCACTGTTGGATTTGCGTGGGTTGTTTCTTCAGACGTCTCGATACAGCCGCCTTGATCAATGGCTACATCGACGACAACCGATCCGGGGCGCATGGTTCTGATCATGTCTTCGCTCACGACAACCGGAGCTTTATCGCCGGCCACAAGAACGGCGCCAATGACGAGGTCAGCATGTTCTACGCTTCGAGCGATCGTCGAACGGTTTGCTGCGAGGTGAACGAGGCGACCAAAGGAATGTTCATCAATCCACCTCAGCCGGTCGAGCGAAGCATCAATCACCGTCACCTGGGCTCCAAGTCCGAGAGCCATCGTTGCTGATGCCCAACCAACATTTCCTCCACCAATAATGACGACTGAGGCCGGAGCCACACCGGGTGCGCCACCAAGTAGCACGCCTGACCCTCCCAGGTGAGCCGAGAGATGGTGGGCGCCCATTTGAGTTGCGAGCTTTCCGGCAATTTCGGACATCGGTGCAAGCAGGGGCAGCCCGCCGTTGCGGTCGGTTACGGTTTCGTATGCAAAGGCAGTGCACCCAGCGCTTGTGAGAGCTGCCGCCACATTCGGATACGCGGCGAGGTGTAGGTAAGTGAATAGCGTGAGATCAGGTCGAAGGAGATCGAATTCTGCTGCCTGGGGTTCTTTCACCTTTAGGACAAGTTCTGCGGACCACGCCTCTTTTGCTGTTGCGACGATGTGCGCCCCGGCTGAGATGTACATCTCATCCAAAAATCCAGAACCACGACCTGCGTCGTGTTCAATGAGGACTTGGCACCCCATCTGAACGAGTTCAGCAGCACCGTCGGGGGTGAGGGCCACTCGCCGCTCATCGCCTTTGATTTCTTTCGGTACGCCAATGGTGTCAAGTGCAGGTGCGGTTGCGGAGGCCATAGCCGAATTCTGCCTTATTTTTGGGATCACTTCCGGGCGTTATCCCGGAAAAACACACATAAACTCACCGATTATGAGTGTAATTGATGATTTTGACGCCCGAATACTTCGTCAGATGGAAATGAATGGACGAGTATCGTGGGCCGAACTCTCACATCAGGTTCACCTTTCCCCAACGGCAGTCGCAGACCGGGTCCGCAGGATGGAACGGGATGGATTGATCCGTGGATATCGGACAGATGTTGACCCGGCGGCATATGGACGTAACACCAGAGCGGTTGTTGAAGTCGGTCTTATTGCGGGCGCTCACGCAGAGGAATTCGAAGATCGTCTGCGCACCCGGCCAGAAATTGCATTCGCCGCCTATGTCACGGGCTCGTCCGATTATTCCCTGCAGTGCGAGTGCGAAGGCTCTGAGGGTCTTGACGGGTTAGTAAGGTGGCTTCGGGCCGATCCGGCCGTCGCGAGGACAGAAACTCGATTCATTCTCCGAGTGGTACGTGAGGGTGCCAGCAGGTGCTAAATATCCTCTATGGCAATTGACCAAAGTTTGGTAAAAAACTTCATCAACGGCGAATGGTGTGATTCGGTCACTGGTGGACGAAGCAATCTCGTCGATCCGAGCACCGGCGAGGCGTATTGCGAAGCCGTTGTATCGAGCGCTGCAGACGTCGATCGCGCGATGGCGGCCGCAAGAGAGGCTTTTCGCGGTTGGAAGCGAACGACCCCGTCGCAGCGATCACTCGCGTTATTAAAATTTGCTGATGCGGTAGAGGCCGCTGGCGATGACCTTATGGCCGCCGAATCAAAAAACTGCGGAAAGCCCTTTGACCTTCACCGCGGTGAAGAGGTAGGCCCAATGGTTGACCAACTGAGATTCTTCGCTGGAGCAGCACGACATCTCGAAGGAAAGGCCTCTGCTGAATACATGGAGGACATGACTTCCATCATTCGGCGAGAACCGGTCGGGGTGTGCGCCCAGGTTGCCCCATGGAACTACCCGATGATGATGGCGATGTGGAAACTCGCACCGGCACTAGCCGCTGGAAATACCATCGTGCTTAAGCCAAGCGACACCACACCGGTGACGACGACAATGCTGGCCGAACTAGCGGCCGAGCATCTGCCACCCGGGGTGTTCAACGTCGTTTGCGGTGATCGTGACACTGGGCGAATGATGGTGGAACATTCGACCCCCGCAATGGTCTCGGTCACTGGGTCGGTGCGGGCGGGTACCGAGGTTGCTCAGGCAGCTTCGGCCGACTTAAAGCGGGTTCACCTCGAGCTGGGCGGGAAAGCACCAGTCATTGTGTTCGACGACGCAGACATCGCCGCTGCTGCCGAGGCGATTGCTCTCGCCGGCTATTTCAACTCTGGACAAGACTGCACGGCTGCGACGCGCGTGTTGGTGCATTCGGCGATTCGACAAGACTTCGTTGACGCTCTTACTCAGCAGGCTCGCGATGCAAAAGTTGGTAGCCCGTACGAAAATGATGTCCTCGTCGGTCCGGTGAATAACAGCAACCAGTTGGCTCACGTGCTCGGTTTCCTCGGGCGAGTGCCCGCACATGCGTCCGTGGTCGCGGGTGGTGGTCGGGTTGGCTCCGATGGCTTTTTTGTTGCGCCAACCGTGATTTCCGGTCTCCGGCAAGATGATGAGATGAGTCAACGGGAGATCTTCGGACCAGTCATCACCGTCCAAGAGTTCTCTGATGAGCAGGAGGCCCTCGTATTTGCTAACGGTGTCGAGTACGGGTTGGCGTCAAGTGTGTGGACCACCGATGTTGCGCGAGCAATGCGTTGCTCGCGTGATCTCGATTTCGGTTGTGTATGGGTGAATACACACATTCCAATCGTGGCGGAAATGCCACACGGCGGTTATAAGAAGTCTGGATACGGCAAGGATCTCTCCGCGTACGCCCTCGAGGATTACACGCGCATCAAGCACGTGATGATCAATATCGGCGAATAGATACGTCGATCTGAATCTCACGCCAAAATGTCACCTCGCCAGGATCCTCACGACGTACTAGGTGTTCAGCGCGGTGCCTCAAAAGACGAGATTCGTACCGCGTATCGCCGACTCGCTCGAGAACTTCATCCAGATGTCAAACGCGGTTCCTACTCAGATGAGATGGCAGTCCTTAACGATGCATACCAGGCGCTGACGAGTTCAGCATCAAGGCAAACGTCGACGACCAGCAAAGCTTCAGAAGAGGCAAAGAGTCAGAATTCGGAATTTTCGTCAGTCACGTCACCTGCGCGCGCAGTCGCATTTCCGTGGCGAGGAATCATCGCAACATCAGTAGTTGGTGCGGTTGCGATCTTTGGACTATCGCTGTTTGCAGGTCCCGATTCCGAGAGCCCACCAGATGGCGTGATTCAATCCGGATCATGTGTGCAGATCAACGACAGTCTTCTTGCCGTAGAGGTCTCGTGTTTGACAGAGCAGCATCAGGTGGTCACACAACTTGTTCCGCTTGACGCCCGTTGTGCAGATGGCTCGACCGGATTTCTCGACCGACGGGGAATGGGCAGGGTGTGTCTCGAATAGCGGGGATCGCCGGGTTGATGGCGATTGTTGTCATCGTCGTTACGTTCGCAGCGATCGGAGCTGGAAACCGTGAAATTACGTTGGGTGACCTGAACGAAGGTGACTGCTTCGTGCTTTCGGATGATGCTGTGCAAACGGGAGTCACGGTATTTGATCTCATCGATTGTGAGCAGGCTTTGCGACAGGCGGCTGTCGGTGCAGGGTTGGCGGCACTTGTTCTAGAGGTTGGCACCCTCGGCAATGGACGCGATGGGTATCCACCTGATGATGAGTTGTTGCAGATGGTCGATGTTCGGTGTAACCGATATCTGTCTCGATCGCCATCGGTCTTGCCGTTACTTCCTGATGAAAGGGCGTGGGCCACATCTGAGGGTCCGTACGTGTGCCTATCGGTGTCGCTTGGGTGACGTCGCTTGCGCTGCGCGGGCGCTGGTAGCCTCGCCGTAACTGAGGGCGATTAGCTCAGTTGGAAGAGCGCCACGTTCACACCGTGGAGGTCATGGGATCGAGGCCCGTATCGCCCACTTCGCGGCATGGTGTTCGCGACAACCATCTCGGTGCCGTACCCTAGGTTGATGGCGCTGTGCGATCGTCCCGGATGTTCGGAGCCAGTCTTTTTGCATTACGGCTTTGACCCGGTAGCCGCTGTTGTATGGCTCGAGCTTCCACGCGAGTTAGATGCATCTGGGCTATGCGAGACACACGCCGAACGACTTGTTGCCCCGAGGGGTTGGACCATCGATGACCGGCGCGATCCAACGTTGCGGCTGTTTCGACCGGGACCGTCGAACGCTTCAGCCTCTTCATCTCGAAAGAAACCGTTTTCCCGCAAGAGCCACATGACGCAGACAGAACTCTTCGAGACCTCGAGGTCCTCTGAAGTGCCAACAGAAAATTCCCTGCACGCATCGAAAGATTCCCCCGATGTGTCCTCTCTTTCGAGCGACACTGAGCAACACGGGCCGCCTTTGACGCCGCTGTTGTCGCGAGCGTTTCGAGGAACCCGCCTCGAAAGTGACTAGAACGAACACATGTCATTTTCTGTTTCACGTACGGCGACCATCGAGGCTCCGTTGCCGCTGGTTCGAAGCGTCCTCCGTGACCTCTCGAGCTATTCGGAATGGGTTCCGATTGTGTCGAGTGTTGAACCTGATGGGGATGAGCATTGGTTCGTCGAATTGCGCGTTTCGATGGGTCCATTCGCACGCTCGAAACGACTACGAATGAAGCGATCTGTTGACGACAGCAACAAGGTCTGCTTCACGCGAGAGGAGTCTGACGGGCGAAGACATGCTCGATGGGAGTTGAGCCTCACCTTGGAGTCGGTCGCCGATGACACGTCGGTTGATGCTGCACTCGAATACGACGGAAAAATGTGGACTCCTGGACCAGTCGAAGAAGCGTTGCATAGCGGGCTGGACGCCGCGATTGACCGACTACACAAATTTGTGGCCAGTCAGCGTTAAGTCACATCAGTCAGAGTTGTGTGCCTGAGCCTGGAGGCGCCCGCCAGGTGATGTCGTGACATCTATGCGTAGTCCAAATGTCTCTGAGACAGTTGAACTCGTCATGCCCTGGGAGAATGGCCCGAGATACACGGTTCGACCTTCACGAAGGCATAACAGGTGGGTCATGCCAAGGGGAACTTCCTCAAGGTGATGTGTGACGAGCACCAACCCTCCAACGTCTTGATCCTGTCCAAGGGAGGTCAACGCCATGATTAAATCTTCTCGTGCCGGTAAGTCAAGGCCAGCAAAGGGTTCATCGAGCACAATCAATTTGGGGTGAGTCATCAACGTTCGTGCAAGAAGTACTCGTTGACGTTCTCCAGAGGAAAGCGTTGCGAAAGGGCGTTCGCTGAGAGCGCCAACGTCAAGACGATCGAGTTGGGATTGTGCTTGAGCCATGTCGTCGGGGGAGTAGACATGCCACCACGGTTCGAGGGCGGCATTCTTTGCTGTAACGACAATGTCGATTGCCCGAAGTTCTGGCCGAAGTTCGTCGGAGAGGCCTTGTGCCGCGAAACCTATATTCCGTCGCGCTTGTCGAACATCCATCTTTCCTAGGCGTTCGCCAAAGACGTCAACTGTTCCCGATGACGGATGTTCTCGAAGGGCCATCATTCGAAGCAGAGTTGACTTGCCACATCCGTTGGAGCCGAGTACGAGCCAGCGTTCGCCATTAGAGATCTGAAGGTTGATGTCCGACAAGATGTCGTGCTCGTCCCGAGCAAACCCAGCAGCCTTCAGTTCAATGAGAACCTCGCTCATTTCTTGGCGCTCTGTGGTGAGATTTCCACTGGAGTGATTGCCGCCAACTGACCGCAAGCTGCATCGATATCATTTCCGCGATTGCGACGCACGGTGGCCTCTACGCCGCGACGAAGGAGGACGCTCTGAAATTTCTCAATCTGTTGGCGTGTCGATCCTTTAAAAGCGTAACCAGCAGTGCGATTGAGCGGAATGAGGTTGACGTGAGCGATCGGTCGAATTTTGCGACAAAGTTCGGCAAGGCGCTCTGCCTGATCGAGATCATCATTCACCCCATCGATCATCGCCCACTCGAAGCTCATTCGGCGTTTCCGTTGAGCGACATACTCAGCGCATGAGGTGATGAGTTCGTCGATCGGGTATCGCCTATTCATCGGAATCAACGTGTTGCGGAGTTCATCAGTCGCCGCGTGAAGGCTGACAGCGAGGGTGACAGGAAGTGGTCGATCTGCGAGTCGTCGGATACCCGGAATCAGTCCGACGGTTGACACCGTAATGTGACGAGCGGACAACCCGAATTCGTCGTGGACCGTTTGCATGGCCGGCCAGAGCGCTTCCTCATTGGCGAGTGGTTCCCCCATCCCCATGACAACCACGTTCGACAATCGCCGTTCCTGGAGAGCGGCTGCGTATTTCGCGCGAGCGACCTGCTCGACGAGTTCTGCCGAGCTGAGATGACGTGAAAATCCTTGCTGGCCAGTCGCGCAAAAGGTGCAGCCCATCGCGCACCCTGCCTGAGACGAGATGCACACTGTTGCTCGATCGGGGTACAGCATGAGAACCGACTCGATACGGGCACCTCCGTCCACCTCATACAGAAATTTTGTGGTGAGTCCGTCGTCAGTGGTACTCGCATGTATTTCCTGGAGAGAACAGGGGAGCGACGTATCCAACTCGGTGCGAAGTTCACTCGGCAATGTTGTCCATGTTTCGGTTGGGCCACAGTCTGAATACAGCGACTTCCAGACCTGATCGATTCGATAGCGCGGCAACCCTTGCAGAACGGTTGCAAGGGTTTCTTTACTTGCTGCGTAGCGGTGAAGAAGTGCCGTCAAGTCTCTACCGCCCTAGCCATCGGTACGCCTGGTCGGAGTGATGTATTTCCATTCCGATTGATGTGTACATCTTCATCGCAGGGGTGTTGTCGGCATCGACGTAGAGCATGCCGAGGTCTACTCCTGCATCTGCCAGATGACTAAATCCAGCCATCACCATGTGTTTGCCGAGTCCCTTTCCACTAACTGATGGGTCCACGGCGATTGCGTAGATCTCGCCAAGCTCTGGTTCGTGCAAGTCCGCCTCATGGCGCTTTGTCCAGCAGAATGCGCTGATTGATCCTGAAACTGGGTGTAGCCGAACATCGTCTGTACGGAACCACGGTGCCACTAAACGTCTCGCCAGTTGCTCTCTGGTCCAACCACCTTGTTCTTCATGCGAAGTGAAAGCCGAGTTGTTGACCTTCAGCCACTCTTCTTCGTCGTGGTTGAGCACAAATGGGCGCGTTGAAACCGAACCGACACGAAATTGCTCTTGAATTTCTGATGTGAGCCGAATACGCATTTGATGAAGTTTTCGGTGCTCGACGAAGTGGAGGCTGGGAGCAATCTGTTCAACCCAGGGGTCATGCGCTCGAGCCCACCACGTGAGTCGTGTGTGTGGTCTGTCGTGAAATTCGCCCAATATGCCGTTGACAACAAGGGTGATCACTTCATGCGATGGAGAAAGGGAGTGATCGTGAGGAGAGACGACTTCAAGAATCCACCCGTCATTTGCGTGGCTTGCGATCGCAACGGCGAGCATCGAGTCTTCGTCTTTTGCAATGGCAACGAGAGGTGGTTGTGTTGAATGTTGGTCGAGCAGGTCTAGGCGAAGTTGATCGGAAAGAATTCGATGTCCGTGAGCGATTTCGACAGACTGGCAAAACTCATGAATATTTGTTCGATTATGTGGCGTGACATGACCAACGTCCAAGTCAACATTTGGGGTCGGAGTTGTCACCTATCTGAGGCTAGCCGTTGCACGCGGGACGTTACCGGGTTGCCCGTTCAGCACGTGAAATGGCTCGCTCTGCACTACGGAGCAAGCGCTCGGATTCATACAGCGGAGAAATAATGTCCTCGCGTTCAGTTGAGCGAAGCGGGTTGATGAGACTCTCGACTCGATCTCTGGCTCTAGCGAGATATTCCTCAAGGGCAGTCAATTCCGCACTAAGTGCCACCACATCAATGTCCACGGCTGCACCGTATTCGGAAATCCACTCTTTTGTTGCTTCGAGAGGTGCATTCGTGGGGCCGAAGACATCAGTAGCCTATCGGTGTGCCTGAGGTCCGTCCAGAAATTGCTGCCATGCCGGGCTATCACTCGCCTCAGGTCGATGTCCCGATCAGGCTGAACACGAACGAATCCCCGTTTTCGCCTCCCGAGGCCTTCATCAGCGAGTTCGCCGAGGCCGTTCGAACAATTGTTTGGAACCGATACCCGGATCGTTCAGCAATTGCCCTTCGAGAGGGGCTTGGCCGTTATCACAACGTTTCTTTGGACAATATTTTTGTTGCAAATGGTTCAAACGAGGTTCTACAGACGGTACTTCTTGCGTTTGCTGGTCCTGGGCGGCGAGTAGCCGTATTTGAGCCGGGCTACCAGATGCATGTGCAGATTGGGCGGATCGTCGGGTCAGAGGTCATCGCACTGGAGCGCAACGCCGATTTTGGTCTCGATGTTCAACGTGTTGGAGAGGCGCTCGCCACGATTGACCCGCATGTGGTCTTCGTGTCTTCCCCCAACAACCCGACTGGACAGTGTGACGACGAGTCTCTTATCGATGTCATATTGGATTCGACGGGCGCGCTTGTTGTGGTTGATGAGGCATACGCCGAGTTTTCAACGTGGTCAGCGATTGATCGAGCCGTTCACTCAGATCGCATTGTGGTGTCGCGAACCTTTTCAAAAACATGGAGCCTTGCTGCGCTTCGACTTGGCTATCTGATTGGCTCGCCATCGGTTATTAACCACCTCTGGACAGCCGTGCTGCCGTATCACCTCGACGCGTCAAAACAGGTGGCAGGAGAAATCGCGCTCAAATTCACTGACGAGATGAATACCCGGGTCGCTCGCATTGTGAATGAACGTGATCGGGTGCAAGAGGCGCTGAGGTCAATGGGGGTCAAGGTCAGCCCAAGTAGTGCCAATTTCATTCTCTTTTCTCCCCAACGTGATGCGAATCTTGTCTGGCAGCGCCTGCTTGATGTGGGAGTTCTCGTTCGAAATTGCTCCTCCTGGCCACTGCTCAACGGATGGCTTCGACTCACCATTGGTTCAAAAGAAGAAAACGAAGCGTTTTTGCAGGGTTTGCAAAGTGCGTTGGAAACGGAATGATGTAGTCATGGCTGGAAGAGTTGCACGACGTGAGCGAAAAACTGCAGAGACCTCGATCGTTGTGGAGATCGACCTCGATGGATCAGGGACGACGAATATCTCGACGGGTTTGCCGTTCTTTGATCACATGCTCGATCAACTTGGGCGCCATGGCGGTTTTGACATCCACGTTGAGGCGGTAGGAGATCTCCATATTGACAGTCATCACACCGTTGAGGACGTCTCGATCGTGCTCGGGGAGTGTTTTGCAGAAGCCCTCGGCGACAAGTCGGGAGTCCGTCGATTCGCAAGCGGTAGATACCCACTTGACGAATCGCTCGTAGATATCGCTCTCGACCTGTCGGGGCGACCATTCGTACATTGGCAGGTCGAAATTCCTGAGGTTCTTCCTCTCGGCAATCCTCCATTTGATCCGCAACTGGCGGAGCACAGCATTGGTTCATTTGCGACGGCCGCCTCCATGACCTTGCACGTCGAACTCGTACGCGGCCGGAACGCACACCACATCATCGAAGCGACGTTCAAGGGTCTTGCCCGCTCGTTGCGCGATGCCGTGCGCATTGAGGGTGGATCTGTGCCGTCGACGAAGGGTGTCTTATGACGATGACGGTAGGCCGGGGCAATTTGTGACTGTCGCGGTAATTGATTACGGCATCGGAAATCTTCATTCAGCTCATAAGGCCCTCCGCCTGATGGGCGCTAATGCTGTCTTGACCGACACACACGAGGTCATCAAGAACGCATCGGCAGTGGTGCTGCCGGGGGTCGGAAATTTCGGTGCCTGTATGACCGCTCTTCGAGATCGCGGCCTGGACGATGTCGTTCATCACGTTGTCGCGTCAGGGCGTCCTTTCCTCGGAATCTGTGTCGGGATGCAAATGCTCTTCGAGTCATCAGAAGAGGCGCCGGGAATAGATGGTTTGGGTTTGATGAAAGGTTCAGTGGCGTATCTGTCTTCAGACGTTCGTCGACCGCAGATGCAGTGGAATGAAGTTGTCGTCACACAAGATGACGCGGTTTTATCTCGCAATGGTGAATCGCAATGGATGTACTTCGTGCATTCACTTGTTGCGCAGCCGACCCACGAGGAACATATTGCGGCGACCGTGTCCTACGGTGGTGACGTCACTGCAGCATGTCGCCGAGACAACGTATTGGCAGTTCAGTTTCATCCTGAAAAGTCGGGTCGGACGGGATTGGAGATGCTCGGCCGTTGGCTGAGCATTGAGGGTGTTGTCTGATGAAGTTGTTTCCAGCGATTGACCTATTTAGTGGAAAGGTGGTTCGACTTTCGCAGGGCGACTACCAGGCCTCAACCGAATACGGTGACAATCCTGCTGCGGTTGCTCGTTCATTTGTCGAGGCCGGTGCAGAGTGGATTCATATTGTTGACCTCAATGCGGCGCGAGGTGAAGGCCCCGTCAATCGGCAGGTCATTTCGTCGCTTGCTGCGGAGTTCCGCGGAGCAGCGAGTATTCAGGCCGGCGGTGGTGTTCGCTCGGTGGAAGATGTTCGTCAATTTCATGAGGCCGGTGTTGCGCGCGCAGTGATGGGTTCGGCAGCGATTCGTCAACCCGAACTTGTCATGCTTTGTACTGATGTGTTGCCAATCGCAGTTGGCCTTGACCATCGTGATGGATTTGTCGCTGTTGAAGGTTGGACGGAAGCTTCATCGGTTCACCTCAGCGAGGCGCTGGAACGCTACCCAACGGCATCAGCGTTTGTCATCACCGATATCTCGCGTGATGGAATGCTGAGTGGCCCTGACATCGATGGACTTTCATCTGCGGCATCAGCAACCTCGATCCCCGTTATTGCAAGTGGGGGTGTGTCCTCGCTCGATGATCTGCGAGTGCTTTCAAAGATTTCAGGTTTAGCTGGTGTTATTGCAGGAAAAGCGATCTATGAGGGACGGTTTAGCGTTGCTGAGGCTGTGGAGGTGCTTCGGTGAGCGACCGGGTAGCTCGGGTAATTCCCTGTCTTGATGTGACTGAGGGCCGCGTGGTCAAGGGTGTCAACTTCGTCGGATTACGAGACGCCGGTGACCCTGTGGAACTTGCGAAGCGCTACGACGATCAGGGGGCGGATGAACTCGTATTTCTCGACATCACCGCCTCCAGCGACAACCGCTCAACAACGGTTGAGATGGTTGAGCGAGTCGCCGAGCAGGTGTTTCTGCCGTTTACAGTCGGTGGTGGAATCCGGTCACTTGACGACGCGAGGCGCATGCTTCGAGCTGGAGCAGACAAAGTCAGTGTGAACACAGCCGCAGTCGAGCGACCGGCATTGATCTCGGAGATTGCTGACATATTTGGCACGCAATGTGTTGTCTGTGCCGTTGATGCCCGCCAAACAGATTCAGGAACATTTGAAGTGTTTTTGCACGGTGGCAGAACGCCGACTGGTATCGATGCAATCGAGTGGGCCATTGAGGCCGTCAAGATGGGTGCCGGGGAATTATTGGTGACATCGATGGATCGTGACGGCACCCGGGAAGGGTTTGATCACGATCTAAATTTAGCGATTTCGTCGCGGGTCGGAGTACCGGTGATTGCGAGTGGCGGTGTAGGAACTCTTCAACATCTCGTTGATGGTGTTCTTGAGGGAAATGTTGATGCAGTTCTCGCCGCCTCAATTTTTCATTTCGGTGAACACACGATCTCAGACGCCAAAGATGCGATGGCATCAAAAGGGATTCGAGTCCGACCGGCGCAGAGTTCTGACTAGTTCGACTTAAATAGGGAGCGGTACGGTGCCTGTATGGCGATCCCTGAAGAACAGATGGAATATCGACGGTTGGGTGCGACAGGTATCAAGGTCAGCGTGTTGTCGTACGGCTCCTGGGTCACATTCGATACTCAGATGGCCGATGATCCTGCGCTCGAATGCATGCAAGCGGCTCATGATGCCGGGTGCAATTTCTTCGATAATGCAGAATCGTATGCAGGTGGGCGAAGCGAATCGATTATGGGTCGTGTGTTCAGAGACCTCGGTTGGCCTCGCTGGTCGTACGTCGCAACCACCAAATTGTTTTGGGGAATTCATGGCAGTGACCCCAATATGCGCAACACGCTAAATCGCAAGTACTTGATGCAAGCGATTGACGCTTCACTTGAACGCTTACAGATGGACTTTGTTGATGTCGTCTACTGTCATCGTTCCGATCCAAATACGCCGATGGAGGAGACCGTATGGGCCATGAGCGACATGGTGTCAAGCGGGAAAGCCCTGTATTGGGGTACGAGTGAATGGTCTGCCGATGAAATTCGCCACGCCATTGCGATTGCCGATAGGCATCACCTTCATGCGCCGGTCACCGAGCAGTCTCAGTACAACTTGTTGGAGCGCCGCAAGGTTGAACGAGAGTACCAGCGTCTTTATGCCGACACTGGTTATGGCAACACCATATGGAGTCCACTGGCATCGGGACTCTTGACCGGCAAGTACAGCGAAGGTATTCCTGAGGATTCACGAGCTGCTCTTTCTGGATACGAGTGGCTGCGTTCGCGGATGAGTGATGAGGCTGCTCTGGCCCGAATTGAGCGCTTACGCCCGATTGCTGACCGGTTGGGTTGCTCGATTGCACAGCTAGCAATTGCTTGGTGCACGTTGCATCCGATGGTGTCGACGGTGATCACAGGGGCCAGTCGGGCCTCGCAGGTCACGGAGAACTTCGCAGCGTTGGAAGTAATTCCTTCACTTACACCGGATGTTGCAGAGGAAATTACGGCGGCGATCGGCTGAGTATTCAGCCGATCAGACCGGCACAAGTGGTCGTGGGTTCGCTCCTACGCGCCGACAGCGTGATAACCACCGTCAACGTGGATAATTTCGCCTGTCGTTGCGGGGAACCAATCTGAGAGCAGTGCCACACATGCTTTAGCGACCGGGGTGGGATCGTTCACGTCCCATCCAAGTGGCGAGCGGCCATCCCAAGTGTCTTCGAAGAGTGCAAATCCAGGAATCGATTTGGCGGCCATTGTTCGCACCGGGCCTGCCGCTACCAAGTTGCATCGAATTTGTTGGGATCCCAATTCCTTCGCGAGGTAACGAGACAGGCTCTGCAGCGCGGACTTTGCAACACCCATCCAGTTGTATGCCGGCCAAGCCTGAGAGTTGTCAAAGTCGAGGCCCACGATTGACCCACCTTCGGTCATCAGCGGCACAAAGGCGTCAGCCAAGGTCTTCAGTGAGTAGGTGGAAATATGCATCGCAGTGGCAACGTCTTCCCACGGTGCTGCGAAAAAGTCATTGCCTAGGCACGATGCGGGTGCAAATCCAATCGCATGTAAAACGCCATCGACCCGTCCCCATCTTTCGCCGACCGCCTGTCGAACTTCGGCGACATGCTCGGGAACGGTCACATCCAACTCGAGCACTTCGATAGAGGGGTCAATTTTTCGGGCTGTGCGTTTCGTCAGGGAGAGTGCTCGGCCAGCTCCAGTGAGAATAATGTTGGCGCCTTCGGCCTTTGCGATCTCGGCCACACCGTACGCAAGTGAAGCATCGGTAAGGACACCAGTGATGACGAGGTTTTTTCCGGCGAGAATTCCCATGCCTGCAACGTAGCCGACAGTACGAAACGTGAATGGTCTTCGGCGTAGGGCGTAACCGAGTGCATTGATCAAGCCTGTCTGTGTGAACTAGCCCGTTGATATGCGAGACTGACGCGGTGAAGATTGGATTAATCGGTGGTAGCGGCCCAGCTGGGTCGGCGCTTGCTGCCCGTTTGGCAAGCGTTGGCTATAAATGTGTCATCGGCTCTCGCTCGAAGTATCGAGCGATGGAGGCTCGCGATCGAGCGATCGAAGGCCATCCAGAACTTGCGTCTCTCCTCGGCTATGGAGATAACGCAACCGCGGCCGATTGCGACCTGGTCGTCATTGCTACCCCGTGGGATTCTGCGGCAACTACGGCTAAGGAATTCGAGCAACAGTTGAAAGGAAAGATTCTCATCAGCATGGCGAATGCCCTCGTCAAGGTTGGACCAGAGTTTCAGCCTCTCGTTCCTCCGCGAGGAAGCGTTGCTGCGCACGTCCAGGCGGCGATGCCTGAGAGTCGCGTCGTTGCCGCGTTTCATCACCTTCCGGCCAAAGAACTTGGTCATCTTGGTGCGCCGATTGATTCGGATGTGCTGATCTGTGGTGATGATCCATCTGCTGTTGAGGCGGTAAGCGAGATCGTTGGGAAGATTCCTGGTTGTCGACCCCTTGATGCTGGGGAGCTCTCTAATGCAACTGCCATCGAAGCATTTACCGCAGTACTGCTGCAGCTCAATGTGAGGTACCGAACAAGGGTGGCGCCAAAGCTGACTGGCATCCGTGACGTTGACACTTCAAACTGAGGTGTCACCATGCCAATGATGCTGTTTGACACTGCTCGTCAAGATATTGTTCCGTTTTCTCCCCCTGAAGAAGTATTGATGTATGTCTGCGGCATCACTCCGTATGACGCAACCCATCTCGGTCATGCCGCAACTTTTCTGGCCTATGACGTCCTCATTAGGCGGCTGATTGACCTTGGTCACCGAGTCAAATGTGTCCGAAATGTGACCGATGTTGACGATCCTCTCTTTGCAAAGGCACGAGAACTTGGTGTGCATTACCTCGACCTCGCTGCCGGAGAAGAAGCTCGTTTCAATTCCGATATGGAGGCTCTCAACGTGCTTCCAGTTCATTCCGCCCCACGAGCGTCGTCGGCGATACCTGATATTCGAAAATTTATTCAGGCAGTTCTCGATGCGAATCACGCATATGTAAGTGGAGATTCTGTTTATTTCGACGTGACTTCTTTCGCGTCGTTCGGCGCTGTGAGTGGATTTGCGGAGGACGAAATGCATCGGTTAGCTGCACTCCGTGGCGGAAACGTTGAGGACCCACAAAAACGGCATCCGCTTGACTTCGTGCTGTGGCAACCTTCAGCGGCTGACGAGCCGGCGTGGGAGACACCTTGGGGTCCCGGGCGACCGGGCTGGCACGTTGAATGCAGCGCCCTCGCGCTTCGAGAACTCGGAGAACATGTACACCTTCACGGGGGAGGATCGGACCTTATCTTCCCGCATCACGAATGTGAACGAGCACAGTCAGAATCAGCAACTGGAACCACATTCGTTGATCACTGGATGCATGCTGCACTCATTTCGAAAGATGGTGAAAAGATGTCGAAGAGTTTGGGAAACCTTGTGTTCATCGACGCCCTTCGCAACGAATGGGATCCCAGAACGATTCGTTTGGGCATCATCTCAAACCATTACCGGACCGAATGGGAATGGAGCGAACAACTGATGCCGACCTCGCAAGAGCGTCTTCAGAATTGGCTTTCGAGCGTCGACTACGAAGATGATGGAACACTGATCGATGAAGTTCGTTTGGCGCTTGATGACGATCTCGATACGCCCTCTGCTTGTGCAAAAATTGATGCTGCTGTTCAAGAAGGCCGAAATGCGGGTCCGGCGGCATCGCTTTTGGGCATCGAACTCATCACGAACTGATCTCGTGTTCCGTTGAGATCGGTCTCGTAGACTCAAGGGTCTATGTCTACCCTCACCATCTCTCTTCCTGACGGCTCTACTCGGGAACTAGAACATGGAGCAACGGCATTTGATCTTGCAACATCGATTGGCTCGGGCCTTGCAAAAGCTGCGGTGGCAGCGGTCGTCGATGGCGCAGAGGTTGATCTTGGAGTAGCGCTTCGAGACGGACAACAGGTCTCGATCATTACGAGCAACACTGATGAAGGTCGGCACGTCTTGCGGCATTCAACCGCACATGTCCTTGCTCAGGCAGTGACTCGCCTGTTTCCTGGGGCGAAATTCTCCGTTGGGCCAGCCATTGAGAACGGGTTTTATTACGACTTTGACCTGCCCGACGGTAGAACGTTCTCAGATGACGATCTCACTGATATTCAGCGAGAGATGGAACGAATTGTCAAAGAGGACCAGCCTTTCATTCGCTCAGAAATGTCTCCGGCGGAGGCTCTTCAACTGTTCTCTGATCAGCCCTACAAGTGCGAGATCATTCAAAGGGTGACCGGTTCTGGCGGAGATGATCTTGACGCCGGCGAGGTTGGCACCGGAGACGTCATCAGCGCCTACCGAAATTCTGATTCCTTCGTAGATATGTGCGTCGGACCACATGTTGCGAGTACCGGCAAGTTGCAACACTTCGCTCTTCAGCGCACCTCAGGGGCGTATTGGAGAGGCTCCGAGGAAGCCCGCATGCTTCAACGAATCTATGGCACCGCCTGGGAGTCGAAATCTGCTCTTCAAGAGCACCTCACTCAACTCGAAGAGGCGGCTAAGCGGGACCACCGTCGTCTTGCCACAGAGCTCGATCTGCTGAGCTTTCCTTCAGAAATTGGTGGGGGCCTCGCGATCTGGCATCCAAAGGGTGCAACGGTCCGCCGAATTATGGAGGACTACAGCCGCCAGCGTCATGAGCGAGGGGGGTACCAGTTCGTATTCACCCCGCACCTTGCGAACGGCAAACTGTTCTCTACCTCAGGGCATCTCGACTACTACGCAGATGGCATGTATCCACCAATGGAAATGGATAACGGCACGTACTACATGAAGCCGATGAACTGTCCGATGCACTGCTTGGTATTTGGTAGCCGGCAACGTAGCTATCGCGAGTTACCAATCAGGTTGTTCGAGCTTGGAAATGTCTACCGCTACGAGCGGGCGGGGACTCTCCATGGTTTGCTTCGTATTCGTGGTTTTACGCAGGACGACAGTCACATTTTTTGTCGGGAGGATCAACTCGCTGAGGAGGTGGCCTCCCTACTCGACTTCGTGTTGTCGGTGTTGCGCGCGTTTGGCTTTGAGGAATTCACCTTCAACCTCTCAACGAAGGACCCAAACAAATTTGTTGGATCGGACGAGATCTGGGAAAAGGCAACTCATGCCTTGCGAGAGGCACTCGAGCAGCACGGGCTTGAGTACGGGGTCAAGGAGGGTGACGCCGCCTTTTACGGGCCGAAGATAGATATCGACGTGCGTGATGCCATCGGTCGTTCTTGGCAGTTGTCAACAATCCAGGCCGACTTCAATAACCCAGAGCGGTTCGATCTTGAGTACATCGGTGCCGACAACGCGCGGCATCGACCGATCATGTTGCATCGAGCATTGTTTGGATCCATCGAACGATTCTTCGGCGTCTTACTCGAGCACTACGCGGGGGCGTTTCCAACATGGCTTGCACCAGTTCAGGTAAGGGTGCTTCCGGTTGCTGCTGCTCATGAGGAACACGCACGTTCGGTTGAGCGCTCTCTCGCGGATGCTGGAGTTCGCGTCGATCGAGTAGACGCAAACGATGGACTTGGCAAACGAATTCGAGCGGCGAAACTTGAGAAGTTCCCGTATGTTCTTGTCGTTGGCGATGACGATGTCGAGAACAACACTGTCGGTGTGAACCCGCGTGGTGGAGACGTTGAACGTGATGTTCCGCTTCAGTCATTCCTCGATCAAATCGCAACCGAAATCGAGCAGGGAACAGCCCAGGCGTTGACGGCGTGAATCGGGTTGAAATTCTGTGGAATGGCTGGCGGAACGACTACGTCAAGTCGAGCAACGGCAGCCAGGGCGGAAGTGTCTTCACCCGCCTCATTAATTCCGGTGAACCGGATCGCTCGGTATTCATTGTTCACCGGAGCCACACCTGTTTTGCTGTGCTCAATATTTACCCCTATTCGACGGGGCATCTTTTGGTTGTGCCGTATAGGGAAGTAGCGGCGACTGACGAGCTGACGTCAGAGGAACTTGTCGATCTTTGGTCGGTTGTCAATGATGGTGTCGTTGCATTGAGGTCGTCCCATGCGCCAGAGGGTTTTAATATCGGCATTAATATGGGGAAGCCCGCTGGGGGTTCGGTCGCTGAACACCTTCATGTTCATGTCGTGCCAAGGTGGACTGGTGACTCGAACTTCATGACAGCAGTTGCTCAGACGAGAACCATCCCTGAGGCTCTTGACGTGACCTATGACCGGGTGAAGCATGAATGGCCCGTTACACGAGACGGAATAGGGTGAATCAATGGCAGACGATAATTCACGATTATCGGCAGATGATGTAGTTGACGTTCTACCGGACGACCTTGATCCTCGGGCGTTCGAGGGGGCGTACAAGTTTCCTGACAACTCTCGCCGCCGAATTCCGGCAGCGATATACGGTGCACTCGGAATTGGCGTGATCTTTGTCGCAGCGGCGAATCTCTCTTGGTCGAACGGTGGGTTGTTGGCTGCAGGGATCGCGTTACTTGTGTTTGCTCTGTATGGGCTTGTGTCCGGCCGCTCAATGGCGGTTGATGAACGGGCCGCTCTCGTTGCGTCGCAACAGGCGGTTGGTTTTCCTATCGGTCACGCCTCCGCGCAGCAGGTGTGGAGGGGTGTGTTGAGTCGTCCGACGTGGCGCGTGCTTGCATACTCAAGTGAGGTTCCGCCACGACAACGAGCCCTCGTCCTTGTCGATGCCGTCAGCGGGGATGTCGTGGAACATCTCGTTGAGGAGAATCTGGAAGAGGACCCTGACGATGCTTGACGGACAATTCCGAGGACCGGTCGATCGAATGGTTCGCCCAATCGGGCGGGCTCTGTTGAAGACCAAACTCACCCCTGATCATCTCACCTTCTTTGGGTTGGTGATCGCCGGATTGGCAGCAGTGGCGGTTGGTTCCGGGCACCTCATCATTGGATTGATTTTGGTGATCCTTGCAGCCCTGCCTGATCTATTTGACGGTGCCTTAGCCAAAGCGAGTAATTCATCAAGTCAGCGCGGCGCATTTTTTGACTCCACTATGGATCGCGTAACCGACAACCTGCTTCTTGGTGGTATGGCGTGGTACTTCGCCGATAACTATTCTGCTCGACTCACTGTGTTGCCGTTCGCGGTCGCGGCAGTCGCCTCGCTGATTTCCTATCAACGGGCGAAGGCTGAGTCTTTAGGACTTGACGCCAAGGGTGGGTTGATGGAACGGGCAGAGCGAATTGTGATGCTGTGCCTCGGTCTGTTACTTGAAGGTGTTGGCCTTGACCCCGCCCTGGCGGTGGTGTTGTGGATCCTGCTTGTCCTCATCACCTTTACGGCCGTGTTCAGATTCGTGAAAGTGTGGAGGCAAGCAGAAGTCGCTGCGGTCACACAGCAGCGCATTGATCTTCGGCGAGAACGTCGTGGTGAGCGCCGAAGCGATCGCACAGAGCGCATTGAGGAGCGACGCCTGGTTGTCCAGCGTCGCCGAGAGGGTCGACGCGGCGGCTCGACTTGAGATGTCCCGACAACTCAAACTTTTTACAGCCGGAGAACGTGTCCTTCAGTATGTTCCTGTCGTCGTCCTTGAGATCGCCGTAAAGCTTGTTGGCATCTGCACTCGAGTCGTGGCTCGAGGTGCAAGACGGCAAGCAGCGGCACACCAACGTCGCGTGTCGCCGGGTCTTCGTGGTCAATTGTTAGAGCAACGAGTGGATGAGGTGTTTGCTGGGTACGCCCGATATTGGCTGGAGAGTGTCCGGCTCCCTCGTCTGTCGTCCGAACGCGTCGATCGCTCGATTTCGGTTCATGGCTATGAACATGTTGCGGAAGGTTTGGAGCGCGGAAATGGGGTCATACTGGCTCTCCCACATCTAGGCGGATGGGAGTGGGCGGGCCGTTGGCTTGCTGATCAAGGTGTTGCTGTCTATGCCGTAGCGGAGCGTCTTGCCGATGCCGAAGTCCATAAATATCTCACGGACCTGAGAGCGAAACTCGGCGTACACGTCATAGCGCTTGATTCGTCAGCGGGATCAAAAGTTCTGACAGCACTGCGGAACAATGCTGTTGTCTGTTTGATCGCCGATCGTGATCTTCAAGGCGATGGAATAAGCGTCAAATTCTTCGGTGAGGAAACGACGGTGCCCGGGGGCCCGGCGACAATGGCGCTTCGCACAGGAGCAATGATTCTCCCGACCGCGGTATTTCATTCACCGGGCAAAGATGGGCACATCGGATTGGTCCAACCTCCAGTTGCTGTAGAACGGACAAATGGCTCACTGCGCGATGACGTCAAACGAATCACCCAAAACCTCACGGATGAGCTTGCCGAACTGATTCGACGTGCCCCTGGTCAGTGGCACCTTCTTCAGCCCAATTGGCCAAGCGATCGGCGGTGACTGCTGATGGCCACTGACGGGCTCCGTATTGCGATGTTCTGCCCTTACAGCTTGAGTATCCCGGGAGGAGTGCAGACCCAGGTTCTTGGTTTGGCGCACGCGCTCCGTCGAAGTGGCCATGAGGTCCGCGTTCTCGGTCCGTGTGACGGCCCGCCCCCTGCGTCATTCGTCACCCCGCTTGGTGATTCACTACCGACGGCTGCCAACGGCTCTGTTGCGCCACTCGCACCTGATCCGAGCGCGGCGATGCGAACTATTCGGGCGCTTCGTGACGAGCAGTTTGATGTGTGGCATCTTCATGAACCGCTCGCTCCAGGCCCAACATTGACGGCGCTCACCCTTGGGTCTCGACCGATTGTGGCAACCTTTCACGCTGCCGGTCGCTCAAGCAGCTACCGCTTTTTGAAGCCGATATTGAAGCCACTCACGAAACGCATCGACCACCGTGTCGCAGTGTCACATGATGCAAAGATGCTTGTTGAACGACACTTTCCGGGAAACTACGAGGTGTTGTTCAATGGGGTTGAGTTATTCGAAAGTCAAGGCGGACAACTGGAGGAGAGACAGCCGCTGCTTGAACCCACTTCGGATCCCTCTGTTCTATTTGTCGGACGTCATGAGGAACGAAAAGGCCTTAGCACGTTGCTTGAGGCAGTCGAGTTGCTGTTTAGAGAGCGCAATGTGCGCGTTGTTTGTCACATCATCGGGCAAGGTCCCGACACTGATCGACTCCGGCACCACTTCGCCGATCTAGATCGGTTTCGGTGGCATGGGCAGGTTTCAGAGTCGGAGAAGTCGCAGCGGCTCCGAGAAGCGACAGCATTTGTTGCACCGGCGTTGCGCGGTGAGTCGTTCGGTGTCGTCCTGCTCGAGGCCATGGCAGCTTCGACACCGGTGATTGCCAGCGACATTGCGGGGTATCGAAATGTCGCGACAAACAGAGTCGATGCAGTCTTGGTTCAAGCTGGCGACACGATTGCTCTGGCCGATGCAATTCAGTCAGTGTTAGATGACAAACAACTCAGACGTAAATTGGTCGATGGCGGGTTACAGAGGGCCTCATCGATGTCGATGGAGCGCCTTGCCGCGCTGTATGTCGATCGTTACCGGCAAGTGTTGAATTCCCAGTCATGATCTTCAACAGTGACGTAGGATGACCACATGACGACTCTTATTGTCCTCGTGATTGTTGTACTCCTCCTGTTGTTGGTCGGAAGTTTGTACAACGGTCTTGTTCGCAAGCGAAATGCGGTCGATAACGGCTGGTCTCAAATTGATGTGCAACTCAAGCGCCGACTTGATCTGATACCCAATCTCGTAGAAACCGTAAAAGGTTACGCAGAGCACGAGAGGGAGGCGTTGGAGGCGGTCATAGCGGCCCGGAACGGAGCGGTTGCCGCACCTGACACTCCTGGCGCCCAAGCAGCGGCTGAAGGTCCAATTGTTGGCGCGCTTCGGCAGTTGTTCGCCGTTTCTGAGGCCTATCCGGATTTAAAGGCAAATACGAACTTCCTCGCCTTACAAGAAGAACTCAGTTCAACCGAGGGCCGGATTGCCTACGCCAGACAGTTCTACAACGATGCAGTGTTGCGGTACCACAACGCAATCGATCAGGTACCTGGCGTCATCGTTGCGAAAATGTTCTCCTTTGATCACCGTGAATACTTCGACGCAGGTCCCGAAGCGGATCAGGTCCCGTCGGTCAGTTTTTAAAACAAGATGCACGAACTCATTCGCTCAAACAAACGTCGAAGCGCGCTCGTCATTGTCGGCTTCTGTGCTGTTTTCGTGGCCATTGGATGGGTGGTCGGTTGGACCGTTGGGGGAGGATGGACGCTCACCATTATCGCTCTTGT
Source organism: Actinobacteria bacterium casp-actino5 (assembly GCA_001510385.1). Taxonomy (GTDB): domain Bacteria; phylum Actinomycetota; class Acidimicrobiia; order Acidimicrobiales; family Ilumatobacteraceae; genus Casp-actino5. The sequence goes on along the minus strand of LFFE01000015.1, from coordinate 73,368 downwards.
GCTTTCGCTCATCCTTTCGGCTAGCTCTTGGTGGTCATCGGCAACAATTGCACTCAAGGTGAGTCGAGCCCGTCCGGCTGATGAAAACGAGTACCGGCGCCTACATAATCTCGTCGAGGGACTCTGCATTGCTGGGGGCCTTCCGAAACCCGGTGTCTACGTGATTGACGATGAGGCACCGAACGCATTTGCGACGGGCAGAAATCCTCAGCATGCTGCAATCGCAGTGACGACTGGACTTCTCAACAAGATGAATCGTGTTGAACTCGAAGGTGTCGTTGCCCATGAACTTTCACACATTCGCCATTACGACATTGCGGTCTCGACAATTGCGGTGACGCTTGTCGGTGCGATCGCGCTGATGAGCGATCTAGCTCTTCGTACGCTGTGGTGGAATGGTGGACGTCGGGCACGAAGCAACGACCGAAATGGTCATAACAACCCGTTAGCCATTGTGGGTTTCGTGCTCATCATTGTTGCGCCGCTCATTGCAAAGTTGCTGCAATCCTCTATTTCTCGGCAACGAGAATCGCTCGCTGATGTCGGTGCATGCGAGTTGACGAGATATCCACCAGGACTTATTTCGGCTCTCGAAAAACTGCAGGAAGATACAACGGTCACCCATAGTGCGAGCACCGCAACCGCTCATATGTGGATTGAACAACCGATGAGTGGTGTTGGTGATGACGGTCGTCTCGGCTCGGTCCACAAACTTTTCAATACCCACCCGCCTCTCGAAGAGCGGATTCAAGCCCTAAAGGAACTGTGATGAGAATGTTGAGCAAGCGAGTGGTCGGACTCTTAGCGGTCTCGGTCATCGGTTTGGTTGCGGCAGGCTGCGGTGGTGGAACGGAGGAAATTGTTGAGCAGGCGGCAGATGCCCTCAATGAACTTTCGGAAGATGGAAATACCTCCGCCGATTCGGCCAATTCTGATGACTCTTCGACAGACGGCTCCGGGCAGTTATCTGGCGATGATGAAGTAGAAATGGCCGAACCAGACTTCCGAATGCCGCTCACTGGAGCTCCGCTTGAATCCTCGGACGAAATTCCTAACCGTCCGGCCCTTGCTGTCAAAATGCCGAATAATCCTCAGGCACTGCCACAGACTGGACTCAACGAGGCCGACATTGTGTTTGAGGAGATCATCAATGATGGAATCACACGTTTTGCTGCCGTCTTCCATAGTCAAGGCTCCGATCCAGTTGGCCCAATCAGGTCTGGCCGTGCGCAGGACGTAGACATTTTGTCGAACTTGAACTCCCCGCTGTTTGCTTGGTCCGGTGGAAACCCGGGCGTCACGCGTGTGATCAATAACTCGACCCTCACCAGTTTGAGTTATGTCGGCGGTTATGGAAATTCGTATTTCCGTCGTGATGGCCGCGGAGGAGCACCGCATAACTTGTTTTCGTCAACCGACACCCTTTGGAATCTCACACCAGACGAGTTTGCCGTTCCTCCGCAGGTGTTCCCGTACATGTTGCCTGGCCAAGTTGCGCAGGGTAACACGGCATCGATCATTGAAATCGACCTTGATTCGATCCTTGCTCGTTGGGACTATGACGCTTCGAGTGGGCGTTATCTTCGCTCTGAGTACGGAGAGCCCCATATGAGTGAACTCACTGGTCAGGTGTGGGCCGACAACGTGGTCGTCATGCTGGTCGAATACCGTCAGAGCACAATCGATTCAAAGAGTCCTGAAGCTGTCACAGTCGGCAGTGGGCAGGTACTTATTTTCACTGATGGTGTCGTCCGCACGGGTGTTTGGCAGCGTTCATCAAATACTGATATGTGGAATTTGTATACCGATGAGACCCTCAGCGAGCCGCTTGGCTTGAGCGATGGTCGTACTTGGGTTGAACTTCCTCGCAGTGACCCTGAAAATGTTCGCTATGTGTCGTAGCAGTGGTCATGACGACCTGGCGATTGGATAGATTGACGGTATGTCGAACCCTCAAAATGGCTCGTTTCCTGTAAAACGAGGTCTTGCAGAAATGCTCTCAGGTGGCGTCATCATGGATGTCGTTACTCCTGAGCAGGCCAAGATTGCCGAAGACGCTGGGGCTTGCGCAGTAATGGCACTTGAGCGCGTGCCAGCTGATATTCGTCGCGATGGTGGCATCGCCCGAATGAGCGACCCCGACATGATTGAAGGAATCAAGGCTGCGGTCACCATTCCCGTCATGGCAAAGGTTCGTATTGGCCACTTTGTTGAGGCGCAGATCATCCAGAGTCTTGGTGTCGACTTCATCGATGAGTCTGAAGTCCTCACCCCGGCTGATGAAGCGCATCACATCGACAAGTTCAAGTTTGTTATCCCATTTGTATGCGGCGCTACCAACCTTGGTGAAGCATTACGCCGTATTTCCGAAGGTGCCGCGATGATTCGCTCAAAGGGCGAGGCCGGCACGGGCAACATTGTCGAAGCCGTTCGTCACCTTCGATCGATTCTCGGTGATATTCGCCGTGTCGGGCAAGCAGATTCCGCTGAGCTGTTTGATTGGGCGAAGCAATTACAAGCACCGCTTCCACTCGTGCAGGAATTAGCAGAGACGGGTCGCTTACCTGTCCCACTGTTCTGTGCTGGCGGTATTGCAACTCCTGCTGATGCGGCACTGGCGATGCAGCTTGGTGCAGAAGCCGTGTTTGTTGGGTCGGGGATCTTTAAGAGTGATGAACCGGGGCCACGAGCGCGCGCAATTGTCGAAGCAACCACTCACTTCGAGGATGCGGATGTGCTCGCAAAGGTGAGCCGTGGTCTTGGCGCACCGATGACGGGCATCGGTATGGATGAGATCAACCAGCGTTATGCCGAGCGCGGCTGGTAGTCGGTGTCATTGACAGGGGAGCTCCCAGGTGAACATTGGCATCCTTGCATTGCAAGGCGCTTTCGCAGCGCATGAACAGGCGTTCTCTGACCTCGGCGTGTCCGTCACGAGAGTAAAGACACCCGCGGATCTCGCGGGTGTTGACGCCCTTGTTCTCCCTGGTGGAGAGAGCACGACAATGTCGATGTTGCTTGATTCAAGTGGTCTCAGGACGCCTTTAGAGATTCGTCTCCATGACGGATTCCCTGTTTTTGGAACTTGTGCTGGACTGATCATGCTGTCTTCCGACATCAAAGATGGACGAAGGGATCAAAGGCCGCTTGGAGCGCTTTCAGTAACGGTTCGACGAAACGGTTATGGCCGTCAGATCGACAGTTTCGAAACACCGATAATTGTTGACGATGGGGCACAACAAATCGAGATGAACGGCGTGTTCATCAGGGCGCCGCGCATTGAGGAAGTGGGTAGCAACGTTGTTGTACTTTCAATGGCGAACAACGACCCTGTGCTCGTTAGGCAGGGAAATGTTCTCGCCGCAACGTTTCATCCTGAGCTTGGTGGGAACGGTTACGTTCACCAGCTGTTTTTAGAAATTGTGGAAGAGATCGAGTCACCCAGACACTCGAAGATGGTAAGGAATTAGGCGATGTCAGGACATTCCAAATGGGCAACGATAAAACACAAAAAGGGAGCCGCAGATAAGGCTCGTGGCAAGCTGTTCGCAAAACTTGCACGCCAGATTGAAGTTGCGGCCCGCGCTGGGGGCGGGGACCCTGACATGAATCCCGGTCTGCGGTCAGCTGTCTCAAAGGCCAAGGGTTCGCAAATGACCAACGAGGCCATCGATCGTGCGATTAAGCGTGGAACAGGTGATGCGGGTGATCAGTCGTATGAAGCGATTACCTACGAGGGGTACGCACCTTGCGGGGTTGCTCTCATGATCGAGGTTCTCACCGATAATCGCAATCGAACAGGTGCAGACATTCGTCATATCTTCACCAAGTCGGGTGGATCGATGGCAGAGCCAGGCGCGGTGAGCTGGCAATTCGCGCGGCGCGGCGTGATCGTTGTCGACGGAAACGCAAGCGAAGAAATGGTGTTTGACCTTGCCCTTGAAGCAGGAGCCGACGATGTCGTTAACGAGGCGGGAGCGTGGAAAATTACCTGTGATCCATCGGTTACACCAGGTGTCGCAGAAGCGATTGCGTCAGGAGGCCTCAGTGTGCTGTCGGCAGATTCGCCGTTAGTTTCAGACAACCTTGTTCCCCTCGAAACAGTTGAAGACGCGAAGTCAGTGCTAACGATTATCGATCTGCTCGAAGATAATGATGACGTACAAGATGTGTACGCAAACTTCGATATGACCGACGAGATACTTGAAGGGGCAGCAGAGTGAGTAAAGCGGTCAATGTTGGCGATGTCGCTCCTGATTTCTCGCTGCCAGCGACTGGCGACGAGGTAATTTCACTCTCAACTTTCGCTGGTCGCCCTGTGGTAATTGTCTTCTACCCCGGTGATGATTCGCCGGTCTGCACTAAGCAACTGAATTCGTATAACGACGGTCTGAACGAGTTTGAGAGCCTCGATGCGCAAGTACTCGCTATTTCATCACAGGGTCTTGTGAGCCACGAAGCCTTCTCGCGGAAGTACGGATTGAAATTTCCTTTGCTGGCCGATTCGGAGAAGCAGGTTGCAAGGGCGTACGGGGTGCTTGGACCTCTTGGCTTTCCGCGTCGAAGCGTCTTCATCATCGATCGCGATGGTGTGGTTCGTTATGCGCACCGGGCACTATCTGGTCTCTCGTATCGGCCAGTTTCCGAACTCGTAGATGCGCTGAATAGCTTGTGATTGAACAGATCATCCGCGTGCTGATCGATAGGAACTAGAATCGAACTTATGTTCGGTACGTCTACGCCATCTTGTCGTGTGGTTGGGATTGATCCTGGGTTGACACGGTGTGGCTTCGCTGTCATCGACGCCGTAAAGGGCTCTCATGTTCAGGCCCGGGCGCTCGGCGCGTTTACGACTTCGCCCCAGATGGATCTTCCAGATCGACTGGCTTCGTTGCAGCGTGACGTTAGGGAACTTCTTGATGAATTTTCTCCAGATGCAGTTGCGGTCGAGAAGGTATTTTTTCAGGTCAACGTCAAAACTGCGATGAGTGTGGGTCAGGCGAGCGGAATCGCACTCGCCGAAGCGGCGCGTTCGGGTTGCGTTGTTACACAGTACACGCCAAATGAGGTGAAAATGTCGATCGCTGGGTACGGCGGTGCTGATAAGCAACAGGTCCAGCGAATGGTGCAACAACGACTTGGTTTAACTGCTCCACCTCAACCGGCCGACGCGGCGGATGCCGCCGCGCTAGCACTGTGCTACCTGGCCACCTCACCGCTGACTGCGGCGGTACATGCCGCCCTTGAGGGCCGAACATGATTGCGTCGTTGAGGGGCTATCTCCTTGATCGCTCTAACGATGGAACCGCAATCGTCGAGGTTTCGGGTATTGGGTACGAGGTGTCGATGACGTCTCGTAGCCTCTCGTCGCTGACGACAGAGGGCGAATCCTTCTTGTACGTCCATCACCACATCCGAGAAGACAATCAGCAACTGTTTGGATTCACGAGCATGCTTGAACGAGCGACATTCCGAATCCTGATCGCAACGCACGGCGTCGGACCTTCCTTGGCGCTTGCCATTCTTGAAACCCATTCTCCTCATGCACTGGTTGACGCGGTTGCAACATCGGATGTCAATGCCCTCACCATGGTGCCCGGAGTGGGAAAGAAGACGGCTGAGCGGTTGCTCGTCGAGTTGAGGTCTCGACTTTCGCTTCCAGAGATTGATGCTCCAGTGACATCGGCATCAGCGAGCTCGATTCGTGAAATTCGTGCAGCTCTTGAGCAGCTTGGCTATGGGCCATCTGAGGTTGTTTCTGCAACTACTGAACTTCCTGCTGATGTCGACGTGTCAGACGGCCTCCGCACAGCACTTTCGTTTCTAGGGGCTCAACGTGCGTGAGGAATTTCTCGATCCTGGTATTGACGATGTCTCCACCGACTTAGCCGAGGTTGGGTTGCGCCCACAGACGTTGAGCGAGTTCATCGGTCAATCCGAGCTGAAGGAGCATCTTGAGATTGTGTTGGAGGCGGCGAAACGTCGTGGCCAGGCACTTGACCACCTGCTGTTCGCCGGCCCGCCGGGTCTTGGAAAGACAACACTTGCTGGCATCATTGCAACTGAGCGTGGAGTGGATCTGCACATCACGTCGGGTCCTGCACTTGAGCGAGCGGGCGACCTTGCGGCAATTTTGACCAAATTGAGTGAGGGAGATGTTCTTTTCATCGATGAAATACATCGGCTTTCACGCGCTGTAGAAGAAATCCTCTATCCGGCGATGGAGGATTTCAAGTTAGACATCGTGGTTGGAAAGGGTCCGGCGGCCTCGAGTATCCGTTTGACCATGCCACCCTTCACGCTGGTTGGCGCTACGACAAGAACCGGAATGATCACCGGTCCGCTGAGAGACCGTTTCGGTTACGTCGCCCGTCTCGACTACTACACGACCGATGAATTGACCGCCGTTGTCTCTCGAGCGGCCTCAATTTGGAACGTTGAGATCAACGATGAAGCTTCACGGGAAGTTGCTCGTCGGTCACGGGGTACACCACGTATCGCGAACCGACTATTGCGGCGAGTTCGTGACTTCGCGGAGGTTCGATCTGATGGGATCATTACGCCCGATGTTGCCCGGGAGGGCCTCCGTGTGTTCGGAGTGGACGATCTTGGACTGGACAAGGTTGATCGAGCCTTACTTGACTCGCTGTGCGCTCGGTTCGGTGGTGGCCCGGTTGGTTTGTCGACACTCGCCATCGGTGTGGGTGAACAGCCCGAGACGGTTGAAGACGTTCACGAGCCGTTTCTCATTCAACTCGGATTGATTGCCCGTACGCCCAGAGGTCGTATTGCGTTACCTGCGGCATATTCACACCTTGGCATCAAGATTCCACCTAGCGCTGCAGGAATCGGGAGTCAGCCAACGTCGTTGTTCGAAGCCTGATGTCGATCTCTGACTTTGATTACGAACTTCCCGATGAGCTGATTGCTCAGACCGCAGTCGAGCCTCGGAGTGCGGCACGGCTATTAGTTGACCAGGGAGAAGCAAGCCCTCGTCACTCGATTGTTGATCGATTGGGAGATGAGCTACAACCTGGGGACCTGGTGGTGGTCAACAACACAAAGGTGCTACCAGCTCGAATCTTTCTCCAGCGTGCAACGGGCGGAAAAGTTGAGTTGCTGCTACTCGAACCGCTGTCCGATGGTCAATGGGAATGTTTACTTCGTCCGGGTGGCAAACTTCGACAAGAGGAACAACTGTTCTCAGCAGATGGAAATCCAGTGGCGACGGTCGTGGGTCGTCGTGAGTCACCCTCTGCTGCAACGTTTATTGTCAGTGTTGATGTGCCGGAAGCACTGTTGTTTGAACTCGGTGAGTTGCCCTTGCCGCCGTACATCACCGAACGTCCGAGCGATCCAAATCGATATCAGACCGTGTTTGCCGACCGTCCGGCAAGCGCTGCAGCACCGACCGCCGGACTTCACCTGACGAAAGAATTGATTGAGAATCTGACTCGAAGTGGGGTTCGATTTGTTGAGGTTGAGTTGATTGTTGGGATCGACACGTTTCGCCCGGTTGAGGCGGAACTACTTGATGATCATGTCATGCATTCCGAGTCTTACCGGGTCGATCAGAAGGTGTTCGACGAGGTGGCTGAGGCTCGTCGTGTCATTGCCGTCGGCACAACTTCAACTCGGGCGTTGGAGAGTGCAGCAACTCGCAATCAGCTGTCAGGACGCACAGATCTTTTTATCCGGCCTGGCTACGACTGGAAGATTGTCGATCTTGTCATGACGAATTTTCACCAGCCAAGAACGACTCTTCTTGTAATGATTGAATCATTCATTGGCACCCGTTGGCGACGGCTATACGACGAAGCAATAGCGGAGAGGTACCGGATGTTGAGTTTCGGTGACGCGATGCTCTTGAACCGGCACCTGTAGCGTCATCATCGTGTTTCCAGTCAACGTTGACGTTATTGCAACCTCGGGATCAGCTCGTGCAGGTGTCGCCAGGACGGCGCGCGGATCGTATGACACACCTACATTTATGCCGGTTGGTACACGTGGAGCGGTGAAATACCTTGATGCTCACGATTATCGAGATCTCGACGCGCAGATTGTTCTCGGAAATACGTATCATCTCATGCTCCGGCCCGGCGCAGACGTCATCGCCCATTTTGGAGGGTTAGGTAAATTTGCAGCTTGGGAAGGGCTCACGCTGACCGACTCAGGTGGCTTTCAAGTGTTTTCGCTCGATCCCAAAGTTGATGACGAGGGCGTGACCTTTCGAAGTGTGTACGACGGATCAAAGCATCGTTTCACCCCTGAGATTGCTGTTCATGTCCAAGAGCAGTTGGGTGCCGATATCCAGATGGCTCTTGACGTGTGTCCACCGTTGCCCAGCCCGCCTGAGGTTATTCGACAAGCGGTCGAGCGAACTTCTGCGTGGGCGGAACGCGCGAGGTCGGCACATACACGAACAGATCAATCGCTTTTCGGAATCGTGCAAGGCGGTGTGAGTACCTCGATGCGAACGGAAAGCGCGCAACGCACGGTCGCCCTTGACTTCGACGGATACGGCATTGGCGGTTTGTCGGTCGGGGAGTCAAGAGATGAGATGCTTCCCGCAATTGAAGCCGCCGTGAGCGAGTTACCAGCGCAGCGACCTCGGTACCTCATGGGGGTAGGAGACCCAGCATCATTGGTTGAAGCGGTTGCAAGGGGAGTGGACCAATTCGATTGTGTGATGCAGACTCGCCTCGGACGACACGGAACAGCACTGACAAGTAGCGGTCGCTGGCAGGTGAAGGCGAGCGCAAATACGCTCAGCGATGAGCCAATTGATGCCTCTTGTGGGTGCCAAGTGTGCGCAACACACAGTCGGGGATATCTCCGGCACCTCTTCCAATCAAAAGAGCCCACTGCATCTCGGCTGCTTAGTCTGCACAACTTGAAGTGGACCATCGATCTCGTTGCCTCAATGCGGAGGGCGATCATCGACGGCTCGTTCGACGGCTTGAGGCGAGAGATACTTGACGTCTGGGCATAAAGAGACCGGGTTGAAGGAGCCATGACTCGATAGGATTTGAGGCGCTATGAACCAACTCGGATACCTCCTCGCTCAAGAACAGTCCTCCTCGGGTGCAGCTGCCTTTCAGTTCGTACTTCTCGCGGCGGTTCCACTCGCCTTGTATTTCTTGATGATTCGTCCCCAGCGTCGCAAGATGCGTGAGGCGGCGAAAATGCAAGCAGCACTGTCTGTTGGTGACGAGGTCATCACAGCCTCAGGAATCTACGGATTCATTACCGCCATAGAGGATGATCTTTTCTGGATTGAGGTTGATGAGGACGTCCAGTTGCGCGTGGTGAAAAGCCAGGTTCATGGTCGCGTGAGCGCACCGGCGACAGCAGACTCCCAAGATGATGCACAGGCTGAGTCGGACGAATCGTGAGTTCTCGACGACTCCGTTGGGGTCTGATCGGATTTGTGCTCGTTGTAGCAGGGTTGCTCGGGTTAAATCTTGGATTCGGTAATCAGCCAATTCTCGGCCTCGATCTTCAAGGCGGAGTGTCGGTCATTCTTCAGTCCACCGATGAAGCGTCGGCAGATGATCTTCTTGTCGTTCAGGATCTCATTCGCGACGAACTAGAAACGCTCGGTATTGCAGAGCCAGATGTTCGGGTGGAAGGAAGCAACATCGTTGTTGATCTTCCTGGTGTGAAAGATCAGGCGCAGGCTCTAGAGGCAGTTGACGTAGCTGGAATAGTCAGTCTTCGCCCGGTGCTTGCCTGTCAGGCTGGCGTGACACCAAACGACATAGATGAAGAAGCTTTGGTGGGTGCTCAGGCCCTCATCACGACGGATGGGTTGCAGACCTGCGTTGTTGGTCCACCTGGTGGAACGGGCGAAGTTTTTGAACGTGGAAGTGCTGAAGCACAAATCAATCAACTCACCAATCAGTGGATTGTTGCCGTAGACCTTCGATCGGAGGGCCAGCAGCGATGGAATTCACTCGCTGCAGAGTGTTACTCAGGAGCAGAGACATGCCCAACGCGGCAGTTGGCAATTGTTCTAGACGACATCATTCAGTCTGCGCCAACAGTCAACCAACCTTCGTTCTCGACCGGTGTTGAGATCTCTGGAGCCTTCACCGAAGATGAGGTGCGTTCTCTTGCGCGGGTGCTCAATCGTGGAGCGTTCCCCGTTGGGGTTGAGGCGCAGCGTGTTGAAACCGTGTCCGCCACCGCCGGGGCAGATTCGCTTCGCGCTGTGTTCATCGCCGGGGCTTTTGGCCTTATTGCCACTTTGCTGTTCTTGATTGCCTATTACAGGTCAATTGCCATCATCGTTATTTCAGGACTAGCCGTGTGGGGCGCGCTGGTATTTTCTCTTTCCGCACTGGTCTCGCAGTCCACCAACTACGCATTGAGTCTCGCCGGTATCACCGGAATCATCGTTGCAATTGGTGTCACTGTCGACAGTTATCTCGTGCTCTTCGAGCGTTTAAAGGACGAAGTTCGCTCAGGCCGATCACCGAGGAACTCTGGTCCTCGTAGCTTCGCCTCGACGTGGAGAACGATCGTCTCGGCTGACCTAGTGTCGATTTTTGCGTCGGCTATTTTGTTTTGGCTGAGTGTTGGTTCAGTAAAGGGTTTCGCCCTCTACCTCGGCCTGACAACGCTGTGCGACCTGGTCGTTTGCTGGTTCTTTACGCGACCCGCCACCATTCTGTTCACTCGGCGCGTCGCTGTTGAGCAGGGCAACATTCTCGGTCTGGGAGGCTCCAAATGAGTGAACAACCTGGAACTCACACCGCCGAGATCGCAGCATCTGGCGCTCGTCGTCTGTTCTTGGGTCAAACATCAATTGATTTCTTTGGACGCAGAATCATTGGAGCAATTGTCTCCTCAATATTGCTTCTGGTGACGGTTGTTTCGCTATTTGCTCAAGGTCTCAACCTGGGTATCGATTTTGAGGGCGGAACATCTTGGGATGTCCCGGCCAACGTATTCACAGTCGCCGATGCCGACGAGGTTCTCACGGCCTCCAGCATTGACACTGAGGGATCCCGTATTCAACTCCGTGATTCTGATGGCGGCGCCTTTGTGAAGGTTCAAGTTCGAGCAATTAGCGATGCTCAAGCGCGAGAGCTGAGCGGTCAATTCGCAGAAGTTGCTGGTGTCTCAGTCGACGAGATCAATGTGAACGTCGTGAGCGCCAGTTGGGGCAGCGATATCACGAATAAAGCGGTTCGCGCTCTGGTGATCTTTCTCATCGTTGTTGCAATTTTTATCTCAATTCGTTTTGAGTGGCGGATGGCAGTAGCAGCAATTGTGGCAATGATTCATGACGTAGTGATCAGCGTTGGGCTGTACTCGCTGTTCGGTTTTGTCGTTACACCTGCGACTGTTATCGCATTTTTGACGATTCTCGGATACTCGTTGTACGACACGATTGTCGTATTCGATCGTGTGAGGGAGAACGAAACACGTTTTGCCGGAGTCCGAGTGGGTTATGGCGACGTCATCAATGTGTCAATGAATCAGGTGATGATGCGTTCCGCCAACACGTCAATTTCGTCGATACTGCCGGTGGTCTCGCTCTTGATTATTGGCGCTGGTGTACTTGGGGCGTCGACGTTGAGTGAGTTTGCAATTGCGCTGTTGATAGGGATGTTGACCGGCACATACTCATCGGTGTTTGTTGCTGCACCAACCCTTGCCACTCTGAAGATTTGGTCAGAAGCTTGGAAGCGAGACGGTGTTGCGCACATAACCGGACAGGATCTCAGGACGCTGGTACTTGGCGGTTCTGTGTCTCGACGAGCGCGTTCAGGGGAATCTACAACGGATTCCGCTTCTCAGATTTCTGGGTCTTCGTCGGCGGCATCGGTGCTACAACATGAACCGCGCCCAAGAAAGAAGCGACGTCGCTAACCTGGGGCGACTGTTATTCGATAATCTCGCAGTATGACGACGTCCGACTGGATGACCCCGTTTCTTCGGGAAATTGAAGATTATCCAGTTGAGGGCGTCACCTTTCGGGACATCACACCATTGCTTCAACACCCTGCTGCATTTGGACGAGCTATCGACGATCTTGTGGCGACGTTGCATGACGAGCGCATCTCGACAGTAGTTGGTGTTGAGGCCCGTGGTTTTATCCTTGCCGCCCCTGTTGCGTATCGGCTAAGGGCAGGATTCATACCAGTAAGAAAGCCTGGAAAGCTTCCTTGGGCGGTCGCCCGGGAGGAATACGATCTCGAATACGGCTCCGATCGCCTCGAGATCCATCGTGACGCAGTTCGGCCAGGGGAGCGTGTGCTGGTCGTTGACGATGTCTTAGCAACTGGTGGTACCGCAGAAGCCACCTGCAAGCTGGTCGAAGCACTTGGTGGAGAAGTAGTAGGTGTAGCGGTACTACTTGAACTGGATGCGCTTGGCGGTCGGAAAAAGCTCGGCTCTCGTCGTGTTGAGAGTCTGATGAGGGTGTAAGAAGACACAATGGCAACCGTCGATCGTGTTCTACCGTGGCGTCGCCACAGCGAACAAGTTGTACAAGGGCATCTCTCCCCAGTTGTCGACTCCTACCGGAAGCACCATCCAAAAACGTCGGCCGCGTTGATTCACCGTGCCTATGAGATCGCGTCAGAGGCGCACGGCACTCAGACACGCTCAAGTGGTGAAAGCTACATCCACCATCCACTAGCAGTAGCGAAGATCGTCGCTGAATTTGGTCTTGATGATGTTTCGCTAGCGGCAGCCCTCCTGCATGACGCAGTCGAAGACACCGAACTATCTCTTGAAGATCTTCGGCGAGATTTTGGAGAAGATGTAGCAGCAATTGTTGACGGTGTCACAAAGCTCGATCGACTTCAGTTCGATTCAAGGGAGGCACAGCAGGCAGCGACGATGCGCAAGATGCTTGTTGCGATGGCGAAGGACCTGCGAGTACTCCTCATCAAACTTGCAGATCGCCTGCATAACATGCGAACCATTGCGTCAATGTCGCCCGAGCGCCAGCACCGAATTGCTCAGGAAACACTTGATATTTATGCTCCGCTCGCTCATCGATTAGGCATTCAAGAGGTTCGCCAACAGCTGGAGGATCTCTCTTTCGCGGCTCTCCACCCCAAGCGATTTGCTGAGTTAGACCATCTTGTTTCAGAACGAACACCAGAGCGAGACATCTTCGTTGCCCAGGCAGTTGCGAGAGTCCGAACCAGTCTTGCTGAAGCAGGTGTTCCATGCGAGGTGAGCGGGAGAGGAAAGCATCTCTGGAGCATTTACGAAAAGATGGTCGTGAAGGGTCGTGATTTTGACGAAATCTTCGACATCGTTGCTGTAAGAGTGATTGCTCCGAGCATCAAAGACTGTTACGCAGCCCTTGGCAGTATTCACGGGAACTGGCGTCCCGTCGCAGGTCGCTTCAAGGACTACATCGCAATGCCAAAATTCAACCTCTACCAAAGTCTTCACACTACGGTGATTGGCGCCAACGGTCGCCCGATAGAGGTTCAAATTCGCACTGATGAAATGCATCGTCGAGCTGAGTGGGGTGTCGCTGCCCATTGGGCGTACAAGGGGGCCGGTGATGACTCCAATATCGATTGGCTGAATCGGCTCGTTGATTGGCAGGCGGACCTCAACGATCCTTCGCAGTTCATGGAGACGCTCAAAACGGATCTTGATCAGGACGAGGTGTACGTATTCACTCCCAATGGCCGTGTCGTTGCGTTGCCAATTGGGTCAACACCTATTGATTTTGCCTATGCAGTTCACACTGAGGTGGGTCACGCATGCTACGGAGCAAAGGTAAATGGCCGCCTCGTTGCGCTGGACAGTCAGTTGGCAAGCGGTGATTCGTGCGAGATTCTCACATCAAAGTCAGATGATGCAGCGCCTTCACAGGACTGGTTGTCGTTTGTGGTTTCTACTCGTGCGCGTAACAAGATTCGACAGTGGTTTAGTCGTGAGCGACGGCTTGATGCGATTGATGACGGACGCGAAGAATTAACTGACGAATTCAGGCGTGAGAGGGTACCGCTTCAGCAAGTATGGACACATGACGAATTTGTTCGAATCGTCGAAGAAACTGCACAAGGTGATCTAGATAGTTTTCTCGCCGCTATTGGTGAGGGTCATCAATCAGCTCGCAGTGTTGCCCTGCGGATGGCGATCGCATTCAATCCTGACAGGATCGAGGTCCCACCGGAAGAGTTTCTGCGTCATCGGCTGAGGCGGGAAACAGAGTCAGGCGTACATGTCGAAGGCCTTGAAGACCTACTCGTGCGGCTCGCAAGTTGTTGTACTCCTGTGCCAGGCGACGAGATAGTCGGATTTGTGACCCGTGGGCGTGGAATTAGCGTCCATCGTTCTGATTGCGCCAACGCATTGGGTTTGAGCGCGGAGCAGTCCGCTCGTTTAATCGATGTGGATTGGGACTCTGAGGGCGTGCAAGGTCTTGTCAACGCAGGCGTCGAAGTCGTAGCCCTTGATCGCACAAATCTTCTTCGCGATGTAGCGAACGCTCTCGGCGACCATCACGTGAACATTGTCTCGTGTGAGACGCTCACAGGCGATGACCGCGTCGCAAAGATGAGATTTGAATTTGAACTGTTAAACGTAATGCAACTCGACACGGTGATCCACCGAATCAAGTCGATTAATTCCGTCTACGACGCGTATCGAATCGTCCCGGGTGGCGCAGACCGCTAGAACTCCAGAACGATCAACGTACTCGCTTGCTTCGGCCGGTAACCTCGCTACGTGCCCGAATTCAGCACGAGCCCAGGAATGCGCGACATTGTTTCGCCTGAATCAGCCAGATGGCGGCGTTTTGTCGACTCCTTTGAGTTGATAGTTGGTGTAGCTGGTTACGAGCTCGTGATCCCGCCGCTACTGGAAGACATTGGCGTGTTCAACCGTTTGGGTGAAGCAACCGATGTGGTCACCAAAGAGATGTATGACTTCGTGGACAAGGGTGAACGACATGTGGCATTGCGCCCAGAACAGACAGCAAGCATTTGTCGCAGTTTCGTTCAACACCGGCCAACCACGCCCTTTAAGGCGTGGTACTCGGGGCCCAATTTCAGGTACGAAAAGCCTCAGCGTGGGCGTTATCGCCAGTTTGATCAAGTTGGAGTCGAGGTCCTTGGCTCGCTAGACCCTTACGTCGACATTGAAGTGGTCCAACTCGGTTGGTCGTTTCTTGCATCTCTCGGTCTCTCAAGGGTAGAGCTCGCAATTAACTCGCTCGGCGAACCAGATGATCGCGCACGCTACGTTGCCGCGCTGAACGCCTATTTTCTGGAGCGCACCAACGAACTGTCTCCCGAGTCTCAGCAGACACTTACGCGCAATCCCCTTCGAGTCCTCGACAGCAAACGAAGCGAAGATGCAGCGGTAATCGCTGATGCGCCGTTGATAAATAGTTTTTGGTCAGACACGGCGGCGGCACACTTCTCAACTGTCTGCGACGGACTAACCGCTGTCGGAGTGCCGTACACCATTGATCTAAAACTCGTTCGTGGCCTCGACTATTACCGTGGAACAACATTTGAATTCAGAGGCGGAACCCTCGATTCTGCGCAAAATGCATTAGGTGGTGGCGGGCGCTATGACGGGCTAGTGGCTGATCTCGGGGGTCCGGAGACTCCGGGTGTCGGTTTCGCTATCGGTCTTGAACGAACATTGCTTGCCTGTGACGACGAGGGTGTCTTCCCTGCAGCCGATCAATCTGCTGATGTCTTCGTAGTCGACGTGTGCGGTGGGAGTGTTGCGCTCGAAATTTGCACGGAGTTGCGTTCGTTGGGGATCCGAACTGAACGTAGCTGGGATGACCGAAGCATGAAGTCCCAAATGAAGTCCGCCAACAGAAGCGGCGCGCGATTCGCAGTGATCATTGGTGAAGATGAAGATCAGTCGGATACCGCTGTCATCCGCGACCTCCGATCAGATGCCGAACAGGTTTCCGTTTCCAGATCCAACCTCGCGCCAACGTTGAAGTCACGTTTGTCGTCCCTGCAAGGAGCAGTGTAATGACTACCCCCAGTACAGGTGTCGGCGCCACGTCGATGCGAACACATCTTTGCGGAGACCTTCGCAGCCCCGATATTGGGACTCAGGTATCGGTATGCGGATGGGTCGGCCGACGTCGTGAACATGGTGAGCATCTTGCCTTCATCGACCTTCGCGATCACAGTGGCATCTTGCAATGCGTCATCAATAACAACGTTGATGTCCGGTCGGAATATGTGGTGAGAATTACGGGAGTCGTCCGAGCTCGCCCTGAGGGAACGGTGAACGAATCTCTTCCAACCGGCGAAATTGAGATTGGTGACTGTGAGGTCGAAATTCTGCGGCGTGCCGACCCGCCACCATTTTCTATTGACGAACGGGCAAATGACGTTGATGAAAATGTGCGGCTTCAATTTCGCTACCTAGATCTCCGTCGGACTCGCATGCAGCGCAACCTCAGGATCCGAGCAACGGTGAATAGTGCTGTCCGAACTTCGATGGAGCGACAAGGCTTCGTTGAGGTCGAAACGCCGATGCTGGTGCCGTCGACCCCCGAAGGGGCTCGTGAGTTTCTTGTCCCGAGCCGGAAGTCGCCCGGTGAGTTTTATGCTCTCCCACAGTCGCCACAGTTATTCAAGCAACTGCTCATGGTTGGCGGCACGGATCGGTACTACCAAATTGCTCGATGTCTACGCGATGAAGATCTCCGTGCTGATCGCCAATACGAATTTATGCAACTCGATATGGAGATGTCATTCGTCAACCAAGATGACGTCCTCAACGCAGTAGGAGACGCAGTGCTCTCTGCAGCCGAAGCGGTCCTCGGGGAGCGTCCACCTGCAATCGAGCGCATTACATGGCACGACGCAATGAACAGGTTCGGTGTAGATAAACCTGATCTCCGGTTTGGAATGGAGTTGGTTGATCTCACGGCTGTGTTTTCGAACACCGAGTTCAAGGCGTTTGCTGGTGCAGACTCGATCAAGGGAATGCTCGTTGAGGGAGCCGCGTCTGAGTATGGGCGCAACCAACTAGACAAACTGACGGACAGGGCAAAAGGAATTGGTGCCAAGGGTCTCGTCTGGCTCAAGGTCTCTCCAGATGGCTTTGAATCACCGGTCGCAAAGTTCCTCAGTGACTCTGAGACAACGAGTGTTCGTGACTCAATGGGCGCGTCTGACGGCGACCTGATTCTTATTGTTGCGGATGAATGGGCAACAACGTGCGAGGTGCTTGGCACCTTACGGAATGACCTCGGTCGACCACCGGTGCACGAAGGTCCATACCAATACGTGTGGGTCGTCGAATTTCCGTTGTTCGTCGGCGTGGATCCCGTGACTGGCAGGCCCCGTCCGGGCCATCATCCGTTCACCCGTCCTCATCCCGAAGACATCGACCGGATAGAGACCGATCCGCTTTCTGTTCGCTCTATTGCATATGACCTTGTCTTGAACGGTTGGGAACTTGGATCGGGTTCCATCCGAATTCATGAACCTGAACTGCAGCGCCGAGTATTCACAGCTCTGGGTATCAGCGAGGAAGAGGCCGACAACAAGTTCGGTTTCTTCCTTCGACCATTTGATTATGGTGCTCCTCCACACGGAGGTTTCGCGTTTGGTCTTGATCGGCTGACGGCAATTCTTGCTGGTGAGGACAACATCCGAGAGGTCATCGCCTATCCAAAGACACAAAGTGGCGCGGATCCTATGACAAAATCACCGTTGCCCGTTGACGACACAGTTCTAAGCGATCTCGGCATTCGGGTGTTACCACGAGCCGACTGACACCGTTGAAAATTGGAGAAATCATGCATCAAGAGCAACTACGACGTGTTCGGGAAGATGAAGGCTTTATTGCGGCGCTAGATCAAAGTGGCGGAAGTACACCGAAGGCTCTCGGATTGTATGGAATCGCTGACGGATCGTGGTCAAGCGAGGCTGAAATGTTCGACATGATGCATGCCATGCGGTCGAGAATCGTGAGGTCATCGTCATTTACAGGAGATCGTGTACTCGGCGCGATCCTGTTCGAGATGACGATGGATCGCGAGGTTGACGGTCTCCCCACCGCTACCTATCTGTGGGAGCAGAAACGCGTCGTTCCATTTCTGAAGATTGACAAGGGGCTTGCGGATGTTTCCAACGGGGTTCAGATGATGAAACCCATGCCTGATCTTGCTTCGCTACTCGATCGTGCAGTAGCGGGTGGGATATTCGGGACGAAGATGCGTTCAGTCATCGCGAATGCCGATCGAGTGGGTGTATCGGCTGTTGTTTCCCAACAGTTTGAGGTTGCCCGGCAAATTCTTTCAGCAGGACTGGTTCCAATTATCGAGCCGGAAGTCGACATACATGCCTCAGATAAGGCAGCGGCCGAAGAACTTCTGCGTGAGGAGATTCTTACAGAACTCAACGATGTTGACCCGGCGTCACCAGTGATGTTGAAGTTGACCCTCCCTGAGGTTGACGGCCTTTATGACGTATTCGTTCATCATCCGTCGGTTGCGAGAGTGGTCGCCCTGTCAGGTGGATACAGCCGTGACGTAGCGAATGAACGCCTAAGAAGAAATCGAGGCGTAATTGCAAGCTTTTCGCGTGCTCTCACCGAGGGTCTTCACGCTGAGCAGAGCGATGGAGAGTTCGACGCAATGCTCGATTCCTCAATTGGGGGTATTTTCCAAGCCTCTTGCAGTTAGCGATACCGTCAGTCCTGTTCCATCTGACGGATCACTAGACCGGTGAGAAGTTTTGGTGTGAAGAATGTTGATTTTGGAGGCATAAGGTCGCCTCGCTCTGCTGTCCTTACGATTTCATCAAACGGAACAGGACGAATAAGTATTCCTGCGGACGCTTCGCCCGAGCGCACCGCTTTCACAACATGTTCGACACCGTGCTGGTATGCCACGGTGTGATCGAGAGAGGCGAAAGCCTGCTCCAAACGAGCCCCGTCTAAATCACGATCACCGAGGTTGGCATCGTCACGGGGAACAAATAGTTCCACTTCACTGGAGTCGGTAACCAATGCAATCGCGGCACTGCGAGCCATTTCCTCGAGAACATGTTTGTCCGCAGGTATAGATGCGATCGATGCATATGACTTCAATAGGGTGTCTCTCAGTGCGTTGGCGTTCACATTGGTGTAGAGGCGATGAATTGCTGCGATTGCCAACTGTTCGGGACTCATCTCGTTGACGAACACCATTGTCGTCGACGCATCAGTTGACAGGTTGAGTTCACGCTGATCGACGTGAGAGCGGAATTGACGTGCAACGCCGTACCGGTGATGCCCGTCTGCAATGAGGACATCGGCGGCACTCACCAACTTCTCAATCTCAGCAACTCGCTCAGGTTCGCTCACCCGCTCGACGGTGTGAGTTACGCCATCAACCGTCACCCGCCCCAAGTGTTCGCCTGGTGTTTCAAGGAGCCTGCTCAAGCCCGAGGCTCGCGAAAGACCCCACACTGGCGAAAGGTTTGCGTTAGTAGCGATGGTGAGCTCTAATCGGTCGGTGCTTGCTTTAGGTGTTGTTCTCTCATGAGGAAGCACGCCACCAGCACCCTCGGGTACAACCTCAAGGGCACCGATCACTCCACTGATTGTGCGTTGGGTTCCCGATTCATCAGCGAAGCTCATTCGATAAATAGTGAACGCCTGCATATCGTCACGTATCAGAACCCCGGATCTGCACCATGTGGTTAATGTCTCTGCGGCAATTTGGTATGGATCGTCGCCATCCTCTGGGAGCGGGACATCAATCCAAGTGATATTGGTCGATGCGGAGGCACGTAACTTTCGTACGTCATCGGTGCTGAGTACGTCGTATGGGGGAGCAACGGATTCTGCGAAGTGTTCGCTAACAAATCTGAGTCCGCGAAAGGGACGAAAAATTGGCATACACCAACTCTGCCACGCGAATGGCGATTTTTCGTTCTTTCCGTGGTACACAAGTTACGTGGTGAGATTTCAGCATGTGATCTGTGACCTTGATGGCGTGGTGTGGAGCGGGCCAAAGGTCATTGAAGGCTCAGCCGAGGCAATCGGCCGAATCCAAGACATGGGTAGTTCGATCTGGTTTGTCACGAATAATTCCAATAAGCCGGCGTCGTTCTACCTGAAGCGCCTCGCAGACGCTGGCGTCGAACATTATGACCACCTCATTACCAGCGCTCAAGCTGCGGCGACCCTCGTCAACAGCGGTGAAAAAGTACTCATTTGTGCCGGGGCGGGAGTCGAAGAGGCAGTCATCAAGGCCGGTGCGGTTCCCGTTGCAAATAACGATGATCCAATCATTGACGAGATTGATGCCGTCATAGTTGGTTTGCACACGGAATTTGATTACTACCGTCTCGATCGAGCCGCAAGGGCCGTTCGAAAAGGAGCTCGTCTCATTGGAACTAATTCTGATGTGACATTCCCAACTGACGATGGCGAAGCACCCGGTGGTGGGGCGATTTTGGCAGCCGTCGAAGCGGCTTCAGGCGTAGCGGCAGTGCTCGCCGGCAAGCCAAATGTGGCGATGGCGGTTGCGGTTAAAGAGGTTCTCGGTGGAGGCTTCGACCCCGAGAAGACGCTCATGATCGGCGATCGGTACAGCACCGATGGCCAATTCGCGTTGCAGCTTGGGTGCCGTTTTCTGGCAGTATCCAGCGGCGTTTCTCCCGATGATCACACTGTGCCGGTGTGGCAGCGAGTTGCATTTCTCTCGGATGCACTCCAGTTCGTTTCAGGTCGAGGATGATGGCTCAGCAGCGACGTCGTCTTGATAGCGAGTTGGTTCGTCGTAGATTGCTTCCGAGCCGCGCCGCCGCAACCGAGGCCATCTTGACCGGTCGGGTGCGTGTCGCGGGAACCGTCGCCGACAAGGCCTCAAGGTTGGTATCGCCAAGTGAATCCCTTTCTATCGAGGGGCCGCCAGCCCGATTCGTTGGACGCGGAGGAGAGAAGTTGCTGGCGGCTTTTGAAGCACATCCATTTCTCGCTGATGCATCAAAGTCCGCTCGGGCAATCGACTGCGGATCTTCCACCGGAGGATTTACGGATTGTCTGTTGCAACATGGTGCTCAATCGGTTCTTTCGGTTGACGTCGGTCGGGGACAACTTCATCAACGCCTACTCGCTGACACTCGAGTGACCTCACTTGAGCGGACTGATATTCGGCAGTTTGCCGATCAATACGAGAGCGAGTTGTTTGATCTGTTAGTGGCTGATTTGTCGTTCATTTCTCTCACGACAGTCGCAACCGCGCTGGTGAAGTTATGTGCCGCGGAGGCGCCAATGGTGCTTCTTGTCAAGCCGCAATTCGAAGTTGCTCGAGAGATCGTGTCTGCAGGCAAGGGTGTCGTCGGAAGTGATGAGGACAGACAAATGGCATTAGATCGCGTTCGCAGCACTTTTGAGGCGCTCGGCTGTGACACGATAGGAGTCATGGATTGTCCTGTTCACGGCGCCGACGGCAACCGAGAGTTTCTTCTCGTTCTCGAGGCACCCGATAGAGCGATGATCGTCTGATGAGGGTCCTGATCGCCGGCCACCATCAAGAACCTCGTGCCATTGAGTTGGCCCGAGAGGCATTTGCTTGGCTTGAGCAACGAGGTCACACCTGCGGTATCGGTGAGAGCGATATCGATGCACTTTCCGCAAGCGGAATTTCGCCCTTCGCCGGTAATCCCTCGGAGGCTGATCTCGTGCTGTGCCTTGGTGGAGACGGCACTGTCTTGCGGGCGGTCCGGCTGCTTGCGGGTGCGCCAGTGCCGATTCTCGGCGTAAATCTCGGTACCTTAGGGTACCTCACCGAGGTCGAAGGAGAAGGTCTGTCAGGGGCCCTCGATCGTTTCATTCAAGGGCCGGAGCGCGGTGGGTGGAGCGCGGAACATCGCATGATGTTGTCTGTCTCCGCACGATCAGCCGACGGCGCCGATCTTGGGTCATGGTCTGTCTTAAATGAAGCGGTCGTAGAAAAGCGACAGTCCGGAAACACCGTGCGTCTCACCCTCATTATCGATGGAAGTGCATTTACCTCGTACGCCGCTGATGGTCTGATCGTTTCAACACCCACAGGGTCAACTGCATACTCGCTTTCTGCGCGTGGGCCGATCGTTTCTCCGCGACATCGCGCGATGCTTGTCACGCCCGTGGCTCCGCACATGCTGTTCGACCGGAGCCTCGTACTTGATCCATCAGAAGTTGTTGATATCGAGGTGACCGGGCACCGCTCGGCTGCGCTCGTGGTGGATGGCACGACGGTTGCAGATCTTGACGACGGGGCACGCGTGACCTGTCAACCCGCGACTCATACAGCCTCATTTATTCGGTTTGGTGATCATCGTTATCACCAAATTCTGAAAGAGAAATTCAGTCTGTTTGATCGATGACATGATTCGCGAACTTCACATTGAGAACTTTGTTGTCATTGAACGAGCAACAGTGTTGTTTGAATCTGGAGTTACTGCGATTACGGGTGCAAGCGGTGCCGGTAAGAGTGTCTTGCTGTCGGCGCTCTCGTTGGCCTGCGGGGCGCGCAGCGAGGTTGACGTTGTACGTACCGGTTGTGACGAGGCTCGTGTTGACCTGCGCATAGAGATGCGAGATGCCGATGGTCTGGTTTCTGAACATGTCCTCTCGCGGGTCATCCCAAGAGAAGGGAGATCGCGAGCATATGTCGACGGTCGGCCTTCAACCGCTCACGCCCTAGCGGAGATCGCAGGGGCCTCGGTCGAGATCCATGGACAACACGAGCAACATAAGCTTGGAAGCACACGAGTGCGTTCTGATCTGCTCGATGGTTTTGGCGGGCTCGCTCGAGAGACAGTCGACCATTGTGCTGGTGAGGTGGCTGCGGTGAAAGCTGAAATGCTCGCTCTCGGCGGGAGTGCGGCAGAACGAGAGCGCGAGTTGGATTATTTGGAGTATCAACTGCAAGAGATCGACTCAGTCTCACCTAGCGACTGCGAACTTGATGACCTCATAAGCGAAGAATTGCTGTTGAGCGACGTTGACAAGATCCACAACTTGGCTAACCAAGCGTTAGCAACACTTGCCAACGACGAACACCTCCGGACGCTAATGAGGGATTTCCAACAGATCGAGACCTTTACCGAGTTGGCACGCCGACTTGATGGCGTTCTAGCAGAGCTAGACGACGTTTCCAGATCTGTTCGAGACATGGTGTCTACGATCGATGACGATCCGACGCGACTGACGCGTGTGCGCGAGAGAATCAGCGAACTTCGGGCGCTGTGTCGGAAGTACGGAGAGACGCTTCCTGACGTGTTGTCCTTTCGAGACAACCTTGTGCGAGAGATAGAGCGGCTACGACAACACGATGAGCGGTATCAATCGCTCGAATCTTCACTCAAAACGGCTGAAGCGGAATACGCAACAGCCGCAGCTGATCTGAAAGGACAGCGCCGTGAATGGGCTCCGCAACTGTCTGAGGCGGTGACGGATCACCTTTCATCGTTGGGAATGCCGTTCGCTCGATTTGATACACGCGTAGAGGGGATTGATGGGGGAGATGTTGATTTTGTCTTTGCGCCAAATGGCACTGATGAAATGCGAACTCTTGGGAAAATAGCGTCGGGAGGAGAAACCGCTCGGTGCATGCTTGCTCTTGATCTCGCGATCGGGCACCGACACAGCACCGGTTGCGTCATGTTCGATGAAATTGACTCGGGTGTGGACGCTTCAGCGGGTGATTCAATCGCAGCGGCGATACGAGAGGCGTCGGTGGGCCGCCAGATTCTCGTGGTGACTCATCTCGCCACAGTTGCTGCATCGGCTGATACGCATCTCGTGGTGACAAAGGAACACCGAAGCGAACACCCCATCTCCACTCTGTCGTATGTCGACGGACCAGCTCGCGAACATGAGATTGCACGAATGCTGACGGGCTCTGACGACGATCAGTCTGTTTCTGTTGCACGTCGACTGCTCAACCAATGAGATTGTCGCTGTAGGCGCTGCATCCGAGGTATGGTGTTATTCCGTCAGCAACGAGTGTGGGCTCGATAGGGACGGAGGACCAATTGCCCAAACATATTTTTGTCACGGGTGGTGTGGTCAGTTCGCTCGGTAAGGGTTTGACCGCGAGTTCGCTCGGTCGTCTTCTAAAGATGCGTGGCCTGCGTGTCACTATGCAAAAACTTGATCCCTACATCAACCTTGATCCAGGGACGATGAATCCGTACGAGCATGGTGAGGTGTTTGTCACCGATGATGGCGGTGAAACTGACCTTGACCTAGGCCATTACGAGCGCTTCATTGACGAACCGCTCACGCGTAGCTCGAATGCAACAACTGGTTCGATTTACCAAGCGGTGATGGCTGCAGAGCGCAAAGGCGATTATCTCGGCAAGACAGTGCAGGTCATTCCGCATATCACCGATGAGATCAAACGTCGTATTGAGCGAGTGTCAACCGACGACGTTGACGTCGTCATCACCGAAGTTGGTGGCACGGTCGGTGACATTGAAATTCTTCCGTTCCTCGAAGCAATACGACAATTCCGAAAGGATGCTGGTCGCGACAACGTCTGCTACATCCACGTGACATTGGTTCCATTCATCGGACCTGCAGGAGAGCAGAAGACCAAGCCGACCCAGCATTCGGTAACAGAAATCCGCAGCCGCGGCATTCAACCTGACGTCATTGTTTGTCGCAGTGAAGCTCCACTCTCAACCGAACTCAAGCACAAAATCTCCCATCTGTGCGATGTCGATGAACGTGCAGTTGTCAATGCCTTTGATGTGGGCAACATATACGAACTTCCGCTGCTGTTACACGATGAGGGCTTGGACTCGGTGTGCCTCGACATTCTTCGAGTTGATAACGCCGAAATCGATCTCAGTTCATGGAATGGGCTTGTTCAAACCGTCGAAGCGGCGACAAAGCCGGTTCGTATCGGATTGATTGGAAAATACGTCCAATTGCAAGATGCCTATCTCTCGGTTGTGGAAAGTCTCAAGCATGCAGGATTCCATCATGGTGCGAAGGTCGAAATCGATTGGATTCAGGCTGAAGATGTGGAAGGGCTTCTCGGTCAGGGACGGCTCTCAGATGTTGATGGGCTGGTTATTCCAGGCGGGTTTGGAGCACGGGGCTTTGAAGGCAAAATCGCGGCTGCTCGTCATGCGAGGGAACACAACATTCCGTGCCTTGGACTGTGCCTTGGTTTACACGCGATGACGGTTGAATTTGCACGTGATGTCGCCGGTCTCGAAGAGGCGCACTCGACCGAGTTTGAGGCATCAACACGCCACCCTGTTATTGACTTGATGCATGATCAGCGAGAAGTCACCGAAATGGGTGGAACAATGCGTCTGGGAGCGTACTACGCAGTGCTGACACCCGGTTCAAAGGTGCATGCCACATACGGCGAGCCAGTGGTGAGCGAACGTCACCGGCATCGATATGAATTTAACCCTGTGTATCGGTCGCGTCTCGAAGAAGCGGGCCTGGTATGCAGTGGCGTATCGCCCGATCGGCGTCTCGTTGAGTTCATTGAACTTCCGGATCACCCCTTCTGGGTGGCGACCCAAGCTCATCCTGAATTCAAGAGTCGGCCCGATCGCCCGCATCCATTATTCCGAGATCTGATTGGTGCGGCGATTGACCGCTCTGAGCGAGTCGAAAAGAGTTCTGCGAGCGTGAGCTAATGGCGGAGTTCCGTCATATACGAGACCATCTTGTACACGAGGGTGGTGTCTGGAATGTTGTCGTTGGTTCGTTCGTCGACCCAGACGGAACTGAATTCACAAGAGATGTCGTGAGATCGCCAGGCTCAGTAGCGGCGCTTCCTTTGTTATTCGATCCAGAGGGCGTACCTTCGGTCATTCTGATCCGGCAGTTTCGCCCAACATACGGTGAGTACCTTTACGAGGTTCCTGCTGGCATGCGAGATATTCCTGGCGAGTCAATTGAACAAACAGCACATCGTGAACTCATCGAAGAAGTAGGACTTATCGCTGGCCAACTCAAGCATGTGTTTTCGTTGAGGCCCTCACCTGGAATGACCGATGCCGTCACCGAGTTATTTATCGCGACCGATTGCGTGAAGGGACAGCCTGACCGTCAGGGGCCAGAAGAGGAATTCATGGAAACCCATCACATTCCTCTCCGAGATGCACTCTCAATGATTGACAGTGGCGAAGTCAATGATGCTAAGTCGGTTGTCCTCCTCCTTCTTGCCGATCGGATGATGACACATCAAGATTCTGTAACTGGGTAGGAGCACTCAACGTGGTTGATTCAGCCCTTCCCCTCGAGGTAGAGGACTTTCTGCTTTGGTTGACGTCTGAACGTGGCCGAACTCCTCATACGGTGGTGGCGTATCGTCGGGATCTTCTGAGATACGTCAAGTTTCTCCAGCGATGCGAGGAAACGATTCATAACGTCGATGACGATCGAATCACCAGCTTTGTACGTGCTCGCGAGGCCGAGGGCGCTGCAGCAAGTTCTGTGGCGCGTAACCTTGCCGCAGTTCGCATGTTCCACCGGTTCCTTGTCAGCGAAGGAATCAGATCCGATGATCCGACTGGCCGTCTCGATGGCGTAAAAGTTCCGTCAGGTATTCCAAAACCTCTCGATGAGGATTCAGTTGTCCAACTGATCGAGTCATGTTCGGGGGGAGATCCGTTGTCGCGGCGCGATAGGGCCATTCTCGAATTGATGTACGCAACTGGCGCACGAGTGAGCGAAATCGTCACCCTCTCAACCTCTGATATCGATTTTGACGCTCAACTAGTACGCCTCTTCGGAAAAGGTCAAAAAGAGAGAATCGTTCCGTTCGGTTCATCCTCTTTGATGGCGCTTGAGGACTGGTACGGACCGCAGGGTCGGCAACTCCTCGTCCCGCGTCAGTGGCGGCATCGTGATGATGCCGAGGCTGTGTTTCTTAATCGTCGGGGTGGACGGATTTCTCGTCAAGGAATCTGGCTTGTCATTAAACAAGCGGGGGAGCGCGCCGGCATCACTGGTCACCTTTCTCCTCATGTGCTGCGCCATTCGTGTGCGACTCATATGCTCGATCACGGCGCTGATTTACGGGTCGTTCAGGAGATCCTCGGTCACGCAACGATTTCCACCACACAGTTGTATACACGGGTGAGTCAAGAACGACTCTGGGAGGCTTACCTCTTAGCGCATCCTCGGGCAAGGCGCGCTTCGTGAAGAAATTCATTCATCTCGCGCGCCGAACATGGTTTGCACTTCGTCCAACACCAGTTTCTGACGATGAGCTCAACCGGGTACGAACCATTCTCACAAACGATGAATATGACCTGTGGAATCGAATGTGTCCCGCTGATAAGGCCCATTCGTTAACCGTGTTACGCCGATTTTGCGTTTCTGCACCGGACGCTCCCGATGACGCCCTCGCAGGAGCGCTACTTCATGATGTCGGCAAGATTTCATCGAGCCTCAATACGGTGCAGCGCGTGATTGCAACGCTTGTTGGTCCACGGACGACGCGTTTCAAGCTGTACCACGATCATGAATTGATCGGCAGAGAGCTCCTCGTTTCGGCACAAAGTTCTCCCGAGACAGTTCGCACTGCATGCGGAGAGGGCGAATGGGGATGGCACCTTCGACGTGCCGATCAACTCTAGGGAGTTTCCACATTCATCAACATTCGACTTCGAATGAAGACGGTGATCGCGCGAATCGTCATCCAGCCTGCGAGTAGACCCCAAATAACCGCAAGCCCAGGGCCTTGGCGGACCGCCGCAAAAAGTAACGTGCCGGCCATCAAGACGGTGTGAGCGAATGCTGCAAGGCCTAAGAAACGGTTGTCAGACAGCCCTATCAGAATTCCATCACCACCGAATGCAATTGCCCCTGGTACAAGAGCAATAGCGAGGAGTCGGAGCCCACCGGATGCAGCGTCACGAACGATGTCATCAGAAGTAAATAGCTGGGGCAGTTGCCCGGCAAATATAAACACCAAGAGTGCGATTCCCAGCCCGATCGTCGCGCTCCAGTAATACACGCGATTGGCAATGAGTAACTGCGACGAATGCTCTCCAGATCCGCGGGACTCACCGAGCAAGGTATGAGCGGGAATGGAGATTGCATCAAGACACAGTGCAAGTAGGAGAAATGTGCCATTCACGATTTGATGTGCAGCCAGTACATCGTCACCACTTCGTGCAGCAAGAACCGTCGAGGCTGTGAAGATTGTCAGCATCGAACCGACCCGAATTCCGAGGTCACGACCAACCCGCAACAGGTCAATTGCGATGTCGTGTTGAAAGCCAAGCAGACGGTTGCCACCAAGGTGCGGGCGACACATCGCCAGAAGCCAAATTGCTCCGATGTACTGAGCAATCACTGTTGAGATAGCGGATCCCGCAATCGACCAACCTGCCCAAAAGACGAGGGGAATCTCGATGACTGCATTCAGAATATTGCTCACCATGAGCACCATGAACGGACGGCGGTAATCAGAGTGGCCGCGCAAAATGCCTTGAGCTGCAATCATGATCACCACAGCGGGCAGGCCGAATGCTGCGATGGTGAGATAGCGAGTGCCATGTCCGGATACCTCCTCGCCAGCACCCAACAGCGCGATCAGGTTGTCTGCGAACAAGAAAAGAACAAGACATGCAGAGGTGCCAATTAATGCTCCCAGGATCAGTGCATGTCGGGCGAATGAGGTCGAACGATTGACATCGCCTGCCCCTCGCGCGTTTGCAACGCGCTCAGTCGTACCGTACGCAAGGAAGTTCGTTCCAGCCACGACGAGCGCTAACACCGTCGCTGCAGCGGCGAGTCCGGCTAATTCTTTGGACCCGACACGACCAATGATGGCCGTGTCGGTCGCCACGTACAACGGTTCAACTGCGAGGGTGCCGAGTGCTGGTACTGCCAGGCGAAAAAGGGTTCGGTCGACACGTTTACGCTCGGCCGTTGACATTTCGTGCTCAGCGAGCAAGAAGCCCGATGGCCTCGTATGCCCGGTGCAAGGTTGCAGAGGCTTGTTCCTGTGCCCGTTGCGCTCCAACGTTGAGAAGCCGCTGAAGTTCGCCAGGATCACCCATCAGCTCACGGTAGCGCTGCTGGATTGGTTCGAGCATTGAGATCACGGCATTGGCGGCATCAGCCTTCAACGGCCCATACTGCGTATAGGTGTCCGCGAGATTTCCTGGGCTTCCACCACCTGCCGCTGCAAGAATGTCAAGGAGATTTGACACACCAGGTTTTTGAGCGACGTCATATCGAACTTCCGAATCAGAGTCTGTCACCGCACGCTTAAATTTCTTCTCAATGTCCTTTGGGTCATCTAACAAAAAGACGCAACCTGCGTCAGAATCTGCCGATTTCGACATCTTTGAGGTTGGTGCCTGAAGGTCCATTACCCGAGCACCGGCAGCCGGAGTGACTGCCTCTGGAATAACAAATGTCTCGCCAAAACGGCTGTTGAACCTCATTGCGATATCGCGTGTGATCTCAATGTGCTGTCGCTGATCGTCACCAACAGGCACCTCATTGGCGTCGTAGAGCAAAATATCTGCTGCTTGCAGAGCGGGATATGTGAAGAGTCCGGCGGCCACAAAATCTGTTTCTCGTTTTGCGGACTTGTCTTTGAACTGCGTCATACGAGAGAGTTCGCCATATGACACCGTGCATTCCATGACCCAACCCAGCTGGGAATGCTCAGGAACGTGACTTTGAACAAAGATCGTTGCTACCTCAGGATCGAGACCAATTGCAAACAACATGGCAGCGAGGCTGACTGTCGATTCTCCGACAACACCTGACTGAGTCGTGACCGTCAGGGCGTGGAGGTCGACAATTCCGTGGTAAACGTCCTTGTCGTGCTGGCCACTCACCCAGTTGCGAAGAGCCCCTAAATAGTTTCCCAGATGCACTTCTCCGGTCGGCTGGATGCACGAAAGAACCCTGGTCACATTCGTCAGGTTATCGGTGAAGGGTCGCAGTAAAGGAATAGGTTTGGGTACTAGCGTAGAGACGTGGGATTTGCCGTTGAAATTCCGGTGTACGAGGGTCCGTTTGACCTCTTGCTGCAGCTCATTTTGAAAGAGCAAATCGACCTCTACGAGGTTGATCTTGCTCAAATTGTCGATGCGTACCTCGCTGAAGTTGAGCGGTTACAGGCCCTTGACCTGGAGGTGGCAACCGAATTCCTACTCATTGCCGCCACTCTCGTTGAATTGAAGACTCGGCGGCTCCTCCCTGGGCACGACGATGGTGATCTTGATGAGGAACTTGCGTTGTGGTCTGAACGTGATTTGCTGCTCGCTCGGCTGCTTGAGTGCAAAACCTTTAAAGATGTAGCAAAAGTACTAAACGCTCTATCGGAACAGGCTGACCTGTGTTTTCCGCGACGAACTGGTGCAGACGAGCGTTTTGCCGGTCTCATGCCCGACTTGCTCGAAGGTACGTCGATCAAGCGGCTCCAAAGTGCTGCAATCAGAGCTCTCACACCCAAACCTGAACCGTTTGTCGATCTTTTTCACGTTTCGCCGATTCGTGTCACAGTGGCAGAGGCTGTTGCTGAGTTGCTCGCTGAGCTTCCGATTCTTGGTCGTATTAACTTTAAGCGACTGACAGCCGATCTAGTCGAAAGGGTTGAGATCATTGTCAGATTTCTTGCAGTACTTGAATTGTTTAAGCAAGGGATTGTCGAAATCGAGCAGTTCACCCAATTTGGCGAAATTGATGTCGTATGGATCGGCGATGCGGAGACCGAACTCTCCATTCTCGCGATTGATGACTACGAAGGGTAAACATGACTGAAGGACAGCAACAGAGCGCTCACGGCGCAATTGAGGCGATTGTGATGGTGGCGGTAGAGCCCGTTTCGACGGAGTTGCTTGCGCAGCTGCTCGAGAAACCCCTTGCCGAGATTGAGTTGGCCTGCGATGAATTAGCAGCGGAGTACCGCTCGCGTCATTCAGGATTTGAGTTAGTTGAGGTCGCAGGAGGTTTTCGCTATCAATCAGCTGCTGAGTTTGCCCCCTACGTCGAGCGCTTCTTGCTTGACGAGCAGCGGGCTCGGCTTTCTGGAGCAGCGTTAGAAACTCTTGCAATCATCGCCTATAAGCAGCCGATTAGTAGGGGCCAAATAGCGTCAATCCGTGGTGTTGACCCTGATGGTGTCCTGCGGACGTTGATGGCCAGGGGCTATATCGATGCTGTCGGTATCGATGATGGTCCTGGTCAGGCGATCCTTTATGGGACGACTGCCACCTTCTGTGAAAAGCTCGGGATAGCGAACCTCGATGAGCTTCCTCCGATCGCTGAGTTCATTCCCGATGCTGACGTTGTGGAGGCGCTCGAGCATGGTCTTCGCATCGAACCTCCCGTAGAACCCACCGCCACCTAATGCCCGACGATATTCCCTGGTACCTCGACGACGCCGAATCAATGTCTGAGGGCGAGCGTCTGCAGAAAGTTCTTGCCCAACGCGGCTGGGGGAGTCGGCGAGCGTGTGAGATCCTCATTTCTGAAGCGCGGGTCACGGTAAACGGTGAGGTCGCGCAACTCGGTCGGCGAGTCAACGTCGAAACTGACCTCGTTTGTGTTGACGCCGCACCGATCGGCATCAAGCCTGACCTGAAGTACATGCTGCTCAACAAACCCGAGGGAGTAGTTACCACGGCGTCAGATCCACAGGGTCGCGAGACAGTATTTGATCTTGTTCCCGAACATGCAGGTCTGCACACTGTTGGTCGGCTGGATCTACAAACAGAGGGACTCCTCATTATCACCAATGATGGCAACCTCACGCATGCTGTAACCCACCCCTCGAAGGGTGTTGAGAAGGAATACCTCGTGCAGGTCGGATCATCACTGTCATCGGGAGCACTACGCCAATTACGCGAGGGCGTGGACCTCGATGATGGCCTCACCGCTCCAGCAAAGGTGTCGCAACCTGATCCCGGAATCATTCGTATCGTGATACATGAGGGACGAAATCGTCAGGTTCGTAGAATGTTTGACTCCGTTGGGCATCCCGTTCAGCGTCTTGTGCGCATCCGCATAGGTCCAATTCGTGATAACACACTGTCACCGGGCGAGTGGCGGGTTCTTAACACCTCGGAAGTGATCGAACTCAGTAAAGCCTGCGGTCTAGAACGGTACGCTCAACGCCCGTGAGTCAACTCGCACAACCTCTTATCGCAAATGTGGTGGGCCTCGGCCTCATCGGAGGTTCCATCGCGTCGGCACTGCAGGCACGAGGTTGGAGTGTTTGTGGTAGCGATGTGAATGACGACGTCGTCGAGCGAGCTCTGGCAGAACACGTCATCACGAGTCGAGATTTGAACCTTGATGCACAGGTCACCTTTGTTGCAGTTCCGGTGAGATCTAGCGTCGACGTGGTGGAGGAGATGTTGGCGACGACAACTGGGCTCGTAACAGATGTGGGCTCCGTCAAAGGACCCATTTGCGATGCCATTTCTGACCCTCGATTTATCGGTGGGCATCCAATGGCTGGTAGCGAACTTGAAGGTCTTGATGGTGCAGATCCGCAGATGTTTGACGGTGCTATCTGGGTTCTTACTCCGGGGAGCGATGTCGATGATGATCTCTTCGCTGGCATTGCCGGGATAATTCGAGAGTTGGGGTCAGAAGTTGTTGCCCTTGACCCAACTGAGCATGACCGTCTCGTCGCCGTGGTCAGCCATCTCCCGCACCTTACTGCGGCATCACTGATGTCTCTTGCGAAAGATCGGTCTGAGGAGCACGCATCTTTGCTCAGGCTTGCCGCTGGTGGATTCAGAGATATGACTCGTATTGCAAGTGGATCACCAAACATTTGGATTGACATCTGCCACGAGAATCGCATTGCAATTATCGAAGCGATCGATGACCTGAACGCGGCGTTGACCAACGTTCGGAACCTCATCTCAGCTGACGAGCGGATGCCGCTTAAATCGATGTTGCAAAAGGCTCGTGAGGCTCGTGCCAATTTGCCAGGCCGCGTCACCGACCCGGCTTCACTCTCAGAGGTCCGTATTCGTATCCCTGACCGAACAGGCGCGGCTGCAGAAGTGTTTACGCTTGCAGCAGAACTCGGCGTGAATATTGCGAACTTTGAAGTCGTGCACCTAGCAGAAGGAAATCGCGGCGTCGCTGTAGTCCTCGTAGATTCTTTGGTTGTCGACATGTTTCGCGGTGGCTTGATTGCGCGCGGATTCCGTCCAACCGTTTCGACATTGACATGATCTATAGCTGCACGCCGATTGAGCAACCATTCCGCTCAACTATTGAGGTTCCAGGATCTAAGAGCGTTGCCAACCGAGCGCTCATCTGCGCGGCGCTGAGTTCTGGTACTTCAACTCTCACAAATTTGCCATCAGGAGATGACACCGAGGCTATGTTGACCGCCCTTTGGGATCTCGGCCTCACAGTTGAACGAACAGGCACCGGCGTGGAGATCACCCGCCGGCAACCGCTGCAATCAGCTGGCCTCGACGCAGGTCTGGCTGGAACAACATCTCGTTTCCTCACCGCACTCGTTGCTACCGGTGATCGTGAAATTCAGATTGACGGCAGAGAGCGCCTACGTCAGCGTCCATTTGGCCCTCTCATCAACGCACTTCGCTCGTTAGGTGCAGATATCCAAGATTCAAATGGGGGCCTCCCTCTCACCATTCGTGGCCCATTGCGCGGGGGAACACTTCAAGTTGACGCAACCATGTCAAGTCAGTTCATCTCATCACTCATGATGGTCGGACCGACACTTGATGGGGGACTGAAGATGTCTCTACACGGCGAGATGATTTCTCGGCCATATGTTGAACTCACGACCTTGGTGATGAAGATGTTTGGTGTTTACGTAGAACTTTCATCAACCCAAATCGTTATTTCCGAGCAGTCGTATACGGCTGCGGAGGTCAACATTGAGGCTGATGCATCGTCAGCTTCATACCCTCTAGCGATTGCTGCGGCCACCGGCTCCACAGTCACTATTGAAGGCTTTGGAACGACGTCACATCAAGGGGACGTGTTCATTGTCGAAATTCTCAAGATGATGGGCGCAACTGTCTTATCTTCTGAATCAACGACAACAGTTTCACGAGATGGAGACTCGCCATTGAGCGGAGTCGACATCGACATGTCAGAGGTTTCAGATCTCGTACCAACAGTCGCCGCCCTCGCGTGCCTTGCGAATACGGCAACTCGGATCCGAGGTGTTGGATTCATCAGGGCCAAAGAGAGCGATCGTATTGGCGACCTTGCTCATGAGCTCCGCAAGTTTGGCGCTCAAATTGAGGAACACGACGACGGCCTTTCCGTCTTGCCGAGCACCCTTCACGGCGCTGCAGTTGATACACATGATGACCATCGCTTAGCGATGGCGTTCTCAATCGTTGGTGCTTGCATCCCCGATGTCACAATTCACGATGCTGAGGTTGTGGCGAAAAGTTGGCCTGCCTATTGGGATGATCTTGCAGCGATGACCATGATGACGTGACCCTTTCTTAAAGGTTCGAACCCTTGACCGCACGTCGTTGCTGGAAGAAATCGCCGACTTGATTTAACGACAGCACAGTGATCGACAGCGCAAGCGATGGCCAGATTACCTGAGCGACGTTGAGTTTGATGTCTCGCCGGGCTTGGTTGATCATGTTTCCCCAGGTTGGGGTCGGCAATTGGACACTTAATCCTAGAAATGACAGTGATCCTTCAACGACGACGACAAATGCGGCGGCGACCATTGCGTAGGCGAGAAGGGTTGGAAGCACGTTTGGAATGACCTCCCTGAAGAGGATCCGACTCGGTTTGGTTCCGATTGCTCTGGCAGCTGTTACAAATTGTCGGGAGGAAATTGCGAGAGCATTCGCTCGGGCAACCCGTGTGTACGCAGGAATCGACAGAACCCCGATCACAGTACTTATGACGAAAAGGTTGCGAACCTCAAAAATTGAGACAAGTGCAAGGAGCAGCACTAGCGCCGGGAAGGCCAAAATGACATCAACCGTTGCCATGATGACGGTCTCGGTTCGTCCACGCACAAATCCGACAAGGGATCCGAGAAAGCCACCAATAATGACTCCGCAAGCCGCTGACACGACGACAACAACAAGCGAGACCCATCCACCGTGCACCAAGCGAGCAAAGGTGTCACGAGCGATTGCATCAGTACCAAGCCAATGCGCGGCCGACATACCTTCAATTGGCTCCCCAGTACCGAAAGAACCTGTTGCTCGATCAAAGCCATTCGTTTGAAAGTTTGGATCCTGCAAGGGGAGTGAACCGCCTAGCCAGCTGGTGTCGATTTTGGCGTAGATAGCACCAACGACCACGACCACAATCCACAACGATGCGAACTTGACTCGCAGCGGCATTGAACTCACAACTTCTTGAAATGTGGCCTTCTTTGGTGCGACATCGACTCCGGTCGTCACCGATGCGGACACATTGCTGAGGCGGTCCCTCGGAAACTCTGGGAGCCTATTATCGAGGTCTGTGTGTTCCATGGCTATCCCTTACGAATCCGAGGATCAACGACCGCGTACAACAAATCGACGATGGTGTTAATCACCACATATGCGGTAGCGATGAAGACGGTAATTCCCTGAATCACGATGATGTCTCGCTGAAAAATCGCGTTGATGAGTCGAAAGCCGACTCCGGGGATTGCAAACAAATACTCAATGATCACGGTGCCACCAAGGAGAGCACCAAAATTGATACCGACAATCGTCATCAAGCTGAGGGATGATGGCCGGAGTGCGTGACGGAGCAAAATAAAGCGGTCCGAAAGCCCTTTCGACCTCGCCGCGAGAATGTAGTCCTCTTGAAGAGTGGCAATCATGTCAGAACGGACAAGTCGTGAAAAAATGGCCATTTGGGTCATGGCGAGTGCTGACGCAGGAAGTATCGCTGTCTTCAGGTTTTGAATGAGACCTTCAGTCGTTATTCGATTCCAGTTGGACGCGGGGAGCCAACCTAGCCGTACCGAAAACAACCAGATGAGAAAGATTCCAACAATGAAGTTGGGGATTGACAGCGCGATCTGAACACCAGCCGAGGTGCTGCTGTCTTGCCACTTCCCTTGCTTGTATGCACCGAGTACACCAATCGGGATCGCAAGGATGAGCGCCATCACAATCGCCATAAAAGCGAGTTGTGCAGTAACCGGCAATCGCTGGGTGATGGTGGTGAGAACATCTTGATCAGTGATGTAGCTCTGACCAAGGTCGCCCGTCGCAGCGTCCTTGAGCCAATTTGCATATCGGAGGAAAAACGGATCGTCTAGACCGAGGTCAGCTCGAATCTTCGCGACCACCTCTGGGTCCCGCACCGCCTCGACCCCAAGAATCGCATTCACCGGATCTCCGGGAAGGAGAGCTGTCATTGAGAATGTCAAGAACGTGACCGCAAGCAGTGTCGCCACTAAGCGTGCGAGTCTCGATGCAATGACCTTTCCCACAACTCTCCTTCCCGGTTCCGACTAGTTACCTAATTACGAAGCGATGAACACTTCTGACCAGCGGCCCTCAGCATTCGGGAATCCGATACCAAGTTCACCGGAAGGTACGTGCCAGCTATTGAGACCAAAAATGTTGCTCTCAGTGGCGATTGCAGTCGCAGTATGGCCGGAGTAGTACACCGGTACCTGATCTGCGATCTCAAGCATGATTGCCTCGTATAGCCCGTAACGGGTTGCGAAGTCATCCGTCTTGGTCGCAGCAACAGCAGCTTGGAAGGCTGTTGGGCTGAACCAGTTCGGGAAGTTCAACGGCGAGACGACGCCTGGCAGACCAATTGCTTCCGCAACTTCGGCCGTTGGCGGAGCCAACGCAGGGTTGAGGGGAACCGACGGGTCGGCGTCATCGCCCCAACGCCAGCAATGAACCTGGTGACTTCCGATGAAGCCGTTGTCCATTCCGAGGGCGTTATTGATGTGCGTCTGCTGGTCGTAGTTCGTCATTGTGACATTGACCAAACCGCTAGCGGTGTAGGCCTGCTCAAGAACCTGCATTGATGCAATGAGTGTTGGATCTGGAGGACAGGAAAGCTCAGCGTCAATTGGTTCCCCAACTGCTTTGCCGTCTGAGCGTTCTGGGTCATTGACATATTCCGTGAGCGTCTCAACGCCAGCCTCGAAATCAAACTGTGGCCATGCTTCTGCAACCTTCTCGCTCCACCACACTGAATCAGGGCTGAACCACTGCGTACCAGGAAGCGAAATGCCGGTGCCACCTAGGGCCTCAATGACCTGCTCCTGACTATTCATCAGGACAAGGGCACGGCGGACGCGAACGTCATCGAATGGTGGCACTGCGGTATTGAACATGCCGCCGCCAACGTTGTTGCCCTGGAACTCGTACAGGGTGATAGCGGCACCATCGTCGTCACGTGCTGCACGGGCGTCGCGGATGGTTCCCTGACGGAGCGTCTGCATCGCATTCACTGTTCCTGACAACAAGGCATCGAGACGGGTTCCCTCATCGGGAATTGGACGGAATGAAATCGAGTCAAGATACGGCAACGCATTTCCATCCGGGTCAGTTGCCCAATACGAATCATTACGCACAAACGTGGTCTCGTTATCAAGGTCACGAGAGTCGATGACGAATGGTCCCGTTCCAATTGGAGCCATTGAATACCCCTCTGAATCTGCTGCAGCTGCTGCTGGTTCGAAGACCATTCCAAGCGCTGCACGGGACAACGAAGCCGGGAAGGCTGAGCCACCCTGCGACAGTGTGTACGTCACTTCGAGATCTCCAGTTGCTTCAACAGAGACCAGGTTTGCTGCGGAGACGGTGCTGGATCCTGCTGCACCGGCTTGCTGAATGAGGAACATGTCCGCGATGGTCTGAGCGGTCAGCTCAACACCGTTGTGGAATGTCACACCCGAGCGGAGGGTCATCGTCCAAACAGTGAAGTCCTCGTTTGGAGTGATGCTCTCAGCCAGGTACGGCGTATACGCACCGTTGACATCTTGTTCCATCAACTTGTCATACACAGCGATCATCATGTTGTAGCAAGGTGATGAACAGGTGTCCTCCCATGGCCGAAGACCAGTGGCTTCGGCCTCAACTCCGACCGAAATCGAACCGCCGTAGTTGACGGCGCTCTCTTCTTCTTCAATTGCGGTGTCGACATCACCTTCGGCCTCGTCGCCAGCCTCAACAGCTGGCTCCTCAGCGGCGGCTTCCTCGGAAGTCTCCTCAGATGTGTCGGCGGGTGCGCTGTCATCGCTTCCTCCGCAAGCGCCAGCAATAAGGCCAGCGGCGGCGAGTAATGCGACTGCGCGGTACAGACTTTTACGTCTCATTGCAGTTACCCCCATTTTGGTTCCCATGGATGTTGTTGTCTCCGCAATGTTCGGGATTCATTGCGGATCGAAGTGGTATTTCACCACAGCGACAATTATGTATTTGCAAGTTAACGGATGCGCTTCTGGTCATGCTTGCACCTCGACTAACGGATGATGGCAGGCGACAAAGTGACCGTCGGAGACCATTGCCATTTGCGGCTCCTCGCTTGCACAGCGTTCATCAGCAAATTCACATCTTGTTCGGAACCTACACCCCGATGGCGGGCTGATCGGACTCGGGATTTCTCCTCCGAGCACGACCTCATCGTCAATCACAGCATCAGGATTCGGTTCCGGATGTGAATCCATCAATAGGCGTGTGTACGGATGAGCAGGCCGAGCGTATAACTCGTCAGATTCTGAGATTTCGCACATTTTGCCGAGATACATCACCGCCACGCGATCGCTAATGTTCTTG
Organism: Actinobacteria bacterium casp-actino5; assembly: GCA_001510385.1. Taxonomy (GTDB): domain Bacteria; phylum Actinomycetota; class Acidimicrobiia; order Acidimicrobiales; family Ilumatobacteraceae; genus Casp-actino5. The sequence continues at coordinate 34,693 of LFFE01000015.1, read as the reverse complement.
ACAACCGCAAGATCATGTGCGATGAACACCAACGTTAAGCCGTACTTGGCCTTGAGATCTTCAAGCATGTTAAGAATCTGTGCTTGAACCGAAACGTCAAGGGATGAAACCGGCTCATCGCAAATGATCACCTTCGGCTCCATGACAAGTGCCCTTGCAATTGAAATGCGCTGGCATTGTCCAACGGAGTATTCGTGTGGTCTCTTGTATTTTGCGCCGCCCGGGTCGATTCCAACAGCGTCCAACATCTCGGAGACGAGTTTCCATTGTTCATCCTCTGCCTTCGGGCCCCAGACATCGAGGGGTTCGGCAACAATCTTGCCGATTGTTCGTCGAGGATTTAGGGAAGAAATTGGATCCTGAAAGATCATTTGAATATCGGTGCGGCGCGCCGTCATCGCTGAACGACTCAATGCGGTCAACTCTTCTCCATTAAGTTTCACTGACCCCCCAGTTGGAGGTGGCAATTGCAGAAGCGCCCTACCAGTCGTTGATTTACCACAACCAGATTCACCGACGACGCCGAGTGTTTCACCGCGCATGACATCAAAACTGATTCCGCTCACCGCATGCACGACATTTCCCCCCTTAGCCGGAAATTCAACGGTAAGTCCCTCGACGCGCAGCACCATGTCGTCATTGTCACGAAGATGCGCAGTCCCTGAACCGGCCATTACGACGACACTCCTGCATTCGATTCCCGGCGAGCAGCTGCCGACTGCGATTGAGCGAGACCTGCCGCAGCGTTTTCCGAAAGAGCTACATCCGCGGCTGCGCTGCCAACAGGTAAGTGACATGCGAATGCGTGTCCTCCGTCTGATTGGAGATCGGGTTCGACTTCTCGACAAATCGGTTGCACGTAAGGACAGCGATCTGCGAAAGAGCAACCAACCGGCAGCGCGGCGAGGTTTGGTGGACGACCAATGATCGCACTCAGCCTTGTATGTTTCGGCTCAGAGGTCTTTGGTATCGACCAGAACAACGACTGAGTGTAGGGATGGCGCATCTCACTGAAGAGCGAGGCCGTTGGCGCTTTCTCAACAATTTTCCCGGCATAGATCACAGCGATTTCATCTGTGCGAGTCGCAACCACACCAAGGTCGTGAGTGACAAGCACCATAGCCATCTTTCGCTCGACTTGCTGTTGGCTCAAAAGGTTGAGAATCTGATGCTGAACGGTGACATCCAGCGCCGTGGTCGGCTCATCCGCGAAGAGCAGTTGCGGGGAACATGCAAGTGCAATCGCAATGCAGACTCGCTGACGCATTCCACCAGACATTTGATGCGGATAGTTCGCCAGCCGCTGCTTTGGCTCGGGTATACGTACCCATGTGAGCAGCTGAATTGCGACTTCTTCCGCCTCTGCTTTCGACATGTTCTTATGAGCCCGCAAATGCTCGGTCAACTGGCGCCCAATTCGAACAACAGGATTAAGCGATGTCATGGGGTCCTGAAAAACCATCGCCATTTCTTCGCCCCAGAAATGCCGGAGCTCTCGCCTAGTTTTGCCGATGAGTTCACTGCCGTTGTACTGCACCGAACCTGTGGTCGTGGCGTTGCCCGCAGTGTTGATTCCCATTATCGAACGAGAAAGTACTGTCTTGCCACTTCCTGATTCACCCACGATGCCAAGAGTTGTCCCCACACCCACATCGAACGACACTCCATCGACAGCCTTGACGGGGTGACCACCAACGTGGAAGTACGTTCGAAGGTTCCGCACAGACAGCAACGTCGCTGAACCAGAGTCGTGTGACGACAAACTAACCCCCTCGAAGCCGGAGATCCCTCTGGTGACCATCTCACTCCGACCGGAGATGGTGTACGAAATGTACATTGCGGAGGTCGTTGACCGCAAACCATTTCGCAACAAACTTTCCGAAGTAACTACAGCGCCGAAATAAGTGTTGAAATACCTGTCACGGCGAGCAGCAGTAACACGACTTTTCGAAACTGCTCAGAGTCAATACGAGTGGCAAGACGGCGACCAATCGCGGTGCCGACATACCAGGTTGGAAATGAGCAGCAAATGAGCGCAAGAAGTCTTGAGGTGTACCGACCATCGATTGCGAACAGCGAAGTCGTGACCATTCCGCTGACAGCAAAGATCACGGCAATCGTTCCTCGAAATCGATCTGGTGTGAGTCCCCGACCCTGCAAGGCAAACACCAGAGGCGACCCATTGGTTCCAATTGACGTGTTCAGCACTCCCGAAATGAATGCAAATAGATTCTCTACCACGGTATGGGAACTCATTTGTTCTGTGCGCCGCATGAGCACACCGGTTGCAACGATCGTGCTCACGCCAAGGAACAGACGTAGGGCCTGATCAGATACTGCAGCGACAATCCAAAAACCCACGGGCATACCAGCAACAGCCCAAACAGAGAATCTGACTGCGCTCTGGCGTTCGACAGAGTTCCTGAGAGCAATTGATTGCCGGAGCACGCTCGCTAGTCCGAGCAGAGCAATCATCGCCACCGATTCTGTTACCGGCATCAACAAACTGATCGACGGAACGGCAAACAGAGCAAATCCGAAGCCCGCAACCATGTAAATGCACGCTGCGATTCCCACGATGAGAACCACGGGGACAAGTTCAGAGAGAACGGGAAATTCCACCGCCGGCCATTGTGCCCTGGAAGCGACGACGTCAGCTCAAAATGACTGGAATATTTCTTGGACCACGTACTTGGCCACTAGCCCAAGTTGTGCTGCCGCCTGGGTCCAACCGATAGTTGGGAAACGCTCGTATCCATTCCTGGAGTGCGACAGTTAGTTCGAGTCGGGCCAAATTTGATCCAAGGCATCGATGGATGCCGAGCCCAAATGCAACATGGCGATTCCGTTCGCGATCTAAATCGAAAATCTCGGGATGATCAAAGGCAGCAGGATCATGATTCGCGGCGGGGAACGTGACCAAGGTCTGATCGCCGGGATGCATCGGACAGCCCGCTACATCAGTTTCGCCGATGACCTGTCGTGCCATTGTCACCGGTGCATAAAAGCGAAGTACCTCTTCAACAGCTTGTACCCAGAGCACATCGTTATTTTCAACCGAGCAGAGACGGGCTCGCTGATCTGGGTGCTGTGCAAAGTGCCATAGCCCTGATCCGATTGCGCTCCAAGTCGTATCAATTCCTGCGAGCACCATCAGTTGGACATACCCGACTTGAAGATCCTGCGAGACCGGTACTCCGTCGATTTCGGCGTGGGCAATCAGAGTGAGTAAGTCATCTTTTGGCTCCCGTCGCCGATCGGCAAGGGCAGCCGACGCATATTCCACCATTTCAGCAATTACTCGCAGCCGTTCCTGGAGGTCTTTCGGAGCAAGTTGGAAGTTCCGATAGATCCAATCGCGAAACATGTCGGCATCAGATTCGGGTACACCGAGCATTGAACAAATCCCATGAACCGGAATGTGCTGGCTGTACTGCTCTGCGGCATCTGCTGACGAAGCGTCACCAATTTCGGCGATGAGCCTCCGACAGAACTCGCGCATGTCCTGCTCCATGCCAGAGATGGCCTTCGGGTTACACGACGGCAATAACAACCGGCGATGCCCATGATGATCCGGAGGATCCGAAGTGATTGGCGGTGCAGCACGTGGCGGTGCATCGGGCCGTGCAACCGAAACTCGCCAAGATGAAAAATGCTCAGTGTCGTGAGCGATCGCCTAAACGCTTTCCATCGTTACAGGAAGAAACGCTCGCCCGTACCTTTCGGTACTCGCGATTGGGCACTGGTCACGAATCTCATTCCAAATCGAGATGGCGTGTTCCCCCCACGCAGGATCAAGCCAATCCCAATCGTTTAACCAGTCGGTTACTGGTTGGTCATCAAGCTGTGCATTCTCATAGGCCATAGGCGCTCCAACACCGTGTTGTCAGTTTCACTGCAATTTGGATTATTTATAGTCGACCGTTCTTTCCCTGCAAATGGTTGTGGCGGCGAGATAAGTATCAACTCATTCGTTCGCGACTCATAAGATTGGATTTGTGCCAATTGCGCATCCGGACTCCATCGAAGACTTGAAAGAGATACTTCGGGCCGACACCTCAATTGTGTTGCTTGCAGGCGGGACTGATTTCATGGTCGGCCTCAACCATGGGTCAACACGACTCGAGAGCGATCACCTCATTGTTGATCTTCGATCCGTGGCCGAACTATCGACAGTCGAACTTGACTATCGAAGCAAGATGTTACGTCTTGGTGCTGGTGTCCGTTGGAACGATTTACTCAGTGGCCCCATTGAAGATGCCGCACCTTGTTTAAGCCAATCGGCTCGCACAGTTGGCAGCCATCAAATCCGCACCGCGGGAACGATCGGTGGAAATGTCGCGACCGCGAGCCCAGCTGGGGATGGCGTATGCGCTCTGGTGGCACTTGACGCAAGTGTCGTATTGACCTCTCATCGCGGTCAGCGAAATGTGGCCGTACGGGACTTTGCCACCGGGCCAAAGACAACTGTCATTGAAAAAGACGAGTTCATTGAGCGCATTGATGTGCCAATTGTGAACGGCTGGCAGGGTTACTCAAAAATTGGAACAAGGAACGCAATGGTGATTTCCGTTGCAGGCGCAGCAGTGGTGCTTTCGCCAGATTCACAGATCTGCCGCATCGCCTTGGGATCTGTCGGCCCAACCATCATCGCGGCGGATTCGGCTTCATCGTTTGCGACTACTGCGATCGACTGGAACACGTCATCAGTTTCAACAGACGACCTAGACCAAGTCGTACAACTCGTCCGAGAGTCTGCATCGCCCATCAATGACCATCGTTCGACGGCGTCGTACCGTACTCACGCTGTTGGAGTTCTTGTGAAGAGACTCATTGAGCAAGGTCTGCGTTCGATCAAGGAGTCGGTATGACCTACACCAGCGACGAAAAACACTTCGAATTGACGGTAAACGGCTCCAAACATCAAGTGAAGGACAGTTTTCTCGGGGCCAGTCTTCTTTCTGTGCTTCGCGATCACATTGGAATGACTGGTTCGAAAGGCGCATGCGAAGAGGGCGAGTGCGGGTCTTGCTCGGTGCTTCTCGACGGCAATCTCGTGTGCTCGTGCTTAGTGCTCGCAGCATCAGTAACCCAATCATCTATCGTGACCATCGAAGGTCTTGGCGGTGCAACAGACGTGCAACAAGCCTTCGTTGAATGTGGCGCGATCCAGTGTGGCTTCTGTTCACCAGGCCTCGTCATGGCTGCAACTAATCTGCTTGACCGCAATCCCGATCCGGATGTGGATGACGTCCGGGAAGCCCTCGCAGGAAACTTATGTCGCTGCACGGGCTACGGGCGAATACTTGATGCTGTTCAGGTTGCTGTCGACGGGAGAAAGCGAAACAAGTTGTGAGTGATCTCGAAATTCGTGAATCTGTCGTTCGCGGAGGTATTGGACAATCACCGTTGCGGCCTGACGGCGTTTCGAAGGCAGAAGGTTCCTATTTATTCTCGTCAGACCTTTCTGCTGACAACATGCTCATCGGGAAAACCCTTCGATCACCACATCAACACGCTCGAATACTCAGTATTGATACGTCGAAAGCACTTGCGATGCAAGGCGTCCATACCGTCATCACGGCGGACGACGTCCCAGGAAAACCAACCTACGGTTTGATCTCCTCAGATCAGCCCGTATTTGCAGGCGAGGTGGTTCGGTATATCGGTGAACCCATAGCGGCAGTGGTTGCGGACGATGAGGACATTTGTGCGCGAGCAATTGCTGCGATTGATGTCGTGTACGAAACACTGCCTGCACTTACTGACGCCCGGTTTGCTGCTGATCCGGAGTCGATGGAAATCCACCCTGATGGGAACGTCATTCGTGAGCAGAATGTGGTCTGCGGTGACCTCTCAGTTGTCGGAGATGTCATTGTCGAGGACCGCTACACCATCGGCATGCAGGATCAGGCGTTTCTCGGGCTCGAAGCCGCACTCGCCATCCCTGATGCCGACGGCGCAGGAGTTGAGTGTCACGTCGCTACACAATGGCTACATGAAGACCTCGCCCAGATCGCTGCCTGTCTCGACCTTCCAGAGACCGCAATTCGGATGGTTCTAGGAGGGGTCGGCGGGGCATTTGGAGGTCGAGAGGACATCTCGTTGCAGGTTCATGTTTGCCTGTTGGCTCTTGCCACGGGACGACCAGTCAAGATGCACTACTCGCGGAGTGAGAGCTTCTTAGGTCACGTTCATCGCCATCCTGCAGAAATTTGGATGAGGCATCACGCCACGCAGGACGGTCGTATCGTCAAAATAGAAGCCGAGTTCATCTTCGACGGCGGGGCATATGCGTCAACATCCTCAGCCGTTCTCGTCAACGCAGTTACCCACACTCAAGGTCCGTACAAGTGCGATAACGCCTACGTTCGGGGAGTTGCGGTACGCACGAACAATCTCCCATGTGGGGCGATGCGCGGATTTGGTGTGGTTCAAGCGTGTTTCGCTCATGAGCGACAAATGGATCTCCTTGCTCAAAAGTGCAACCTAGAGCCGCTCGAAATTCGGCGAAGAAATGCAATGGCGACAGGCGATCGGCTCATCACTGGTCAAACTGTTGAGAGCGTTGCTCCTGTTCGTGAGATCATCGCAGGGCTAGCCGCAATCCCAGAACCATCTGAGACGCTGCATTCGAACGGTCACCCTTACGGGCTTCCGGGTGGGGCGGGAAATACCACTCGCTCAAGCGATGTCGTCCGAGGGGTTGGCTATGGCTTGGCAATCAAGAATTTGATGTACTCCGAAGCGTTTGATGATTACAGCACAGCGCGATGCCGACTCGACGACGGGGTGATTACTCTCAAGTTTGCCACCGCCGAGGTAGGGCAGGGTTTCATCACGATTGCGGCGCAGATTGCACGTTCTACGCTCGGGCTTGAAGATGTTCGTCTGGACCCCATAGATACCGGCGTCGGCTCAGCTGGCTCGACCTCTGCCTCTCGCCAGACCTGGATGAGTGGAGGCGCCGTCGAGGCAGCGTGCCTCAAGGTTCGACAACTCATTTTCGAACATGTCGCGGCGACAACAGGTGGTGACGCGTTCGCTCTTGTCATTGAGGGCGACACATTGGTGAACACGACGAACGGCCAGCGTTGGCCGATGTTACAGATCGTGTCGGGACTCGTAATTGATGAAGAGGTTGAGTTCAGACACCGACCGACGGTCCCGTTGGATGAAAACGGTCAAGGAGACTGTCACACCGCTTTTGCATTCGTAGGCCATCGGGCGGTTGTGGACGTCGACGTCGAACTCGGTCTCGTGAGAGTTGTTGAAATCGCAACCGTTCAAGATGTCGGAAGAGCTCTTAATCCGTTATCAGTAACCGGCCAGATCGAGGGTGGTATCGCGCAAGGATTAGGACTCGCTCTCATGGAGGAGATCATTCAACGTGACGGGCGGATCATGAACCCGTCGTTCACCGATTACCTCATTCCAACGATCGCCGATATGCCACCGGTCGTAGCGCAATTGATCGAGATCCCCGACCCACAGGCTCCGATGGGAGCAAAAGGGGTCGGTGAGCCACCAACGATTAGTTCGACTCCGGCCATCATCAGTGCAATCCAGAATGCCATGAACCGCAGCGGGGGAGCCGATACGCATCTCACGAGAGTGCCAATTCGACCTTCCGACATCGCAAAAGCGGTGAATTCGAACCTTCGCGACTAACCTCCAAGCCATGGCCGAAGAGCGTGAGATTCTTAGTTGGGAATTATTTGGATCTGCTTCTCGTGATTTAGCGACAATGATCGCTAATGATGGTTACGAGCCAGAAATGATTCTTTCAATCGCCCGGGGAGGTCTGCTGATTGGTGGAGCGCTCGGCTATGCGCTTGCAGTAAAGAACACCTACACCATGAACGTGGAGTTCTATACCGGAGTTGATGAACGACTTGAGGTGCCTCGTATCCTTCCTCCTGCGCCAGACTTCGTCGACCTCGCGGACGCCAAGTTGCTTATTGTCGACGATGTCGCTGACACAGGTCACACTCTCAAGAGTGTCCACGAATTCTGTGCCGGAAAAGTGGGTGAGGTCCGCACTGCAGTGATCTATGAGAAACCCCATTCAGTGGTGCAATGCGATTATGTCTGGCGGAGAACTGATCTCTGGATCAATTTCCCCTGGAGCGACAAGCCACCGGTTGTTGATCGTGAAGGGATCGTGGCTGACGCGTAAGCGCATCCTTTAGATTCCAAGCAGATTTCGAAGCCTCGTGGGAGGAACAATTCCCTCAACGCCGCCGCTTTCGATTAACAGAATCAACGGCTCAATCGGGTCGAGTGCCGAGAGAACATCTGAAATGTTTTCATTTGAGTGTGCGTGCGGGAATGCCGAAAAGGGTCGAACAATATCGCCCAGAATCGTGCCATCACGCTCTTCCTCGGGGATGCGCAACGCGTGTTCAAGTAGAACGAGACCGACTTGCTCATCTCCGTTAGTTGCAATCAATGCTTCGGCTTGGCCAAGTCGCGCAACTTCGTTGAGCATCGATCCAACTGTCGTTCGCTTATCAAACTCAGCAAGAAATCGCCACGCGAGCGAACCCACTTGCGTTGATATCGAACGTTGTTGCATGTCGGCAAACGCGACCTCGGCCCTCGCGTTCCCAAGCACGAAGAAACCGACAAGAAGTAGTGACAACTGCGAGTTCCCACGCAGACTAACCACGATCGCTGTAAGGACAATCAGCGATCCAATAACAACCCCTGAACGTGCGGCTTCACGCGATGCACGCAGTCGGTCGCCGTGAAGCTTCCATCTCGCCGCACGAAGTACACGACCGCCGTCAAGCGGGGAACCAGGCAACATGTTGAAAATAGCGAGCGCAGTGTTGAGGTAGGCCAACCACAACATCACCCGACCAATTTCGCCAACAATTCCCTCAAGGGGAAGTAACCACCAGGCAGTGCTGCAGATCACTGCAGCGAGAGCGCTTGAAGAGGGACCAGCCACAGCAATCAATGCCTCCGCCTTGGGTGCAGGAGCCTCAGTTGCCAATCGGGCCACACCCCCTAATGCCCAAAGATCAATCGATGTTGTTGTCACCCCGCAGCGAGAAGCCATCAATGCATGTCCGAGTTCGTGAACCAAAATAGACAGCCCAAAACAAGCTACGCCGACGGCCGTAGCCACGAGCGAGACCATCGCGCCCAGCGAGTACGCGAGGTACGCAGCTCCGAGCAGGGCACTCCAGTGAAGCCGAACAGGAATACCAGCAATACGACCAAGTGACAAGGTCATCGCAGAGCTACCTCAGAACCAAATTGTTGCTCATCATTCAGCGATGCCCGTTGGTAGATGCCTTCCCGCTTCAAGATCGACGCCCACCGTGGAGTACCGAACTCGAAATGCCACCATTCACCCCGATACACGACGAAATCTTGCGCCCACATCGCTTCGCACAACATTCGCCGCAGTCTCCTCACTGGACTATCTACGTCCTCAAATGCAGCAGTGGCAGCAGTTTCCGTAAAGTCATCAAATGGCGTACCGAGTTCCAGAGCAGCGCCGTCAAATGAAAGTGTGAGGTCAACGGTTCCACCGCTCACATGGGGCGAGGGCAGTTGGTCATTGTCAGAGGGAGGCGCTAGAAATCCAGGTGGAAGCAATGGGTCGCCGTAAGCAGCATGAAATAGCTCTGACTGGAGCTCGGGAGAACGCCAGCCATCGAAAATGACGAGGGCAAAGCCTCTTGGCAATAACGCATTAACTGCCAGAAGTCGATGCGTGACTCCTTCTCGAAGAAAGGTGCCAGTTCGACTATGCGTCCAATTCGCCAGCCGGTACGCCTCAAGACAGGTGAAGGTGTCAGTCACGTCTACAAGTGGCTCTCCGCAGTCCGACGTCACCGGCGACATGGCTGATGGCTCAACCAGTTGCGGTAGCGGGTTACCAATCGGCAGCAGGCTCATCCAATCGGCGTGAAGGTCAGAGGGGGACGCTGTCAGATGACCTTGATCGAAACTTGGCACACTCGAACGCTACCTTTATGGTGTGAGTAGTGCCGAACACCACATTGACAACCTAACCGTTGACGCGGTCGTCGTTGGAGGTGGACACAACGGCCTCATCGCCGCCGCCTACCTGGCGAGGGCGGGTGTTGCAACATTGCTCGTCGAGGCGAGGGATCAGGTCGGGGGCTGTGCTTCGACCGTCACAGATCTCGGGGCCCGATTCAACATCTGCAATTGCGACCACACGATGATTCGCGCCCTGCCAATCATCGACGACCTCGACCTTGCACGTCATGGACTCCGATACTTGGAGTCAGAGTTCTCATCAATTCATTCGACATATGCACTCGATGACACCTGGGTCTTTCGCCACAACGTCGATGAGCACCTCGACACCATGGCGGTAACACATCCGCAATGGGTGAAGTCGTATCAGCGCTACCTCGATGATGCAATTCCGGTTGCCAAACTGGTCCTCGAGATGGCACGGTCAACGCCATCGGGGATGCATTTCTTACAAGGTCTTGCGACGGTGAAGGGGAGGGGTGCGCGGCGTCTTCTTGCTTGGAGCCAAAAGAGTGCGCTGGACGTCTTTCAGACCTATTTCACTGATTGGCGAGCGTGGATGCCCGCTGTTGTCACAGGGCCGACGGTATGGGGTGTTCACCCTGCAACACCAGGAACTGGACTTGCTGGAGCCCTCTACGCCACAAAGCACCTAATTCGAACCGCAAGACCTGAAGGCGGTAGCGGCGCGTTGACTGATGCGATTGAGCGTTCCTTCCTAGCGGCGGGTGGTAGAACACTCACCGGTTCACGGGTAACTAAACTTCTCACGAAACATCAACGGGTTCACGGCGTCCAACTCGCTGATGGCCGCTTCATCGAAGCGCGTCACGTGTTGGTCTCGAGTGATCCACAACAAATCTTCACTCGGTGGCTAGATGACTCTACGGCAAATACTTTCCCAGAAATCGTAAAATGGCGGCAGCAAGAAGCTCACGACGGTTACGAGTCGAAGTTGGACGTGGTGCTTGAAGGTCTCCCGGTCTACAAATTTGAACGTCAACTTCGTTCGGTCGTTGGAGAATCTGACTTGCACTCGCCAACCACGGTTGTCTCGCCGTCACCGAGTGATCTCGATGAGGCACACCGGCGGCGAGCGGAGGCCAAAGTTGCAGATCACCCAAGCCTTCTGATCAACATTCCCACAAACCTCGACCACTCGATGCAACTCGACCCCAACGAACACGTACTGAGTTTGGAGGTCCTCTTCACCCCGTACCAACATGATTGGGAACGGTCAACGGAACCAGAGCGCTGGCTACAGATACTCGATTCGCTCTGTGAGCCAGGCACGCTGAACGTGAAGCGTTGGCGGGCCATGACCCCTGATCGTTACGAAAGCGAATTCTTCATGCCACGCGGTCACACCCCTGCATTTTCAGGCTCTCCATGGTCGACCCTGAAGGGAACACCAAAAGACCTCACTCGACACTCTGGCCCTATCGACGGATTACATCTAGCTGGAGCCGCAGCATTTCCAGGGGCGGGAATTTTTGGGGGAGCAGGGCGCAACGCTGCCCATCGAGTGCTGAACCAAATGAGGCAATAGACGAAGGGATAGTCCGTCGGGTGTCGAACGCCTCCGTATAAAGCAAAAAGGGGTGGGCGCCATAAGACACCCACCCCTTTTCAATACATCAATCAGAAGCCGATTGAGGTGTCGATGTACTCGTTGGTGACGAGGTCGGCTGGGGTGAGGCTTGTCTCACTGAGGCCGGCCTCTGCGACGGCGTCGATCATTTCTTGGATGCGGTCTGTATCCATGTTGCCGACGATGTCGTCTGGGCCGTTGCCGACGAGGCCGAATTCGGCCATCGCTCCTGCAGCGAACTCTGCGTTACCTGCGGTGTATACCCATCCGTCATCGTATTGCTCGTTGATGTCAACGATCATTGCGTTGGTGCGGGCGGGGTCTCCGTGGTAGCTCACCACTGATTGCTGGAAGATTGGAACGATCTCGGTCAAGCAGGCATCCATCTCATCCTTCATGGAAGGCTTGATAGCGATGGTCTGGCTGTAGATCGGGAAGCCGTTGTCGTTCAACAATGTGAAGGCAACGTCCTTGCCCCATTCTTCGTAGGTGTTCTTATATGCGTATGGCTCAGAAGAAGCGAACCCCTGCTGAGCGATTGCACCCTGTTCTGCAATGAAGCGGGCAGGGGTTGCATCGTAAGAAGGATCAATCTGATCTTCCGTCAGCACACCTTGAGCAACGAAAATGTCTGCGTAGGTTTGACCAGCGAAGATGTTGATCGTGACGCCAAGATCTCTCAGATCTTCAAGATCTTCAGCATCTGGGTACGTCGCTGGGTCCCACATGATCATCTGTGGGTTCTTCTCCAACGGAGCAACCACTGACAACATTGGTGTGTCTTCGTAGGTCAGAATCTGCGCATCTGTATTGGCGTACGCCAAGTGCACTGAATCATCGCTATAGATAATTGATGAAGGTGAGGAGAACCCGATCGCCGGGCCGCCCTCACGGATCTCAAAATCGATGCCAAGATCGACGCCATCAAGTGTCATCGGGCCAACCGTCGCGCTGCGACCCTTGTCAACGGTGTAATCATCACCAAGCAAGTTGTACAACGCTCCATGCTCAGACTCTGTATGCCAGTCAGTCTGAATCACCAACGGATCAGGACAAATATCGGTTAGGACACCGGCTTCCGCTACGGGAGTAGCGGTAGTTGATTCCTCTTCGGCCGCTGGATCTTCCGCTGCATCGCCATCGTCGTCGTCGCTGCCGCAAGCGGCGACGAGAGACACGGCGGTAGCGAGAGCTAACAGTGTTCTCAAGGATTTCTTTCGGGTTGATGTAATCATCAAGGTTCTCCCCCTTGGATTGTGGTTGTGGGTGGGTGTGTTGGTAGGGACTAGGAAGTTAGGAATCTGCACCTGATGATTCGTGCCATTTTCCAATGGCAACGTTTTGCAGCCAACCAAAGAACAAGAAGACGACGACACCGAGCGCTGAGGACATGATGACAGCAGCGAGGAGCTCTTCTCCTTCAAGTCGGCTCGAGTAACGCTTGAGAAGTTGCCCGATTCCTACTGCTCCTTGGCCGAAGAAGTAGTCACCGACGATTGCTCCAATCACCGAGAGTCCGGCCGAAATGCGGAGACCGGCGAAGATTGCTGGACGAGCAGCGGGGAACATCAACTTACGTAATCGGGTTAAACGAGATGCATGGTGCAAGGTGAATAAATCATGGAGCCCACGTTCGGCAGACTGCAGCCCGAACAAGGTGTTCACGATGATGGGGAATAGAGAAATGATGACACACACCGCAATACGGGAGGTCGTTCCGTAACCCCACCAAAATCCGATCAGAGGAACGATGGCGAGGATTGGAATTGCCTGCAGCATCACCATGTAAGGGAAGATTGCTCGCTCGACGATCTTCGTCTGGCTCATGATGGTTGAGAGAAAGAATCCGATAGTGATCGAGATCGTAAGACCGATAAGGGCGACTCGAGTCGAGCTCCACAGTGCTTGCAGGATTTCAGAGAAGTGATCCCAATCTAAAAATCCCACCTGAAGGATCTCATGCGGAGGACGAAGCAAGAACCGCCGCTCTTCAGTGAGCAACCCGTATGACACGTAGTACCAGGCCCCCACGATGAGTGCACCCAAAAAGAGAGGTGGCAGAAACTGCCGAGCGATATCGGCAGCGGTGCGACGTCGCTTCTTGCCGCCTAAGACCGGCGCGCCAGAATCCGTATCTGCACCGTCATCAACGGTTGAAATCTGCTGCTGCTCGTTGTCTTGTGTAATGCTCATTGGTGGGAACCTCTCAACTCGCGAGAAATTTCGCCGCTCAGCGCAGCAAATTCGGGGTCAAACCGCAGGTCTGGCTTGCGAGGGTAGTCGAATGGCACATCAAATTCAGCAACAATGCGTCCGGGTCGGGCGCTCATGACCATCACCCTCGTCGACATGAAGACCGCCTCCGCAATGGAGTGGGTGATGAAGAGACCTGCAAAACCCTCTGACTGGAAAAGTCGTTGCGTCTCGTCATTGAGATGTTCTCGAGTGATCTCATCAACCGCACCGAACGGCTCGTCAAAGAGAAACACCGGAGGCTTCAGCGTAAGGGTGCGAGCTAGCGACGCTCTCATCTTCATGCCACCTGAGAGTGAACGAGGGTAGTGATTCACGAAGCCCGAAAGTCCAACGGTTTCAATCGCCTCGCGAGCCAACTGCCGACGTTCAGCCTTCGGAATGTCATGCAACTCAGCGAGCAACTCAACGTTGCCCTGAACCGTTCGCCAAGGGAGCAGAGTCGCATCCTGAAACACATAGCCCAAGCGGTCCCTGTCGACAGCGACCTCTCCGCCCGTCGCGTCTAACAGACCTGATGCAATCTTTAACAACGTCGACTTACCGCAGCCAGATGGACCAACGATCGTCACGAACTCTCCCGGAGAAATATCCAGACTCACATCACGTACGGCTTCTGTGCCGTCAGGAAACGTCATTTGGGTGTGGTCAAACGAAAGGACTGGTGCCCCCACTCCACTTGTCTGGACGGAACTTTCAGCCGCTGTCATTGTTGGCCGCCTAGGAATCGAATCACGTTTACGAACATAGTCGGTTTGCAAACCCTAAACGGAATAAACGGGGCCCATTCATACGGATTTTACTTAACTTTCCATAAATGTTCACAAAGCACTGTCCGACCGAGGAGAAGTCTTTGAGTTAGCCGTCAACTACTTCGCCCATGCGGGGACCCACCGTCCGCTGTCGCCAATTGGTTGAACGTGAGATGCAACTCCAGTTTTAGTCCACCAATGAAGCGACATCATGCCGGGTTCGTCTGTATATGAAGTGGTCTCGCCGTTGAATGATAGAGAGACTTGAGCGGCAGTCGATGGGGAGGCGAACGCCACCGTTCCACCCCACGCAGCGGTTGCGGGCCGATGTAGGTGGCCTGAAATCACCGCAGCGATGTTTGCATACTTCGCGACGATTGCAGCCTCCGCCACAGCACCCCGCAGCCCGTAGGCATCCATGAAGCCGATGCCGCTCCGAAACGGGGGATGGTGCTGAACGATGAGAATCTCTCGGTCACGTCGTTCAGCAAGTTGACGATCAAGCCATTCCAGCTGGGTCGCATCGAGTGCACCGGCATGTTCGCCTGGGACGGTGGTGTCGAGGACGATTAGAGAGAGCGAGCGGCCGTCTCGTTCGGCATCAATCACGTAATCGATTGGGTCATCACCGGAACCCACTACGGAAAGCTGGGGGAACAAGGCCCGAAGGCCAGCACGGTCATCGTGATTTCCCGCAACGACGATAAATGAATCGAGGCTGCTGCCCAGTACTTTCTTGAGATGGTCGTATTGGTCGGGCTGGCCATCGTTGACCAAATCGCCGGTCAGAACGACAAACTCAGGCGTTGGAGCGAGCTCTTTAAGTGACGCCAATGCAAGAGAAAGATTAGCTGCGGTGTCGACCACACCCTCCATCAATTCGCCTCGAGCGAAAATGTGGGGGTCACTGAGATGTGCAACCAGCATGGCCGAAATACTATTGCAGACCGAGCGTCAACGAACCGACGCCAACCGAGCAGCGGACATCATCGGCCAAAATTGAATTCCCGGATTTCCGCCATCTGCTCACCAATGCGTTCGACCGCATGATTGAACAACTCGGCGCCACGCTCAGCGTTCGCTCCTGTCGGATCACCGATATAGCCAGCCTCATCGAAGTCGTTCGACAGCCAACCGAACGCAACCGACCCTCCGAACTTCACATGTTGATTCTGGTCTAACGCCTCAGGAACCTTTCGTTCTGCGCGACTGAGATCGACAAGTTCAGGACGAAGATGCATAAACACTGACGTTTCGTTAAGGCCGCCGTGAATACCCATTCCCAACTCATCTTCGGTGGACGAGCCCCCGTAAGCAGGAGGGAGGGATGGATGAACAAGGAACGTCTTCAGTCCGAACGCCAGCCGAAGTTCGCGTAACGCGGTGTTGAGCAACGTGGTGTTACCGCCATGGCCGTTGAGGAGCACAAGTCGCTCGGCCTGAGTAGTTGAAATTGAACGGCCGATGTCGTGCAGCACCGACATCATGGTCTCAGCCGAATACCACAGAGTGCCTGCACTCCAGGCGTGCTCATTTGACTTCGATATCGATAGCGAGGGCAGTTGCCACAGATCAAGATCGCCACCGAACCGTCGCACGACCTCAGTCGTCGTTTCAGTCGCGATGACGTCGTCGACCGACATTGGCAAGTGCGGGCCGTGCTGCTCGACGGCTCCGACCGGCAACACGATGATGGATTCTTCTGAAATGACATCACCAATGTCTGGACCTACGATGTCGGCGTATCGACGGCTTTCGTTCGCGTTCATAACCATGAATCTACGCCGAACAATATGATGCTCACATGACCCAACCTCGAACCCTTATCTCCGGCGGCTTCCTCGAGGATGGCTCAACACCACACATCCTTGTTGATCGCGATGGTCGCATCATTGAGGTATCGGAGCGAGTAGGTGATGTCTCGAGTGAGAACGTCAATCACATTGATCTCGATGGACGTCTGATAGTCCCCTCATTAGTCGAACCTCATGCACATCTCGACAAATCGCTCACCGCGGACGTCGTACCTAACCCGAAGGGCGACTTGATGGGGGCAATCCATGGGTGGCGAGACGCTGAAGCTGCGGGAGTAATTGGTCACGAAGAAATGGTTGCTCGAATCCGCCGCTCACTGGAGATGTTGCTCGCAAGCGGGGTCACTGCGGTTCGAAGTCACATCAATGTTGGTGGACCGGTCTCGACCCGTTACCTCGTCGCCGCTATCGAAGCCGCAGCAACGTTCAGGCAGCGTATGGACATTGAGTTTGTTGCACTGACGTACATGCCGATGAGCGGCGAGGGGAGTGACATCAACCTCACGGCACTCAACGACGCAATCGAACTAGGAGTGGAGGTCATCGGTGGGTGCCCTCACCTCGAGCCTGATTCTGGCTCGTGTGTTTCGAAAGTGTTCGAACTCGCTGAGCGCCATCAATGCAAAGTTGATCTGCATGTTGATGAGACTCTCGACCCCACAGCGCTGACGATCAATGATGTCGTTCGATACTCGCGTGGCTCTGGGATTTTGACCACCGCAAGTCACTGCGTGAGCCTCGGAATGCTTCCCGTCGATCAGGTTCAGTCGCTCGCCGAGAACGTCGCCGCAGCGGAAGTCTCCATCGTTGCGTTGCCACAAACCAACCTGTTTCTACAAGGGCGCGACGACCCGGTGGCGACACCTCGAGGTCTCACCGCCATTCATGCGTTGCTGGCAGCCGGAGTGAACCTCGTGGCCGGTGCGGACAACGCCCAAGATCCCTTCAACTTTGTGGGAAGGAACGATCCATTCGAGACAGCTGCCTTGATGGTGATGGCAGGCCACATGCTCCCAATCGACGCGTTTGCAACAATTTCCTCTAATCCACGAAAAGCCCTCGGGATGCCTGAAGTCTCGATCGAAGTTGGCCAACCCGCAGACCTCCTTGCCGTGCGGGCAGGTTCGACCCGTCAGGCAATTGCCGAGGCACCAGCCGATCGAATCGTCATGAAGGGTGGACGAGTTGTTGCTCGAACATCGGTAATAAGTGAGTTGCCGCCGGTAATCCCGTAGTCTCGGCGCCATGGCTCAACGCATGGCCCTATACCTCCAAGACAAACACCCAATCGCCTACGAAATTGAAATGGCGAAGTATGCGGAGTCGAAGGGGTTCTCTGAAATCTGGCAGGCCGACACTCGCCTCGCACGAGACTGCGTCGTCTTGATGAGTGCTCTGCTCACCGAGACAAAGCGCCTGCGAATCGGATCAGGTGTGTTGCCCATTTGGACCCGCAACCCGGCAGTCATCGCAGCAACCTGGAGCACCATGTGGGAACTGGGTGGTCTCGTAGAAGGTGAAAGTCGTGTGATGTGCGGCATTGGCGCATGGTGGGAGCCAATTGCGAGCCGTGTTGGTGAGAATCGTCGACTTCCACTACGAGCGATGCGCGAGCACGTTGAGGCACTGCGTGCATTGTTCACTATGGAGGAAGTCACCTACGAGGGTGAGATCGTTCAACTTGATCGTGTACGACTTGATGTCGCATATGGAGATGCCTCTCCGAGAAACATTCCGATCTACATCGGCGCAACAGGTCCAAAAATGCTTGAACTCACAGGGGAGACCTGTGACGGCGTTGTTCTTAACTATGTCGTCTCAACTGACTACATCCGCTCAGCGGTTAAACGAGTTGAAACGGGTGCTCAACGCGCCGGTAAAACGATCGAACAAGTAGATCGCCCTGAGCTCCTCGTGTGCTCACTTTCAGATGATGACCCGCAAGAGGCATTACTTACCGGAAAGTCGCTCGTCGCGTATTACCTCGGTACCGAGCCTCACATCATGGAGGCAAGTGGAGCGGACCCAGATCTTGTGAAGAGAGTGAAGGAGGTTGTTGGTTGGCCGGCAACAGAAGCCGATTACCGAAAAGCAGCACACCTCATCCCAGATGATTTAGTTCGTTCACTCATGGCGGTCGGAACCACCCGCGAGTGCCAAGAGAAAGTTGCCGAGTACATCGACGCGGGAGTGACGTGTCCGATTTTGTATCCAATGATGGATGACATCAAGCCAGTTATTGATGCCTTTGCTCACTGGGCGCCACATGAGTAACACGAGACTTATTCATGGTGGAGCAATTGTCACCGTCAACCAAGATCACGACGTGCTCGACCCGGGTTGGATTTTGATCACCAATGGTGTCATTACTGACATCGGTAGAGGCGAGTCGCCTTCAGCATTGGAGACTTCGGTCGACGAAGTGGTCTCAGCTGCTGGCTGCGCCGTCATGCCGGGGATGACAAATGCGCACACACATCTCTTCCAGTCGTTTTTTAGAGGTCTTGCAGATGACCGACCACTTCTCGATTGGTTACGAGAGTGCATCTGGCCTGCGGCTGAACACATAACTCCCGACATCGCGTATCACGCGGCTCGCATTGGTCTGCTCGAGAACTTAATGAGCGGATGTACGAGTGTTATCGATCACCAATATGTCCACCCCGGCATCGATGGCGACCTCATTGACGATGCGGTGTGCCGAGCTGCGGATGAACTCGGATTACGACTTCTTCTTGCTCACGGCTGGGCGGATCGCAATTACCATGAGCCGCTCGTCGAGGATTCTGCAACCGCGATTCGTAGAGCAAAGCAAACATTCGATCGTTGGGATGGCCACGAGGGCAGAATCAAGATCGAACTTGGTCCACTTATCCCATGGGGTTGTTCCGACGAAGCAATGGTTGAAACGATTGAGGCTGCTCGGTCGTGGGGTCGCGGTACTCACGTTCACTGCGCAGAAACTGCTGTGGAGGTCGAGATGAGCATCTCTGAGAGAGGTTTGCGGCATGTCCCATGGTTGGAAAGTGTTGGCTCCCTCGCTTCGGACGTTCAACTCGCACACGCTGTGTGGCTCGACGACGACGAGTTGCAATCGATTGCGCAAGCCGACTCGGTCGTGGTGCACTGCCCGGTCTCAAATATGTATCTGGCGTCAGGCGTAGCTCGAATTCTTGAGATGCGTGAACTCGGTATCACGGTTGCTCTTGCAAGTGACGGGTCGGGCTCAAATAATCGACAGGACCTCTTCGAAGCAATGAAAATGTCCGTTCTCCTTCAGAAGGTTCACCATCTCAACGCCATGGCTCTTCAACCTGAAGACGCAATCGAAATGGCATGCGCTGGTGGAGCACGAGCATTTGGTGAGCCCGATCGACTCGGTCGGATAGAAGTTGGTCGTGCCGCTGACCTCGTCATCGTCAATCTCGACCACCCAGCCGTTGCGCCAGTTCACCGGATACCCAGTGCGCTCGTCTTTAACTGCTCACCGCAACAGGTCCGCGATGTCTTTGTTCAAGGTGAGCCCGTCATTAGAAATGGCTTTCATCGAGCAGTAAATTCTTCGGAAGTCATTGCATCAGCCAAGGCAGCAGCAGCATCGCTATTCCAGCGGGCAGGGATTCGGTCTCGGCTCGGCTAATTTGGAATTGTGCCGCTACTTGCTGGATACCATCGACCTGAGACCTTAGACGAGGCAGTAGCCCTGCTGAGTCAGCCCCAACACATTCCACTCGCTGGTGGGACAGTGATCAACGCTGATCGTCACCGGTCAGGATATGTGGGAGTTGATCTTCAATCCCTCGGCCTCAACAACATCCAGTTCGAGGGCTCTTCCGCCTCCATTGGAGCGATGGTTCGAGTGGCGGATATTGAGCACACCTTTCCTCACGACTTACTTGGTGTGGCTGCACGAAGGGAGTTGCCGTCAACGCTGAGAACGATCGGCACTATTGGAGGAGCAGTCGCAGCAGCGGGTCAAGAAAGCCTGTTGTTGGCTGCACTACTCGCTTCCTCTGCAACGGTGACGACGGCTGATGGCAAATCGACTCCTCTTGATGAGTTTCTGCGATCGCCAAGCGGGCTCATCACAACAGTTGAACTACACACGTCGACAGACTGGGCGTTCGAACACACCGGTCGAACTCCGATGGATACTCCGATCGTGGCGGTAGCTGGTCGGCGTTCTAGCAGCGGGCCCATCCTCGCCATTACTGGTGTTTCTTCCGTTCCTGAGTTGGCTCGGTCACTAGACGAGGTGGAGCAACTCATACCGTTCAGCGATTTTCGGGGAAGTAGCGAATACCGCCACCACTTGGCAGTGAAACTTAGCCAACGAGTGCTCGGAGCGTTGTCATGATTCCGATCACCATCACCCTCAATGGCCGCGTTGTCACCGGGCAAATCGAACCGCATGACACGCTGAGAACATTCCTTCGTTCTCAAGGAATGTTTAGTGTCCACTACGGATCGGATAGCGGCGAGACCGGGGCTGCTGCTGTGCTCTTTGACGGTCGCCTCGCCAGTAGCGACGTCATCCTTGCTGCCCAGGCCAACGGGCACACCATCACGACGGTTGAGTCGTTAAACACCAGCCCCGAGCTGCACCCGATTCAGGCAGCGTTTGTTGCTACGGGCGCGTTCCAATCGGGATATTCGGCCGGTGCGATGGTGCTTGGGGCTCTTGCGCTACTCGAGGAGCATCCATCACCTACCGATGAACAAATCCGCGACATGCTGTCAGGAATTCTCGACCGAGAAACGGCTTACGTAAAGCCGGTTGAGGCGATACATCGAGCGGCAGCAGTTCTGCGAGGGGAACAGACTGCTCCTTTCACTCCCGTCATTCTGCCTTCTCTTACTCAACAGGGCGAACCAGTTGAGCACGACCCGAGCGACAACCCACCTTCTGCCCCTGCCGCGGTGCCGCGACTTATTCCCTCGAAGGATGTGCCAGAAATGGCAGTTGTTGGAAAGCCTGAGATCAAGGTGGACGCCGTTCGACTCGCAAAAGGAAATCCTGCCTTCACCGATGACATTGAGCTTCGTAACATGCTCTATGCAAAGGTTCTTCGAAGCCCGCACGCGCATGCGCGAATTCTTGACATTGATGACGCTGCAGCACGTCAACTTCCCGGCGTCCACGAGGTATTGCACTATAAGAACACACCACGTATCAAATACGCCTCGGGTGGGCAATCGTGGCCAAATCCTCATCCTCACGATCAAGTGAGTTTTGACGACAAAGTTCGCCATGTCGGAGATCGTGTAGCGGTGGTTGCAGCGGAAACTCCCGAAATCGCTGCGCATGCTTGTTCGCTCATCGATGTCAGCTATGAATTGCTTCCAGCCATTTTTGATGAACGAGACTCAATGGCAGACGGTGCAGTTGTCATTCATGACGAGCCCGACACACTCGAAATCCATAACCGTGACCGCAATATCGTCCATCACATAACCGCTCGCCGCAATGATCCAGATGAGGCAGTCAAACGTGCGCACGACAACGGTCATCACGTATTCACCCAAACCTTCCGAGTTCATCAGGTTCAACAGTGCCCAATTGAGCCCCATATTTCGATCGCATGGCTCGACGAGGACGAGCGTCTCGTCATTCGAACAGCAACCCAAGTGCCATTTCATGCTCGCCGCATGGTGGCACCGCTCCTCGATCGCGATATCAAAGACATCAGGGTCGTTAAGCCCCGTATCGGCGGGGGATTTGGCGCCAAACAAGAGATGTTGATCGAGGACATTGTTGGACATCTCGCTCAAGCGACACGTCGCCCGGTCCGGCTAGAACTCGATCGGTCAGAGGAGTTCATCGGCAGTCGAACTCGCCACCCGCAGACACTCACCTTCACCACTGTGGTCGACAGCGACGGCAAACTCGTCTCTCAAGATCTTTACATCATTGGAAATACGGGCCCTTACGGCACCCACGGCTACACCGTGCAGACAGTTGCCGGATTGCGTGGACTCACCCAATACAACGCCCCAAACAAACGCTTCCGCTGCGACGTTGTCTACACGAACATTCCGGTTCCGGGCGCATACCGAGGTTATGGAGCACCTCAAGCAGAATTTGCGCTCGAAGCCCATATGGACGACATCGCGGCACAACTTGGATACGACTCGATTGAGTTCAAGCGCAAAAACTGGTTGCGACTTGGCGATGAACTTAATATCGCTCCGCATCTCGGTGAACGTGCCGCAAGCGACGAAGAACTTGACGAGTACCCACGTGTGCTGTCAACAGGCCTAGAGGAGTGCGTCGCTCAAGCACTTCGTGAGATTGGCTGGCACCGCCGTGACGATCCCGAGTGGCGACAGCCAGCCGATCGACCGAATATTCGGCGAGGTCTTGGGTTTGCGTACTGCATGCATGGAACTGCAATTCCTTTCCTCGATATGGGCGGCTGCTCAATCAAACTGAATGATGATGGCTCGTTCAATATGCTTGTTGGCGCCACCGATCTCGGTACCGGTGCCGACACGGTTCTCGGCCAAATTGCGGCTGAGGTTCTTGGAGTACACCTTGACGACATCAAGGTGTACTCAAGCGACACCGACATGACGCCTTTCGACACCGGGGCTTACGCGTCATCGACCACGTATATCTCCGGCACCGCTGCACTCCGAGCTGCCGAAGTGGCGCGTGAACGGATTAAAGAGCGCGCAGCGATGCTGCTCGGGGTTGAACAACCTTGTTCGATTGAGTTACGGGATCGTCGCGCGTACGCTCCCGACGGCCGCTCAGTTTCAATGGAGGACATTGCCCTCGACTCACTTCACACCCAGGAGCAGGAGCAAATAATGGGCACCGCCTCGTACGTGTCTCCTGAGTGCCCTCCACCCTTCGCCGCACAAGTGATCGAGATTGAAGTCGATGTCGATACTGGCCAGGTCACCATTATGAAGATGGCAATGGCGGTCGATTGCGGTGTTGCCATTAACCCTGTCACTGCGTCCGGCCAGGTCGAAGGCGGAATGTTGCAAGCGTTGGGATACGCGCATTGCGAAGAATACGCCTTTGATGAGAATGGCAAAATGCTCAATGACTCCTTCGGCCCGTACCACATCTATCGAGCCGATGAAATGCCCGAGACAGCTGTCTACCTCGTTCAGACGATGGAAGACAGTGGACCATTTGGCGCCAAGGCCGTTGCGGAAATTCCCAAGGACGGAGTCGCACCCGCCCTGCGCCACGCTATTCAGAACGCTGTCGGAGTCTCAATTAACGAGCTTCCATTCACACCAGAGCGGGTGTGGCGGGCAATGAATTCAGCCGTTAACCAGTCACAGCAATGATTATTTGTCCCGACTGGCTGTTGATCTCTGCTGAACAGGTTGAGCGATCGGCAGCAATCCGTATTCATGATGGCCTAGTACACGCAACTGGCAGTTCGGCGGCACTCATCGCCGAATTTCCTGATGATGAAGTGGTCGAGGCTGCGGGGTGCGCAGTGCTGCCAGGGTTTGTCAATTCACATGTGCATCTATACGGAACCCTCGCGCACGGAATAGTCATCGAATCGCCTCCAACTGGATTCGCAAGCTTTCTCGATGACTACTGGTGGCCCCAAGTTGAGGACAGGCTCGACCGCCAGATGATCTCAGCAGCGTCGGCTTGGGTCAGTGCCGAAATGTTGCGGACCGGAACAACCACCTTCTTCGACATATGTGAGGCACCTGGAGCACTTAGTGGGGTACTCGAAGCAGAAGCGGAACAGTCCCGTCTCGCTGGCATTCGAGGAATTTTCAGCTTCGAGGCCACCGAGCGCGCGGGAGCAGAAATCGCTGAACTCTCGCTTCTCGAGAATCTTGACTTCATCGATCAGCACCAACACGACTCGTTGGTCTCTGGAGCAATGTCATGGCACACCGTGTTCACATGCTCTCGGTCATTTATTGAACGAGCGGCGAATGAAGCGCTGGCTCGCAACACGTGGTTCCACGCACATTGCAACGAGGGAATACACGAGGGAAACTGGGCCCGAGAGAACCTGGGTGCTGACACGATGGCCTTCTACAGAGATATCGGAATAGCGAGTTCATCGTTTCTCGCAAGTCAGTGTGTGCAGATGACTGATGATGAGCTTGAGGTCATCTCAACGAGTGGGACTCGAGTCAGCCACATGCCACTATCGAACTGCGAGGTGGGTGGAGGAATTGCGCCAATCGCTGACCTCCTCGACAGGGATGTCACAGTTGGTCTCGGGTCAGATGGGTATGTCAATGACATGTACGAGGTCATGCGCGGCGCATTCTGGCTGCAGAAGGCACGGCGGCTTGATCCATCGACAACGCCGGCACACCAGGTTCTGCACATGGCGACCGAAGGTGGAGCTGCAGCACTAGGGATAAAAAATCTGGGTCGCCTTGAGCCTGGCTGGATTGCCGATCTTCAAGTTGTCAACCTTGACTTGCCCACACCGATTGATGCTTCCACTATCGCTGACCAACTTGTGCTGTGGAGAAGTGGTCACCATGTTCGCGATGTCATGGTTGACGGACAGTGGCGCGTGCGAAATGGCGAAGTTCTCGGAATTGATGTTGAGCGAGCACGTGCCCGGGTGAATGAGGAAGCGGGTCGGCTATGGGGTCGTTAGACCTGATTCGACTGGCGCTCAACGCCGCTTCAGCCGGCGGCAAAGCAGCAATAGCGACAGTTGTCCGCACTGACCGATCGGTTCCTCGCCGGATAGGTGCAGCAATGCTCATTCGCGACGATGGAAGCCGGACGGGAACCGTTGGCGGGGGCGAAATGGAATCGAGAGTGGTTGATGTTGCACTTGATGCAATGTCTGATGGCCAACCTCGCTTGCTGTCATATCGGCTCGTCGACCCCTCCACTGGAGATCCTGGTGTGTGCGGAGGCGAGATGGACGTCTACGTTGAGCCATATATGAATACCGCATCACTTCTCATCATCGGAGCAGGTCATGTTGGACGTGCCGTCTGCGAGCTTGCGCAATGGAGCGGATGGGACGTTCATATCTGGGACGACCGACCCGAGCAGCTCGAGGTATTCGATGACGCTGTTCATTCCTACAGTGGAGAGCTGACTCAGGCCCTTGTCGACATTCCCCTCGACGCGCGATCAGCCATCGTGATGGTCACCCGGAACGTTCCTCTTGATGTTGAACTCATCCCCGCCGTCGTGAAGCAACCTGCGGCTTACATCGGCCTAATGGGCAGTGCTCGCAGATGGTCGACAACAAAAGAACTTCTGCTCAATGCAGGATGCAATGAAAATGAGATCGCGAGAGTTTCCACGCCGATCGGTCTAGAAATCGGCGCCGAAACTCCTGAGCAGATTGCGATCAGCATCATGGCTGAGGTCGTTCGTGCAACCAGCACCAGATGAGATCGTCCTTGTTAGAGGCGGTGGAGATATCGCAACTGGCGTGGTGTGGCGGCTCCACCACGCCGGATTCCGAGTGCTCGTAGCTGAGCTTCCTCATCCGCTCACCATTCGTCGCACGGTCGCGGTTTCTTCAGCGGTCACATCAGGTCATATCGATATCGAGGGTCTCGCTGCTCGGCGATGCGATGATGAACAATCGGTTCGCACGTGTTGGAACCTCGGCGAAATTCCGGTTGTCGTCGCACCAACGATTGGTGATGTGCCGATGTCACAGCCAATGAGCAGCATCATTGACTGCCGACTTGCAAAACAGCCTCTCGATTCATCGATGAACGACGCTGAAATCGTGATTGCACTCGGTCCAGGGTTTTCAGTTGGAACGCACTGCCATGCCGTCATAGAGACGATGCGAGGTCATCGCCTTGGACGAGCCCTGTTTTCAGGCATGGCTGAGCCCAATACTGGGAGCCCCGGCGAAATCGAAGGGAAATCTGCAGAGAGAGTCATACGGGCACCCTTGCGTGGTTGCATAACGTGGTCGTCAGAAATAGGTGACTTTGTCAAAGAGGGAACGGTGCTTGGCGAAGTCGCCGGGGAGACATCAATGCATGTCCATGCGCCATTTACTGGAATGGTGCGAGGACTTATCGCTCCCGGTTCGCAGGTCTCTGTAGGGCTGAAGATTGCCGATATTGACCCCCGACACGACCCAGAGGCGTGCGTTCAGATTTCTGATAAAGCGCTCGCAGTTGGTGGGGGAGTCGTTGAAGCGTTGCACCGGCTGAGCACCAGGTCATGATCCCCATCCCGAGCGGGAGACTGGCTACTGCCCTCAATCTTGATCGGCGGGAACTTCTTGCGCTCGTCGGAGGAGGAGGCAAATCAACCCTGTTGTTTCAGCTCGCGCAGACGATGAACAGGCGCACGATCGTGACGACAACAACCAAGATGGGGGAGCACCAAACGGGAAATCTTGACGTGATCGAAGCACCGTTTGAGCAACCCCTTGCGTCGTGGAACGGAAGTTCACCGGTGTTCGTTCGCTCTGGAGTCAAAGGACACAAGTCCATCGGCGTGCCTCCATCTGTCTGCGACGAATGGTTTAGCGACGACTCTCTCTGCGATTTCGTTCTCGTTGAGGCCGATGGTGCTCGACATCGGCCATTCAAAGCCCCTGCGAACTTCGAGCCGGTGCTTCCCGTTCAGACTACGACTGTTCTCTCAGTCATCGGAGCCGACGCACTCGGCCGAGTCATTGCTGATCAATGCCATCGTCCGTTGAGAGTCGCAGCAGTCGCTGGCTGCAGCCCCTACGAACGCCTCACGCCGGCTCGAGCTGCAACGGTTCTTTCGTCACCGCATGGTTCGTTCAAGGGGTGTGCGGCAGACGCCCGAAAAGTAGTCGTCATCACCAAAGTACCGTTGCAAGAGGAAGACCAGACCACATTTCACTTGGTTGAAGAATTGGTAGACGCCCTCACCCCTAGCCACGAAGTCGTATTGATTGAATTCGAACAGGTTAAGTAGCGTTTCGGTGTGGTCTCGTTAGCGCTAAACATCATTCCTGATGGCCCCATTGAAGAGGTGATCGAACTTGTTCAAGTCGCTGAGAACTCGGGCTACAGCACATGCCGCCTATATGACGAGGGGCTCGCCACTCATGATGTGTATGTGGTCTCAAGTGCGGTTGCCTTAGCGACCTCGAACATGTTGGTGGGCCCTGGAATCACCAATCCCTTCACCCGGCACCCTGGACAAACCGCTGTCGCCCATGCGAGCCTCGCAGAATTGAGTGGAGGGCGCGCTGTAGCCGGCTTTGGAGCCGGTGGCTCCCTCACTCTCGACGCACTTGGCCTGTCGCGCTCACGCCCGGTGGTGTCGCTGCGAGAACTCATCAGAGTGTGCAGGGGATTGTGGTCAGGGGAGCAAGTTGATTTTGAGGGTGAGACGGTGCGTCTTCACCAGGCCACCATGGCTCGCCCATATCAAGATATTCCGATATGGCTGGCTGGACGTGGACCTCGCGTGCTAACTCTCGGGGGTGAGTTAGCCGATGGCGTGATTCTCGATTTCCTCCACGAGACAACTCTTTCGGCGTCGGTTGACACCGTTCGCAAAGGGGCAGCCATTTCTGGCAACTCGGTCGACCTGTCGTACTCAACATCTATTGTGATGACCGACGGCGATCTTGAAGCCGTTCGGCCACATATGACGTATCGGCTGTGCGACTCTCCAACTGACATTCGCGAGCAGATTGGCATGACAGATGAAGATGTCGAGCGAATTCGGAATGCCATGGCAGATGGTCTCCATGTTGCGGCACAATACGTTTCGGATGACTGGGTATTGCCATTCGTCATTCATGGCACTGAGGATGAGTGCAGGGCACAGTTGACCGAGCTAGTTGAGACTCACATGTTGAGTGAATTCATGATTCCCGTGTTTGAAATGCAGGACCAGCGCGACTACGTCGAACGCGTTGGACGGTTATTTGACCATCACTGATTTCTGATGTGCTGTTGAGTCAGTCACCACTGGCCACGCGCTTCGAGCACCGCCTTCAGGACCGCGGGTTGATCCGTCATCAGTCCGTCGACACCGAGATCGAGGAGGCGATTCATTTCATCGACATCATCGATCGTCCAGACATGTACCTGAAGGCCACGTCGGTGAGTTCTCGAGACAAAACGCTCTGTCACCAACGGGAGCTTTCCAGCGGTCGGTGGAACTTGCGCAGCGAACGCTCCCTTGGGAATAGGAGCTCCAGCAGTGAGTCGAGTCGTCTCGACTGGCCCCAGAATCGTACACACCCGATTACCGAAGGCCTTGCGAACTGCTCGAAGGCGACGATCGCTGAAGCTACCAACACATATCCGATCGAGACAATCACGCTCGCTAAGCAGAGAGATAAGTGGTTGAAGTGCTTCATCTGACTTGCAGTCAACATTGATGCGGGCGTGAGTGAATGCATCGAGTAGATCAGTGAACTGTGGAATCGGGTGTGTTCCCTCGACCCGCGCTTGTCGCACCTCATCCCAGCTCAGATCATTGATCTTTCCCTTGATTCCGCACGTTCGTTCGAGATCGGGATCGTGGAACGCAACCAGTACGCCGTCGCTGGTGAGGTGAACGTCGGTCTCAAG
Source organism: Actinobacteria bacterium casp-actino5 (assembly GCA_001510385.1). GTDB lineage: Bacteria > Actinomycetota > Acidimicrobiia > Acidimicrobiales > Ilumatobacteraceae > Casp-actino5. The sequence goes on along the minus strand of LFFE01000015.1, from coordinate 5,750 downwards.
GAAGGTGTATCCGAGATCAACAGAATGTTGAAATGCAGCGAGCGTATTTTCAGGCGCTTCGCTCACTCCGCCCCGATGGGCGAACGCAAGGACGCCATCCCACTCAAGAAACGGGTGAGGAGCCCTCGGGCGACCTGTTGTCATTAAATAGCTCGACCAGCGGCAGCCCAGTACTCGTCCTTCAACAGACGCTTGTACAGCTTGCCCGTCGGGTGCCGAGGCAACTCCTCGCGAAAGTCGATTGATCGTGGGCACTTGACATCAGCAAGATGCTCTCGGCAGAAACGAATCAGCTCACGTTCTAGTTCGCCAGCCGTTGTTGCATCAGCGGGCATCTCAGCGGGCTGAACAACGGCTTTCACCTCCTCGCCAAAGTCGTCATTTGGGATTCCAAATACGGCGACGTCGATAACTGCCGGATGAGTCACGAGGAGATTCTCCGACTCCTGCGGGTACACATTCACACCACCAGTGATGATCATGTACGCCTTGCGATCGGTGAGAAAGACAAATCCGTCCTCATCGAGGTAGCCGACGTCACCGAGCGTGCTCCAACCCTTTGGGTGACGGGACCCTGCAGTCTTCTCTGGATCGTTGTGATATTCGAACGTTCCTCCCGCTTCGAAGTAAATCGTTCCCGATTCACCAGTTGGTACTTCCTCGCCGTCCTCGCCCACGATGTGAACAACACAGTTCAGTGGAGACCCAACTGTTCCCGGGTGAGCAAGCCAGCCCTCACTATTGCAGTAGACGAAACCGTTTCCTTCGGTTCCGGCGTAGTACTCATGAATTACTGGGCCCCACCAGTCGATCATCTGCTGTTTCACGGTCACTGGGCACGGCGCCGCTGCATGTACAGCGGCTTCAATCGTCGACACGTCATATTTGGCTCGAACATCGTCACCAAGTTTCAACATCCGAACGAACATTGTCGGCACAAGCTGCGAGTGAGTGACTTTGTACTGATCGACATATTTGAGGTAGTCCTCTGCGTCGAAATGCTCCATCAGCACGACCGTTGCACCGATCGCCTGGGTCGCAAGGCAGAAGCGAAGAGGAGCTGCGTGGTACATCGGAGCAGGGGAGAGGTACACCTTGCTCGCGTCCATTCCAAACAGCAGCTGCTGAAGTCCTTCGATGCTGCTCGACCATTCTTCAAGCGGCACCTCGGGAAGCGATGGGAACACGCCTTTGGGGCGGCCTGTTGTGCCAGAGGAGTACAGCATGTCTCGACCGGCGATCCGATTAGGCAATGGATCACTGCTTGCCGCGGCCACTGCGTCTTCATAGGACCCGTGTCCTTCAATTGTTCCATCGATCATCAAACGCAACGTCACATGTGGCGTCCCATCACGGACCTCTGCGGCTTGTTCTGCCTTGTACATCGAAGTGATGAACGCTTTTGCTCCACAGTCATTCATGATGTAAGCGAGTTCATCCGAGGTGAGCCGAGATGAAGCAGCCGTGTACACCACTCCTGCGTAATGGCAACCCCAGAGCACTTCTAGAAAATGTGGATTGTTCTCCATACAAATCGCGACATGATCTCCGGCTTGAATTCCTGCATCACGAAGGACACGGCTCAGGCGATTAGCGGCTGCGTCAAGTTCCGCGAATGTTTGAACCTGCCCAGTTCCCGCCATGACGAGAGCGGGCTTGTCGGGTTGGATGGCGATATGTGATCCGGGGAACATGCACGAAACCTAGTACGTCACCATCGTTGCGCCGAAACGCACCGAGTGGGACGGCCTCACTCCGGAGCAGTTGCTGCCGGAGCCGCCTGCAGCGACGTCCGTTTACAGATTTCGTCGACCTGCTGACCAGCACGTAGTACTGCATCATCTTCGATGTATCTTCCTTCGGCATCAAGATTCTCATCAATTGTTGGCACGCTGGAATTCAAGGGGGCGACTTCCACCGTCGATTGTCCCGACAGCACAATTGCCGCAGCCGTGAGATCCCGTTCGACAACGCCGCCAGCCACAACAGCGACCTCAAAGTACAACTGCGCCACGACATCGAATGGAGTTGACTCATCAATCGTCAATAACTTTTCGCACCATTCAGGTATTGGTTCGACCACTTCGAACACCTCGGTCGTCGTTACTTCCACATCCATGGCAGCCGAAGCCGACTCAGTGGTTGCTGGATCAGAGCGCTGCTCACGCAGGTATGCAATACCGATAGAGCCAATGGCTGTCATCAGAATAATCCAACGCCAAGCACCTCTCATGAGTTAGGCCCCTGTTCTAATTAGAACTCCAAGCACCACCGCTGCGAGCGCAAACACCAACCCAAGTGATCCGCCAATCGCTTTTGCTGCCGTCGATGAACCAGCCGAGTGAATTGCTGCAGCGCCACCACTGAGCAGAACTGCGAGCACTTTCAACATCATTGCTAGTTGATAACCACTAGAGGTAGAGCCAACATCAACAGTCATGATCGACCACATGCCGGTAAGTACCGATACCGCAAATGCAGGCCATGCGACCCGAGCGAATCCCTTTGCGACGAGAGGCAGGGCGGAGCGATGTTCAGATCGGAGCGCTGGAACGATTGCGGCAATGACGATCTGTCCACCAACCCAAACGGCAACGGATGCGAGATGTAGCGAAATACGTAGGGTGTCGAGCGCAGGGGTGAGCGAATTCACATTGTTCCTTTGTGTTGAGTACCGTCCAGCGCTGCGAGCACAACGCTTGCAGATAGTGATCGGTCATCCATCTTGGGACTGGCGAGCATGCCGCCCCCAAGAAGTACCGTCGAGGCACATTCGATTGCCGCCTGCAGGTCTCTGATATTGCGTGGGGGAGGGAAATACTCGTCCTCCTCCGTTACCCGAACAAGTTCAATTCCGTTCTTCGGTGAAAGCTGCTCCAGCACCTCTCTGACCAATTGCTCTGGTGCAGACGCCCCAGCCGTCACTCCCACAACCCCGACGAGTCCCTGTGGTAATTCCTCGGCAGTGTTGATCCGAACAACATTCGAGCACCCCGCATCAGACGCGAGACGAGCTAGCGCCTTGGTATTTGATGAGTTCGCAGAGCCGATCACAACGATGGAGTCACAGCGTTCAGCCATTGCGAGCAAGGAGCTTTGACGGTTCGTCGTCGCGAAGCAAAGATCACTTCTGCCGGGCGTCCACACATTCGGGAAGCGTTGCTTCACACGTACCGCAACGCCCTCCCAGTCCCGGTGGGAGAGGGTTGTTTGAGCGAGAAGAGCGACCGCACCGTCGATTTCCGGAAGTGCGTCGACTTCTTCAACACTCTCCACGCGATCAATTGCATCAGGTGCAACTGCCATCGTTCCAACAGCCTCTTCGTGGCCCTCATGACCGACGTAGACAATTCGATAACCCTTTGCAGCCCGCACCTTCACCTCGTGATGGACTTTCGTCACTAACGGACACACAGAGTCAACGACGAATGAACCACGTGTTCGAGCGCTCGCTACCACCTCGGGCGCAGAGCCATGTGCCGACAACATGATGGGCCGTCCAATAGGAACTTCTTCAATGTCATCAACGAACTGAACACCTTGAGACCGAAAGGCATCAACCACAATCTGGTTATGGACGATCTCGTGATAGCAGTACACAGGAGGCTCAAAAGCACGAACCATCCAAGCCAAGGCTTTAATTGCCATCTCGACGCCGGCGCAGAAGCCACGGGGCTCAGCAAGCAGGACGCGATCAACTGGCATGGTGCCCTCAATCTAGCCGGGGTCGTTCAGAGGTAGCCTCTTTTCGCTATGTCAATGCCATCACAAACGCGCTTGCGAACGGAAGGCCCCGTGATCACCGGGGTCGTTGCAGATTCTCCTGCCGCTATCGCTGGCGCGCTCGTAGGTGACGAGATCACGGGTGTTGATGGTGTCATGCCGCGTGACATCATCGAGTGGCAGTGGGCAATTGATGTAAACGACCCAGTGATTTCTGTCGTCCGGGGCGGACTTGAGGTCGACCTCGAAATTTCAAAGGCTGAGGGAACCAAGCTCGGCATCGAGATCGAAAGCGCTGTGTTCGATCGTGTCCGCACTTGCGACAACCACTGTGAATTTTGCTTCATTCATCAACTTCCGAAGGGCATGCGTCGGAGCCTGTACCTCAAAGACGACGACTATCGGCTCAGTTTTTTGTTCGGAAATTTCACCACCCTCACTCGCTTCACCGAAAGTGACCTCGAACGAGTAATTGACGAACGACTTTCTCCGCTGCACGTGAGCATTCATGCGATTGATCCGTTTGATCGCTCTCGCATGCTGAAGAATCCGCGCGGCGGAATGAGTCTTCGCTGGTTACGAGCAATTCTCGACGCAGGGATCGAGGTGCGAGGACAAATTGTCGTATGCCCTGGCGTGAACGACGGCGAGATACTTGAACGAACCATGCTCGGAATTGCTGACTCATTTTCTGATCTTGCGTCGGTAGCGGTTGTACCACTTGGCGTGTCGCGCTTCAACAGCGAGCCCGCAATGAGGCCGCATACCGGGGAAGAGGCAGTGAGCGTTCTCGCAACAGTTCTGGAATGGCAAGAATTGTTTACCGAACTTGTTGGTCATCCCATGGTGTTCGCTGCAGACGAATACTTTCTGCTGGCCGGTAAAGACTTCCCGCCCCTCAAGGACTACGGCAATTGCGATATGCACGAGGACGGCATCGGTATGGCGTCAACTTTTAAGGAAGAATTTTTTGACCTGCTGCCTTCAGTGACTGCCCCTCAACGAGGTTTCTTTGCCGCAGTAGATGTGGGCCAGTTAGAAAATCCTGCGGCATACACAGGGCTGCGATCAACACCTGTGGCCCTGTCAAGAACGAAACGGCCAGCCTCAACAGCGATCACGATCATCACTGGAGCACTCGGAGCACAAGTCCTTCGTCCACTCCTCGATCACACTGACACTCATCTCGATATCGAGATTCTCGCAATCGACAATAACTATTTCGGCGGAAACACTGGAGTAACCGGACTTCTTACGGGTACCGATATCTCTGTCGCCCTGGCGACCGCCGATCCACAACGTCGATACCTTCTGCCTGACGTATGTCTTTCAGATTCGGGACAGTTTCTTGATGGAATGTCTGTAGACGACCTTCCCGTCGCCGTTGATGTCGTACCAACCCATGGCCATGCTCTTCGAGCGGCGTTAGGACTGAAATCATGACCGAAGACCAATTACTGCCCACCGTGGTCATCGTTGGTCGCCCCAATGTTGGAAAATCGACGCTCTTCAACCGCATTGCCGGCGAGCAAGTCGCGATTACAGAAGATCGCCCCGGAATCACTCGAGACCGTAAAGAGCTCGAAGCGGAATGGCTCGGAGTCCCATTCACTGTCGTTGACACCGGCGGATGGATGCCTGGCGGCGATGAACTTGATGAAAAGGTCAGCCGACAAGTCGAATCAGCGGTTAGTACTGCTGACCTCGTGCTTCTTGTCGTCGATGCGAGCGTGGGAACCGTATCGCAGGATGATGAGATTGCGGCCTGGCTTCGCCGTTCGGGCGTCGACGTCATTGTGGTGGCCAACAAGGCAGATAACGACATTCGCGAGCGTGAAATGTGGGAGTTTCTCGCTCTTGGATTGAACGAGCCAGTGCCGGTGAGCGCGCTACACGGACGTCGCGCTGGCGACCTCCTTGACGTCGTACTCGAGAAGCTTGGAGATCGCGCAAAACCTCGTGAAGAAGAAATCGCACCCTGGCTCGAAGATGAGCCACTTGATATCGCTCCCGACACCCCTCGAGTT
>LFFE01000014.1 GCA_001510385.1 Actinobacteria bacterium casp-actino5 | reverse complement strand
ACTGGTGGCTACGGCGATGCTGATCGAGCTCGTCTGCTGCTGAACGCGATGGTTCGTACGAGCGCAGTTGAAGCGATTCTTGCTCGGGCGGGAGCGTCCTTGACCGATAGCGACCTCGACCTGTACTTTGCAACCGTTCCTTCGGATAGCCCGCTCAATGAGTTGAGCGACGCAATGCGACGGCTCATTGCGATGACAAGTCCCGACGTCGTGCTCTCAGCTCTCACTCGTGCTGATCTGCCAAGCGACACAGACCTTGAGGCCTTATATGCAGCGCAACCCATATCGACGGGATTGCTGTGCCTGCGTCATATTCTCGTCGCTACTGAAGCAGAGGCTGATGGGGTTGTTGCCTTGCTTGCCGAGGGCGAGGACTTTGCTGCCCTCGCCGCAGATCTCTCGCTGGAGGGATCCGCCTCAATCACCGGCGGAGCGTTGACCGGGACTGAATCTGAATGCCTTCCGACCGCTCAATACATCTCGAGTTTTGACCCAGATTTCGTTTCAGCAGCGTTTGCAGCCCCAGCGACGACGTGGTCACAGCCAGTAGAGACACAGTTCGGGTGGCATGTCATTCTCAATCGGCCTTGGTCAGAAATTGGTCAAGATATCATCGCCGCCTACGCCGGAACTGATGGCGCTCTGCTCTACGTCGATGCCGTTCTCAACACGGCTGAAGTGAGTGTCGACTCACGATTCGGCCGTTGGAACCCATCAACGGGACGCATCGTTCCGCTCGGATGAGTTCCACTCGGATGACGCCCACAGCGAGTTCACCCGATTCAGAGAATCTGCCAACGATCACCGTCGTCGGGCTCGGCCCGGGTGATCCATCTCTCGTCACTGAACAAACCAGAACAGCGATTGCAGAAGCGACCACCCGTTTTCTTCGCACCGCACGGCACCCAAGCGCACCGCTTGTTCCCGACGCAACAACATTTGACGAGGTCTACGACTCAGCCGAGCGATTTAGCGATGTGTACGAATCAATTGCCGAGTCTCTCGTCACAGCTGCTTGCGATCTTGGCGACGTGCTGTACGCCGTCCCGGGCTCGCCACTCATTCTTGAACGGACTGTAGAGATTCTCCGAGCACATCGGGAGGTTCGATGCATCGTGCTGCCTGCAATTTCGTTTCTCGACGAACTCTGGTCGCGCCTTGGCATCGACCCTGTTGATGCAGGCGTTCGGCTCATCGACGGGCACCGGTTTGCGACAGAGGCAGCTGGCGAGCGTGGACCACTCCTTGTTGCTCACGTCCACGCCGACTGGGTGCTCTCAGACATCCGGCACTCCATTGATGCCGGCCCGAATGACAATGCACAAACCGCACTTGATGATTCGGTAGTCATCGGCCTCACGGGTATCGGCACCGAGAATGAACGCGTTGTTACAACCACCTGGGGGTCGATGGAACGAGATATCTCCCCTGACCATCTGACTTCGCTGTATATCCCCGACCTTGCTGTGCCGGTGGGACACGGGTACCTCGCATTCCACGCCCTTGCGCGCACCCTTCGCGAACAATGTCCGTGGGATATTGAACAGACGCACACATCACTGCTCCCCTACCTCATCGAAGAGACATATGAAGTGGTTGACGCAATCAACGCTCTCAGTGATGACCCAACATCTGACGAGCACTTGATTGAAGAACTTGGCGACCTGCTCTATCAAATCGAATTCCACGCAACAATCGCCGAGCAGGAAGGTCGCTTTACGATCGCTGATGTCACCTCGGCGATTCACGACAAGTTGGTTCGCCGGCATCCGCACGTGTTCGGAGATGTAGAAGCGTCCGATGCCGCAACGGTCATCAACAACTGGGAAAACATCAAGCGAGATGAGCGGAGCGCCGAGTCAAACAAACGAGCATCGGTGCTTGATGGCGTTCCCAATTCGCTCCCTGCGCTGTCGCACGCCGCAACCGTGCAACGCAAAGCCGCAAAAGTTGGGTTCGACTGGCCTGATGCAAGTGGACCGCTCGAGAAAATTGCCGAAGAAACGGCTGAAACGGTTGAAGCCCAAGCATCGGGTGACGAATCGCACGTGCGGTCCGAAGTTGGCGACTTGCTCTTCGCAGTCGTCAATCTTGCCCGCCACCTTGGTGTTGAACCTGAATCTGCCCTCCGGGGAGCAACGGAGCGTTTCACCGCCCGCTTTCGGGAGGTTGAACGCCTTGCGGACGCAAGCAACCAACAATTGCGAGACCTCGATCTTGCTGGACTCGACGATCTCTGGAACACCGCAAAGCAGAACTTGCAGACATAACAACCCATCGGAGATTCTGCTGATCTCGACCCCATTCACTAGGACCAAATTCGATCAGGTACGTTGGGAACCGCAGGTCAATTCGACAACAAAAAGGACATCAGAATGAGTGAAATCATCCACGTTCACGGCCGCGAAATTCTGGACTCTCGCGGCAATCCGACCGTGGAAGTTGAGGTTGCCCTTGCTTCAGGTGCTGTTGGTCGGGCGGCAGTACCGAGCGGAGCGTCGACCGGCGAGCACGAAGCGGTCGAGTTGCGTGATGGAGGCGAGAGATACCTCGGCAAAGGCGTCATGACAGCGGTGAACTACGTCAACACGGAGATCGCTGATTGTCTCACTGGCTGGGATCCCATCGATCAACGGGCAATCGATCTCGAGTTGCTTGCACTCGATGGCACCGACAACAAAGGAAGACTCGGCGCAAATGCGATTCTTGGAACCAGCCTTGCAGTGGCGAAAGCGGCATCTGCAGATCTGCAGGTGCCGCTATATCGCTATGTCGGCGGACCAAATGCGCACGTGCTCCCTGTGCCGATGATGAACGTACTGAATGGTGGAGCCCACGCAGATAACAGCGTTGACTTCCAGGAATTCATGATCATGCCAGTTGGCGCCCCGACGTTTAGCGAAGCGCTCCGATGGGGAACTCAGACCTACCACGTGCTCAAGGGCGTCTTGCACGATCGTGGTCTCTCAACCGCAGTTGGTGACGAAGGCGGGTTCGCCCCAGACCTCTCATCGAATGAAGAGGCGATTGTGCTGCTTCTTGAAGCGATTGAAAAGGCCGGTTATCAGCCTGGCGACGACATCGCCATCGCTCTCGACCCAGCAGTGAGCGAGATTTATCGCGATGGCGCGTATCACCTTGACGGCGAAGGCAAGGTGCTCTCGGCAGGCGAACTCGCCGACTACTGGGCGCGAATCGTTAGCAGCTATCCAGTGGTTTCCATCGAAGACGGAATGGCCGAAGACGACTGGGACGGTTGGTCTGCCCTCACTGCAGCGGTTGGCAGCCAGTGCCAGTTGGTTGGCGATGACTTATTTGTCACGAACAGCAAACGACTTCAAATGGGTATTGATCAACGTGTCGCCAACAGCATTTTGGTCAAGGTCAACCAGATTGGCTCACTCACCGAGACACTCACCACAGTCGAACTCGCCACCGCTCATTCTTATTCCTCAGTGATGAGCCATCGCAGCGGCGAAACCGAAGACGCAACCATTGCGGACCTGGCTGTTGCGACAAACTGCGGCCAAATTAAGACTGGTGCTCCATGCCGTTCTGACCGTGTTGCCAAATACAACCAACTGCTTCGTATCGAATCAGAACTGGGCGACACCGCAGAGTTCCTCGGCCGAGGGGCTCTCGCTCCCCGCTGATCGTTCGACGCGCGGGTGACATCAACAACCTGCATCACCGTGCGAACATAGGTGTATGGCGAAGCGCTCAGGACCATCATCATTGCGCTCCCGCCGCACGCGCATCAGGCGTGCAACACGACCGGCCGCTGATCGGCGTTCAAGTGCTATTTCAACGCGAAAGAAAATTCAAGGGGCTGCCTCATCGGCTTCGCGAACGACGATTCTGATCGGGGCGGTCAGCCTGATCGTTGTTGGCACAGCAATCTTCTCGGTCGTCGTCTTGCCACTGCAGAGTTATTTCGGGCAAGGTGACGACATCGCCCGCCTCGAAACAGAACTCGCACGAATGTCGGCAATTAATGGTGACCTTCAGGCAGAAGTCAACCGGTTACGAACCAATGCCGGTATCGAAGAGGCGGCCCGAGATCAACTGGGTTACGTCTCAGATGGCGACGTACGCGAGACAATCTTGCCGTTCCCGGACTTGCCATCCGACCTCCCCAATGGCTGGCCATACGGAACCATTGACGCTGTGATGTCGTTTAGAACATCAAACCCGTAGCCCGGCTCTGATCGCTCGCATTCACGAGGCTTGCGAAACACGACTACAGTTTGGTTGTCCGTACAGAACGGGACATTCACACCGAGGGAGTGACGATGGCAGGCAGCATTCTTGGCGAGCAGGTTCTCCGCAAAGAGGACCCGAAATTCTTAACCACTGGTGGCGAGTATCTCGCCGACATCAAAGAACCGTTGCTTGAAGGCGCCGCTCATGTGGTGTTTGCACGTTCGCCACTCGCCCACGGCACAATTGAATCAATCGATACCTCTGAGGCAGAGTCAATGCCCGGTGTCATCGGTATCTACACTGCGGAATCACTCGGGCTTGAACCAACCAAGTCGAATTTCAACCCCGGCGTTGCGCGCACATTGCTCGCAAGCGACAAGGTTCGCTGGGTTGGCGAACCAATCGTCGCAGTTGTTGCTGAGACATACGCGCAGGCCACTGATGCCGCCCAGATGGTGTTCGTCGATATTGATCCGCTTCCGGCCGTCATCGACATGAAAGAGGCGCTCACTTCGTCAACTCACCTATATGAGGGTGCGGGCTCAAACGCCGTATTTGACTCGGCCGCTTTTGGGGGTCAGCCCACGACAGGTGACGCATTTTTTGAAGGTTGTGAGGTCGTTGTCTCAACCGAGGCTCTCAACCAGCGAGTTGCTCCATGCCCACTAGAGCCACGTGCCGCTGCTGCAACATGGCACGAGGGTCGCCTCTATGAATGGCTGTCGACTCAGCATGCGCAGGGCGCAGTTGGCCCGATCGCTGGCGCAAATGGCGTTGAAGCTGCCCAGGTCCGTGTCATCACCCCAGACGTTGGTGGTGGATTCGGCGCGAAGATCGGATGCTTCTCAGAAGAACTTCTACTCGGCAGTTTGTCAAAAAAGACTGGCCGGCCAATCAAGTTTGCTGAGACCCGCAGTGAGTCAATGATGAACCTTGGTCACGGCCGGGCGCAGCATCAGACCATCAAGGTTGGTGGTACCCGTGATGGCAAGATCACGCACTTCCAGCTTGAAATGATCCAAGACTCAGGAGCCTTCTGTGAAGTTGGAACCATCCTCGGAGCGCTATTTACACGCCGCATGGCTGCAGGTGTGTACGCCTTCGACAATGTTGAAGCGCACTGCGCATCGGTCGTTACCAACACAACTCCAGTTGTTGCCTACCGTGGCGCGGGCCGGCCAGAAGCCACGGCAGCAACCGAACGAGCAATGGATCTGTTCGCTCTTGAAATTGGAATGGACCCTGCGGAGATTCGCCGGAAGAACCTCATCGCTCCGTTTAATGAGCCGCACACCACCGCAATCGGCGAGGCCTATGACGTTGGCGACTTCGTTGGCAGCCTTGACCGAGCACTTGAGCACGCCGGATACGACAACCTTCGCGCTGAGCAGGCTCAACGACGGGCAGATGGCTCATCGAAGTTGCTCGGTATCGGTGTATGCACCTACGTCGAAATCACCGGTGGCGCTGGCGCCCCGCAGGAAGACGCAAAGATCATCATCCATCCAGATGGAACCGGAACGATCTACACCGGCACATCACCGCATGGCCAAGGTCACGACACTGCATGGTCAATGATTGCGAGCGCCCAGACCGGCATCGACATCGACAAGTTCACACTCGTCTGGGGCGACACTGACCTCACTCCCGTCGGCGGCGGAACGATGGGCTCACGCTCACTGCAGCAGGGTGGCCTCGCGGTCAACCAGGCCGCTCAAGGGGTCGTCGAACAGGCGAAGGAAATCGCTGCTCGCTTGCTCGAAGCTGATGCCGCAGACGTGGTCTTGAACACCGAGACTGGTGACTTCCACGTTGCCGGAACGCCGGCAGTCGCCACTTCATGGGCAGATATCGCCTCGGCCGCTGGCGAAGCTGGACTTATCGAGCAGACCACCTTCCAAGCTCCAGGTGCGACCTATCCATTTGGCGCTCACGTCGCAGTCGTTGAAGTCGATCGCGATACGGGCTTGGTGAAGCATCTTCGCCATATCGCTTGTGATGACGCGGGCACCATGGTGAACCCGATGCTGCTTGCCGGCCAGGTACACGGAGGTGTCGCTCAGGGTACTGCTCAGGCGTTGTACGAAGAAGTTCGCTACGACGAAGACGGTAACCCAGTGACGTCAAACCTTGCCGACTACACGATGATCTCGGCTGACCTTATGCCGACGATTGAGCGCATCCCGATGGAAACACCGACATTTGTGAATCCGCTTGGAGCGAAGGGCATCGGTGAATCTGGAACGATCGGATCGACACCTGCAGTTCATTCAGCGGTAATCGATGCGCTCTCGCACCTTGGCGTCCGCCACATCGACATGCCGTGCACACCAGAAAAGGTGTGGCAGGCAATGAACGCTGCTTCGTAATCAGACTTCAGAACATCTGGCACTTGATGCCGGCCCAATCTTCGCTTGTCAGTGCGGGTTTGGCCGGCATCATTTGCACCTAACGACATGCCAAGCCGAATGCTGAACACCAGCACAATCACCTACGCGTCAACACGAACAGCTCTTAAGTCTTCTTCTCGCTGAAACCCATACAACGTTCAGTTCTGGCGTAGCCTGACCGCCATGTCGTCAACCACGCAATCGCCCATCGTTGCTCGTGATCTCGTTCGTACGTTCGGTAGCGGTGACGACGAAGTTCGCGCGGTCGACGGCGTCAACCTTGAAGTTGCCGCCGGCGAGGTGTTCGGTTTCCTCGGGCCAAACGGTGCGGGAAAAAGCACCACGGTACGTATTCTCACTACCTTGCTCAAGGCAAGTGGAGGCTCAGCCTCGGTCGCGGGCTTCGACATCACCACTGAAGCAGATGCCGTCCGTCGCAGTATCGGCGTCGCCCTTCAAGATGCCGCCATCGACCCCCTCATGACCGGTACTGAGCTCCTCCGTCTTCAGGCTGTGCTCTATGGCATTCCCCGTCAATCACAGTCTGAGCGAGCAGGCGAACTTCTCGAGCGCGTCGGACTCTCCGCTGCAGGCGATCGACGAGTCGGCACCTACTCAGGGGGAATGAGGCGGCGACTCGATCTTGCCCTCGCCCTCATCCACGAGCCCACAGTGCTGTTTCTTGACGAGCCGACAACCGGACTCGACCCAATGAGCCGCATGTCGCTCTGGGAGGAGATCCGTCGCCTCAACAACGACGGCACCACCGTGTTGCTCACCACTCAATATCTCGAAGAGGCCGACCAACTTGCTGACCGTGTTGCGATCATTGATAACGGAAAAATCGTTCGTGAAGGCCGCCCCGAAGCCCTAAAAACCGATGTTGGTGCCCCCACACTGCTCATCTCCGTGAGTGACGACCACACTGCTGCGGCGCGCGAGGTGCTTGCTGAGTTCGGTGATGCTCGGCCAACCGCCGAAGGCACTCTCGGTGTCGGCCTCACCCAGGGTGCGGGAGACGTCTCAAATGTTGTTCGGGCTCTCGATGCAAAAGGCATCGCTGTCGACCACCTTGAACTTCGCGCCCCGAGCCTCGACGACGTGTTCGCAGAAGCAACTGGTCACCGACTTGAAGGTGCATCATGAGCGCGATGGCCCTTAGCCGCCGTGATCAGATTGGCGCGCTCTCATCACGCTCAGTGATGTCACTGGTGCGCCAGCCAAGCCTGGTTGTGCCCTCACTCATCTTCCCGCTGTTCTTCGTTGCACTTGGCACCTCAGCGTTCGCTCAAGCAATCAACATTCCTGGGTTCCCAAAAGTCGACTCGTTCCTTGACTTCGCACTTGCGGGCTCCGTTGTTCAGGGAGTGCTATTCGGATCGGTAACGAGTGCCGCTGCCCTTGCGACAGATATCGAAACCGGTTTCTTTGATCGTCTCTTGGTGTCTCCGAGCAGTCGGACTGCAATTTTGGTTGGTCGACTTGCCGGAGCAATGATCTACGGCCTCGCCCAAACCCTGTTCTTCACCCTTGTACTGCTCCCATTCGGTCTCAGCATCAGGTCTGGCATCTTCGGGCTCATCGCAATGATGATTGGAGGACTCTTCACCGCCCTCGCGGTCGGCGCACTCATGTCAGCGATGGCCATCAAAACCGGGTCAAGTGAGGCAGTGCAAGGTTCGTTCCCACTGATGTTCATCCTGCTCTTTTTCTCATCGGCGTTTTTCCCCCGAGAAACAATGGACGGCATCTACCGGCGCATCGCCGACCTCAATCCACTGTCGTATCTCGTTGAAGGGTTTCGGTCGCTCACCATCGAGGCACTCACAGTGACCGCAGTGTTGCAAACCATTCTCATTCCAGCCGCAATTTCGGTCATCGGAATCGCGCTATCGCTTCGCACCCTTCGGAACCGATTGGCGGCATCATGAGCGCAGCACTCGGTATTGCAACCCGCAGCCTCCGCAACATCCGACGACTGCCCTCGGCGTTTATTCCTGCACTCCTTATGCCGGTATTCCAAGTGGTGTCATTCTCAGGCACCTATTCGGGAGTCACCCAGATGCCTGGCTTTCCCACCGACCGGTCCGTCAACTGGTACCTGCCGATGGCCGTCACGATGGGGGCCTCATTCGCTGGTCTCGGAACCGGCTTCTCAATGATTAGAGACCTTCAGACCGGGTTTTACGATCGACTCAGAATGGCACCAACCTCACGCCGCCAACTTCTTCTTGGCCCGTATATCGCAGCGTGGGTACGGGCATGTATCGCAGTTGTGCTTGTCACGCTCGTTGGCTTTGCACTCGGCGCCCGGCCAGTTGGAAACGGACTCGGAACATTCAGCTTGTTCATTGCTGGACTCGGCATGGCAACTATCGGCACTGGGTGGGGGCTTGGCCTTGCCTATCGATTCCGTGACATGAGAGCCGCTGCGATCATGCAGCTGACGCTCTTTCTGGGTCTGTTCCTCACCGATGCGCAAACACCTATTGAAGTGATGGACGGTTGGCTCGAATTTGTTGCTCGCTGGAATCCACTCACCAGAGTTCTGCATGTGGCGCGCATCGGATTCGTTGACGGAATCGGCGGGGCTGATCTTCTCATCGGAATCGTGGTCATAGTTCTTGCATCGGTTGGTGCTTGGGCATTTGCGTTCACCGGCCTCGGCCGACTCGACGACTGAAAATTCCGTCATGCTCAGTGGTCGCCGGTACGGTGAAGGCGTGTCATCGGCAATGAAGCGACTACGAATCGCCCTCGGTCTCGTGGGCACAGTCGCAATCGCAGGTGTCATCGGCTACCGGATCACTGGCATGACCTGGATGGAAGCCGTGTATATGACGGTGATCACCGTCACCACGGTCGGCTATCGAGAAGTCGGTGGACAACCGTCGAATGGTGAACAGATATTCACCATGGTCATCATCACCACCGGCGTTTCGACGGTGCTGTACACGTTCACATTGGGAGTACAAACAGTCGTTGAAGGCCAGTTGCGCGAGTTTGTCGGAAGGCGAAGAATGAACAAAGTGATTGACGGATTTCAGGGTCACACCATCGTGTGCGGATTCGGACGAGTCGGAAGAACAGTGATCGACAGCCTCGTTGAGCATGGCGAAACGGTCGTCATCATCGATGAAAACCCCGATCGTGTGAAAGACATTGATCATCCCGTCATCATCGGCGATGCAACCACCGACTCCACGCTGCGCGCCGCCGGTATTGAGCGCGCACGAGCTCTTGTGGCAGCGCTCGAAGGCGACGCCGAAAATCTCTTTGTGACGCTGTCAGCGCGCACGATGAGTTCTGATCTGTTCATCGTTGCCAGAGCACGAGCCGGAGAGAGTATTGCGAAACTCTCGCGCGCCGGTGCCGATCGGGTGGTCAACCCCCAAGACCTCGGCGCAAGCCGAATGGCATCATTTGTTGTGCAACCCCATGTCGCCGAGTTCGTTGATGTTGTGATGCACGAACGATCCCAAGAATTTAAGATTCGCGAATTTCAACTACAGCCAACCTGCTGGCTCATTGGTCAACAAATTGGAGATGCCCGTTTACGGGACAGCACGGAGGCACTCGTGTTAGACATTCGAACCCATGATGGTTCATTCGTGACCAACCCCCGCCCTGATGTCACGCTGACAGAAGGTGACGTTCTGATTGTCGTCGGCACGCAAGCAAGCCTGACCGGACTGCAGGAGGTACTTGCGTGAGAAGCGAACGTACCCATGTTCTTCTTGACCTTGATGGCACATTAAGTGACTCGGAACCGGGCATCTTGCGCTCATTGCAGTGGGCGTTTGAACAAGAGGGCTTCCCAATTCCCACCGAGGAGCAAGTTCGATCAATTATTGGTCCACCATTCGAAATTGGCCTTCCGCAGATTGGTATCCCAGATGACGCCCTTGAGCGAGTCATCGACCGCTACCGGGAGCGCTATGCAACTATCGGTGCATTTGAAAACACGCTGTACCCCGGAATTCTCGAAATGCTCGAGGCCCTTACTAACGATGACCTCATCCTTTCAGTCGCGACCGCAAAACCTGAGGTGACAGCCCACCCAATTCTCGATTACTTCGAGATCTCGCGCTGGTTCAAGGTTCGTGCCGGGGCAACCCTCACCCCAGAACGACGGGCGAAAGCCGAAGTGATTGAGTTCGCGCTCTCAGAGCTCGGAATTTCTGGCGACCCCGATATCGGAGACCACGTCATCATGATTGGTGACCGCGACCATGACGTTCTTGGCGCGAAACGTCACCGAATCCCATGCATCGGGGTGACCTGGGGCTACGGTGAGCCGCCAGAGCTACTTGGTAGCGGTGCTGTGGCATTGGCAGATTCGCCTCACGAGGTTGTTGACCTTGTTCACGAGACGTACCGTCTCACCCATTGGTGATGAAGATGACCGACAGCTCTCCCGCCGCTCAATCTGAGCCTCCCCGCTCGGCTGCCGACTTGGTAATGCGTCGAATACTTCGTCTTGATGTCAATGCACCAAGAGCGACGCCTGACGACGCTCGCAAGGCATTTCAAACGTCAATTCTGGTGGCCACGGTGCGCTGTCTGCTGATGTACATCGTGTTCCCGTTTGTGCTTCCTGCACTAGGTCTTGCAGCCGGGGTCGGCCCGGCAATCGGGCTACCCATCGGACTTGCCGCCATCGTTGCAATCACGATGAGCGTTCGGCGATTCTGGAGAGCAGATCATTCAAAACGCTGGCATTACACAGTTATTGGGGCACTCGTTGTCGTGTTTCTCGGCGTGCTCGTAGTGCGCGATTTCCTCGATCTCATCGCATAGTTCACTCCCTCGCTCCTCGCTGTCGACACAGGCGACCCCAATAAGGCATGATGTAGGGATACAGGTCGGCCGCAGTCGACAACAACATGATTACCTAGAGGGGGATCTGTGGAGATCAGCATCACAGTCAACGGTCAAGTGGTGAGCGCAGATGTCGAGCCGCGCACCTTGCTTGTGCAGTTCATCCGTGACAACGCTGGCCTAACCGGCACGAATATCGGTTGCGATACGTCGTCATGCGGCGCATGCTCGATCCACCTCGACGGCGAAGCAGTGAAAAGTTGCACCGTGCTCGCTGCCCAAGCCGATGGCGGCTCGGTAACGACTATCGAAGGAATGGCATCTTCCGATGGCACCCTGCACCCAATGCAGCAAGCATTCATGGAACACCACGGCCTGCAATGCGGGTACTGCACCCCGGGCATGGTGATGGCAGCAACGAGTCTTCTTAACGAGAACCCATCAGCTACCGAAGAAGATATTCGCATTGGCCTCGAAGGAAACCTGTGCCGTTGCACCGGCTACCACAACATTGTGCAGGCCGTTCTTTCGTGCACGAAGTCCTGACACCTACAACTATCCCGTTCACCCTTTTGACACCATCGTTCGCCGTTAACCAAGCCCAAGGAGACTTTCAGTGATTCCAGCAGCATTCGAATACGTCCGAGCAGGATCAGCTGAAGAAGCGATCAGCCTCATCGCGCAACATGGCGATGAAGCAAAGTTCTTGGCGGGTGGACACAGCCTTGTTCCACTGATGAAACTTCGCTTGGCTCAGCCAAGCGTGCTCATTGACATCGGCCGCGTCTCAGACCTTTCGTACGTCACCGACACCGGGGATCACATCGCAATTGGTGCGCTTACACGTCACCTCGATGTTGAGACATCGCCAATCGTTCTTGAACATGCACCTCTTCTCGCCCACGCAACATCGAACGTTGGTGACCCGCAGGTTCGCCACCGCGGCACCATCGGAGGATCACTCGCTCACGCCGACCCGGCGTCAGACCTCCCGGCGACCACCCTTGCACTTGGCGCAACATACGTCGTCCAGGGCCCTAATGGAACTCGTGAGATTCCTGCCGGATCGTTCTACGAGGGTTACCTCACTTCAGTGCTCGATGCCGATGAAATGCTCACCGAGATTCGCGTTCCGAAAATGAATGGTGCTGGTTGGAGCTTCCAGAAGTTCAATCGTCGGGCTCAAGACTGGGCCATCGTTGGAGTCGCAGCATGGCGCAATGGGTCTGAAGCCAGTGTTGCACTTGTCAACATGGCATCGGTTCCGGTCCTTGCAACCAGTGTCGGATCAGCAATTGCGTCAGGTGCATCAATCGAAGATGCTGCAGCCCAAGCCGCAGTCGAGGCTGATCCTCAAGCAGATCTCAACGCATCGGTTGAATACCGCCAGCACCTCGCTCGGGTCCTTACCAGGCGAGCCCTCGAAGAAGCATCCGCCTAAGCACACCTTCTGACATACACTCTCTGGCGGAGAGTGAAACATGTCGATCGACGACAACCCAATAGATCAGCGGCATCTTGATGCAATCGCAGACGCTGAACACGTCCCATTTTGGCTAGACGGTGCTCATAGCCCCGATACCAACCCAACACTTGTTCGCACAGAAAGTTGCGATCTCTGTGTTATTGGTGGTGGTTACACCGGTCTGTGGACTGCGATCATTGCAAAAGAGCGAGACGCATCACGAGACATTGTGCTCATCGATTCTGCTGCGGTCGGGAGTGCCGCGTCCGGCCGAAATGGCGGGTTCATGGATGCAAGTCTCACTCATGGAATCTCTAACGCATTCAGACATTTTCCTGATGACGTCGAGGTTCTCGAAGAACTTGGCATGCGGAATCTTGATGACATCGAACTCGCTCTGCAGCGATACGGCATCGAGTGCGACTACCACCGAAATGGTGTCATCGAGGTAGTTGCCCAACATCACCCGCCGTCCTACGAAACCGAACTTCATCAAGAGTTTGACCTGCTCAAACGCCTTGGACACGACGTCGACTGGCTCGACCAGGAACAGATGCGGGCAGCTGTCAATTCGCCCACCTACACAAGCGGACTTTGGGACAAGAACGGCTCCGCTCTTGTTGATCCTGCCCGTCTCGTCTGGGGACTGAAATCCGTAGCCGAGCGCCTCGGGGTTCGCATTTACGAAGACACGAAGGCAACCAATCTCGAACGGGACGGTGTCGGCGTGCTCGTTACCACCCAGCTCGGTCAAATCCGTGCCGGCCGAGTTGCACTCGCGACGAATGCGTTCAAACCATTGCTGAGGCGAATCTCGAATTACATCGCGCCGGTATACGACTACTGCATGACAACCGAGCCGCTCACCGATGAGCAACTTGCCAGCATCGGATGGAACGGCCGTCAAGGCCTGTCAGATAACGCGAACCAATTTCACTACTACCGACTCACTTCCGACAATCGAATTCTGTGGGGCGGGTTTGACGCCATCTATTACTGGCGTGGACGGGTGTCATCAGAACTTGAAAGCCGCCCCGAATCATGGGCGAAACTCAGCACTCACTTTTTTGAAACCTTTCCCCAACTTGAAGGCGTTCAATTCAGCCATATGTGGGGTGGAGCAATTGACACCTCAAGCCGATTCACCGTGTTCTGGGGCCGAGCGATGGGTGGACGGGTTGGATATGCACTCGGGTACACAGGTCTTGGAGTGGCAACCGCGCGTTTTGGAGCTGCCATCATGCTCGACCAGCTCTACGGCCGACGTTCACTCGCCACACAAACCTCCCTGGTGAGAGAGAAACCGTGGCCGTTTCCACCAGAACCGTTTAGGTTCATGGGTATTCAAGCCACTAGGTGGTCGCTCGACCGCGAAGACAAGACTGGCCGACGAAATTTATGGCTTCGAGCCCTCGATAAAGTCGGCCTCGGCTTCGACTCATAAGCCCACAAGATGCCGGCACGAATTCATCCAACTAGCCTGAGATTGTGACTCCAGACGACGTCCGCAGCGCCCTTTCATCCGTCGACTATCTCGCCGATGAAGGATTAGCGACTGCTGTCTTTCTCGCAATTGAACTCAAGCGTCCGCTCATGCTTGAGGGCGACGCTGGTGTCGGCAAAACCGAGCTTGCCAAAGCCCTTGCTTCCTGGACAGGTGGAAACCTCATCAGATTGCAGTGCTACGAAGGCATCGACGCAGCACAGGCCGTGTACGACTGGGACTACGCACGACAGTTACTGCACCTTCGTGCAGCCGAGGCAACAGGTGAGTCATCTCGCCAAACCACCGACGCATTAGAAGCTGAACTGTATGACGAGCGTTTCCTCATCAGGCGACCCTTATTGCAGGCGATCGCTGGCGGTAGTGACACTCCCCCCGTACTACTCATCGACGAAATCGATCGTGCAGACGATGAATTCGAGGCGTACCTGTTAGAGATCTTGTCCGATTACCAAATCACCGTTCCTGAGATTGGCACCTTTCGTGCCGAACGCCCACCGATCGTCATCCTCACGTCAAACCGAACGCGAGATGTGCACGACGCATTGAAACGCCGCTGTCTTTACCACTGGGTTGAGCACCCTGAGGTCGACCGCGAAGTTGAAATTGTCCGCCTTCGAGTTCCCGAAATTGCGCCAACTCTTGCAACCGAGGTAGCACAAGCGGTCGAATTCATCCGCAGTCTTGATCTCTACAAACCTCCGGGGATCGCCGAGACCATCGATTGGGCAACTGCCCTTCAGCGTCTAGGTGCCATCAATCTGACAACCGATGCCATTACTTCAACTCTCGGAACTGTAGTGAAATACCGAGAAGATGCCGATCGGGTGAACGCTGCCGGTCTCACGGCTGTGGTCGAGCACGCAAGCAGGCCGTAAGTGGAAAGACCAGCACCAGCCCGACTGTCCGCAGGGCTGGCGGTTGCATTCATCGATGCGCTGAGAGCAGCAGGCCTCGTGGTTCCAACGAGCAGTACGATTGGCTACGTTGACGCATTATCTGCCCTTGGCATCGAACGAGAGTCAGACGTCTACTGGAGCGGACGAGCATGTCTCGTCACTCGGCCTGAGGATATCGAGACCTATGACGACGTATTTCGGCAGTTCTGGTTTGCTGCGGGCGCAGGTGAACTCACTACCGCGATCACCGAAGAGTTCACGCTTGCAATGGATGCCGAAGATGACGGCAAAGGTGGTTCTGATGCCGACGACAGCGAGCATTCTGAAGCCCCACCGCCAATCGAACTTCGGTTCTCTGCAGCAGAAATGTTGAGAGATAAAGATTTCGCGGATTGGACTGAAGAAGAACTCGCCGAATCACAGCGCCTTATGCGCCAGCTACGGGTTTCAGGCTCACCGCGCCGTTCGCTTCGCCTGACAGCATCGAACCGAACAGGAACCCGACTTGACCTGCGCCGTACGGTGCGGTCGGCTCTGGCGGCTGACGGTGAACCAATTCGTCAACATTTCCGCCGGCGCTCAACACGCCCACGCCGCCTCGTTCTCCTGCTTGATGTCAGTGGCTCGATGGAACCATATGCGCGAGCGCTCATCAGGTTTGCCCATGCAGCCGTTGCAGGTCGGCAACGAGTTGAGGTGTTCGCCCTCGGTACCCGCCTTACGCGAATCACGCGCGAACTCGCGCGTCGAGATGTTGACGAGGCGATTAGTCGTGCTGCAGTCGCAGTGACCGACTGGAGCGGTGGAACACGTCTCGGCGAGGGCCTGCGCCGCTTCAACCGCGATTGGGGACAGCGAGGAATGGCTCGTGGAGCAATCGTCGTCATTCTCTCTGACGGTTGGGATCGCGGAGACCCCGACGCACTCGGTGAACAGATGCAACGTCTGCACCGATTTACGCACCGACTGGTCTGGGTGAATCCGCTGAAAGTCACGCCCGGATACGCCCCGCTCGCTCGAGGAATGGCTGCCGCCCTCCCCTTCGTTGACGAGTTCGTCGAAGGCCATAGCCTGAATGCGTTAGAAGAACTTGCTTCGATCATCAGTACGTCACAAGTTCGCAATATCAGCCACACTGGAAGAACACCACACCTCGAAGAAGGAGTGACAACGTGAAAGAACTTCTTGATGACCTTGATCGATGGCGATCTGCCGGTACGAGAGTTGCACTTGCACGTGTCGTCGATGTTGAAGGATCGGGGCCGCGTGGGCCCGGCGCCGCAATGGCAGTGAGCCTCAAAGGTGAAGTAGTTGGCAGCGTAAGCGGCGGGTGCGTTGAAGGAGCGGTTGTGACCGAGGCGCTTTCGTTGTTGCACGGCGAACGAGAGGCAGGCATGGTCACATTCGGGTACAGCGATGATGAGGCTTTTGCTGTCGGCCTCACGTGCGGTGGCACGATTCGCCTGTTCATCGAGGAGTTCAACTGGTGACACTGTCAAACAATTTGGCAGCGAGAGTGCGCTCAGGAGATCCGGTTGCGCTCGCAACAGTGATCGAGGGCGAAGGTGTTGGGAACCACCTCCTCATCATTCCTGGAGCCGATGCACAAGGCTCACTCGGTGACCCTGATCTTGATCGGGTTGTCCATCGTGACGGACTTGCCGAACTCGAAGCCGGTCGTTCAGGAATTCGCACCTACGGCCCGCAGGGCCAAACGACTCCTGAAGATCTTGAAGGAACACCGACCGTGCGGGTCTTCGTCGAAAGCTGGGCCCCGCCACCACAAATGTGGATCTTCGGTGCGGTTGACTTCACGGCGGCCCTTGCGCGGGTTGCCAAAATTCTCGGATACCGAGTTCTTGTGTGTGACGCACGTGAAATTTTTGCTACTGGGCGTCGATTTCCGATGGCCGACGAAGTTCGGGTCACGTGGCCAACACCGGTGTTTGACGAGCGCGGTGAGACACTCGGCCCCCGCGATGCGGTCTGCATCCTGACTCATGACCCAAAATTTGATATCCCTGCCATTGCCGGTGCACTTGCAACTCGTGTTGGCTACATCGGCGTTATGGGAAGCCGCACAACCCATGAACGCCGCCTTGAGCGCTTGGCTGAGGCGGGCATTGCTGAGTCGCAAGATCTCGATCGTCTGATGTCACCGATCGGGCTTGACCTCGGGGCACGCACTCCAGAGGAAACCGCCATCTCCATCTGTAGCGAGATCATTGCGAATCGCACGGGCCGCACTGCCTCCCAGCTACGAGGTGGATCAGGGCCGATTCACCCTTGATCTGAATTAGTAGCCACCGGGTCGGCGAATCTCACCCACGATGCCCGATCAGCTGAGAGAGTGCCGTATTCGACCGTTCGTCCTCGCGTTGGGCTGTGAACGACAAGATCACCAATTCCGAGGTACAGCATGACGTGACCTGGGTACCACATCAGGTCGCCGATCAACGCTTGATCTCGATCCAGCCGTGTGGCTGATCGATATTGAATTCGACTCGAGCGAGGCAGTTCAATGCCAGCTCGCCCCCAGGCGTATCCAGTGAGACCAGAACAGTCAAACGACACGCCTTCTTCTGCTGAATATCGCTTGTACGGCACGCCAACCTGGCTGAGAGCCGCAAGAGCGGCGCGTTGACCATGTAAATCGCCGATGGCCCAGACGGCCTTCAACTCATCTGGCGACACGCCACTGCCGAGAGCAACATGTTCTGCCGTGTCATCTCTTGCGTCGACGTATTCGAGGTAGGCAAGCGTGTCACCCAATCGCTCCCACCGCTCGAACGCATCAAGCGCACGTACGGCGTCAGCCACCACGGCCTGATCATCGCCAACGTACTCACCAGCAGATGCCGTCCCTGGGTTGACAAGGGAGGTGAACCCAAACATCGCAAGAGCTACAGAAGCAACCCGGCGTAGAAGTGATACGGAATGGAGCGTCATTGCAAAATCAGTTGGAAATTGACATCCTTTGATGTCGACACGACATCGTATCGTCATCTTTTCGTAATATTTGTCAAGCGATCCCCGCTTGCGACAGCCGACTAAAGGCAAAACGCGTAAGAATGGGGTCAATGACGTCCGAGGAAAATACTGTTGGGATTCTCCTTGCCGCAGGAGCCGGGTCTCGCTTCACCGGAAGTCACCACAAACTTCTTTCTAACATTGGTGGCACGCCCATCTGGGAGCACTCTCTCGAACAGCTCATTGCGGCCAATATCAGACAAACAATCATTGTCACCGGCGCAATCCCGTTACATCTAGAGTTCGAGAACGTTTACGAAGTCCATAACCCAAGCTGGTCTGAAGGGCAATCAACCTCATTGCGTGCTGGTATCCGCTTCGCAGAAGAACTTGACGCCAAAGTTGCCATCATCGGACTCGCAGACCAGCCAGGCATCACCACCGAGGCGTGGAGAAATCTCGCCCGATCATCATCGTTGCTCGCAACCGCTACGTATCACGGCACCCCGGGCCACCCAGTGCGCATCGCTGCTGAACTCTGGGACGAACTGCCAACAGCAGGAGATTTTGGCGCAAGAGCGTTGCTCCGTAAGTACGAGCATCACGTAGAGCGGATACCCTGCTCAGGGTCTCCTTTCGACATCGACACAACCAAGGACTTAGACGAATGGCTGAAACAATCACCAACGAGTTCACCGTAAATCGCCCGATTGACGAGGCGTGGGCAGTGCTGTGCGACGTTGAGCGAATCGCTCCATGCCTCCCGGGTGCACAACTCCAAGAAATCGAAGATGAAACATTCCGTGGCGTCGTCAAAATCAAGTTGGGTGCGGTGAATGCCAACTTCAAGGGCGAAGCCAAATTTGTTGAACGAGACGATGAGAACCATAAAGCCGTTCTGTCTGCATCAGGGCGAGACACTGGTGGTCGCGGAAACGCAAGCGCCGATGTGACGGCAGAAGCAATCGCTCTCTCGCCGACCAGCACGCGTTGCACCGTGACCGCAGAACTTCACATCAGTGGAAAAGTTGCGCAATTCGGTCGGGGCATCATGGGCGACGTATCGAAGAAACTCATGGATCAGTTCTCCAACAACTTGAACACCATGCTTGACGAACAGCCAACCGACGAGGCTGAAACACCAGTAGCCCCCGAAGCGGAAACCCCCACGGCAGAGGCGCAGCCGACCGAAGCATCCGCAGCCGACAACACCGGTGGCGCTGATCGCCCTCGGGTTCGCAAAATTGAAGGTCCAGCGGCCGAACCAATTGACGTTGCCGGTCTCGCAGGTCCAGCCGTACTGAAACGATTCATCCCTGTTGCCATCGGCGTTGTCGTGATCGTTCTTCTTCTTCGCGCCCGGCGGTGACCTACTCACATCCAAATGATCGCGAGCGAGTAACCGACCTTCTCGGCCGCCCGCCAATGGGTCCCTTCAGCGTCGTACATCGAAACCACTTGGGCGACCCAGTAGTGATTGAGAACGCCCCATTTCTTGATGACGGCACACCGATGCCCACTCGTTACTGGTTGATCGGATCGAAAGAAACCTACGCAGTCGCAGTGCTCGAAGCAGCCGGGGGTGTCCGACGTGCAGAACGCGAAATCGATGTCGATCTCATCGCCGCAGCGCACGAACGTCACCAAGCTGCACGAGAGGCCCGAATTCCCGCTGACTACGAAGGTCCGATCCCCACGGGAGGTATCGGCGGCACGCGGCGGGGAGTGAAATGTCTCCACGCCCATTACGCGTGTTTTCTTGCAGGCGAAGACGACCCGGTAGGGAGTTGGGTTCATCGAGAACTTGGTTTCGGCATCTGCCGGTTAACCATCGGCGATCCATTGACCACTGTCACTGTCGATGGATCGGTGCTCTCGATTCAGACGCCACTCAACGACATCAACGACCGGCTTGAACACGGGTCGTACGCCAATCCGGCTGAACTCACCAACATCATTGGCGAAATCACGGACGCATTTGATGACACGCTGCGGCGTCATGACATCATTCGTCCACACGAAGTTGAACTCCTGATTTCCGGAGAGTATGGCGCGGCTCTTGCCCGACTTGAAAGCGGAACCTCAACCTGTCACTCAACCTCAATTGACCGAGATACCGCTGAGGAGTTATTCCGGCTACTCGCCACCGATGCAGTTACTGATCGCCTCGACCACCCCGGCCTTCTCGACTCAGACGGTGACCTGCTCGGCGCCATTTGTGTGGTGGTGGCCGTCGGACGACTTCTTAGCCCGAGCATGATTACCCTTGGCTCCCCTACTACGTCATGATTCGGTCTCGCCATCACCGCTGGAATCCTCCGACACTCGTCAGCAAACGCCTTCAGCTTCGCCCCCTCAATGACGATGACTTCAGTGCATGGAGCGAGGTCCGACTGCGCAATGCTGATTGGCTGCTGAAATGGGAGCCGCTGCGCCCGGCCTACGCCCCTGATCCTGCCGTCGAGCGCTCTGCATACGTCAATCGCTGTCGGGCACGAGAGCGAGAAACTGCAGCAGACCAGGCGTACCCGTTCGGAATCTTCGTCAATGGAACATTTGCTGGGGAGATCAACCTCAACAACGTCGTTCGTGGAGCACTCCAGTCAGGGACATTGGGTTACTGGATCGACCAGGCACACGCTGGCCACTCGTATATGTCTGAGGCAGTTGTCACCATGCTGACTTTTGCATTCGATCGCCTTGACCTCCATCGAGTCGAGATCTGCATCGTTCCACGCAACTCGAACAGCAAACGCGTGGTCGAGAAACTTGACCTTCGATACGAAGGAACAGCGGAGCGTTACCTTCAGATTGCAGG
>LFFE01000013.1 GCA_001510385.1 Actinobacteria bacterium casp-actino5 | reverse complement strand
TGGAACGGCACCATGCACAGCGAGCTACTCGCAGTCATGCGAAATATCGAACGCAGTGATGATGTTCGAGCGGTTGTCATCACCGGAACTCCTCCAACATTTTCCGTTGGCGGTGATTCGCAAGCTCTGGGCGATCACGCCGAACGCGGTTCTTATGACACAGGACTGCCGAGAGACACCACTCGACCTGGGGGCGCTCTTCGGGCGGAATTCGATGAGGACCTCTCCTGGATGTTTGGGTATCGCCTGCCAATAATTGCTGCGGTGAATGGAGCGGTAGCTGGAGTGAGTTTTGCTCTCGCATGCTTTTGCGATCTTCGATTTGGGTCGGCACCAGCAAAAATCACCACAGCAGCACCAAAGTTGGGATTACCCGCGGAGTACGGGCTGTCATGGACCCTTCCTCGACTCATCGGCACCACACGTGCCGCTGACCTTTTACTCTCTGGCCGGGTTGTCACAGTTGCCGACACTGCTGACTGGGGACTCTGGAATGACGTACTCCCCGATGGCGAATCGACGCTGTCGGCTGCAATCGCCTACGGCCACCTCCTCGCGTCGACAACCGGCCGTCAAGCAGTTGCAAACGCCAAGCGTCAACTCCATGAGGACATGTTGAGAGGAAACCCTGCAGCCTCGGTTGCGGAGTCAAAAGACCTACTCGATGTCGCCATGGGAACTGCCGAATATCGAGAGGGCATCGCAGCATTTGTCGAACGGCGGCCACCAAATTTCTGAGTGATCAAACTCAGCTCCGAACAAAGTTGTGAGCACAAGGTGACCAGTTGCCACAGAGTCGGCAGAATGACGTAGGTGACCGTCACCGACGACCATTCCCCCACCGCATCCAATCAACCGACCTCCCCAGATTGCGAGTGGGCAGCCTTCACCGAGGATGCACCTTGGGTGCTCAGCGAAGATTCGCTCGCGTGGGCAAGAGGTCTCGACGTCGTTAGAGACCATGCAAAGGCTGAAGTCCCGAAGCTGACTCGTCCAGGCAAAGTTCCTCACCTTGGACGAATGTTTGTTGTCGTCGGTCGAATCGGATGGGCAGTAGGTAACTGGTGGGTTCGCAAACGCCTAGGACGATTTGCTTCGACAGAGTCGTCACGTGCCGACCTGTCGCAACGCCTTCGAGGCGCAATCGAGTCGCTGGGGGCGACGTACATCAAGTTGGCACAGATCATTTCATCTGGAGAGGGCTTGTTCCCGTCGGAACTTGTTGACGAATTCAAAAAGTGTCGTGACCAAGTTCCTGCTGAGGACTTCGATGTTGTCAAGCAAACAATCGAACGCGACCTCGGACGGCCGATCACCGAGGTGTTTTCCTCAATTGACTCAACTGCGCTTGCAGCAGCGTCGATCGCTCAAGTTCACCGCGCAACACTGCTTGACGGAACCGAGGTCGTCATCAAGGTGCAACGACCTGATGTCGCGCGACTTGTCCGCACTGATTTGAAAGTGATGGCTTGGCTTGCCCCACATCTCGTTGGCCGCATCCCCGTTGCAGCGCTCGCAAACCCGCCGGCACTCGTTGAACTGTTCGCAGAAACAATTGTCGAAGAACTCGATTTCCGTCTTGAAGCCTCCAACATGGTTGATGTTTCGAAAGTTCTTCACGACCTCGGGCAGAAGCGGTACGTCGTTCCTCGACCACATCCACAACTTGTGACGACGAGGACGCTCGTCATGCAGCGAATGGATGGCTTTAATTTTGACGACGTGTCCGGGATGCAGGATGCCGGCATCGACACCGAGGACGTGATCAGAACCGGCATGGTTGCCTTCATGGAAGGTGCACTCATTCACGGAATCTTCCACGGCGACCTGCATGGTGGCAACCTTTTTGTGCTTCCGGACGGCCGGACAGCACTTCTCGATTTCGGTATTACCGCCCGGCTCGATGACGACCGGCGGCGGGCGTTCCTGCGACTCATGATGACCGCCACCACGAATGATCTTGTAGGTCAGATGGCGGCACTTCGCGATCTTGGAGCGCTCCCCCATGACACCGATCTCGAAGCAGTCATTCGCGACCTTCGACTTGACGAGGCTCCGATCGACCCCACGACGCTCTCGGGCGAGGAAATGGTGGCCGAAGTTCAACGTGTCGTGAAGGCACTTCTTTCCTACGGTGCCCGACTGCCAAAAGAGCTGATGCTGTACGTCAAGAACATGGTCTTTCTTGATGGGGCAATCGCTCGGCTAGCGCCCGACCTTGACCTCCTGGCTGAAGTCGCCAACATTTCAATGATGTTCGCCCAGCGCCATGGGGAGCGACTGATGACTGAAATCGGAATTGATGCCGCACGAATGCAAATCAATCTCGACAGTGTGAAGGCTGGATTCGGCGTCGACCTCTCAACTGACCGACTCACGTATCGCGAGTTACAAGAACGCCGGGAACTCATTCAAAAGCGAATGCGCTCTCACGTTGAACGCAACCGTCGCTGAAGAAACGTCTAGTTTCGTCACGTGCGAATACTTATTGCTCGCTGTTCGGTTGATTACGCAGGCCGGCTGTCGGCCCATTTACCTGAAGCTGTTCGACTCATCATGGTGAAAGCTGATGGGTGCGTCGCTATCCATGCCGATGGCGGTGCGTACAAACCGTTGAACTGGATGAATTCTCCGAACACGCTCAGCGACAACGGCGACCAGTGGGTAGTGACAAACCCAAAGGGTGAGACGCTCACCATCAATCTCCTTGAAGTCTTTGAGGAGCTGTCCCACGAATTTGGCGAGGATCCAGGTCTCAAAAAAGACGGTGTTGAAGCGCATCTCCAAGAACTTCTCGCCGCCTCGCCGGAGGTGATGGAAGATGGATTACGTCTGGTTCGTAGGGAGTACCCAACGGCGATCGGACCGGTCGATCTGGTCTGCCGGGATGCCGATAACAGCGTTGTTGCAATTGAAGTGAAGCGTCGAGGAGAGATCGATGGCGTTGAACAGCTCAGTCGATACATCGACCGTCTCCATCTCGACTCCTCGTTGGGTGCGGTGCGAGGCATGTTTGTCGCCCAAGTGATTAAGCCGCAGGCGCGAGTGCTTGCTGAGTCGCGTGGATTCAGGTGTGTAGAGGTCGATTACGACGCTCTCCGCGGCCTTGCACCCGATGAGCTTCGATTGTTCTGAACATCGCGTGCCGTCACTCCATTTCCACCCGGCAGTATCGTGCAGGCTATGAAGCCGATCAGCGGCGTCGCACAGCACTACCCGTGGGGCACCTACGAGCAGATCCCTCGCTTTCTTGGTCTTGAGCCAGATGGAAAACCTTGGGCAGAGTACTGGCTAGGAACCCACCCAAATGGTCCTGCAACGACCGAGAACGGCTCGCCACTCTCATCGCTAACTGGCGAACTTTCGTACCTCCTGAAATTGCTGTCAGCGCAACAGCCGCTCTCGCTGCAAACACACCCAAATCGCGAGCAAGCCCAGCAGGGCTTCGGGCTTGGCAAGTTCGCCGACCCAAATCCAAAACCGGAGCTGCTCTGCGCAATAACCGAGTTCACCGCGCTGTGTGGCTTTCGACCAATCGCCGACAGTGTCACATTGTTGACCAAACTTGGACTCGACAACGTTGCACAGCAGCTGGTTGAAGAAGGTCTACGACATCTGGTTACCGGTCTCTACCACCGGATCATCGACAGCCAGCCAATCGTGAGTGCCTGCGAGAAAAGCGACCTTCGCGAGGCACAGTTGATTACCAAGTTGCACGCGATGTACCCCGATGACCCGAGCGTTGCGGTGTCCCTATTGCTCAACCTCGTCACCTTGCAACCCGGCCAGGCCCTTCGGCTCGATGCCGGAAATCTGCACGCGTACGTCTCAGGCACCGGAATAGAACTCATGGCGGCGAGCGACAATGTCGTGCGTGGTGGTCTCACGAACAAACCCGTCGACGTCGATCTGCTGCTCGAGATCATCGACACCAACGCTCTTCATGATCCGGTCTTGCCGACCGGTCAATCGTACGAATTACCCGATGTCGGGGTCACGCTGCGCCGAGTCAATATTGGTGACGAAGTTGTCACCGATATCTACTCGCTCTCGATCAGAGATGACGGCGTATGTTGCTACACGCCTCCAGGAGAGACGATTGATTCAGGTGTTGGCTCCTGGGTGGTGGTGAGTGCTCAGTAAACGACGACGACCAGGCGGTCTATCTGATTACAGTGCCGCGTGCATCGCGTTGGTACCCGCGATGAGCGCTGCTTCTTCAGCCTCGGTCAAGACTGCAAACGCTGGTTCGAGCATCTCGTTCGTGATGGCTTCGGCACGGTCTCGTTTGGCAATGTCATCGGCAGTGGGTTCAGGAACTTCACCTTCGGCCCAACCGAACGTCGCTACATCATTTGGACGTTTAATCGCATGTGCCATCACCGAAGGAAGACCAACAGATGCGATCGCCGTGAGGTGAGCGCTTCCTCGAAGCTCTCTCAACACCATCGCTTGATGGAATGCAGCCGCTGGAGCATCTGAAGGGACTGGCTCGGCTTTAAGACCGGCGAACAGCGCCATCGATGAGTCATCAGTTGCATCAAAAATCTTCTGCACGGCTGCAACATATTCTTCAAGACCCTCAATGCCAGCAAACTTCGCGCGCCCATGGGCGTGAGCACACGCGATGTACTCGCGGGCAGCCTCACGCGGATCGAGTTTCTCGCGGCCACCGTTCCACAACTTTTCGATCATTCCCGGGTTGAAGTAGCCGAAGGCAGAGTGAACAACTGCTGGCTCAACATCTCCAAGCACACCTCCGCGACCAAGCACATAAAAATAGAAGCCTCCTAAGCCGAACTCTTTGCCTCGACCCGTCGTCTCCGGGGTGAAGTAGAAGGCCGCACCAATGTCACCGGTCTTCTGGGCTATCGCTGAAATCGTCTCTTGAGCGCTCATGGATGTAGATGCTCACACGCCGGTCTCACCGTCGACGAACCGGCGGACCTCTGGTGGTCGGCCCGTGTTGCCATAGGCGATTCCGGACATGGTCTTCATGTTGCGGAACTCGTGATCGATGAGCCGAGGTGCAGCAGCGAGTAAGCCTCCGTCGGCGACCACGGTTTGACCTGTCACGAAGCGAGATTCGTCCGTCGACAACCAATACATGACATCAGCGATTGCAGTTGCATCACCGCGGTCTGGCCATGGCTGAATCTCGGCACGCCACGAATCAGTGCGCTCAGGCTTGCCACGCGTGAGCAGTTCGGTGTAGATCGCACCGGGACAGACGGCATTGACACGAATGCGATGCTCGGCGAGTTCGGCTGCCGTCGTCATGGTGAGGGAAATGACCCCCGATTTAGTCGCCGAGTAGGCCTGTGGCCCGCCGCCGCCGGACATACCAGCGACGCTTGCCGTGTTAACGATGGTGCCTCCATTTCCGAGGCCAATCATTGCCCGAGCTGCGTGTTTTGTCCCGAGGAAGACCGACCGCATGTTGATGGCGAACGTTGCGTCCCATTCCTCAACCTCTTGTTCGGTAATTGGGCCGAATGCTCCACCGATGCCTGCGTTGTTCACCATCGAATCAAGTCGGCCGTAACGATTCATCGCAAGTTCAACAAGTGCGGCAACGTCAACTTCCTCGGCGACATCAACCGGAAGGAATGCGAGCCGCTCACCAGCATCAATTTCTGACAGCAGTGTCGCTCCTCGCTCTTCATTGAGGTCACCAACGACGACGGACCATCCCTCGTTGAGGAAACGTTCGGTTGCCGCTCGACCGATGCCTCCGCCACCTCCGGTGACAATCGCGACCTGTGCCGTGCCCTGTGTTGCGCTCATGACAACAGTTTGTCGTTCTGTGATCGACAGATCGTTACCGGCGGGAGGGCAATGAGCCCACAGAGCGGAACGATTCGACGCTACGCATCAGGTCAATGCGCAAAACCTCAGGTGGGAATTTCAATGACGGCGAACGTTCCGGCGGCACTGACTACCTCGCGCCCCTCAGCATCGGTCACCACTGCGTCGACATGCACCACCCGGCGTCCTGCACGTCGAACGGTTGCCGTTGCAGTGACCTCACCCACGCCACAGGGGCGAAGAAATCGAGTATGGATGTCGACGGTTGTACACCAGTAGCCCTCCGGGACAACTGACATCACAGCAGCACCCATTGCGGTGTCGAGCATCGTGAATGGAATCCCCCCGTGCAACATGCCGTGTGGGTTGAGATGTCGCTCGTCAGCAATGAGCGAGGCTGTTGCGGCGCCATCAGATTTCTCGATTGTGAACCCAAGCAATTCTTGCAATGGGAAAGAGAACATATCGTTCATTGACGAGACCGTAGTGAACCTGGTCTCACGATGGTGAGCCCAAGATATGTCCGCCGACTCGGCGCCAACAGAGGTTGTTCATAACAATCAGGTGATGGAATTTGGCATATGCGTTGCTTCTCGACCGTCAGATATTGGCTACGTCCAACTTGCTGAGCGTTTGGGCTATTCACATATGTGGGCCGCAGATAGCCAAATGATCTGGTCTGATGTGTACGCCTTCATGGCGCTTGCCGCAACCGCAACGACCACCATGAAACTCGGTACGGGCGTTGCAGTTGCGCCAACTCGCCCAGCTCCGGTAACTGCAGCTGCTCATGCAACGATCAACGAAATTGCTCCCGGCCGGGTGTTCTGTGGAATTGGTACCGGCAACACCGCCATGCGAATCATGGGTCACCCGCCGATGCGCATTGCAGAATTCGACCGTTACCTGAGTGACCTACGCCATTTTCTCGATGGTGAAGAGGTTGAGTTTGAGTTCAGGGGTCGAACTGCACCAACACAACACCTCATGCCAGATAGTGGGTTCGTCCGGTTCGAGCCCAGAATCCCAATGTGGGTTTCTGCGTTCGGCCCAAAGGCAATGCGACTTGCCGCCCTGCATGGAGACGGACTTGTCACCTCAGTACCGCCCCAGCCCGCAGCGGTTCAATATGCACGTCAGCGACTTGCGGATGCGGCAGAAGAGGTTGGTCGCACCATCGACCGTGAGTCATTCCCGATCACAACATTGACAACTGCACTTGTACTCGAGGAAGGCGAATCACTCGACAGTGAACGGGTTCGCCGGCAGACAGGAGCCTTCGCGATTTCAAGCCTGCACTACTCCTATGAGCAGGTTCAACAATTTGGGCGCCGACCACCTGAATATTTGGCCGACATTTGGGGTGACTACGTCACAGAACTCGAGAACACTCCACCCGAGCGTCGCCACTTACGCACTCATCTTGGTCACAACTGTTGGGTCGTCCCCGAAGAAGAACGTTTCGTCACCCCAGAACTCATCGATCGGACATGCCTTGTGGGCACAGCCGATGAACTTCGCAAGAAAATTGATGACTTGGAGGATGCCGGCCTCGACCAAATTATTTTGCTGCCACCGCTTGACGAGAAAGAAGCCGTCATCACCGATGTAGCGAAGGCGCTCAACCTCGCGTAGAGGCTTCAAGGTCTTCCACACGTAGCCTCGTCACGTGCTTCTCCGACGCTGGTTCTTCTTGATGGCAGGGCTTGCGTTCTTCGGGTTCAGCCTCGGCCTCGTCGTTCGTGCCGATGTCGGCCTCGCTCCTTGGGATGTGTTCCATCAAGGTGTGTCACAGCAGATCGGCTGGTCGCTTGGAACCGTCATCATTGCAACAAGTTTTTTTGTGGTGCTGCTGTGGATTCCAATTCGCGAACGCCCAGGAATTGGCACACTCGCCAATGCTGTCCTCGTCGGCCTTTGGGTCGACGTTTCTCTGTGGATCCTTCCGGAAGAGCTTTCGTCGATGACAGCACGGCTCGTGTTTCTTGTCGTGGGAATCGTCGTCAACGGCGTTGCAACGGGCCTGTATATCGGTGCTCGATTTGGGTCGGGTCCACGTGACGGCTTGATGACTGGCCTTGCAGCCCGCGGATTCTCAGTGAGAGTGGTACGCACGATCATTGAGGTGATTGTCCTCGTCAGCGGCGTGCTTCTCGGTGGTTCAATCGGTGTTGGCACCGTGCTCTTCGCTGTCGCTATTGGGCCAATCGCTCACAAGGCAATCCCGTTTTTCACGAAGTTCACTGCGCTTGGCGAACAACCGGAGCGTTCACGTCTGCACCACTCAGGCTGATTGCTTGCGGAAGGTTTCCGCGAGGTATTCCGCAACCTCACAACCGCAGAGATGGCCGCTCGATGAGCACATTGGGCTATCAGAGAAGTTGATGACGTTGGCCCCACGGTGCGCAGCGACACGCCGATCAGCATGGGCTTGGGGTACCGGATGCCATTTCCCGGCAAAGACAGTTCCGATCACACAGATACCGGCCATATCAAGGTTGTCGACCTCGTATGGGTCGTCGGATAGCACCGTAAAGTTCGCCTGCTTGCCAACGGAGATTGAGCCGAGGTCATCTTCACGCCGCCATGAATAGGCACTCTCAACTGTGATCGCCCGCAGCGCGTCGTGAACCGAAATTCGTTGATCGGGCGCAGCCACACGACCCGACTCAGTGATTCGATTGACACCCCAAGATGCCATTGCTAAGGGGTCGCTCGCGCAGATAGGTAAATCCGAGTGGTACGAGAACGGGATGTTCCGCTTTAACACCGAGGCCGCACGGACCATATTGTCAGCGCGTTCAGGCCCGAGCCCCCACGCGCTGTAGCGATCGGCGAATCCAACCGGGTAGTACGGGTTTGCCGAGACGATCGAACCAGTTGCTGCAATTCGATCGATCAACGCCTCAGTTGAGTTTGCAAAGTGCACGATGACGGTTCGGTGGTCCAAGCGCGGGTGCCGGCGCTGGGCATCTTCAATGATCTCAACGAGTATTTCCAGCCCTAGGTCACCATTCACATGAATGTGAATCTGCCAGTCGTCGTCCCAGTAGGTATCGAACACCTTCCGCAGATCTTCTGGCTCCATCATCCACTCACCATGATGATGTGGGTCGGGTTGCCCATGTTCGTCGAGATAAGGGTCAGCCATTTGCATGAGCTGGCTCACTATCGCCCCATCACAGAACAGCTTCACATGCCGGTCCAGCATTGCGACCTTGCCCGTCGTCCCCGCCTGTGCAATTCGCTCCTTTGACTCGTTCAAGGCGTCATCACCTTCGACGCGTCTCACCGGCTGAGTCCTCCCCTCCACCATGAATGTCGACAGCAACGGAACATCTTCAGCGCCAAGAATCTCTTGGTATAAGTCCCAAGGTTCAATTGCCCAATACACGCCTGGTTCGTTGATCGCCGTCACCCCATTCATGTGCAGGTAGGTGACAAGTTGATGAAGGCCAGTGCGCATTCGCTCTTCGGTGAGAAACACCGGCATGAGGTAACGGCCGAGAGCGAGCATCCACCCGTTCTCCCAGTAGTGGCCGCGCCCTACATCAAGTTGTTCACTCGCAAGGCCATAGCCGGCCATAAGTTCTGGGGTAATGCCAAGTGCCTCGGTTGCGGCCGTGTTGATGTACCACTCATGCACTGATCTCTGCCAAATTGCACATGGTCGATCACCAACAAGACTGTCAAGACGTTGGCGACTCAGTTCACCGTGCCACAGCGAGTGATAGCCCCACGAGAACAACCACTCGCCCTCGTCGAGACGCCGATGAGCGTTTACCAATCGTTCATCGAACTCAGTTGGGGTTGCAGCGGCAACGTGAACGCGGTCGGGCATTACCCAATCTTCTGGAGCGATGATTTCGGTCGTTAAGGTGCTTGCCGCTAAGAACGGGTGTAGGTGCTGGTCGATAAACCCAGTCATCACCGTGTGCTTCGCGAAGGTGTCGTCAATCTGGTAGCCAGGGCCGACAGCAGTGACGACCTCTTCGAGTTCACCGACCGCAACAATGACACCATCGTTGACGGCGACCGCCGACACGCGAGGTGCGGAGTCGTCCATGGTGATAAATGAGCGGGCGAGAAAAATTTTCGGTATCGAGCCCATGGAGCGACGTTGGGTCATGCAACGGAGGCGTCAGAACGTTGGCGCGGCTGCCATACCGAAATTGCTCCACTCACCAGAGCGAAGACAGCCATGGTGAGCCAGCCTGCACGGAAGCTGCCAAGGCCCTCCGAGGTGAGCTGAACGGCAACAAGCACCGCAACGCCAAGCGCTGCTCCGATCTGGCGACAGGTGCTGTTGAGCGCTCCCGCAAGAGCGAGTTGCTCGGGAGGGGCGTGCTGCACCGCAGACGCAGCAATAGCGGGTGACGCGCATCCGATTCCAATGCCAAGCAGGAACATCAGTGGCAACCATGTCGACCAAGGGGTCCGATTTGAGTTGACAAGGAAAAGGAATCCCAATTGGCAACACAGGAAACAGGCTGAACCAAAAATCAGCAGGTTGCGAAGTCCGAGCCGTGACACATTTCGACCGACAAAAAATGATGTTGTCGCAACCGTGATCGGCGATAGCACCGAAAGAAGCCCCGCTGCAACGATGCCGTACTTCCATTCGGTACGCAGGAACAGCACGTTGTTCAAGATGTTTCCTGAGAACGCTCCACCCCAAATAATCATCGCAACATTTGCGAGATTCATTGAACGGTTCTGAAACATGACACGAGGTAGCAACGGGATTTCCCTCGTTCGCGTTCGATAGATGACGAAGCCTGCGAACACCACTCCAACGAGCAACGCTCCCCACACGCGAATGTCTGATACCCCTGCGGTTTCGGTCTCAGCAATTCCCCAAACTGTTGCGCCAACCGCAATCGTCAGTAACAGCGCGGCAACGACGTCAGGCATCGGCCCTCGATCGACAGGTGGTGGAGCGTGCACCTTGCGCACAAGTACGAGCACTCCGAGACAAATTGGGATGTTCACCCAAAATGCTGCCCGCCAGTCGAACGCCCCAATAAGCACAGCCCCAAATGTGGGCCCCGCCGCAACGCCAAGTGCTGCCATTGCCGTGTTCCAGGCCACCATCTGACTTCGTCGCTCGGCAGGGAATGCTGCGATCATCATCCCGAGTGCTGACGGAGTGAGCATCGCTGCTCCTGTGCCCTGCAAGCCTCTTCCAACGATGAGGACCATCACACTGGGTGCGCTCGCGCAGACAACCGAACCAAGCAGAAACACCGTTACCCCGGCAGAAAACACGTTGCGGCGGCCGACGCGATCGGCGGTTCGACCAGAAACGATGAGTAGCGACCCGTACAAAATGCTGTACGCCGTCACCGTCCACGAGATCGTGGCTCGAGAGACACCTGCAAACGAACGTTCAATTTCGATAAACGCGACGTTGACAACAGAAAAGTCGAGGGTGCCGATAAACGTGGCAGTGCCACAGAGCCAAAAGGTCAGCCATGGATTCGCCGACTGCTGGGTCTCTTTGGACACCGCCTGAGTCACGTTCGAAACGTAACCAGTGGTCTCGATTCCGTCGCTACTGGAAACCCCTCAGACACCGGTGCCATACATGACGGCGCCGCTCTGGTGAGTTCGGCGACATACCTGAGTAACTCATTGGCGACCGACGGCAGTTCGGCGGCGAACCGCAGCAGCGTTGCCTACAGCTCTCGCCAGGCTGTGAGTTCGCTGATGTGATCGGGGCCGAGTCCGCAGCAACCGCCGATTGCGCAACACCCGAGATCACGCCATCGTGTGGCGTAGTCCGCAAACGCTCCCGGTGTCATGACGTCGTCGAAGTTCCATTGTGGCATCTCGAAGTGGCCGCTGTCTGGGTACACCGCAATCGGGCCGTTCCAATGCAACCGCAATTGTTCGATCGCCGGCTCAATGAGATCTGCCCGTGAGTGCATGATGCTCACTGCGCTGACTCGGGCATCAAGGAGATCGAAGAGTTCGTTTATCGGTCGCTCGGCATGTTGATCAAACAAGACTGGCGACCCATTACTCCCCTCGCGCAGGCTGAGCCCAAACCAGACCGGGAGACCGGTCGCACAGGCCGCATTCATCGCAATAGCTGCTCGATGCGGGTGGTACATCATTTCGAGAAGGATCATGTCGACACCGGCATCGACTAATGCTGAGGCATGGCCTTCGCAGTCTTCGATAAACCCGTCTGGAACTTCTCCGAGGGTCGGGTCAACCGCATCTGTGCCTGCGAGAACCGGAATCATGTGTGACATTGAGCCCGCCACAACTGCGCTGTGGTCGTTGCCGCAGGCTGCAATCGCCTCTCGCGCAATCGCAACTGCGCGCTCGATGAGGAATCGATGTGCGTGTTCTTGCCCGGCTGCGCGGAGCATGCCCGGCCCACTCGCAAATGTGTTTGCGGTGATGATGTCACAACCGAGATTGAGATAGTCCTCATGAATCGCCCTCAGCACGTCGCCGTGTTCTGCAACTGACGGCCCACACCATGCATCGGCATCCATTGGCACGCCGCGCCGTTCCAATTCGGTTCCTGTCGCTCCATCGAGGAGGACAAATTCGTTACTTGACAATTTGTCAGCGATCAATCCGTACGCCACGGATCGATATTAGGTGATGCCTGTGAGTGGTCGGGACCTACTTAGGTGGAAGCGATGCTGCGAAGCGGATCCCCGTCTCAACCCATGTCTTCAACCCACCACCGACAAGACCTTCAGGCATGACATACATGAATCCCCTCATCGAACGACCCGTGAAATCCATCTCGGTCACATGCGGCTCGAGCAGTGCTTCCTGCCATCGGTCGCGGCCGACTCTCACCATCAGCCGAGTGCCGACGATGCCGACTGCCATGTTCCCATTGCACATAAATGCAATCCCTCCAAACATCGCGCGTTCAGAAATCGACATGTCGCCGGCGAGTAGCAACCGCACACGTTCGTGAAGTTCAGCGTCAACAGCCAACTAATTCACCGCCGTAATGTCGCATCGGTCTGTAATTCCGTGTGCTCGTTCGGTCAACGCGGGACAATTTCATGAGGCGAGCGTCGAGAACTGCGACATATAGGAGCCCATGTCGAAATAGTCGCGCCACAACGTGATGAGTCCATCGGTCACTTCGAAGAATCCGGCTACCGGTAGTTCGAGCCAGCCATCAGCGATCTGAAAACGATCAAGGCGCTCGTTGATCACGGTGCTGCCTACCTCCCATTCGCTGAGAACTTTCCATTCAACCTCACCTGCCGGAGCAAGAAATCCCTCGAGAACCTGCCGGACCGCATCACGACCGACGACGGGATCGATAGGCATATTTTCGTAGGAAATGTCGCTTGTAAGCAAAGCTGTCGCGGCGTTGACGTCCTTTGACTCAATGTGTTTCATAAACGTGTTCGCGGTCTCCAGTGGGGTCATCATCCACACGATATTTCATGTGTCCGCAACGTCGTGCATGTCACGCAGGCTCGCTCTAACGTCTGGCTTGTGCAACGAACACCACCCGCCGCACTCACCGGCCTCCACCTCATTTCAACCTGGTTCATGGTGGGTTTGATTTGGACAATCCACACCGTGCACTATCCATTGTTCGCAACTGTCGGTGCTGATGCGTACGTCGAGTTTCAAGCAGCTCATGTCGACCGAATCGGCAAACTTCTCCTTGTTCCGTGGGCGGCAGAAGGGGCAACAGCGCTTCTTTTGCTCATCTGGGCATGGCGTCAACGTGATCAATCGCTACTTCCACCGCTTGTCATCGGTGGAATCGCCATGGGAGTGGTGCTCGTGGTGAGCGGTTTCTTCTCGGCACCCGCTCATGCAGATCTCGCAGATGGCTTCATCCCAGAGGTGCACGATCGCCTGATGAAAGCCGACCTCGTTCGAACCCTCGCGTGGACGACTCGAGGGATAACGGCGGCGTGGG
Organism: Actinobacteria bacterium casp-actino5; assembly: GCA_001510385.1. Lineage (GTDB taxonomy): Bacteria > Actinomycetota > Acidimicrobiia > Acidimicrobiales > Ilumatobacteraceae > Casp-actino5. The sequence goes on along the minus strand of LFFE01000013.1, from coordinate 7,915 downwards.
TTTCGGCAGTGATTTGGAAACGGCGCACCACATGATGTTCGAGAACTGGGGAGCAACAACGAGAGAGATTTCGCGTCGGTTGCCTGGTGATGAACTCATCACCACCCCGGCGTTTAGCGCTACTCGGGCAATAACCATCGAGGCACCCACAACCGAGGTGTTTCCGTGGATTGCACAGATGGGGTTTGGTCGAGCTGGCTGGTACAGCTATGACCTGATTGACAACTTTGGTCGCAAGAGCGCAACATCGGTTCAACCCGAGTGGGCAGTGTCGTCGGTTGGCGATGTCATTCCGGGTGGTCCAATCAGTTTCGTGGTGACACACATCGATGCCCCGCGCCACCTCGTTCTCTCTCTTCGTGGTCACAAGCAAACTTCTCGCTTCAAGTTCACCCTTGCATATGCATTGAATGACGATGGTCAAAACACTCGGCTCATCTCTCGGGTGAGGTCCGAACTTCGGCTCCCGCTTGGAGCACCATTACTGAAATCCACCCTTGGCCCTGGCGACGGAGTGATGTTGCGACGGCAACTACTGGGCGTAAAGGATCGGGCAGAATCTCAACACCAATAAATCTCAACACCAATAAGAGGTCGCATTGGCGGACTATCTAGGGTTTGTGAATGGAAATTTCCGGTAACGCGGTGTTCATTACTGGCGGTGCATCAGGTCTTGGTGCTGCTACGGCTCGTCATCTTTCTTCTCTCGGCGCGCGTGTCGGCATCCTTGACCGCGATGCTGCTCGAGGCGAGCAGGTTGCGCAGGAGATCGGTGGTGAGTTTGCCGAATGTGATGTGTCCTCAGCAGAATCGTTAGAGGCTGCATTCGGTCACCTTGTGGAGCAACTCGGACCCCCTCGAATCGCGGTTGCGTGCGCGGGCGTTGGAGCTGGGAAGAAAGTCATCGGACGCAACGGTCCACATCCGCTCGACGAGTTTCAACGCATCGTGAACATCAATCTCATCGGTGTGTTCAACATTGTTCGACTTGCTGCCTGGGCGATGCACGATCTTCAACCAGCAGGGCCAGACGGTGAACGGGGAGTGATTGTCACGACAGCATCGATTGCCGCAACCGACGGTGTCGATGGTGGTGTGTCATATTCCGCTTCGAAAGGTGGCGTGCTCGGCATGACATTGCCATTGGCACGAGATCTCGCTCCGTGGGGAATTCGGGCGGTATCGATTTCTCCGGGCTCGTTCGACACCCCACTCGTCGAAGGAATGCCCGATGAGTACGCCGAGCAGATGGCTGCAACGACTCCATTCCCACCACGATTTGGACATGGTCCTGAGTACGCACAGCTTTGCGCGCACATCATTTCGAACACGATGTTGAACGGTTCCGATCTACGTATTGACGGCGGAATGCGTATGGCACCGTCGCGGCTGAGGTGACTGGCATGGCTGACATCAATCTGCTCGATCCGCATGCAATCGATGACCCACACGATTATTTCAAACAGTTCCGCGAGGGGGGACCGATTCAGTGGAGTGACCGACACCGTGCGTGGATTGTGATCGGACATCCAGAACTCAATGCTGCTTTTCGTGATTCCCGGCTGTCCACCGAACGTATGGCGGGGTTCAGGGAACGTCTCAGTGGACCTCGGGCTGAGGCCTTATCGATGGCAATCGATCTTCTCGATGGTTGGATGCTGTTCCACGAACCACCTGAGCACACGAGGCTTCGTGGCCCGCTTGCTAGGTCGTTTACTCCTCGATCGGTCAATGCGCTCGAGGATCGCGTGCAACAGATCGTTGACGATCTTCTCGACACCATGGCGCAGTCGTCTGGTGGCGATCTTGTCGAGATGCTCACCCATCCCCTTCCTGCAGCAGTCATCGCCGAGTTGTTCGGAGTTCCAATTGACGAACGTGACTGGCTAGCGAATTGGTCAGAGAAATTTGGTGTTGTCGTCTTTGGGGCTGTTGGTCGTGACGATTACGACGAAGTTGCTCGGGCTGCTGGGGCTGAACTTGAAGGCCGACTACAGCCGTTATTCGATCGCTATCGAGCCGAGCCCGAGGACAACTTGCTATCCCTCTTACTTGCGGAGGAGAACGAGGTCGATGGACTGACACGAATCGAGTTGCTTGGAGCGTGTTCGCTACTGCTCTTCGCTGGCCACGACACGACGGCTTCCCTACTCGGCTCGGCAACGGTCGCGCTATGTCGAGACCCAGACGCGCGCGTTGACTTCGTCAATCTCGAGGGCGCAGAACTCGATACCGCTATCGAAGAGTTGCTGCGATTCGAGGCACCAGCCAAAGCAATGATGCGAACGGTCGCAGAGGACCATGAACATTCCGGTGTTGACATGAAGACTGGCCAGTCGGTGTTCTTCAACATTCTTGCGGCGAATCGAGATCCGAGGGTCTTCGACTCACCTGACGAGATTGTGCTCAACAGAAATCCCAACCCTCACCTCACCTTTGGGTTCGGGCATCATTTCTGTCTCGGCGCTGCACTCGCTCGGCTTGAAGCAAAGGCAACACTTCCTGCACTGTTTCGACGATTCCCTGAACTGCGAATCGAGGGGGAACCGACATGGCGCCCAACGATTAGCGACCGATCACCGAAGACGATTCCCCTATCGTGGTGACGGGGTCCTCCATTTGTCGGTAGTCGCCATTCGCACGGTTTCGCGTTTTGGCTGTTACCGTCACACCCGCTGATCGGGACTTCCGATTGGTGGGTTCGCAGAACGGGATGTAGTTCCTCCGATCATCGTGAGCCATCCCTCCCCCATATGAACTGTTCAGCCCTGCGCTGATTACTTACAACCGCGCCCACCACATCTGGAGTTTCCCCATGACATTGACCGAATCTGAATCACGCGCGCTGACGTTCGAAGACCTCGGAGTACCTGAGTTCATCTGCCGTTCGCTTTCCCGTCGAGGCTTTGACGAACCATTTGCAATTCAACGAGTTGCCATTGCTGACATCCTTCAAGGCCACGACGTGTGCGGTGCCGCCCCAACCGGGTCAGGAAAGACACTCGCATTTGGAATTCCTTTGGTCGCAATGACCCCGAAAGGAACCCCTCGTCGACCAAAAGCACTCGTGTTGTCACCAACTCGTGAACTTGCTGATCAGATCGCATCAGAGATGGAGACCCTTTCAAGTCGCACCTCGATCACAACCGTGTACGGCGGAGTTGCATACGGCAAGCAGGTCAACGCCCTGAAGCATGGCACCGACATCCTTGTCGCCTGCCCGGGCCGCCTTGAAGACCTCATGGAATCTGGCTCGGTCATCTTGGATGACATCGAACGTGTCGTCATCGACGAAGCCGACCGGATGGCCGACATGGGCTTTTTGCCTGCGGTCCGACGAATTCTCGATGCCGCAACCTCACGAACACAGACGATCTTGTTCTCAGCAACTCTTGATGGCGATGTTGCACACCTTGTCAAGAACTACCAGCACGACCCAATTCGCCATGAGGTTGTCCCGCAGCACGACAGCATTTCGATCGCTGACCATCGTTTCTGGACAGTCTCCCGTGACGAGCGGGTGAGTCTTCTTGCCGAGACTGTTGCTGCTGCCTGGCCGACGATTGTGTTTTGTCGAACCCGTCATGGAGCCGACCGCCTCACCAAGCAACTCGAGCGTGACGGCATCAAGGCGGTGTCAATTCACGGCGGGAAGAGCCAACCACAACGCACCCGTGCCCTTGCAGAGTTCACCGAACATCGCGCCCACGCACTGATTGCTACTGACGTTGCCGCTCGAGGCATTCACGTTGATGATGTCACTTCGGTGGTGCACTTCGATCCACCTGAAGATCACAAGGCGTACATCCACCGGTCTGGACGCACCGCTCGCGCTGGGCAGGGCGGAGTCGTCGTATCGCTCATTGAACCAAATGGTCGTCGTGCAGCTCGCCGCATGCAGCGCGAGGTCGGTATCGAAGTTGAAATTGTTGATCCTGACGTTGCTTCCATCACCTCATTTGGTGACTCCACCGCAACGTTGGCTCCAGCACGTGAAGTGAATGAGCGTTCGCGTTCGTCATCCAAGCAGCGTCAACGTTCACAGTCGAAGAAGTCGGGCGGTCAATCATCAGGACAGCGCCGCGACTCATCTCGGAGCCAAGGTGATTCGTCGAAACGTGATGGCCGCAAACCGCATCGTGGCCAGTCAGCTCGCTATGGTGACGATCGCTCTGACTCGCGACGCAGCGAAGGCGCCGATCGTGGCAGCCGAGAGAACAACAACGACTCACGTCGGAGCGATTCAAACGATCGGCCTCGCCGAAGCGAATCGGGTCGTAGCGAATCGGGTCGCAATGATTCTCGCCGCAACGAGACCGGCGGGAATCGTCAAGACGGTCCTGGTCGAAACCGGAATACTGCAAATGCCAGCAAGCGTCGCAACTCCTCAGGCGATCACCGCAAGGGGCAGCAAGCAGGAACCCGGAATTCCAGCCGACGCGACTGACCGCCACCGACCTTGCCCAAGCAACCCGATTGAGATGCACTCACTAGGGTTGAGGTGCGAGACGAAAACGAGTCGTACAACGTTGCCTCCCCTGAACCGGAAGTAACGGTTTAACCTTTAATCGTTTCTGTGTACATGCAGGCGAGTAAAAAGGAGATCCCGTGGAGCCATCTGATATTCCAAACGTCCTCACCGATGAGCTTCGCGCAACGCTGTCATCACTCGCAGTCGCAACTATTACCCACCAATTGCAGGGTCGCCAGATTCGCAACACATTTTTGAGTGGACTGAAGCCGCTTCTACAGAATCAACGACTCGTTGGAAGAGCAAGAACGCTTCGATACGTCGCGCTCCGAGAGGACCGCCTTCCTGACCTGTCGGCTGGCCAGAATGCTCAGCGTAGGGTCGTTGAGGCAATGTCTAACGGAGACGTTCTCGTCATCGAAGCAAGAGATGTCCCAGACGCAGGAACTGTCGGTGACATCTATGCCATGCGGGCCTACCACCTCGGTGCGATCGGAATCGTTACCGATGGTGCACTGCGTGACACTGGAGCGATTGCAGAACTTGGCCGACCCGTCTACCACCGCTCGTCACATGGAGCGACGTGGGGTCGTCAACATATGCCATTTAGTCACGACGAACCAATCACGTGTGCCGGCGTATTCGTCGAGCCTGGTGACATCATCGTTGGAGACGAAGATGGAGCAGTAGTTATCCCGCATGCGCTCGCTGAAGAAGTTGCATCGGATGCAGCAGCACAGGAGCACCGTGAGGCATTTGCGATCGAACGCGTCAGGGCCGGGGAATCTCCACGTGGCCTTTTTCCGCTGTCTGATGAGCGTCGGCCCGAGTACGAGGAGTGGGCCCGGATACAGCGTCCTTCGTCATAGATTTGGTCAGCACCTCTGACATTGACCCAAGGCTCGTCGCTATTGAGGAAGTTGTCGGCTGACCATCTCGGTCAACAACGCTGTATCAACTTCCCAGTCATTGGGAACCTGAACAGTCTTCTTGTTGCGCTTCAAGCCAGAAAGTTGCGGTTCAAGGGTGTCGAGTACGTCTGCATTGAAAGGTGCTACGAGCAAATGGTTTTTCGCTGCACTAAGACCGAAGTAGTAGCGCTTTCCTTCACGAAACATCGGTTGGTTCCAGGCGATCACAAGTTCTAGTTGCGGGAATGCTGACCCGATGGTGTCAAGAATGAACTGTGCCGTCGATCGTTGCGGATCAGGTAATGCATTGACGTAGTCAGAGGGAGTCTCAACTCGACGAGATGAGGTTGAGCCTTTCATATACATAATCAGGGCATTCGCCTGGGCTCTGGTGAAGCCGTGCTCATCTCGAAGGGTTTCCATCTGCTCTTCGTACTTGCGGCCGGTCTGCGACTCCATGAATTGAAACCAATGAGCCATTGGTTTGCCAGTTCGCTTTTCCATTCCGGGGAACTGTGCTTCTCGTCGCGGGTCTCGCTCGACCATCGGGTGCTCCTCGAAATAAGAGTTATTGCGAGCGGAATCTATTACAGCACTGGAGCGACAACCGTATCGCCTCGGCGCTCAAGGAGCCGCTCTGCGACTCGGGCACTCTTGTCGAGTCGAACCATCAGCGCCTCGCGAGCCTTGTTGCCGGCATCGCTCAGGCCGGACATTTTGTCGACTGCCCATTGATGCAAGACCACCGGAACGAGAATCTGCTTGTGATGAACCGCAAGATCGTAGATACCTGCAGAGGCGATGCGGCGGGCATGGGCAGCAAAATCACGAATACCGAAGCCGGGCATCTCGAATCCTGAAACCTGTCGAAGTACGGCTGACATCATTTGGTCTGGAGCAATTTTAAAAGCTGCTGCCGCAAGGTCTCGGTAGAACAAGTGATGAAGGTTCTCGTCAGCTGCCACTCGAGACATCACTTCATGTCCGACCGGGTCACCGATCATTGCGCCAGTTGTTCGGTGCGCAATACGGGTGGCCAGTTCTTGAAGCGAGAGATACACGAGTGCGTCACAAACCCCTGGCGGCTCAGGAATCTTGCCCAAGCTCACCTGAGCCATCCGGTCACGTTCTAGAGCAACTGGGTCAACTGCACGGGTGGTCATGAGGTAGCCGTAAATCGCCATTGAGTGGCGACCCTCTTCAGCGGTCCACCGTCGCACCCATTCACCCCACGCTCCATCGTTACCGAGGGTGTTTTCAACGGTCCTGAAGTAGTAGGGAAGATTGTCCTCAGTGAGCAGGTTCACGATCAACGAAGATCGAACGGCTTCGTCAATGACTGCGCCACCGAGATCGGCATCGGTGTCGCGCCAGTCGCCTTCTTGGTGTTCACGACCTCGTTCGTAGGGGACGTATTCGTGCGGAAACCACTCTTTCGACCGCTCGAGGTGACGTTCGAGAAGTCGCTCGACGTCTGAGTCGAGTTCTCGTAACAACACTGCTTCTTCGATCACACATGCACCCTAGGCGATGAGGGGAGGTTGCCAACCATCACGCCACCATGACATCGGGCACGATCGTCTTAAGACATGAACGATCTCACGTACCGCTGCGGCGCCCCCGGCAGGACTCGAACGAGCGACGCCGCGAAGTGATCGAAGAGATGGCAGTGCTCGGCCCATTGCCGGAGCAGGCCGGCATTCTTGTCTCTCATGGAGAGCGCATGGTCGGTGCAGGCCTGTTTGGCAACCCTGAACTTCTCGCAGAGATGTGGGCTGGCCTCATCCGTTCCTACTACGCCAACGCGCCCGAGCGCATCCACGGACGCGCCTCAAGCACCTGGGCCCTGACGTTTCTCAACTTCTTCCTCACCCGCCCGACAGAGCGCACCAACGGCGTCGCTCTCGGCCAAGAACACCGTGTCACCAGAGGGGGAGTCACGGGCACAGGACTGATGGTTGAGGACCGATTGATCCACGCGACCTGCTTCGCCCGCGCAGCCTGAAAGGACCTGCCATGAAAGCCTTGGAACTTCCCCCAAGCTGGCCCGACCCAGCCCCGACCGAGATCCTCCCGCGTCTCTGGCAGGGCGGGACCAGCGAATCAAGCCTCATCGGTCGACCGACCAAGCCAGACCACTACCGGGGCAAGCGCCCCTTCGACCTCATCGTCACATAGATACCGGACCAGTTCACCGGGGGCAGGCCAGTGGGGCTAGGGGTGCTCCTAGAGGACGAAATCCGAAAGCTTAGGCTTACCAGAGGATTACTCCTGGACACGAAACCGCTACAAGCCTGCTAATAAGCTGAACTAGTGCCATGTCTCGACTCACGCGGAATGAGAAGGTCGCGGGTTCGATTCCCGCAGGCGGCCCCAAAACGGACCTCAAACCCACCAGTTCAAAGGGTTGAACTGGTGGGTCGGCCGTGATACTTTTTGCCAAATTTTTGACTTAGTGCGGGGGCAAAGCGTCATGTATAAAAAGTTTGCGGTTTTGGCCATGGTTGCAAGTCTCACGTTAGCTAGCTGCGCA
>LFFE01000012.1 GCA_001510385.1 Actinobacteria bacterium casp-actino5 | reverse complement strand
GACCGAGTTCTCGGACGCGCTGAGCGAGGCCAAGGGCTGACCCACCGCCCAACGCCGCCCGGCAACGGGTAAAGAGAACGTGAGAATGGCCCGCTGCGACTAGCAGCGGGCCATTTTGCTTGCTAAACCTGTCGTTATGGAAGAGTTACCTCCACCCACACTCCCTTCTCCTGAGCCGGTCGCCTACATAGAAGAACACCGCCGCCGTCGACGTCCCCCGATGGCTGTGGCGATTCTGTTGTTGATTGCACTCGCCTTTGCTGGGGGAGCGGTTATCGATCGATCCATTGGCGAAGACCCAAATGTGACGGTCGAAAACGACATCGGTGCTGTTGACGGCGACACTCAGATGAACGAAACGGGAAGTGATTCTCAAGTATCTGTTCCGGCATCTGCTGCAACGGGCCCCTCTGAGTCGGAATTCGCCATTACTATTGGGCCAGAGCGAACAGGTCAGTTTGACCGCATTGATGTTGCCGCCGTTGCGGCGCAGGTTGGTCCGAGCACGGTTACCGTGATGGCTGAACTCCAAACCGGCTTTGGCCAGGGCGGATCGGTCGGAACGGGCATTATCGCAACGTCCGATGGTGAAATCGTGACTAATGCCCACGTGGTTGAAGGCTCAACATCTCTTCGTGTTCGCCTCGCGGGCGAAACTGAACCGCGACTGGCAACGTTGCTGGCAATCGACATTGGTAACGATCTTGCTCTGCTCGATATTGAGGGAGAGGGATTCCCCGCAGCAACCTTTGCCCGTCCCGGATCAATACGCCTAGGTGACGAGGTGGTTGCCATTGGGTTTGCACTGGATCTTGATGGCGCTCCAACGGTGACACTCGGAATTGTGTCTGCCCTGAATCGAACGCTTGTCACTGATATGGGTGCCCTCGATGGGCTCTTGCAAACTGATGCGGCAATTTCATCAGGAAATTCCGGTGGGCCATTGGTGAACGCAGCTGGAGAAGTCGTTGGAATAAACACAGCGGTTGCCCGTGGATCTTCCACACTGGCAGCCTCAAATATTGGTTTCTCGATTTCAGTCGACGAGGCACTGCCGATTTTCGAACAATTACGGAAACAATCGCGTGGCGAGCAAAGAGAAGAGGGTTTTCTTGGAGTCGCTCTCGATGAACGCACCGACGGAGGCGTAGGGGCAGTTATACGCGACGTCAATATCGGTACACCGGCAGAGGCAGCGGGCCTCAAGGCCGGCGACATCGTTGTGGCTGTTGACGGTGCCACTGTTGAAGGTGCAGCCGGATTGATCGCTGCAATTCGAGACCTAGAACCGGGTGACGTAGCGAATATCACCGTGCAACGTGGTGATGAACGACTGAACGTTGTCGCAGAACTCACTTCTCGGCCGACATCTTGAGATGGCGGGAGCGCAGTAAAGGTTGCAACCGGCACGAATGCCGATAGCGTTTCGAACTTGTGCCTAACTGAAGTTGGGCGCAAACGACAAATGATGTCCGTGTGAGCCCGGAAACGGGGACCTCACGGCGACCTCCAGACTCGTGCTCCGCAACTTCGGTTGACGGAGCACTTGCGTGAAGCCCGTCCGGGGGGCCCACGTGAACTCAACCGGAACGTAAGCGTGTGGATAGCCCGTAAGGGCTCGATCAACCAAAGGAAGCCGTTATGGCACAAACAGCGATCGTTGGCGAGAAAGTCGGCATGACCCAGAAGTGGGTTGATGACCGCATGCTCGCCGTGACCGTGCTCCGTGTGGAGCCAATGCGAGTGGTGCAGATCAAGACCACCGAGCGCGATGGCTACACAGCACTGCAGGTCACATACGGGCACCGAGATGTCCGCAAACTTAACCAACCTGATGCAGGTCATTTTGCGAAGGCTGGTGTCCAGCCTGGCCGTCGGCTTGTCGAAATCCGTCTTGATTCGGTCGACGGTTTCGAGGTTGGGCAGGAAATCACCGTTGATCAGTTCGCCGTAGGCGACCGAATTGATGTCACAGGAACTAGCCGGGGTAAGGGCTTTGCAGGAACTATGAAGCGCCACAACTTCAAGGGCCAACAAGCCAGCCACGGTAACCACCGGAAGCACCGTGCTCCTGGTTCAGTGGGTGCAGGTTCGTTCCCAGGACGAGTCATCAAGGGAATCAAGATGGCCGGCCACATGGGTCACGAGCAGGTCACTACCCAAAACCTTGAAGTTGTAGAAGCCGACGTCGAGCGTCAGGTCATGCTCGTCAAGGGATCAGTTCCCGGCCCAAATGGTGGGCTCGTCGAGGTTCGCAATGCCGTCAAGTCTGCAGTGAAGGGATCGTGAGATGGCAACGCTGAAGATGAAAAATACTGCAGGAAAAGAAGCAGGATCCGTCGAACTCGACGATGCCGTCTTCGGAGTGCAGCCAAACGTGCCAGTGATGCACCAAGTAGTCACCGCTCAACTCGCAGCTCGTCGCTCTGGCACCCAGAGCACCAAGACTCGCAGCGAAGTCCGCGGTGGTGGTGCAAAGCCGTATCGCCAGAAGGGCACAGGTAACGCTCGTCAGGGTTCGATCCGTGCGCCGCATTTTAGTGGCGGTGGCATTGCGCTCGGCCCGAAACCACGCAAATACAACCAGCGGACCCCAAAGAAGATGGTGCGCCTGGCACTTCGTTCAGCTCTGTCCGATCGCGCAAATGAGGGTCGTGTCACCGTCATTGACTCGTGGTCATTTACCCAGCCGAGCACAAAAGAGGGTCGCAAGACTCTTGCAGCACTCGGAATTGAAGGCCGAGTCCTGATTGTTCTTGGTGCCGGAGACGAGACCGCCGCAATGAGCTTCCGGAACATTCCAGAAGTGCAACTCATCGCAGCGCAGGAGCTCAATGCTTACGATGTGCTCTGCAACGATCACATCCTGTTCACCTCATCCACGCTGCCATCAGCAGCTCCTTCAAGCGAAAGTGTTGGTGAGTGATGAAAGATCCTCGCGACATCATCATCGCCCCGGTGGTCTCTGAAAAGAGTTACGCCGCAATGGAATCCGGTGTGTACACGTTCAAGGTGGCCAGCAGTGCTAGCAAGCCAGAGATTCGCGATGCAGTCGAATCGATCTGGGGTGTTGAAGTGCTCAAGGTCAACACGATGAACCGGAAGGGCAAGTCCACCCGAGTACGCAATTCGAACCGTCGAGGCTCAAAGCCCGATAGCAAGCGTGCCATCGTCACCCTGGCAGCGGGCGAAATCCCGTTGTTCGAGAACTGAGGACATCATGGCTATTCGTTCACGCCGTCCAACCAGCCCGGGTCGTCGTTTCCAGACGTCTTCGGACTTTTCTGACATCACCAAGAGCTCACCGGAGCGCACGTTGCTCGCACCGTCGAGCAAATCGGGTGGTCGTAACAACTACGGACGTAAGACCTCACGCCACCGCGGTGGTGGTCACAAGCGCCGTTACCGCGTTGTCGATTTTCGCCGTGTGAAAGACGGCGTTGCCGGTCGCGTTGCTGCGATTGAATACGATCCAAACCGCACGTGCCGTATTGCCCTCATCCACTACACCGACGGTGAGAAGGCGTACATCTTGGCACCGAAGGGACTCGCCGTTGGCGACACCGTCATGAGCGGTCAGGGCGCCGACATCCGTCCCGGCAATGCAATGCCTTTGCGCTACATCCCGGTGGGTACGGTCGTTCACAACGTTGAACTTCGTCCAGGTCAGGGTGGCAAAATTGGCCGTTCTGCCGGTATCGCCGTGCAGCTCGTTGCGAAAGATGGCGACTTCGCCACGCTTCGTATGCCGTCAACTGAGATGCGTCGCGTGCTCATCGACTGTCGTGCGACGGTTGGTGAGGTGGGTAACTCAGAACACGAACTGGTGAAGATCGGGAAAGCCGGTCGTAACCGCTGGAAGGGTGTACGCCCTCAGACTCGTGGTGTTGCAATGAACCCAGTCGACCACCCGCTCGGTGGTGGTGAGGGTCGCACATCAGGTGGTCGTCCTGCGGTTTCGCCATGGGGTAAGCCAGAGCGCCGCACCCGCAACAAGAACAAGTCGAGTCAGCAACTCATCGTCCGTCGCCGTCGTACCGGCAAGGGCCGTCGGTGAGTCGGGGAGAGGTAGAAACACATGTCTCGTAGTCTTAAGAAGGGAGCGTTCGTCGACGGCCACCTGTTGGCAAAGGTCGATGCACAGAACGCTGCAGGAGAGCGCAAGGTCATCAAAACCTGGTCGCGCCGCTCCACCATCATTCCTGACATGGTCGGGCACACGATCGCTGTTCATGACGGTCGCAAGCACGTCCCGGTGTACATCACCGAGTCGATGGTTGGTCACAAACTCGGTGAGTTCAGCCCAACCCGCACCTTCAAGTTCCACGCCGGACAAGAGAAGGGGGCACGTCGCTAATGACTGGTCCAAAGCTCAACGAAAAGGCGATGGTCGCAGGAGAGCGCTCAGGCACTCGTGCGGTTGCCCGTCACGTCCGCTCATCAGCATCAAAGGCTCGTGTCGTCCTCAACCTCATCAGAGGTCTTGACGTTCGCTCAGCCGATGAAGTGCTCATGCTCACCGAGCGCGGCATTGCTCGTGACATCCGTAAGGTCCTTCGCTCGGCTGTGGCAAATGCTGTCAATAATGATGAGCAGGACGCCTCCGAGTTGTATGTGATTGCATGCTTCGCTGACGAAGGTTCAACGCTTCGCCGCTTCCGCCCACGTGCCCGTGGCCGTGCAACACGTATCCGCAAGCGCACCTGCCACATCACGGTGATTGTTGCTCGTATGAGCGACGAGCGTCTCGCAATCATTCAGGCACGCGCTGAGGGTGCCTCAGCATCCGCCCAGGCAAGCCGTCAGGCACGTGTTGAGCGCAGCCGCCAACGTGCCGAAGAGGCCAAGGGCGCAATTGACGCTGTTGAAGAAGACGATGACGACATCATCGAAGACGCCTCAGACGCTGAGGTGGTCGAAGAAGCAGAGGTCGACGAGGTTGCCAAAGACGTAACCGAAGAGGCAGACGACGCTGCCGAAACCGAAGTTGCCGAAGAGGCAACAGCAGAATCAGAGACCAACGACGACGCCAGCGCCGAAGAGGAGCAGAACTGATGGGTCAGAAGATCAATCCTTATGGCTTCCGCCTTGGCGTGAGCACCGATTGGAAGAGCCGCTGGTTCAGCGATCGTGATTATAAGCAGTACCTCACTGAGGACTGGCAGATTCGCGACACGGTGATGGAGCGCCTCGAGACTGCGGCAATCAGCCGTATCGAGATTGAACGCACCCGTGACAAGCTTCGCGTCGACATTCACACCGCCCGCCCAGGCATCGTGATCGGCCGCAAAGGTGCGCAGGCAGACGAGCTTCGCCAGATGATCACCAAGATCACCGGTAATCCTCGTATCCAACTCAACATTGTTGAGATCAAGACCCCAGAGCTCGACGCCGCACTCGTCGCTCAAGGCGTTGCAGACCAGCTCGCCAATCGCATTGCATTCCGCCGTGCGATGAAGCGCGCTGTTCAAAATGCCCAGCGCGCCGGCGCCCTCGGTATTCGGGTGCAGTGCTCCGGTCGACTCGGTGGCGCTGAGATGAGCCGTACCGAGTGGTACCGCGAAGGTCAAGTGCCATTGCACACCCTCCGTGCCGACATTGACTACGGATTCCGTGAGGCCAAAACCGCCAACGGTCGTGTAGGCGTCAAGGTGTGGCTCTACAAGGGTGAGATCCTTCCATACCGTGCGAGTAACGACGACAAGATTGCCCGTGAGGCAGCAATGGCGGTTGGCGAGACTTCCGGACAGTCGGCAGACGCGGTCCGCAAGGTCGTGTCATCAGCAGGCCCTCGAGCCGCTGCAGAAGATGCCGAGCCAGCTCCACTCGTCCGCGAGGCCGACCCCGAGCTTGAGAAGTTGCTTGACGAAGAAGAGACCATTACCCGTCAGACGCGCGAAGCGCATGAGACCCCGCACTTCCGCGGCGACGACTGAGGGGATAGGAGTTCATCATGTTGATGCCCCGAAAGGTTGCACACCGTAAGCACCACCGTGGCCGTACCCGTGGTATGGCCAAAGGTGGAACCGAGTTGGCTTACGGCGAATACGGAATCCAAGCGCTTGAACCAGGCTGGCTGACCGCCCGCCAGATTGAGGCTGCTCGTATCGCTATGACCCGTTCGATCAAGCGTGGCGGCAAGGTCTGGATCACTGTGTTCCCAGACAAGCCTGTGACGAAGAAACCAGCTGAGACCCGCATGGGCTCGGGCAAGGGAAACCCAGAGTTCTGGGTCGCCGTTGTTCGACCAGGTCGGGTGCTGTTCGAGCTTTCCTTCCCGAACGAGGAGCAGGCCAAGATCGCGTTGAATAAGGCGATCCAAAAGCTCCCGATCAAAGCTCGAATCCTTACCCGCAACGAGCAGATCTGAGATTGGTCATGGCACGTAAGAACGACTTCAACGACATGGACCTGGCCGGCCTCGCCGAGGAACTCCGAGCCAGCAAGCACGAGGCTCTTAACCTGCGGTTCCGTAATGCGACCGGCCAGCTTGAGAAGACCTCAGAGATTAGCGCCGTTCGCCGGCGTATTGCCCGTATCAACACCGTGATCCGTCAGCGTGAGATCGCTGCGGCTGAGGCAGAGAGCTGAACCAATGAGTGAAACCAGCACCACAAGGGCTGCCCGCAAGGTACGCGAAGGCATCGTCACATCGAATGCGATGGACAAGACGGTTGTCGTCACAGTGACCGACCGCGTCCGTCATGCCCGTTACAACAAGTTCGTCATGCGCACCAAGAAATTGCATGCCCATGATGAGGCCAACGACGCCGGAGTTGGCGACAAGGTTCGGGTCATGGAGACCCGCCCGCTCAGCAAGAACAAGCGCTGGCGGCTCGTAGAGATCGTGGAGCGTGCACGATGATTCAGCAGGAGAGCCGCCTTCGAGTGGCGGATAACAGTGGCGCAAAAGAAGTGCTCTGCATCAAGGTTCTCGGTGGCACTCGTCGCCGCTACGCCTCGATCGGTGACATCTTTGTTGCGACTGTCAAAGATGCAATTCCGGGCGCTGGCGTGAAGAAGGGTGATGTCGTTAAATGCGTCGTCGTTCGCACAAAGAAAGAAAAGCGCCGTCCAGATGGCAGCTACATCCGCTTCGACGAGAACGCAGCGGTGATCATCAAGGACGATCTCACCCCACGTGGCACCCGTATTTTCGGACCAGTCGGTCGTGAGCTTCGCGACCGACGCTTCATGCGCATCGTTTCACTTGCGCCGGAGGTGATCTGACATGAAGATCCGTAAGGGAGACACTGTGCTTGTCATCGCTGGCAAGGACAAGGGCAAAGAGGGCACCGTTGATCGCGTGCTCCCTAAGCAGAACAAGGTCGTGGTGACCGGCGTCAATACTGCCGTGCGCCACCAGCGTCCACTTCGTGCAAATGAGCAGGGTGGTCGTATTGATAAGGACATGCCGATCGATGTTTCGAACGTCATGCTCGTTCACAACGGCAAGCCAGTGCGTGTCGGATACCGCGTGGAATCTGATGGCAACAAAGTGCGCATTGCCCGACCAAGTGGTGAGGTAATCAAGTGAGCACATTGACTCAGCCACGCCTAAAGGCGAAGTACAACAATCAGATCAAGAGTGATCTTCAAGCGAATCTGTCAATTGACAACGTGATGCAGATCCCCAAGATTGACAAAATTGTCATCAACATGGGCGTCGGTCGTGCCGCACAGCAAGCATCGCTGCTTGAGGCTGCTGTTGCCGACTTGACATTGATCTCTGGTCAAAAGCCAGCGGTCACGATCGCAACGAAGTCAATCGCTGGCTTCAAGCTTCGCGAGGGCCAGGCCATTGGTTGCAAGGTGACCCTGCGCGGTGACCGTATGTGGGAATTCTTTGACCGTCTGATCGCTGTCGCAATTCCTCGCATCCGTGACTTCCGTGGGCTCCCGGCACACTCATGGGACGGGCACGGCAACTACACATTTGGTCTTTCTGACCAGACCGTGTTCCCGGAAATCGATCAGGACAAGATGGATAACGCCCGTGGTATGGACATCACCATCGTGACGACCGCAGCCACTGATGCCGAAGGCCGTGCGCTTCTTGACGCATTTGGGTTCCCGTTTAAGCAGGGAGCCGATGCTGACAACGCACCACGCCGCAAGAAGAATCGTCACCCGCAATTCCGCGGTGGCAAGAAGAAGTGACCTGAGCGACGAATCGAAGAGGACGACGTAGATCTCATGGCGAAAAAAGCCCTAATTAACAAATCGAACGGTACGCCAAAGTACAAAGTGCGTGCATACACACGCTGCCGCCGCTGCGGCCGCCCCCGTTCGGTGTTCCGCAAGTTTGGACTCTGCCGTGTTTGCCTTCGTGAGATGGCGCACGCTGGAGAGATCCCCGGCCTGACCAAGTCGAGCTGGTGAGAGGAGCGCAACGATGCTGACAGATCCCATCGCTGACATGCTCACCCGTGTTCGTAACGCGAACACAGCGATGCATGACACCGTGACAATGCCGTCATCAAAGCAGAAGGTCGCATTGGCCAAGCTGCTTGAGTCTGAGGGTTATATCTCGAGCTTCACCGTGGCACCTTCAACGAAGGGTCCAGGCGAGGTGTTGACCATCACGATGAAGTACTCAACGGAGCGTGACCGGACCATCTCCGGCCTTCGCCGAATCTCTACCCCAGGTCTTCGCGTGTATCGCAAGGCTGACTCAGTCCCTCGCGTTCTTGGTGGACTCGGGGTGGCCGTCCTGTCCACGAGTCGCGGACTCATGACCGACCGCGAGGCGCGTCGCCAAAAAGTTGGCGGCGAAGTCCTTTGCTACGTCTGGTAACAGGCGAGCGGAAGGAGAGACGACATGTCACGAATTGGTAATGCACCGGTTGCGGTTCCGAGCGGAGTTGAAGTTTCCGTTAGTGGCCGCACCATCACAGTGAAGGGCCCAAAGGGCACCTTGAGCAGAGTCATCCCAGGTGTTATTGAGGTCGCTCAGGAGGAGGGATCACTCACGTTCTCTCGTCCGGACGATGAGCGTGAGAATCGTGCAATGCATGGCCTCGTCCGCAGTCTCGTGAACAACATGGTGACCGGAGTGACCGACGGATTCAAAAAAGAACTAGAGATCGTCGGGGTTGGATACCGCGCTGAAGCTCAAGGCCCGAACGCCCTGCGTCTTAACCTTGGATTCAGTCATCCAGTCAACGTTGCCGCACCGGAAGGAATTTCGTTTGAAGTTCCCGTTCCGACGCAGGTGATTGTCTCCGGAATTGACAAGGAAGTCGTTGGCCAGGTGGCCGCCGACATCCGCAGCATTCGTAAGCCAGAGCCCTACAAGGGCAAGGGTGTCCGCTATGCCGGCGAGCGCGTGATGCGCAAAGCCGGTAAGGCCGGCAAGAAGTAAGCCGGAACGTAAAGGAACACATCGATCATGAGTGATATCGCAAAGGCCCGCCGTAAGGGTCGCATCACCCGCCATCGCCGGGTGCGCAAGAAGATCAGTGGTACCGCTGCTCGTCCACGATTGGCTGTCCACCGCTCGAACCGTCACATCACCGCTCAGGTGATTGACGATGAGACTGGTCGCACGATCGCGGCAGCATCTTCAGTTGAGCCTGCTCTTCGCTCAGACAAGACAGGATCAGTTGACGCAGCAGCAAAGATTGGTGCGCTCGTCGCCGAGCGAGCACGCGCCGAAGGAGTTACCTCGGTGGTCTTTGACCGCGGTGGAAATCTTTATCACGGCCGCATCGCAGCGGTCGCAACCGCCGCCCGTGAAGCAGGTTTGGAGTTCTGATGGCCGCACAACACAATGACAACAACAATCAGTCAGAAAACGACGGCGGTCTCCGCGAGTCTCGCGTCATCACCATCAACCGTGTTGCAAAGGTTGTGAAGGGTGGACGTCGGTTCGCATTCACCGCTCTCGTGGTTGTTGGCGATGGTAACGGCCGGGTTGGTCTTGGTTACGGCAAGGCCAAGGAAGTTCCGCTGGCAATCCAAAAAGGAACCGAAGATGCGAAGCGCAATCTCTTTGAGGTCCCTCTCGCCGGTTCGACAATCATCCACACCGTCACTGGCGTTACTGGTGGCGGCAAGGTTCTGATGAAGCCAGCAGCTTCCGGTACTGGTGTGATCGCTGGTGGTGCTGCACGCATCATCCTCGAAGAGGCAGGCGTGCACGACATCTTGTGTAAGTCGCTTGGTTCTGCCAACCACATCAACGTCGCACGCGCAACCATCGCTGGATTGAAGTCGCTTCAGCGTCCCGACGAAGTTGCGAAGCGCCGCGGCATTCCTGCGGACACCTTCGTTCCAAAGGGCTTGTTGAGAGCGTACGAAGAGCGCCAGAAGCAAAATGCTGCTCCTGCCGCTAATGGAGGTGACCAGTGAGCGAGAAGCAGATCAGCGTGACCCAGGTCCGCTCAGCAATCGGTCAGAAGCCCAAGGCTCGCGGAACACTGCGTGCCCTCGGTCTTGGCCGCATCGGAAAAACGAACACACTTCCCGATCGTCCAGAGGTTCGCGGCATGTTGAATCGCGTCCCTCACTTGATCAAGATCTCAGAAAGCGGTGAATGATTATGCGCGTTGATGAACTCGCACCAGCACCAGGATCAAACAAAAGCGCAAAGCGCGTCGGCCGCGGTATTGGCGGCAAGGGTGGCAAGACTGCAGGTCGTGGAACGAAGGGACAGCGTGCACGTAACACCGTGCGTCGTGGTTTCGAGGGTGGCCAGATGCCACTCAAGCAGCGTGTACCGAAACTGAAGGGCTTCAATAACCCATTCCGTGTCGAGTACAGCCCGGTCAACCTCCACCAGCTTGAAAAGTTGGGTGCGAGCACAGTTGACATTGACGCTCTTGTTGCGGCCGGACTCGTCCGTAAGGGAGCCTTCGTGAAGATTCTCGGCTACGGCGATCTTTCCATCAAGGTATCTCTTTCCGTTCACGCGATTTCCGCTGCTGCTCGCTCAGCGGTTGAAGCCGCTGGCGGAGACGTCACCATCGTTCCTCTCCCACATGAGGTTGAGGGCAAGGCCGGTCGTCCTGCGGTTAAGGGCAACCAGTTCGCAAACCGCTGATATCTGATCTGGAGGCAGCGATTCAACCATGATCGCCAACATCAAGAACATCCTGAAGATCGAGGATCTTCGTAACAAGATCCTGTTTACGCTGATGATCGTTGGTCTGTATCGGGTCGGAGCAGCCATTCGTGTGCCGGGTGTCGACCCGCTTGCGATTGAGCAGCTTCGCGCTGGTGCTCAGGACGGCGCTCTCGGTCTGTTCAACTTGTTCTCGGGCGGCGCTTTCGAGAGTTTCTCTGTTTTCGCTTTGGGAATTATGCCGTACATCACGGCAAGCATCATCATGCAGATCCTTGGTGTGGTGATTCCGAAGTTGGAAGAGCTTCAGCAGCAAGGTGCAGTCGGTCAACGCAAGATCACTCAGTACACCCGTTATGTAACGGTGACACTTGCACTGCTTCAAGCAACCGTGCTCGTCTTTTTATTCGGAAATGGCGGAGGCGGGGCGTTCTACTCTGCGGTGCAGGCTCCTTCGGTGCCACTTCTCCCAGATGGCATTTGGCCGCGTGGATACCTCATCATTCCAACGCTTGTTGTTGGTACTGCGGTGCTGATGTGGTTTGGTGAACTCATCAGCCAGCGCGGAATTGGAAACGGCATGTCGATGGTCATTTTCGCATCCGTCGTCGCTGGTATCCCGTCGGGCTTCTACTCAATTTTGTTGCAGAACAAAGTGTTCTGGTTCGTCATGATGGTGTTGCTCTCGGTGGCGATCATCGCTGCAGTGGTGTACGTAGAACTTGGCCAGCGTCGCATTCCCGTGCAGTTCGCAAAGCGAGTTGTCGGCCGGCGGATGATGGGTGGTCAAAACACCTACATCCCGTTGAAGGTCAACCAGTCAGGCGTGATTCCGATCATTTTCGCCTCGTCATTGCTGCTCCTTCCAGCAATTCTCGTGAGCTTCTTAGGTAACGCGTCAGCTGATAGTTGGCGTGGGCGTATTCAGGGCTATGTCGACCAATACATCTTGAACAGCCAAAATGCGGTCTACATCACGCTTTTCGCGGTGCTCATCGTTGCCTTTGCGTACTTCTACAATTCGATTGCATTCGACCCAGTTCGTCAGGCAGACCAAATTCGGCGACAGGGCGGCTTCATTCCTGGAATTCGGCCCGGTCCACAGACCGAGGAATACCTTGCGAAGGCGGTGAACCGCATCACCCTTCCAGGCGCAGTATTCATTGCATGTATCGCCATTCTTCCGTACATCTTGCTGTGGGCTGCTGGTGTCAGCACGTTCGGCTTCGCCGGCACAAGCATTCTCATCTCGGTTGGTGTCGCACTCGAGCTGATGCGTCAAATTGATTCACAGTTGATGTTGCGCAATTACGAAGGCTTCCTCAAGTAGTCGGTCCCGATTCATGCCGGGAGCACGTCTCATCATCCTCGGTCGCCAAGGGGCCGGAAAGGGCACGCAATGTGTGCGACTGTCGCGGCACTTTGTTGTACCTCATATCTCTACTGGAGATATGTTGCGCGCAGCTGTGCGTGAACGCACTCCGCTGGGCATCGTTGCTGCCGAGATTATGGATGCCGGTGGCCTCGTCGACGACGAGACGATGGTTGGCATTGTCAATGAGCGACTGTCTAAGCCCGACACCATGAGCCGTGGGTACATACTCGATGGTTTTCCGCGAACTGTTGGTCAAGCCGAGGCGCTCGCAGGTATCACCGAAGACCTTCCAATCGATGTCGTGATCGATCTAGATGTACCTCGCGAAATTGTTCTCGATCGCATCTCGTCTCGGCGCGTGTGCCAAGACTGCGGAACGAACTACACGAGTTCTGGTGACGACCCATCGCCATGGATTTGTGATGTATGTGGCGGTGACGTCACGCAACGTGGCGACGACACACCAGACGCGGTGAATCGTCGCCTCGATCTCTACGAAACACAGACTGCTCCGCTCATCGAGTTCTACGGATCTCGAGGTCAGTTCGCAGTGGTGAACGGGGTGGGGCACCCTGATCACGTGTTCAAACGACTCACTGATGTTGTAGAGAGCCGAAGGCAAACGAGATGACGTCACCATTGGTGTTGTCGTCTCACGCCGATAGCATTGCCCGTTGGCTCGTGTCCGAACACTCAGAGACAGGCCACAACGTTGACCGTAGTGGTCAACAAGAACAATAGTCCGCCCCGCGGTTTCGACCGCGACAATTAAGGAGAATCCACTGGCTTCACCGAAAGAAGATGCAATCGTCCTAGAAGGAACGATTCTTGAGTCGCTACCCAACGCGATGTTTCGCGTTGAGTTGGAAAATGGCCACAAAGTCTTGGCCCACATCTCAGGAAAGATGCGGATGCACTACATCCGAATCCTCCCTGGCGACAAGGTGCAAGTGGAACTCACCCCGTACGACCTCACCCGAGGTCGTATCACGTATCGCTACAAGTGAGAGAAGAACGCAGTGAAGGTCCGACCGAGCGTCAAAAAGATGTGTGAGAAGTGCCGTGTGATTCGTCGTCACGGCCGGATCCGAGTGATCTGTGAGAACCCGCGCCATAAGCAGCGCCAAGGCTGAAAGATAAACGGAGAGCAGTAAACAATGGCACGTATCGCCGGTATCGACATTCCCCGCGACAAGCGGTTGGAAGTTTCGTTGACATACATCTTTGGGATCGGACGCACCACTGCGATTCGTATCTGCGAAGAGAACGGTCTTGACCGTAATGCACGAGTTTCGTCACTCACTGAGGACGAAGTGAACAAGATTCGCTCATGGGTCGACACGAACATCACGATTGAGGGTGACCTTCGTCGTGACGTTCAGAACGACATCAAGCGCAAGATCGAGATTGGGTGCCACCAAGGTGTTCGCCACCGCAAGGGACTCCCCGTCCGTGGGCAGCGCACCCACACCAACGCTCGTACCCGCAAGGGGCCAAAGCGCACTGTTGCTAATAAGAAGAAGGCTGTGAGGTAGTAATGGCTAAGACAAAGCCAGGTGGCCGTCGGCCACGTAAACGCGATCGCAAGAACGTTTCCGTGGGCGTCGCACACGTAAAGAGTTCATTCAACAACACCATCGTGTCGATTACCGATGTCGATGGAAATGTCATCTCATGGGCATCATCTGGTGCAGTGGGGTTCAAGGGTTCTCGTAAGAGCACTCCGTTCGCTGCACAGCTCGCAGCAGAGCGCGCTGCCAAAGCCGCTCAAGAGCACGGTGTTCGCCGAGTCGAAGTCGAAGTGAAGGGTCCAGGATCTGGTCGCGACACAGCGGTTCGCTCACTTCAGAACTCAGGCATTGAGGTCACGACCATTAAGGACGTCACCCCGATTCCGCACAACGGTTGCCGTCCACCGAAGCGTCGGAGGAACTGACATGGCTCGCTACACCGGCCCCAAGGTCCGCACATCTCGCCGTCTCGGCGTCAACATCTTCGAGAACGAAAAGGGCCGCCGCGCAATGGAGCGTCGTCCCTTCCCGCCTGGCGTGCACGGACGTACTCGTCGGCGCAATGCAGGTTCAGAGTATTTGGCACAGATGCAAGAAAAGCAGAAGGCAAAGTACATCTACGGAGTCCTTGAGAAGCAGTTCAAGAAGACCTATAACGAGGCAAGTCGTCTCCAAGGTCCAACTGGTGAGAATTTGCTCATCCTTCTTGAATCACGTCTTGACAATGTCACCTATCGCGCTGGTTGGGGATCAACTCGCCCACAAGCACGTCAGTTCGTCAACCACGGATTGATCCATGTCAACGGTCGCCGGGTGGATATTCCTTCGTACCGGGTTCGTAAAGGCGACGTCGTCACCTTGTCGCCTAAGGCAGCGCAGATGATTGTCGTCCAACACAACATGGACACCAACGACCGTTCGCTCGTTGGTTGGCTAGAGACCGCAGATGGCGGCAAGCAGGTCACTGTGCGTGATCTTCCGCAGCGTGATCACATTGACGTACCCGTTCGCGAATCGCTCATCGTTGAGCTCTACTCGAAGTAATCGTTCTAGGAAAGGAATCGGCAGACATGCTTGTGATGCAGCGCCCATCAGTGGAAGCCCTCGGCGAGGTCGTCTCCGACGGCAACGGCCAACGTCAGCAGTTCGTGATCGAGCCGCTCGAGCCGGGCTTCGGACACACCCTCGGAAACTCGCTTCGTCGTACGCTCCTGTCCTCGGTGCCAGGTGCAGCGATCACAATGGTGCGTTTTGACGATGCGCTTCATGAGTTCGAGACGATTAATGGAGTGGTCGAAGATGTCACTGACATCATTCTCAACCTCAAAGACATCGTCATTAGTTCTGACGCAGAAGAAGCAGTCATGCTTCGTCTTGACGCAAAGGGTCCCGGTTCGGTCACCGCTGGAGATATTGATTGCCCGGCCGACGTCACGATCTTGAACGGCGATCTTCACCTCGCAACTCTCAACGGTAAGGCTCGCCTCGCGTTTGACCTCACCGTTGAGCGTGGCAATGGTTATGCCAGCAGCCAGCGTGACGTCGAGAATTCAGTGATTGGCAACATGCCGATCGATGCGATTTTCTCGCCAGTTCGTCGCGTGAGTTTCGTCGTTGAACCAACTCGTGTTGGGCAATCAACCGATCACGATCGTTTGGTGCTCGACATCACAACCGATGGTTCGACGAGCCCGAGCGAAGCAATGGCATCAGCAGGAGAAACCCTCCGAACCATTGTTGCCCTCGTTGCCGAACTCAGCGATGAGCCGAAGGGTCTCGCTCTTACCGAAGAGCCCGACACTGCGAGCTCCTCCCCTGATCTCGACCTTCCGATCGAGGATCTTGACCTTTCTGAGCGCCCACGCAACTGCTTGAAGCGTGCACAGGTCAACACTGTCGGTGAACTTCTAATGAAGAGCCACGACGACCTGCTCAACATCACCAATTTTGGCCAGAAGAGCCTTGACGAAGTCATCGAGAAACTCGATGAGCGTGGGCTTTCTCTTCGCCCTTGAGATTTTTGAGAACAACGGAGAACTGACATGCCTGGAACCCCACGACGCGCCCGCCGATTTGGTGGCGACGCGGCCCATCAGCGTTTGATGATGGCCAACCTCGCAGCATCGCTATTTGCTGCGGAAGGCATCACCACAACCGAGGCGAAGGCAAAAGCTCTTCGCCCAATCGCAGAGAAACTCATCACGAAGGCAAAGAAGGCTCAAGATGACAGCCCGATGCGAGTGCATCGGATCCGTCAGATTCAGGGTTACCTTGGCGATCGCGAGATGACGCACAAGCTCGTCAATGAAGTTGCTCCTCGATACCTCGAGCGCAATGGTGGTTATACCCGCATTTTGAAACTCGGCACCAGGTCAGGCGACAACGCCGACATGGCTCGCATCGAGCTCGTCTAAATACATCTGTAGAACTATGACGACCGGGTCCGACTTCCGTCGGGCCCGGTTTGTTGTTTCTTATCGAGGTTCGGCATTTCGTGGTGCGGCTGAAAGCCCCGGAGTACGAACCGTGGTTGGTGATCTAAGGAAGGCACTTGAGCAAGTTCTCGGGAGCCCTGTCGAGTTGACGTTGGCCGGACGAACAGATGCAGGTGTTCATGCGGTGGGACAGGTCATCTCTTGTGATGTCCCATCGACGTGCGACCCAGCAGATCTTGCACATCGGTTATCGAGGATGTGTTCTCCAGACATCGCTGTGCGGTCTGGGGAGTGGGCTGATGAAGATTTCAATGCACGATTTTCAGCATCATCGAGGTCATATCGGTATCACCTCTGGAATGACTCGGTGGGAAATCCGTTACTCGGTGATCTCACCTGGCACATTCCGCAAATCCTCGACCTTGATCGGATGAATCAGGCTGCTCAAGCAGTTATCGGTCAGCACGATTTCTCATCATTTTGTCGAGCGCCCGACCCATTGCCAGACGGAACACCGATGTCGCTCGTTCGGACTGTTCTTGAAGCGCAATGGAAGATTGCTGATTTTGGCAAGTTGGTGACATTCGATATTACGGGAATGGCATTCTGTCACCAGATGGTGCGATCGCTTGTCGGCACCATGGTTGACATTGGTTTAGGCCGGCTTGAACCGCATGAAATGGCAGAGATATTGGATGCAAAGGACCGACAGCACGCAGGCAGGGTTGCCCCGCCTCAGGGTTTGGTTCTGATGAGAGTCGGCTATGAGCCAACCTCAGAAAAAGAGAGCGAGCAGTGAGTGTTGGGGAACTACCCGCGATGCCCCTATCCTCTCAGGGTTCAGTGGACGTGAGTTCCACGGAAAAATCGCAAAGAAATGACTGGAATTTGACGTGATGAAGACGTATACACCAAAAGCGAGTGAGATCACCCGTGAGTGGCATGTAGTTGACGCAGAGGGAATGATCCTCGGTCGTCTCTGCACAGAGGTTGCTCGCGTGCTTCGTGGTAAGCACAAGCCGATTTTTGCCCCACATATTGACACCGGTGACCACGTGATCATCGTGAACGCCGACAAGGTCGTGATGACTTCCGGTAAGGAAAGCCGTCAGATGGTGTACCGGCACTCCGGCTACCCAGGTGGCCTCAAGACCGAATCATTCGCAGAATTTCTCAATCGCAAGCCTGCTGATGCCGTACGCCGTAGCGTTCGTGGCATGTTGCCTAAGGGCCGCCTTGGCCGCCAGCAGATGACCAAATTGAAGGTCTATGCGGGCCCAGATCATCCGCATCAGGCACAGTCCCCAACCCCGCTTGCGGTTCCCGGTGCCGCAGCCCGCTGATTGATTCGAGGCAATTGACATGAGCACACCTCTTACCCAAACCACTGGCCGTCGTAAAGAAGCCGTTGCACGTGCCCGTCTCCGCGAAGGGTCCGGCGTTGTCACCATCAACGGTCGCGCCTTCGACGCGTACTTCCCGACGGCAGCTCAGCGAATGGTCGTCTCAGAGCCGCTTCGAGTCACCGAGGCCGAAGAACGATTCGACATTGATGCATCAATCCACGGTGGTGGAGTATCGGGTCAGGCGGCAGCACTTCGCATGGCGATCGCTCGCTCGCTTGTCGAACTTGACCCAGAGACTCGTCCAGCCTTGAAGCGTGCCGGTCTTCTCACACGTGACTCACGTAAGAAAGAGTCGAAGAAGTACGGACTCAAGAAGGCCCGCAAGGCTCCTCAATACACGAAGCGCTG
This sequence comes from Actinobacteria bacterium casp-actino5, assembly GCA_001510385.1. Lineage (GTDB taxonomy): Bacteria > Actinomycetota > Acidimicrobiia > Acidimicrobiales > Ilumatobacteraceae > Casp-actino5. The sequence goes on along the minus strand of LFFE01000012.1, from coordinate 56,475 downwards.
ATCTGGCGGCCCAATGCGTTTTGGCACCGACGGTGTCCGCGGGAGGGCGCACAGCGAACTCACCGAAGCGATGGCATCCGACCTTGGTCGGGCCATCGCTCGTGTGTTTTTCGGAGTACCAGTAGTAATTGGTGGCGATAGCCGAGAATCAACTCCTGCATTTATCGCCGCGGTTTCAGAAGGGCTGATTGACAGCGGGGCAACTGTTGAAACCCTCGGGATGGTTCCGACTCCAATCGTGGCTGCTGAAGCCGCAAATCGTCATGCCGTTGGCGTCGTGATCTCGGCTTCCCACAACCCGTACTACGACAATGGGATCAAAGTATTCGGACCTGGTGGGGTGAAACTGTCTGCTGCGGTCGAAGCGCAGATTGAGGATTACTGGCATTCGTCGAAATCTTCCGAAGTTCTGTCAACTGAGTCGGGTTCGCTGGTCCAGGGTGATATCGATTCCGTTCGCAGTCGGTACCTCGAACTGATTCAACGATCCATTGAACATCGGACACTCGACGACCTTCGGGTTGTCGTTGATGCAGCAAATGGTGCTGCATCAACGCTCGCTGGGGAGGTCTTTGCAGCGGTTGGGGCTGACGTCATCGTGATCAATGCTGATCCCAATGGCACGAACATCAATGATGATTGCGGGGCAACTCATACCGAAGCGTTGCAGTCAGCCGTGATGAGCTTCGGAGCCGATGTCGGGCTCGCCCTTGACGGTGATGCAGATCGCCTGATAGCGGTTGACCACGCTGGCCACGTGGTTGACGGTGATCGAGTGATCGCGATTCTTGCGACCGATATGCGGGCTCGCGACAAACTTGCCGCAGACACAGTGGTGGTTACCGTGATGGCAAACCTCGGCTTTCATCGCGCAATGAGCGATGCAGGTATCTCAGTTCTCGAGACTCCCGTCGGTGATCGCCACGTACTTGAAGCCCTCGCTGGGGGTGGATTCTCCCTTGGTGGCGAGCAGTCAGGCCACATCATCATCCCCGAGCATGCGACGACTGGTGATGGGATGTTGACAGGGGTCGTGTTACTCGATGCTGTTACAAGGTCGGGTCGCTCGCTGGCTGATCTATCAGCAGCGTCGATGACTGCATTTCCGCAGATACTGATCAATGTGGAAGTGCCGGTGCGAGGAGAGGTGCCCGAGGATGCAATACGGGGGATCCGCCAACAGTTAGAAGCAGAGCTCGGTGATGACGGTCGAATTCTCATTCGACCGAGCGGTACTGAACCACTTGTACGAGTGATGGTTGAAGCTGCACAGCAAGACGACGCCGAAAGGGTCGCACACACTCTGGCTGATGCAGTTCGAACCGCATTTGAACCCACTGACGCTCAAGTCGACGAAGAGTAGGCTGACCGTATGTGCGGGATTGTTGCGGTTCTCAGTCATCGGATTGACCGCAGCGCGCCTACGACCGCAGAAGTGGCAACGCTCCTTGCGACTGCCGCTGCATCGGTGGGATCTAACCCTGCAGAGGCAGCCACGGTTCTCAGTTCACTCGATGCTCTGCTTCATGGGGTTCCGGGTGTCATTGCGTTCAAAAATGACGAACATCTAGTTGACATAGTTACAGCGGCACTTGCGACGATCGAAGCACAGGTCGTTGATCTTGAATCAGAGGTTGAGGCAGGAACTCGAGCCGATACTGACGTCGTCCGGTTACGTGATGCGTTGTGGGCTATTCGCAGCGACCGAATTCGAACAGCCTTTGCGGTACATACGCTTGCGGGTGACGCCACCCATGAGACTTACAACGGGTACCTAGCCATCCAGCGGGCACTGTCTGCGCTCGACCGATTGGAGGTGCGAGGTCGCGATTCCGCCGGCATACAGATCATGGTGAGTAATCATGGCTTGTCAGCAGAAGATTCAGTTGTAGCGAGCCAACTCACTGAACGTAGTCACGACGAACTCTTCCGCTCTTCGTCGTTGAGAGAAATACAGACAGCGAGTGGATCGGTACTGTCATTTGTGTACAAGGCGGCGGCTGAGATTGGTGAGCTTGGAGACAACACCGCTGTCATCAGGAAGGCAGTACAAACTGATGCGCTTCTGCGCGCCGCTCTCTCGTCGTCAACCGCCGATGTTGTTGTCCTTGGCCATACACGTTGGGCAAGTATCGGCGTCATTTCTGAGGCGAATGCGCACCCACTGAATAGTGAGGAACTCTCAGGTCAGGCCGGCCCGTACGTCGTGGGTGTTCTCAACGGAGATGTTGACAACCACGCTGACCTCACGCGTCGATTCGGACTCGACATTCACCACCAGATCACAACCGATGCAAAGGTCATCCCAACACTTACCTCAAGAAAAATGTCAGAAGGCCTCGAACCACGAGAGGCATTTCGACGGGCAGTAAATGAATTCGAGGGATCGGTGGCGATCGGGGCTATCGCAGCTGACCGTCCTCGCGAGCTCATGCTCGCATTGCGCGGGAGCGGCCAAGGTATCTACGTCGGCATCGCTGAGGATGGGTACATCATTGCCAGTGAACCGTACGGGGTGGTTGAGGAAGCCGAGCGTTACGTGCGCCTCGATGGTGAGGCCGGCGGTGAAATCTTAGTCGTCAATCTGAATGGCAACGATCTTGACGGATTGGATCGATACGCCTACTCAGGAGCATCACTGCCAGTTGTCACTGAAGAAATAGTGACCGCTGAGGTCACGACTCGAGACATCGATCGAGGTGATGCACCGCACTACCTGCTCAAAGAAATTAAAGAATCTCCAACATCATTTCGACGCACCTTGCGTGGACGGGTCAGAGAGCGCGATGGGGCGCTTGAAGTCGTCTTGTCAGAGGCGTCGATGCCAAGTGTCGTGCGCGAGCGACTGTCTTCGCGCAAGATTTCGCGCGTTCACGTCATTGGTCAAGGCACCGCAGCGGTCGCTGGTGAAGGTGTCGCAGCGATTCTTCGTGATCTCTGCGATGGCGAACTTGATGTCGACGCGATAACTGCGACCGAGGTTTCTGGCTTTCAACTTCGACCAAATATGTCTGACACGCTCATCATCGCAGTGAGCCAAAGTGGGACGACCACCGATACGAACAGAACAGTTGACCTATTGCGGTCTCGTGGAGCGATTGTGATCGCAATAGTGAACCGTCGCGGTAGTGACCTAGCGGTCAAAGCCGACGGCGTGGTGTACACCTCTGACGGACGCGACGTCGAGATGAGTGTTGCCTCGACGAAGGCCTTTTATGCGCAGGTTGCAGCAGGCGCATTGCTTGCCTGTGATATTGCCTCAGCTGCAGGTGTAGGGAGCCAGGCTCGACGACATCGCCTACTGAATTCGCTACGGGGGCTGCCTGCAGCAATGACCGCCGTACTCGATCGACGGTCACGCATTGCTGAAATTGCAACGAGGACGGCGCTGTCAAAGCGGTATTGGGCGGTTGTCGGTAACGGCCCAAATCTCGTTGCTGCGAATGAGGTGCGGATCAAACTCAGTGAGTTGTGCTACAAGTCGATCGCTGCCGATGTCACCGAGGATAAGAAGCACATCGACCTGTCGAGTGAACCATTGATCTTTGTGTGTGCGGCGGGCCTTCAGGGTTCAACTGCAGACGATGTTGCAAAAGAAACAGCAATTTTCAGTGCTCATAAGGCAACGCCAATCGTGGTGTGTGACGAGGGCCAAACCCGGTTTACATCAGGAACGGTTATTGAGGTTCCATCGGTCGACCCGGCGCTTGGCTTCATCCTCTCGGCAATGGTTGGTCACCTATTTGGTTATGAAGCGGCACGAGCCATTGACCGGTCAGCCCTTCCACTGCGGGCAGCTCGGGACGTGGTTGAGCGGCTAGTCGAGTCGGGCGAGACCCCTGACACAATTGTCGCCAACCTTGCTGGTGACATTCAGACACACCTTCGAGAATTTGAACAAGGTGTACGTGCAAAGTCGTACGACGGGCACCTTGAGGCATCAACTGCCGTTCGCCTTACGGCAGCTATCGGGTATTTGCGGTCACGACGACCGATCGAAGATTTCTCGATAGTGACGGGCAACGTCGGAACCCCGGAATTACTGATCGCTGAAGTTGTCGATGCACTGTCGGCGGCGATTGATGAGCTCACCCGGCCGATTGATGCGATTAAACATCAAGCGAAGACTGTCACCGTCGGTATTTCGCGAAGCGACTCTGATCTCGTTGAGACCGCGCTGGTGCAGGCAGTAATCAGCCGCGGCGCCGGCCGAGACGTCGTGTCATATCGATCATTGAAGGTCCTTGCCGCACTTGATGCTGCAGTTGCCTCAGTTACCGGGGCGACTCGGTACAGCATCGTCGGTGATGTGGTCTCGGTGCTTGACCGCGACGGTGTTGCAGTTGGGCTTCAAAGTCGTGTCGACAGTGATCCTGCGCTGACTGGTACCAAGCGCTATGTCGCTGAGCAGCAAGAAGTGCTTGTTGCGCGAGGTCGACGCGATGGACGAACTGTTATTCTCGTGCCCGAGACAAAGGCCGGGGTTTGCACGGGACTCACACTGCTTCACGTCGACTTCCACGACCGAATTTCGGTTGATGATGCTCGTACCTGTTTGCAGGGGTACGACAATCGCTATGAACGACTTGTTGACTGGGTGACAGAAACCGAAGGCAAGTTTGACGAGTCGAAACTCAGTGATATTTCGGTGGCTGAGTTACTGATTTCACCGATTTCAGAAGCCGCCAACCACTGGGTACCGTGATGATTGGTGTCGGCGTTGACGTGGTCGACATTGAGCGATTCCGTCGCTCGCTTGAGCGCACACCGTCTATGCGAACACGCCTGTTCACCGCAGCCGAACTGGAGTCGCTTGCGGGTCGGGTAGACGATGTTCCTGGCCTCGCCGCACGATTCGCCGCTCGCGAAGCGTCGATGAAGGCTCTTGGTCTCGGCCTCGGCGCATTCGGATTTCACGATGTATCAGTCGTTCGGGCCGACAGTGGTGCTCCGTCGTTGCTGGTTGTCGGAGTAGCGCAGTCGCTCGCGGTGAACGCCGGGGTTACCCGCTGGCATCTCAGCTTGTCGCACGGCGACAGCGTTGCGATCGCACAGGTGGTTGCCGAATGACGTTCAACGGCGTTCAGCCACAGCGCTGGTCGGGCGTTGACATTGACACTGACGCGATCGCAGCAAATGTTCGGTCGCTTGTTGAACTTTGCTCGCCGAGTGCTGTGTGGGCTGTCGTCAAGGCGAATGGCTATGGACATGGTGCGGTGTGGGCGAGTCGAGCCGCTCTTGCGGGTGGAGCCACCGGAGTTGCCGTTGCGCTCACACAGGAGGCGGTTGAATTGCGCGCTGCGGGCATCGACTCGCGAATTCTCATATTGAGCGACCAACCACACGAGCAATATGACGAATTATTGGCGGCCGATGCAGAGGTGATGGTGTACCGACTCGAATCGGTAGACGCTCTTGCTGCAGCGGCGGCTCGTCTTGGCACCACCGCTCGAGTGCACCTGAAGATCGACACTGGGATGCGGCGGGTTGGAGCAGAGCCATCAGATGTTGCCGACATCGTCACAAGAATCGCCAAAGTGTCGGGCATCGAGTTGGTTGGAGTTGCCACGCACCTTGCTACCGCAGATATTCCCGGCCATCGGGCAATCGAAGAGCAGATGGAACGGTTTGTATCACTGGTGTCGGGTCTCGAGTCGGAGGTTGAATTCCACATCGCAAATTCAGCCGCTGCAATCACACTTCCCGAAAGTCGTCAGACGTTTATTCGAACAGGTATCGCGATGTACGGGATTGACCCGTCTAGGGAGGTGCCCCTCGATCGAACATTGTTTACCGCTGCACTGAGATGGTGGGCTCGCGTGTCGCTGGTGAAGGAAGTTGACGAAGGTGTGCACGTGTCGTATGGCTGGCGCTATAAAACGTTGTCGCGTACGCGGCTCGCAACGGTGCCAGTTGGCTACGCCGACGGGGTGCCGCGCCGGTGGTCCGAGGTCGGTGGAGCCTGTCTCATTGGTGGTCGACGTCGGCCAGTCGTCGGTGTTGTCACAATGGACCAACTCATCGTTGATCTTGGACCTGCTGACGACTCGGATCCTGTTTCAGTTGGCGATGAAGTGGTGCTCATTGGTTCGCAAGGAGACGATTGCATTACTGCCGAAGAGTGGGCAGATCGGTTAGGCACCATCGCCTACGAGATTGTTTGCCAGATTAGTGAGCGTGTTCCACGTCACCCAGTCGGCTTGTTCGCAAAGCCGTCGTAGCATCGATAGCCGATATGTGGTTTAGAACAACATCTCCAACCGATACGCGGGCGTTTGCTGCGGCTCTGGCGCGAGTTGTTCGAAGTGGTGACACAATCGTGCTGACTGGCGAAATGGGCGCTGGTAAGACGGTTGTCGCACAAGGAATCGGCGCAGCCCTTGGAGTGGCTGAACCGATGACATCGCCAACATTTACGCTCGTGAACACCTATGAGTGTGGCGACCTCACGGTGCATCATGCCGATCTCTACAGGCTTGACCGAACAATTGAGGTGGCAGATCTCGCATTGAGCGAACTTGCTGAATTTCGTGGGGTCGTGTTGATCGAATGGGGTGAGGCGGCGATCTCAGAGATTGCCGATTATCTCGAAGTGCATATTGATGTCGACCTTGACGACGATGAAGGGGCGGTACGCGAGATCACCATCGAGACCATTGGCTCGAGTTGGGACCGCCGTCACGAAGCACTCTCGGCTGCACTGGAGGCCTGGTCGTGATCGTCCTCGGCATCGAGAGCGCAACGGAGTCGGCGGGTGTGGCACTCGCGTCCTCCGATGGCGTGCTTGCCACCGTTGAGATTGCTCGTGGCCGACGCCATGCAGAGTCGATTGTTCCCTGTGTCCAGTTTGTATGCGAACGTGCAGATGTAGACCTTTCGGAAGTTGGTGCGATCGCGATTGACGTTGGGCCCGGATTGTTCACTGGTATGCGAGTTGGCATCGCAACCGCGAAATCACTTGCGATGGCGCTTGGTATTCCGATGGTTCCACTTACTTCGCTTGAGGTACTCGCTACTGGAGAATCAACAACCGAGGACATCATCGTTCCAGTCGTCGATGCTCGAAAATCAGAGGTCTTCTGGGCGATGTACCGCCGCACCGATCACGGTATTGAATTGCTGCGCCAGCCAATTGTCGGATCGATCGACGACCTAGTTGCTGATCTCATGGAACGCGATCAACCAACGGTCTGCGCTGGAGACGGGGCACATCGGTATCAGGTTGAGATCACTGATCGATTCGGTTGCACCATTTCTGGTGCCGCCCATCCATCTGCTTCGGTACTTGCGGCCGAGGGTGTTCGTCGGGCGATTCGAGACGAAACAGTTGAGGAGCATCTCGTCGAGCCGGTGTATCTGCGCGAGCCTGATGCACAGATCAACTGGAGTACTCGTCAGGTGAGACCATGATGCGCCGCCCGGTTGTTATCGAAGCGATGAAGCGGCGGCACCTTCGGCAGGTATTGACGATCGAAGCAGCAACCTACGATCGCCACTGGTCGCGCCAAGTGTTCATCGACGAACTTGCACAAGTTGGACGAGGTGGGCGGCACTACCTGATCGCTCGCCGTGGGCGCGCGATTTTGGGATATGGAGGTCTCTGGGTTGTTGACGCGGCAGGAGATACTGAGGCGCATGTCACGAATATCGTCGTGAGTGAGTCTGCTCGCCGAGAAGGTGTTGGCTCAGCGTTGATGATGGAACTTGCCGAACATGCCCGCTCTGTTGGTGCAACTGCGTGGACACTTGAAGTTCGTGCCTCGGCTGAACCGGCACAGGCGATGTACCAACGCTTCGGGTTTGTGCCAGCAGGAATTCGCAAGGCCTACTACGAGCATGGCGAGGACGCCGTCGTGATGTGGTGCCACGGACTTGCAGACGTTGACTACATCGATCGTTGTACCCACAGGCTGTCAGGAAGGTGTGCGTGATGCCAGCAGATGTGGTTGGACCAGACACGGTCATTCTTGGGATCGAGACAAGCTGTGATGAGACCGCCGCTGCGGTTGTGATGGGCGGAAACGACGTGGTGTCATCGGTGGTGTCAAGCCAGATCGATGTTCATGCCGAATTCGGTGGAGTTGTTCCCGAGGTTGCGAGTCGAGCTCACCTCGAATCAATCAACCCGGTCGTCCGTCGAGCGATTACTGACGCCGGAATCGATGAGCGGCGGATCGATGCAATTGCGTGCACGGTCGGCCCAGGACTGATCGGGGCGCTGCTGGTAGGTGTCTCATCAGCGAAGGCGCTCGCGCTTGCGTGGGATGTTCCATTTGTGGGTGTAAACCACCTGGAAGCTCATTTATACGCGAGTTTTCTTGAGGACCCGTCACTGGAATTTCCTCTGGTCGTACTGCTTGTTTCAGGTGGACACACGATGCTCGTTGAGATGCGAGGGCACGGCGAGTACCAGCTTCTTGGTCGGACGATTGATGACGCAGCGGGCGAAGCGTTTGACAAAGTTGCTCGTTATCTCGACCTTGGTTATCCGGGTGGACCAGCAATTGATCGTGCCGCCGCCGCCGGCGATCCGGAAGCGGTGAGATTCCCGCGCGCGATGATGGACGACGGCCTCAACTTCAGTTTCAGCGGGTTGAAGACGTCGGTGGTGAACTTCGTGCGAAAACATCCAGATGTTCAGTCGGTTGATATTGCTGCATCGTTTCAACATGCTGTTAGCGATGTATTGGTTCACAAAGCGATGAAAGCAGCGCGCCAGGTCGGGGCAACCGGTGTCGTTCTTGGAGGCGGGGTTGCGGCGAATACGCAATTGCGAGCGGACCTTCAAACCGCTTGCGCAGAGGCTGGAATTGGAGCGTTCCTGCCCAGTCGTGAAATGTGTACCGATAATGCGGCGATGATCGCGGCCGCAGGTTGGCACCGGCTGCGGGCCTTGGGGCCAAGTCGTCTTGATACGGGAGCCTTTCCGTCGATGCCACTAGTGGATACGGGTATTGCCGATGGCTGACCGAATCCCAATGAAAATTGGAGAGCACGAGTTGGCTGCTCCGGTGGTGTTGGCGCCGATGGCCGGTGTCACGAATGCGGCGTTTCGATCGATCTGTCGTCAACACGCCCCGGGATTGGTGTACGTGAACGAGATGGTGATGTCCGCGGCCATCGTTCACCGAAATGACAAGACGATGCGAATGATGTCGTTCACTCATGACGAGAATCCAAGAAGCCTTCAGATCTACGGCAGCGATCCCGCACAGTTGGGCCAGGCGGTTCACATGGTCTGTGAGGAAGGCTTGGTTGATCATGTTGATCTCAACTTTGGATGCCCTGCAGCGAAGGTGACACGCAAGGGTGGCGGGGCAGCAGTTCCAGCCCGTCCTGCACTGTTGCGAGCAATTGTTCGCTCAGCGGTGCAGGCGGCGATGCCATTCGGTATCCCAGTGACGGCAAAGTTTCGGATGGGTCTCGACGACTCGTTCAGAACCGACCGCGACACGGCGCTGATTTGCGCCGACGAGGGCGTCGCCTGGGTCGCAATGCATGCCCGAACGGTTGAGCAGCATTATTCCGGCGACGCTCGGTGGGGTGCGATTACTCAACTCAAAGAAGTTGTTGTCGATGCCGGGCATCACATTCCGGTGCTCGGCAACGGCGACATCTGGGAAGCTCAAGATGCGATCGACATGATGAATCAAACCGGATGTGATGGTGTGGTGATCGGTCGAGGGTGCCTCGGGCGCCCCTGGTTGTTTTCTGACCTCGTCGAGGCATTTGCCGGCCGCGAGGTGCCAGCCGCAAGAACGCTTGGCGAGGTTGCTGACGTCATGCTGACGCATGCTCGTGCACTTGTTGATCACTATTCGTCAGATGTGGTGATGAAAAAGGGCAAACGGCTCGATGGTGAGAATTTTGCAATGCGAGATTTTCGTAAGCATGCGTCGTGGTATCTCACGGGGTATCCGGTTGGACCTGAGGCGAGACGGCGTTTCTCTCTTGTGTCAACGATCAGCGAACTTGAAGAGTTACTCGCCAGTCTCGACCGCTCAGCGCAACTCGTTGAAGGTGGTGCACGAATTCGGCGTGGGCACACGAATGGTCCGATCAAGGTTGCCCTGCCTGAGGGGTTCCTCACAGTTGACGATGCGGATACCGATATGACGATCCCCGATGATGCCCAGGAGATGGCGGTGTCAGGTGGCTGACGTCGTTTTAGCATCAGGTTCGCCACGTCGAAAGTCGATGTTGGCTGACCTCGAGGTCGACTTCGTGGTTGTCCCTGCCGACGTTGATGAGTCAACAGTTATGGGGGAGAGTGCTATCGATTATGTGCAGCGCGTTGCGACCCTCAAGGCAACGACGGTGAGCTTGGCTCACCCGTTAGATGTGGTGCTCGCCGCTGATACGACAGTCGACCGCGACGGCACGATTTTGGCGAAGCCAATTGATGATGACGATGCGACATCGATGTTGAGATCGTTGTCAGGAAGAGAGCACCTCACACATACTGCGGTTTGTGTTGCCAGCGCAGGAACGATTAAGACGGCACTGGTGTCGACCGCTGTGACCTTCCGGGCGCTGAGTGATGAGGAGATCAACTGGTACGTCGGTACCGGTGAACCACTCGATAAAGCCGGGGCATACGGGATCCAAGGCCGTGCTGCGGGTTTTGTCGCCTCGATTTCGGGAAGTGTCTCAAACGTTGTCGGTCTGCCTTTGGCTGAGACAACTGAATTGCTTCGAACAGTCGGTGTGAGGGTCGCTGGAACAAGCAAATTGATGAGTTAGCACTCTTGATGTCCGGTTGCTAATTTCTGCCCAGAGCCGTAGCCTTAGCACTCGTCAGTTATGAGTGCTAACGATGTAACTGACGTAATCACATCAACCCCTGTTCACGCCATGGAGGCTTGCAACATGAACCTACAGCCGCTTGATGACCGCATCGTCGTCCAGCCAAATGAGGCAGAGACGCAAACAGCGTCAGGCCTCGTCATCCCCGACACGGCAAAAGAAAAGCCACAGCAAGGCACCGTCTTAGCTGTCGGCCCAGGAAAGCGCGCCGAAGCCAGCGGAGAATTGATCCCGCTCGGCATCAAGGTCGGTGACGTTGTTCTGTACTCGAAGTACGGCGGCACTGAAGTCGCCGTTGATGGAAAAGACCTGCTCGTCCTTTCAGGACGCGACGTACTCGCAATTGTGGAGAAGTGAGATAACAACATGGCAAAGATTCTGAAATTTGGTGATGACGCGCGCAAAGCCCTTGAGGCTGGCGTCAACAAACTCGCTGACGCTGTCAAGGTGACGCTCGGGCCCAAGGGCCGCAACGTCGTCCTCGACAAGAAGTTCGGTGCTCCAACCATCACGAACGACGGTGTGTCAATCGCAAAGGAAATCGAGCTCGAAGACGCCTTCGAGAATATGGGCGCGCAGTTAGTGAAGGAAGTTGCGACCAAGACCAACGACGTCGCCGGTGACGGAACGACCACAGCAACCGTGCTTGCACAGGCAATGGTGCAGGTCGGTATGAAGAACGTCGCAGCGGGTGCAAACCCAATGGGCGTGAAGAAGGGCATTGAGCAGGCTGTCAAGGCAGCCGTCGACTCAATCTTGGCTCAGGCCAAAGACGTTGACGACAAGTCAGACATCGCCAACGTCGCAACCATCTCGGCTGCAGACAGCTCGATTGGTGAAGTCATCGCTGAAGCAATCGACAAGGTCGGCAAAGACGGCGTCGTCACCGTTGAAGAGTCGAACACATTCGGCACCGAGCTCGAGTTCACCGAGGGCATGCAGTTCGATAAGGGCTACCTGTCGCCATACTTCGTGACCGACACCGACCGTCAAGAGGCAGTCCTTGAGGAGCCGTACATCCTCCTCAACCAGGGCAAGATTTCAACGGTTCAGTCGCTTCTTCCTGTCCTGGAGGCAGTGATGAAGACCGGCAAGCCACTCGTAATCATTGCCGAAGACATCGAAGGCGAGGCACTCGCAACCCTCGTTGTCAACAAGATTCGTGGAACCTTCGCCTCGGCATCAGTCAAGGCACCCGGCTTCGGCGACCGTCGCAAGGCAATGCTCCAAGACATGGCAGTCCTCACCGGCGGCCAAGTCATCAGCGAAGATGTTGGACTCAAGCTCGAGAACACCACCCTCGACCTTCTCGGCACCGCCAAGCGCGTCATCATCACCAAGGACGCAACCACCATCGTTGATGGTGGCGGTTCAGGTGACGACGTTGTCGGACGGATCAACCAGATCAAGGCTGAGATCGACAACACCGACTCAGACTGGGATCGCGAGAAGCTGCAAGAGCGTCTCGCCAAGCTTGCTGGCGGCGTCGCCGTCATCAAGGTGGGTGCAGCAACCGAAGTTGAACTCAAAGAGAAGAAGCACCGCATCGAAGATGCCGTGTCAGCAACTCGTGCAGCAATTGAAGAGGGCGTTGTCGCCGGTGGTGGTACCGCCCTCGTTCGTGCCCGTGCCTCGGTGGCTCCAGTCGTCGACGCCTTGGAAGGCGACGAGCAGACCGGTGCGCGCCTTGTGTGGGAAGCGCTCGTTGCACCAGCGAAGAACATTGCAATTAACGCCGGTCTTGAGGGTTCAGTGATGGTTCAGGCCATCGAAGCCGAATCTGGCCCAGTTGGTCTCAACGCGGCAACTGGCGAGATCACCGACCTCGTGAAGGCAGGCATCATCGACCCAGCCAAGGTGACCCGTGCAGCACTTCAAAATGCGGCATCAATCGCTGCGCTCGTTCTCACGACCGAATGCGTTGTCGCAGACAAGCCAGAGGCTGCCCCAGCAATGGGTGGCGGCATGGACCCAATGGGAGGTATGGGCGGCATGATGTGACGCTCATACGACCCTGTGTCGTTCAATGGAGCCCGGGCAATCGCCCGGGCTCCATTGCATTTTTCACCAACTGCTGGAAGCGACGCTCCCACGAAGATTCCGTAGAATGTTCTCATGGCATTCGAACGTCCAGCTCCCGATCTCAACAAGTTGCAGATTGCGTGGGATGAGTGGGAGCGCGGCGAGCAACTGCCGGGCAAGGTTCTGGCAAACCTGAAGACCGCAGGAATGGCGGAAGTGCTTCACGAGCTCGTTACATCTGGATGGGTGCCTGGGTCTTCGACGAGTGAGTGAGCTAATGGCTCGGGGTGGGCAGCAGATCGTTCCGCGTCCAAAGGTGTGGAGTTCAGTCTCAACCACTCCCTGGGTGTCTGGCGCAGATGCCCAAATTTCACGTGATCGGATCACAGCCGTCGTTGACGCCGAGGGTTTACCCATTCAGCCGGCATTCGATGAAGCCCGTCATGCGGCGGTGCTCGTTGTGTTAGCCCCTGGCGAACGTGGATTTGAGGTTCTTCTCACCCGTCGCTCTCAGGAACTCCGCCATCACAAGGGTGAAATTTCATTCCCCGGGGGACGTGTGGACCCTGGTGAAACCGCTACCGAGACTGCGTTGCGCGAAGCGTATGAAGAAGTCGGTCTTGACCCTTCGCTCGTGACAATCGTTGGCGAACTTTCACATGTCAACACAGTCGTCAGTATGAGTTACATCATCCCAAAGGTTGGACTACTTGATGCACCTCTCCCTCTTTCACCCCAGACGATGGAGGCTGACAAGGTGATGTGGGTGCCGCTATCTGAACTCACTTCGATGGGTACTTATCACGGCGAGTTGTGGGGGAGCCCTCCCACGGATCGACTCTTGCACTTTTTCGAGTTAGCCGATGAAACGGTCTGGGGTGCAACCGGTCGAATGCTGGTTGACCTTCTCGTCAGGCTTTATTCGCCGTCAGTGTGAGGCGACTGGGTTGAGAGGTTCTTTCGTGCCCCAGCAACCACCCGCCAGCCAATAAATCCCAAGCCGGTAACGACAAGGCCGAGGACGAGCATCTGGCGCCATCCACCTTTAGCGCTGCTCCCACACCCAGGTTTCGGTATTGCACTGATGCAGTCGCTGAGATCCCGTTCCTCAGGAATGAAGTCGTTATAGGTCACAGTGGACATGTCGCTGTTGTCAAGGTCATCTTCGGCGGCAATGACAGCCGAACCCACCGAGAGCAGCGTCACCGAAGCGATGATGCTGACTGCAACCGTTGCGATTCTGCGCAATTTTTCTTTTCGATGATCCTTGGCGGAGCGTTGATTGGGCACATCGAATGTCTACCATCGGATGGGTGACCTCCGCCGTTTCGTCAAACGACTTGTCCCCTCGCCAAGAAGTCCTTGTCGTTGACTTTGGTGCCCAGTACGCGCAACTCATCGCTCGTCGTGTGCGCGAATCAAATGTGTACTCGCGAATTGTTCCGCACCGCGTTACAGCCGAAGAAATTGCGCAAGCCGAGCCAGCTGCAATTATTTTGTCGGGAGGACCGAAGAGTGTTCACGTTGAGGGTGCCCCAACTCTTGACCCAGCGATCTATGAACTCGGAATTCCCATTCTCGGAATCTGCTACGGAGCGCAACTCATTGCATCACAACTCGGGGGTGCTGTGGGCCGAGGAATGCGCGGTGAGTATGGGCGTGCTGAACTCACTCGCACGGCTGATTCTGACCTTCTGACCGGTGACCTTCCGGACTCACACGACGTCTGGATGAGCCACTTCGACGCAATTACTGAAGTTCCAGATGGCTTTGTGGCAACAGCCAGTACTCCAGATGCACCCGTCGCAGTCCTCGAAAGCGCCTCGCAGCAGATTTGGGGCGTGCAATTCCACCCTGAAGTAGTTCATTCGCCGCACGGTATGGCGGTGCTGAGGCGGTTCCTTCACGACTTAGCCGGTTGTGCCCCTGCGTGGAAGATGTCATCAGTGGTCGATGAGCAGGTATCACTCGTCAGAGAACAAGTTGGCGATGCTCGTGTGATTTGTGGTTTGTCAGGTGGTGTTGATTCATCGGTGGCTGCTGCATTGGTGCACCGCGCAATTGGTTCCCAATTGACCTGCGTCTACGTTGACACCGGCCTGATGCGCAAAGGTGAGAGTGAGCAGGTTGTCGAGACCTTCCGTCGGAACATGGGTATTGAGCTCATTCATGTCGACGCTGGCCAGCGATTCTTTGAGCGACTTGCCGGCATTTCTGAACCTGAGTCAAAGCGGAAAGCGATCGGTGAACTCTTCATTCGAATCTTCGAAGAACACACTGGTGGGCTTTCGGAAGCCAAGTTCTTGGTGCAGGGAACCCTTTATCCCGACCTCATCGAGAGTGGAGGTGTCGATGGCACAGCTGAAGTCATCAAAAGCCACCACAATGTGGGAGGGCTTCCCGAGGACATGACGCTTAAACTCGTCGAGCCACTCCGGGAGCTCTTCAAAGACGAGGTTCGAGCTCTCGGAACTGAACTTGGTCTGCCAGATGAGATGGTGTGGCGGCAGCCCTTCCCCGGTCCTGGGCTCGGCGTGCGAATTATTGGTGAGGTGACACGAGAGCGTGTTGCGGTGCTGCAGGAGGCAGACGCAATCGTTCGAGAAGAGATTGCCCTTGCTGGACTTGAGCGTGAAATTTGGCAGGCGTTTGCGGTCCTTCCGGATATCCGATCGGTCGGCGTAATGGGCGATGAGCGCACCTACGGGCACCCGATCATCATTCGCGCAGTGACGAGCGATGATGCGATGACCGCTGACTGGGCACGCCTGCCTTACGAACTGCTCGAGAAGATGTCGCAACGAATTATTAACGAGGTGCCAGGCATCAACCGAGTCGCATACGACATCACGTCTAAGCCTCCTGGCACCATTGAGTGGGAATAACAAGCGCACTCCACACCTGATCGACATCATTTCGTAACATACGGTACGCTGAAGGCCTCATGTTCGAAGTCCGCGATGTTCGCCCCCAACGTCGCCGATTTGCAATCGGCCTTGCAGCTCTTGTGATGATGCTTGTTCCTGTGCTGCCACAGGCCGCCCATGCGCAAACGGTTGACCAGCAGCAACAAGAGGTTCAGCGAATCGTTGATGAACTTGAACGTCTTCACGAACGAGCCGACATTCTCATCGAGGACTACGCCGTTGCGATGGATGAGCAGCGTCTACTTGGCGATGATATTGAAGTCGCAAAGGGGCGCGTCGCACTACGACAGGCCGAGCTTGGAGAGCTGCAGAGCGACCTTTCTACGGTTGCGGTTCGGGCCTTTACCCGGTCGGGGTCAGACGTGTTGGGGCCCCTGCTGTCGAACGCTGCGGCCTACAGCGACACATTGACGCGAGATCAGCTGTCTCGGGTGGCACTTCGTGTCGGTGCAGGAACAACCGATGATCTCCAAGCTGCGATTCGAGAACTTGAGCTCGAGCAGATCGAACTCAATCGGCTTCGAAAAGAGTCCGAAGATCTGGCTGCCCGGATCACAGGCATGTTGGATGAAGTCGAGTCATCCACCGCCCAGTACGAATCGGCCCGGAAGTCTGCTGAGCAGAAACTTGGCGCCCTGATTCGAGCTGAGGAAGAGCGCAGAGCAGCTGCAGCTCTTGCTGAATATCAGCGTCAACAAGCAGCAGCAAATGCCGGAAACTCAGGAAGTTCAGCTGGAGGATCGGGGTCGAGTTCAGCAACTCAAGATCTCATCTCGAATTATCCGGCACCGTCAGGAATGGCTGGGGTCGCCGTACAAGCAGCACTTGGGCAGATTGGCGTGCCGTACCGGTATGCGACCGCGCTCCCAGGAACATCGTTTGACTGCTCAGGGCTGACCTATTACGCCTGGGCTCAAGCCGGTGTGGTGTTGCCAAGAAACTCTCGCATGCAGTCGAATGCTCTTCCATCGGTTCCGAAGACCGATGCGAAACCGGGCGATCTCATTTTCTATTACAACCCAATCAGCCACGTGGGGCTGTACCTCGGCAACGGCCAGATGGTGCACGCGCCTGCCCTTGGTAAAACAGTGAGTATCACAAGTGTGAACTGGGCCAAAGTGGTCGGCGTCGGCCGTCCCGGCTAACGGCAAATCTCGCTTTCGCAGTAGTTTCAAGCGGTATGTCGTCGATCCCTGGAATTGATCTTGAGTCAGTAACGGCCTGGTTAGATGCGAATGTGGATGGGCTCGAGGCTCCGTACGACTTCTCACTCATCGAAGGCGGTCGTTCAAATCTCACATACATGGTGACCGACGGCAATGGACGCTGTTTTGTGCTTCGCCGGCCCCCACTTGGTCATGTTCTTGCTACTGCTCACGACATGGCGAGAGAACACAAGATCATTTCTGCGGTCGGAACGACAAATGTTCCTGTTCCGCAGACATTGGGACTTTGCTCCGACGATTCGGTCAACCAAGCGCCGTTCTATGTGATGGATTTTGTTGATGGTGTTGTGCTCGATAGTCCTGAGAAAGGGGCTGAACTTTCGGTTGAGCAACGTGAGTTGGTTGCGTTCAATCTCATTGATGTGATGGCCGACCTACACGCCGTCGATGTTGATGCCGTCGGCTTGGGCGATCTTGCCCGTCGCGAGGGATATGTCGAACGGCAGGTGAAGCGTTGGACGCGGCAGTGGGCTGATTCTCGAACCCGTGACCTAGCCGCGATTGACGAAGTTGCTGAATTGCTGGCTGCCTCAATTCCTGAGCAGCAGTCGGTATCGATCGCACATGGCGACTACCGACTTGGAAATTGCCTCACTGATCTTGAAAACAATCGAATTGCGGCAGTGTTGGACTGGGAATTATGCACACTCGGCGACCCGCTTGCTGACCTTGGGTATCTCGGCGTGTATTGGGCGGATCCAGAAGGGAATGGGCAGCGCTCAAATGACCCAACCGGGGCAGGACAATTCCCACCGTACGAGCAACTGGTCGAGCGTTATGCCGCACGAACTGGACGAGATGTGAGCAACATTCCTTACTACGTGGCGTTCTCGGCATTCAGGCTTGCGGTGATTTCTGAGGGTGTGTACGCCCGATATTTGCATGGCGCGATGGGTGATGATGTTGACCCGGAGATTCTTGACGGATTTAGGGACGCTGTCGAAGAACTTGCTGTCGGTGCACTCACACGGTTGCGAAGCGGGATTTGAGTCGGCGCCTTCATCGATCGCTTAGCGTGTGAGTGGTGCATTGCTCGGTGATCGCATAATGTACATGTCGTGACTACCGACCAAATCGAACTGACCGTTCCTGAGATGACCTGCGGTCATTGTGAAGCCGCAATCCAAAAAGAAGTGTCGGCCGTTGCAGGTGTGTCGTCGGTGTTGGTCGACCTCGAAGCAAAGTTGGTCATCGTGTCTGGATCAGGCATCGACCACGGGGCAGTGATCGCAGCAATCGATGAAGCTGGATTCGCTGTCGCCTGAGCACACCGTCGAACTCGCAATCGGCGGAATGACCTGCGCTGCGTGTGCAGCGCGCATCGAACGTCGGCTGAGCAAACTCGATGGCGTCGAAGCTTCGGTCAACTACGCCACCGAGCGAGCATGGGTGACAGGTTCCCAGGCGCTTGACCTTGCGTTGCTGATCTCAACAGTTGAAAACACCGGCTATCAGGCTCGCACCCTCGACGATCTCAATGATGAACCACAAGATCGTTCCATTGACCTGGAGCGACGGCTTACCCTCGCCATTGCGTTTGGGACGCCTGTCGTACTTCTATCAATGGTTGGTGGCTTGCAGTTCGACGGTTGGCAGTGGGTCACATTGGGCCTCGCCCTGCCGGTTGCACTGTGGTCAGGTTTTCCGTTTCATCGCTCGCTGGTGTTGAACCTCCGTCATGGCGAAACGACGATGGACACGCTGGTTTCAATCGGGGTTCTCGCATCGATGGCATGGTCAATTTGGGCGTTGTTCGCGACCTCTGCCGGCGACATCGGGATGTCAATGTCAATGTCGCTGACCGGAGGGGAACACCACCTTTACTTCGAGGTGGCATCAACAACGGTGGCAGTTGTGCTCGCAGGCAGATGGTTTGAGCACCGCTCAAAACGGCGTGTTGGTGATGCCGTGAACGCATTGCTTGAAGCATCGGTTGATGAGGTGGAGGTGCGTCGGGCCGACGGGAGCGTTGTAGCCATTCCGATCGACTCGTTGCGCGTTGGTGATGTGTTTGTTGTTGCTCCCGGGAACAAGGTTGCAACCGATGGTGTCGTGGTCGACGGGTCATCATCGATTGATATGTCAATGCTGACTGGTGAGAGTCTCCCAGTTGATGTAGCCGCCGGAGATCTGATTGTCGGAACGGCGATGAACGGAAATGGTGTGCTCGCTGTCGAAGCAACAAGGGTTGGTAACGACACCCAGGTAGCGGAGATCGCAAGGCTGGTGATGAATGCCCAGTCTGGAACTGCACCTGTTCAGCGGCTGGCAGATCGAGTATCGGCGGTCTTTGTTCCTGTCATCGTGGCGCTGTCGATGATGACAACGCTTGCGTGGTTGGTATTCGGTACCTCGACCGAAAAGGCGTTCTCCACAGGTGTGGCAGTGCTTATCATTGCCTGCCCGTGCGCGCTCGGTCTTGCAACACCAATGGCACTCTTCGTTGGAACGACTAAAGGCGCAGCCTCAGGCATCTTGATCAGCGGACCAGAGATTCTTGAACAGACCCGTATTGTTGACACGATCGTTTTTGATAAGACTGGCACGATCACAACCGGCCAAATGTGGGTCACTTCGGTAAGTGTGACTGATGGCAGGTCGAAACCCGACATGCTCCGCTTGGCTGGTGCCGTCGAGATGTCGCACCAACATCCGATTGCCCGAGCAATCGTTGATGCTGCACTTCAAGAGATAGCCGGGGGCCTCCCCCCGGTGTCTGAAGCGACCAATATTCCAGGACAAGGCGTGAGCGGAGTTATCGATGGTGTGCAGGTTGAGGTTCGCACCGCAGTGGCGCATGTCGATTCAGTTGAAACTTGTGTTGACGTACTGATTGATGGCGAACTGGCTGGCACAATCTTTGTGGCTGACCAGGCAAAACCAACAAGTGCAGCCGCAATCGCAGAATGCAGAGCACTTGGCATTCAACCGCTGATGGCGACTGGTGATCGCCGTTCAGTCGCAGAGGTTGTGGCGCGTGAGGTTGGAATTCCTTCAGTCGATGTGCACGCTGAGCTCAGTCCGGCTGACAAGCTCAAGCTCATTGCGGATCTGCAGACAAACGGCCGATGCGTTGCGATGGTTGGTGATGGTGTGAATGATGCAGCGGCTCTTGCTGCAGCAGATCTCGGAATCTCAATGGGAGCAGGCTCCGATGTTGCCGTGCGCGCAAGCGATCTCACTCTGATGCGTAATGAGTTGACTTCCGTCGTAGACGCGATCAGGTTGTCCCGTCGTACGCTTCGCACCATCCAACTGAACCTACTTTGGGCATTTGGCTACAACATTGCGGCAATCCCTCTCGCAATGTCGGGAAGGTTGTCGCCCTTTGTCGCCGGTGTTGCAATGGTGCTGTCCAGTGTTTTCGTTGTATCAAACAGTCTGAGATTGAGGAATTTCTCATGACTGTCGAAATTTCTGACGAACGACATCGGAGATCAGTCGAACAAGCATGGATCGAGTACAGGGACGGTCGCTCGCTTGTCGAACTCATCGAGCTCTCCGCAATGGTGTCAACCAATCGGGTATATCGCCTGCGCCTTGAAAACGGTGACGCAGTCATTGCGAAGTCGTCTAATTACGGTTCGTTCTTCCTGTTCGCTGAAGACCACGACCGACTCCACCGAACGTCACGGCTACTCGACGGAGGCCCATACGAACAATTCATGGCGAGCACACTCACCGCTGATGGACGGCCATTCGTTTGGTACGACGGCGACGTATGGGTTGCGTTTTATCGCGAGGTCGAAGTTCGCGATCGGCTGCCAGCAATTCTTTCTCCGGAGCAGGTGACAAATTTCGGCGAAGAAGTCGCACGCTTTCATCGTGCGACGGCCGGCGTTGCTCGGCTTGTTCCACCCACGTCAAAAACCGTGACGTCAGATGCGATTGCTCTTTACGACCTGACAGCGAGTCGACATGCTGCGGACGAACTGAGCCTTGACCCATCGCGGATCGATCTCGTGAGACGTCATGCGCACAGGTTTCTCATGGCAGTGCATGAATCGGGTTACGACTATTGGGCAAAGCAACCGGTGTTGATCGACTGGAATCTCGGCAACTTCTCCGTGGAATTTGATGATTCGGGTCGTTTCAGATTGTTCAGCCGGTGGGATTACGACTGGTTTCGATACGAGACACGGCTTCTCGACTTCTACTTTCTCTCGCGTGTGTCATCGCGAACGGGTGATCGTTCGACGTTTACCTACGGTGCTCACACCATGTTCGAACCTCGGTTTCGCCAATTCCTTCGCGCCTATCACTCAGTCTTTCCGTTAAGTCCTGATGAGGTGCTGTTCTTGAAAGAGGCATACCGATTCTTTTTGCTGAACTACGTCGTTCGGGAGGGTCGATTCTTCTTCCGCCACGACATCTGGCAACAGTTACTTCACGATGTCGTTGACCGTCACCTTCCGAGTCTCGACAGTTACGACTTCTCTGAACTCCTTCGAGAACTTCAGTTGTGATCGTTCACAAGCGAAGCTCGGATCCACGTTGCATCCGCTGAATATTGCTGACATGACGCAGCGCAATGAGTACTGCGATTCCAATTGACGATGGAATCTCCCAGAGCTCTCGACCAGTGGCCCAGACCCCAACCGGGATCGCACACAGCACAATCAGCGATGCGAGTGCTGCAGTTTTTGTTGCTTTCGAAATGATGACCCAGGTTGGAACGAGCACAACAAACACGAACGGTGTGAGCACTGCAAAGACCCCACCACCGGTGGCAACACCTTTTCCACCTTTGAAACCGCGCGTTACCGGGTAGCAGTGTCCGAGGATTGCGGCAGCGCCGGCGAGGTACGCCAATGAACGGCCGTCGACGGCGAGTCCGACGCCTGCTCCGAGTGCACCTTTTGCGGCGTCAAGGGCAAATACCCATGCTCCACGCTTCCAACCGAGATTTCGTGTGATGTTCGCAGCGCCTGGGTTGCCTGACCCAACTGAGGTGATGTCGACTCCAACAGCGCGTGCAACCAGAATTGCGCTTGGAAACATGCCGGCAGCGTAGGCCGCCACGATGACGAGCAACCACGTCATGTAGTGCTGCGGCGCCCGAGTTGCACGGAAACCGGTTTTGAGTGGTCACCGCTCGGCCGGGGAATTGCTCCCGCTGATGCAAGGGCATGCTCTCCGTCGCCACCTACGCATTCTGGATCGGGACCATCAAGGGGCAGACCTGTGAAGAACTTGGCAGCCATGCACCCACCTTGGCATGCGTCCCACGAGCCACATGATGCACAGGCACCTGCTGACTGAGGTCCGCGAAGGTCGGTGAAGCAGTCGCTTGTGCGCCAAACCGCAGCGAATCCGCCTGAGTCGCGAACGTTGCCTGCGAGAAACTCATCGTGGATAACGAATGGACAGGCATAGACATCTCCGATTGGATCAATCAGGCAAACGACACGTCCGGCACCACAAAGGTTGAGGCCGGGAAGGCTGTCCCCGAGGGCATTGAGGTGGAAGAATGAGTCGCCGGTCAATACATCCTCGCCGTGGCTGAGTAGCCATTGGTGAAGCTCGCGTTGCTGATCAAGGGTTGGATGAAGTTCATGCCAGGTGTCAACCGCTCGACCCGATGGACGAAGACGGGTGATGCGCAGCTGCGCACCGAACGCATCGGCAATCGACTTGAATTCATCGAGTTGGGAAATGTTGTGGCGGGTGACGACGACGGAGATTTTGAATTCACCAAATCCCGCATTTTTCAAATGACGCATCGCCGCCATTGCTGTGTCGTAAGAGCCCTCACCTCGAATTGCGTCGTTGGTTTGAGCATCGGCGCCATCAAGGCTGATTTGAATGTCGAGATAGTCCATCGTCGCAAGGCGTTGGGCTGTGGCGGCATCGATGTAGGTGCCATTTGTGGAGAACTTCACTCCGACTCCACTTGTCGTTGCGTATTCGACAATGTCGAAGAAGTCTCGTCGAATCATTGGCTCTCCACCACCAATGTTGACGTAGAACACTTGCATTTCACGCAGTTCATCGACGACGCGAAATGCCTCTTCGGTTGAAAGCTCCCTCGGATCACGCCGTCCAGAAGATGACAGACAGTGCACACATGACAGGTTGCATGAGTATGTCAATTCCCAGGTGATACAGATCGGGGCGTCGAGCCCATCTTTCATCCGTTCGGTGAGGGCGGTCATTGTGGCACCACTACATCAGACTCAATGAGAGAGCAGATCGCCTTGTCGTAGGCATCCCAATGTCGCTCCTCAATGCCATGGGCGCACAGCGCTGACTGAAGATCGGGATACTGATCGAGATCTTTGACCACATCAACAATTGATGGATGTTTCAAGAAAATGAGACGTCGATTGTCGTAGTGGTACGCCAACGCACCAAATGGCTCTGGGCGGAGCGCTACCGATGGGTGCAGTTTGAGCGGCGAGTTGAGCACGTCGGAACAGGAGTCAGTACACGCCGCACATACCGTCGATGGAAATTTCTTCGACGAGTTCGAGTTCTTCTGCGACAACTTCGACATCTGAAACGTCGTCTGAACGTTCTTCCGTGGTTTGTGGCTGCGTTGTATCCATGTTCAAGATCGTACATCGTGACCAGCCGGCTATGGCTCTCGGGACGATTGCCAACTACTCTTCACAGAAAGGACGCACCATCTTGGGGTGCTTGATTAGGGGGTAATCAACATGAGGACACGAGCGGCAGTTTTGCACGAACTCCACGCACCGTGGAGTGTGGAAGAAATTGAACTCGATCCACCAAAGGCTGGTGAAGTCTTGGTGAAACTTGCCGCTTCGGGAATGTGTCACTCAGATGAGCACCTCGTGACTGGAGACCTTGCGGGTGCAACTGCAGGCATGCCAATTATTGGTGGACACGAAGGTGCCGGCGTTGTTGTTGAAGTTGGCGAAGGTGTTAATTGGCTAGAACCAGGCGACCATGTTGTCTTCGGGTTCATCCCGGCATGCGGCCGTTGTGGACCGTGCTCGCAGGGACACTCGAATCTCTGTGACGTCGGCGGAACTGAATTTGCGAAAGGAATGCAAATCTCTGACGGAACTGCTCGGCATCACACTCTTGATGGACGAGACCTCACGTTGATGTGTTTGCTCGGTACATTCGCCGAGTACACGGTGGTCAACGAGGCGAGTTGCGTCAAGATCGAGAAAGATTGGCCGCTCGACAAGGCCTGTCTCCTTGGCTGTGGTGTGGTCACTGGTTGGGGTTCAGCGGTGTACGCAGCTGACATTAAGCCTGGCGATTTTGTTGCTGTCGTCGGCTGCGGTGGTATCGGCTCGAATGCGATTCAGGGCGCAAAACTCGCTGGCGCGCGGTCAATTACAGCGATTGATCCGGTCGAGTTCAAGCGTGAGATGGCAATGGAGTTTGGCGCAACTCACACTTATGCGTCCGTTGCTGAAGCGCTTGAAAACCTTGGTGAGTCAACTTGGGGTCGAGGCTTTGACAAGGTCATCATGACGATGGGCGTCGGTGATGGAAGCGTGCTCGGCGAGGCATTTTGGTTGAGCGCAAAGAAGTCACGAACTGTCGTGACCAATATCCATCCAACGCACGAGCAGTCGATCTCAATTCCTGGTGCCTTCCTCACCTTGTTCGAAAAAGAGATCGTCGGATCACTGTTTGGCTCAGCGAACATTCGTACGGACATCCCCAAGCTCATGGAGTTGTACACCCAGGGGCAACTCAAACTCGATGAGTTGGTGACCCAGACCTACACCCTCGACCAGATCAACGAGGGGTATGAGGCGATGCGTAATGGTGAGAACATTCGTGGCGTCATCATTTTCGACTGACTTTCAAAGGTTGACATGGTGAATTCTCGGCTGGCGGTCGACCAACTCGTTGCTGCGGTGGTGGGTCGTCGTCGCGAGTCGGAACTCGTGGTAGCTGCGCTCGTTGCTGACCGTCACGTGCTGTTAGAGGGGCCGCCTGGCACCGGAAAGTCAACGCTGCTGCGCGGCGTTGCGTCTGCGCTTGGCGTTGAATTCGAGTTTGTCGAGGGAACAGCGGAGCTCACTCCATCACGATTAATTGGTCATTTTGATCCGGCATTGGTGCTCGCCGAGGGCTATTCGTCAGACATTTTTGTTGACGGACCTCTTGTGCGGGCACTGCGGCAGGGTTCACTGCTATATGTCGAAGAGATCAACCGCGTGCCTGAAGAAACGCTCAACGCATTGGTCACGGTGATGAGCGAGCGAGAGGTGCACGTGCCTCGACTTGGGCGTGTCGTTGCTGAGAACGGTTTCAGGTTGGTGGCAGCGATGAACCCATTCGATGCTGTTGGCACAGCGAGAATCGCAGGAGCGGTCTACGACCGCGTGTGCAGGGTTGTAATGGACTACCAATCCGAAGAAGATGAGCGTGCAATCGTTGCGGTTCAGCAGTCGGGTGCTTCGGTCAAACTTCAGTCTGCGGCGGTCGAGATCGCTCGTGCGACTCGAAGTCATCCAGACCTTAGGGCGGGTTCCTCTGTACGGGGAGCTATTGACCTTTGCATGGTGAGCCAGGAGCTTGGCGAGATTCGGTCACTGGCATCTGATGACGATGGGGTGACCCTTGATGCTGCGCTTGTCGCACTTTCGGGTCGGGTTCGAGTTCGAGAAGGTGCGTCCCGTTCAGCCGAAGAGATCGTGGAAGAACTCTGGCAGTCGGTGTTTCATCAGCCTGATTCACACGAGGCTGATCCTTCGGCGGGAAAAGCAACGAGCCCGACCGCAGCGAGTCGGGCGACATAACACCGCCACCCTCTGGCGCACATGGGGGAGTAGCCCCTCGAACGATGGTCTCTCGACAACAGATGATGTCGGTCGCGCATTTTGATGAACTCTCACCTGACGTTGGCGAACTTGATGAGCAGGTGATGGACCGCCTTCTTGCCGATCATCCCGACGAAGCAATGTCGCTCCTCATCACGTTGGGAGATGCAGTCGACGCTGAACTTCGGTCCAAAGCCAGACTGCTTGCCGAGCGGATCGTTATCGATATGGCCCGACGCGGTCGTGCTGTCCGCGGAAAAGTCGGCCGTCTGCGGTCAATGCCGCTGCGAGATGCAGGTGATCTTGACGTTGATTCAGCAGTCGAATCGGTTGCTGAGGCGGGGGGGTTACTTGTCGATTCAGACATGTTGCGAGTGATTGATTGGGAGCGACCTGATACGGCGGTGTGTCTCGTTATTGATCGCTCAGGATCGATGAAAGGTGAAGCGTTGGCATCGGCTTTGCTCGCTTCAGCAGCAGTCGCAATTCGTGCTCCATCTTCACACGCCATCATTGCGTTTTCTGGCGAAGCAGAAGTGGTGCGTTCGATGTCGACCTCCGAGCACCAATCAACTGATGGCGTTGTGAATGCTGTGCTGGCATTACGCGGTCATGGAACTACCTGTGTGGCGAACGGAATTTCGGCCGCGATCGCCGAGCACGAATCTGCTCGATGTGGTCGTCACCTCACGGTGCTGCTGTCAGATTGCCGAGATCGGTCAATCGAGGATGCCGTGCCGTTCGCTCGCTCGCTCGACGAACTAGTGATCGTTGCACCAGCGGGTGATGCCGAGGACGCACGCTCACTCTCTGATGCGACGGGGGCGGTGTTGATCACCGTTGATGGCCCACGCGATGTCGCGAGAGCACTCGACGAATTACTCAGTCGCAGATAACCGACGAGTCAGGAACCCAGCCCAACGTATTGTCATCAGGGGTGTCTTGTTGTTGGAGGCCGGCAATAAGTGGCGTTGATTCGCCTGCAGCCCCGACAGGAGCGTCCTGTTCGATCTCAGGGTCAACGGATGTGGTGACATCGTTGAGAGTGATTGGCGACCCCTCAATCAACGAATCACCTTGGAAGATGTCGAGAATCGAACGCATAGCGCTGTTCTGCAGCGTCGGAATCAGCACTGATTGGCCACCGACAATTCGACCCGCTGCATCAATTTGGTATGAGCGTGCATTCGATGTGTCTACGGATCGAAGGATGTTGGCAAAGCCGAGCATGGTTGAGACAGACAAATTGCTGTCGGTCACCACTTGGTCGGCGTTGGTTTCAATAAGGGCACCTGCCACTGATGGGGAGGTCAGTCCAGAATTCACGACTGTTGCGAGTGTTCGCTTGATGAAATCTTGTTGTCGGGCGATGCGCCCCCAGTCACTAGACGCGTCAATCACCCAGTTGTCGCTGCCTGAGGGACGTTCGAACTCAAGTTTTCTTGAGCGCACGTACGCAAGTGCGTCATCGCCATTGAGCGTGCTGCATCCCGACGTTCTGATCTCAAGACCGGTTCCGCGGTCACGCACCGGTGAGGAAAATGGGATTCCGACGCCACCTACCGAGTCAACGAGATTCTTAAATGCACAGAAATCGATTTGCACGTAGTGGTCGGTGTCGATTCCAAAATTTGAGCGGATGGTCGAGATCAACCGGTTTGGATCCTCGGCATCGAATGCTGAGTTGATTCGACCTCGCCGACCACCGTCGAGACGCACGTAAAGATCTCGAGGAAACGAGAGCGCCGCAATTGCTCCGGTGTCGGTGTTCACTCGCCACATCTGGATGACGTCAGCGCGTTCCCCGAAATCGGCGCGCCCGAGGAGATATGGCGCATACTTCGAGTCGGGATCGATACATGCGTTGTTGTCGGTTCCGACGAGTAGGAAGTTTCGAGCTCCAGGTTCGATGTCGCCAATCGTGACTTCAATGACTTCTTCGATGGAAAGTTCCTCGTCGTTCACCTCGTTACTGCGTGTACTTGGTCCGGCCGAAGCCGAAACCGACGAGTTCTCACTCGGCTCAATCACCACGAGTTGTCGTTGGCCGAGCACCAGTCGACCTCCGATGAGACCGATTGCGGTGAGGAGGCAAATAAATGAGACCAACGCAGCCGCAAAGATGGTGAGGCGCTGGGGCCATGTGCGGGTCGCCGAGGTCGATTGAGTCATGTATCGGTCACTCCGATGGCGCGAGGGTCACATTGCATGACAGAGCATCGCTGTCGGTATTGGAAACGCTGATCGTAGTAATCGAGCCCGCTCGACATAGATCATCAACACCGGCGTCAAGCGCGCCTCGCTGGTCAGACGGCACGCTGACACCGAGTGATTCAACAACGGCTCGCTGACTCACTTTGGCTTCAGTCTTTGATCTCCGCACAAGGGAGAGTGCTTCAAGGATTGGACTGAGAAGTTGAGCATCGCCACCCTTGTTCGTGGTGGTCGGCCAAGGCGCAATATGGATACTTGTCTCGTTATCCCATCGCCATGCTTCTTCCGTAGCGAATGGAATCAGTGGGGCGAAGAGACGCTGCAGAGTGTTGACAGCCGTGTGCAACGAGGTCAATGCTGACGCTTGATGTGGGTTGTCGGTGTCGTAGGCACGTGACTTCACGAGCTCGACGTAGTCGTCACAGAACCACCAAAAAAATGACTCAGTTCGTTCAAGTGCGCGGGCGTAGTCGAATTCTTCGAACGCTGTCGTTGCCTCGGTGATCACAGCATCGAGTCGAGCGAGCATCGACGCGTCGACAGGATTCAATTCGTTGACGTTGATTGGTGCTGGACCGAAGCCATGAACAAAACGGGTGATGTTCAGCAGCTTGTTCGCGAGCTTTCGACCGACTTTCATCTGGTCTTCGCTGAACGCGGTATCGACTCCTGGACGGGCTGACGCAGCCCAATAACGGACAGCGTCGGTTCCGTATGAGTCGAAGAGGGCCATTGGCGTGACGACGTTGCCCTTTGACTTCGACATTTTCTTGCGGTCAGGGTCAAGGATCCATCCTGAAAGTGCCGCATGTCGCCATGGAATCTCCTGGTGTTCATGATGTGAACGCACCATCGACGAGAACAGCCATGTTCGAATGATGTCGTGCCCCTGAGGCCGCATGTCCATCGGGAACACTTGATCAAACAATGCATCGTATTCTTCCCACTTCGACGCAATGTGTGGGCTGAGTGAACTTGTCGCCCAAGTATCGAGCACGTCGGGGTCGCCAGTGAACCCACCGGGGACATCGCGCTGATCGGTTGAATACCCGGCCGGGATGTCGGTTGATGGATCGATTGGCAGGTCAGACTCATCCGGGAGAAGTGGATTGTTGTGATCTGGCTCTCCATCAGCATCAAGCGGGTACCAGATCGGGAAGGGCACACCAAAGAACCGTTGACGGCTGACAAGCCAGTCGCCGTTGAGGCCTTCAACCCAATTTTCGTAACGGTGCCGCATGTGGTCTGGGTGCCAGGTGAGTTCGTTGCCCCGTTTCACGAGTGCGCCTCGAAGGTCAGCATCGCGGCCACCGTTTGAGATGTACCACTGGCGACTGGTGACAATTTCGAGAGGACGCTCTCCACGCTCATAGAACTTCACGGGATGTTCTAGCGGTTGCGGTTCGCCGATGAGTTCACCCGATTCGGTGAGCATCTCAACAACTTTTCGCTGTGCTTGCTTGACGTTGAGCCGTGCAATTTCGGCGTAGGCCTCAGCCTTCACGCCAGCTGGGGGATCGGAAACTATTTGACCGTTGCGGCCAATGATGGCGCGTGTGGGAAGTTGGAGTTCACGCCACCAGATGACATCGGTGAGATCTCCGAAGGTGCAGATCATCGCGATGCCAGTTCCCTTGTCGGGTTGAGCCAATGGATGAGCGACAACCGGTACCTCTACACCGTAGAGGGGTGTGACGACCGTCGATCCAAACACCGGCTGGTAGCGCTCGTCATCTGGGTGCGCAACGAGAGCCACGCATGCTGCGAGAAGCTCCGGGCGGGTGGTGTCGATGAGGATGTCGCCTGAGTCGTCAGCGCGGTGAAAGGCGAGCTTGTGGTACGCGCCTGGGCGATCGCGGTCTTCCATTTCTGCTTGGGCAACTGCGGTTTGGAAATCGACATCCCACAGTGTCGGTGCCTCGGCACTGTAGGCCTCGCCTCGGGAAAGGTTCCGAAGGAATGCCCGCTGGCTGACTCGACGTGACCGCTCATCAATCGTTGCGTAGAGCAGCGACCAGTCGACCGAGAGCCCCAAGCGGCGAAAGAGATCCTCAAACACTTGTTCGTCGAGAGCGACGAGTTCATCGCATAGCTCAAGGAAGTTTGGCCGCGAGATGGGAACAGCTCGGTGATCCTTTGGCGGGTCACCTCTAAAAGGAGGCTCAAAGCCCTGCACATACGGCTGCGAAGGATCGCATCGAACGCCGAAGTAGTTCTGCACTCGTCGTTCGGTAGGAAGGCCGTTGTCATCCCATCCCATTGGGTAGAAGACAGACTTTCCATTCATCCGATGGAATCTGGCAATTGCATCGGTGTGTGTGTACGAGAAGACGTGGCCCATGTGGAGCGAGCCTGACACCGTTGGTGGCGGCGTGTCGATGGAGAACACATCGGCTCTCGACGCCGCTCGATCGAAGGAGTAGATGCCCTCTTGGTCCCATACCGAGGACCACCGCTGTTCAATTCCGTCGAGGCTTGGTTTCTCCGGGACGTTCGCCATGAGTACCAAGGCTAGGCCGTCGGCAATAGCCTCGGACTGGTGCTGCACCTTTATGACACGGCAACAAGACAAGTTCGAGAGCTCGCGATGCGCGAGCCCGGTCGACTCAGTATCTATTTGTGTGGTCCAACGGTCTACGGGCCGCCACATCTCGGTCATGGTCGGGCAACTTTGGTGTACGACATCATGCGTCGGTATTTGGAGTGGTCAGGTGTTGAGGTTCGCTTGGTGTCGAATATCACTGACATTGACGACAAGATCATCGACCGCGCGGAGCGTGAGGGTCGGGAGTGGTCCGATATCACCACCAAGTGCGAGAACATCTGGTTCAGAGCGATGGAGGGCATTGACGTTCTTCGACCGACAGATGTTCCTCATGCGACTGAATGGGTGGACGAGATGGTCGACATGATTTCGACCTTGGAATCCTCTGGTGCTGCGTATGCCACCTCTGACGGTGTGTACCTCTCGGTCGAATCGATCGAAGGGTATGGGTTGCTTGCGCATCAGTCCCTTGACGACATGATGGCCGGTGGGGGAGATCGCGAGGTGTTCGGCGCCAGTGAGAAACGACATCCAGCGGATTTTGCGTTATGGAAGTTTGCGAAACCGGGTGAACCTGCTTGGGACTCTCCATGGGGTGCTGGTCGGCCAGGATGGCACAGCGAATGCGTGGTGATGAGCCTTGGTCTTCTGGGTGATGGGTTCGATCTTCATTGCGGTGGGCAAGATCTTCGTTTCCCACACCACGAGAATGAGCGAGCCCAGGCGGTTGCACTGGGAAGAGAGTTTGCTCGCCATTGGATGCACAACGGTTTTGTTGTTGATGCCGAGGGCGAGAAAATGTCGAAGTCACTCGGCAACGTGTCGAATTTGCTCGACTTGATTGAGGTGTATGACCCGCGCGCCTATCGGATGGTGTTGTTGCAATCGCACTACCGGAGTCCAGTTGGTATCTCAGCTGACGGGTTGGAGGCTGCGGGCAGATCGCTTGCAGGTCTCGACAGTTTCATTGCGCGAACAGCATCGCTCGAAGATGTTGGTGCTGATGCTGTAACCCTCGATGCGTTCCGGGTGGCGATGAACGACGACCTAGACACGCCAAAAGCGATGGCGTTGTTGTTTGACACGATGCGACAGGCGAACACAGCTCTCGACGAAGGTGATGATGCGACCGCAGCGCGTTTGACGAGTGCTGTGAAAAACATCTGCGGTGCGGTCGGTCTGCGACTTGTTGAACCAGAGGATGTTCCTGCTGAGGTGCTCGCTCAGGCTGCTGCCCTTGATGCCGCCCGAGCAGCGAAGGATTATGACGCGGCGGATGCGATTCGGTCAGAACTCCAGAATGCGGGTTGGCAGGTAGAAACGACCCGAGAGGGCACGACAGTACGTCGTTAATTTCTCGATGAGCAACCAGCCACATACCTTGATGGGCTACCAGCCCGGCCTTGACGGATTGCGGGCGGTATCGGTTGTTGCCGTCATTCTGTATCACGCCGGCTTTTCGTGGATGTCGGGAGGTTTCCTAGGTGTTGAGGTGTTCTTTGTGGTGTCGGGATTCCTCATCACGATGTTGCTCATCGAAGAGCACGGGTTGGCTGACTCGGTCAACTTCCGGTCATTTTGGGTTCGCCGCGCTCGCCGTTTGTTTCCCGCGTTGGGGGCGGTGCTTGTAGCGGTTGCGACCTGGGTTGCACTGTTCGGATCAGCTGAACAGGCATCACAAATGCGTCGTGACCTGCCGTGGTCGGTGCTGTATGCAGCCAACTGGGGCCAGATCGCGGGTGATGTCCCGTACTTTGCGCCGGGTGACCCTTCGATGCTTCGACATCTGTGGAGCCTCGCGGTCGAAGAGCAGTGGTATGTCGTGTGGCCATTGGTCTGTGTCGCTCTCATCGGCTGGTCGGTTTCGCACGTCATTCGGTTTCGGGTCCTGATCACTGGTGTGTTGGTGTCGTGGATCTTGATGTGGTGGGTACACCGTTCAGCCCCGATGCCGATGGATGGTCTGTTCGGTTTGTTCGATGGCAGTGACCGAACCAACTTCGTGTATTTATCAACTCTGACGCGATCAGGGGGTTTGTTGCTTGGTGCTGCAGCGGCATTCGTCTGGCAACCGTGGAGTGACTGTTCGATCGGTCGGTGGCGTCCGAGGACTCTCGACCTCGCTGGAGGACTCGCAGTGGGAGTGTTGGTGTCATCATTTATTGGGGCGCACCTCACTCGTGGCTACATGTATCCGTGGGTGATGGGGTTGACATCGTTGGCGTCGTTGGTTGCGGTCGGAGTGGTGGTTCATCCCGGTGCAATTGGGGCGCGATGGCTGTTTGGGCATCAGATCTTGACCGCAGTGGGACGTCGTTCGTACGGGTTGTATTTGTGGCATTGGCCTTTGTTCGTCGTGTGTGGTGCGACGCAGGGGTCTTGGGGTCGTTTTGTTGGCGCGTCGTTGGTTGCGGTTGTGTTAGCGGAGTTGTCGTATCGCTATATCGAGACACCGGTGAGGCGAGGGGCATTCTCGAGGTGGTGGGCGTCGACCGAACGTCAGCGTCGTCAACTTGTCGCAGCAAGTATCGGTGTAGGGCTGTTTGTCCTAGCTGTCTATTACATCACTGTCGACAACTTTGACGTAGCGGTGGGTGGCGAGTCGGTCACATTCTCGCTGGATGAAACCTCACCGGATGACGGAGTTGTGGCCTCGACAGCGCCGGTTGACGCATCTGTGATCTTGATCCAATAGACGATCTGACAACTTCTGAATCTGTGGTGACCACCGTGAATGAGTCAACGACAACGTCGACCTCAACGACCCTGCCTGAGCTACCTCGTTCGGTCGTCATTGTTGGTGACTCGACAGCTCACTCACTTGCCATCAACCTGCCTGACGGCATTGCGGACACGTTCACGATCAACGACGGATCTCTTGATGGATGTTCGGTCTGGGATGAGGGTCGTGTCGTGAGCGAGCGATCCTTCTCAAACAATTTTGCGTACTGCAACGGTTGGGTCGACAAATGGTCGGCGGAGGTAGACGGGGCTGAGGTCGCTCTTGTGGTCATCGGGGCTTGGGATGTGTTCGATCTTGCTGTCGATGTCGATGGTGTTGAGACGGTGATTGCGTTCGCAAGTGCCGAATGGGATTCGATGTTCTTAGAGCGCTTGTCGACAGGTATTGATGCGCTTATGTTGCAGGGTGCTGAGGTCGCGTTGCTTGAGGTTGCCTGTATGCGGCCTCAAGATGTTGATGGCGCAGGGGTGCCAGCACTACCCGAACGCGCGATGGATGACCGTGTTGAGCATGTAAATGGACTTTTACAACAAGTCGCCGATGGTGAGAATGTTTGGTTTGTGGCCGGTCCAAGTGCTTGGTGTGATGATGAAGCGATTGCTTCGAGCCTCGCCTATCGCTGGGATGGAGTGCATGTGTATACGCCCGGGGCGAATCTCATTTACGAGACGATCGCCCGAGATCTGCTCTCAATTCCCGTTGTGCAAGGGTGATTACCCGTCGGTAACTTGAGATCATGAGCGAATTCTCTCTAGCCCTCAATGACGACCAACAACAAATTAAAGACTGGACACACGGATTCGCCGAAGACGTGATGCGTCCAGCCGCGGCCGAGTGGGATGAGCGCGAAGAGTTCCCGTATCCCATCGTTCAGGAGGCCGCAAAAATCGGCCTCTACGGCTGGGAATTTCTCATGAACGCAGGTCAGGACCGTACGGGCCTCACGCTGCCAGTGGCGGTCGAAGAGTTGTTCTGGGGCGACGCAGGTCTTGGTATGGCGATCATGGGAACCGGACTTGCTGCGGCCGGTATTGCAGGCAACGGGACGCAAGAGCAAATGATGGAATGGGTGCCGCAGTGTTATGGCGATGCGAACGACGTGAAGCTTGGAGCGTTCTGTGTGAGCGAGCCCGATGCCGGAAGTGATGTGTCGAACCTGCGAACTCGAGCGGTGTACGACGAAGCAAAAGATGAGTGGGTGCTCAATGGAACGAAAGCTTGGATCACCAATGGTGGTATCGCTGATGTTCACGTTGTTGTCGCTGCTGTTGACCCCGAGTTGAAGGGACGTGGCCAAGCATCATTTGTGATCCCTCCCGGCACGAAAGGTCTGTCGCAAGGTCAGAAATACATGAAGCACGGCATTCGTGCCTCGCACACAGCGGAAGTGGTCTTGGATGACGTCCGGATTCCTGGCTCTTGTCTGCTCGGGGGTAAGGAAAAACTCGACGCCAAGTTGGCCCGTGCTCGTGAGGCAGGCAAGTCAGGTGCGCCGCAGCCAGCAATGAAAACCTTCGAGGCGACCCGACCGACGGTGGGGGCGCAGGCACTTGGTATCGCACGCGCTGCGTACGAGTACTCGTTGGAGTACGCCAAAGAGCGTCACGCGTTCGGCAAGCCGATCATCATGAACCAGGCGATTGCGTTCAAGTTGGCAAACATGGTCACTGAAATTGATGCGAGTCGACTGTTGATCTGGAGGGCAGCATGGCTGGCCCGAAATGGCGGGTTCACGAACGCTGAGGGCTCGATGAGTAAGTGGAAAGCCTCAGAAGTGGCGGTGCGCGTCACCGAGGAAGCCATTCAGATTCTCGGGGGCTACGGCTACACGCGGGAGTACCCGGTGGAGCGTTGGCATCGCGATGCGAAGATTCACACGATCTTTGAGGGCACCTCAGAGATTCAGCAACTGGTGATTGCGCGGGCCATTTCTGGTCTTCGTATCGAGTGAGAAGATGAGGGAACGGCCGGTGCCCTTGCAGTTGTCCACCTCGAAAATCTGGTTCTCGTTCTCATAAGTTTAGGTCAACACTTGATTCGTTGGGGGGTCATCAATGTTGACAGGAGAGCAGTACCTTGCGTCGCTCAACGATGGGCGCGCGACCTATCTTCACGGTCGTCGAATTGACGACCTGCTTGCAGAACCTGCCTTCGCCGTGCCAGCAAAGGCAATTGCGCAAGGGTACGACAACTGTTATTCCGATGGCCCTGATGCGGTGAACCCGTACATCTTTGCGCCGCGCTCGATCGACGAGATGCGTTCACGCACCGAGGTGTTAACGGGGATGGATATGGCGATCAGCGTGACGTACCAGTCGTTGATGACGTTGCTCACAGCTTCACCAAAACTTGCCGGGCTTGACCCGGTCTATCGAGAGCGAATTCAGGCGTACGTCGACGACGCTATTTCGAGAGATATTCGAATCGCCGAATGTATTACCGATGCAAAGGGCGATCGATCTCTTCCCCCCGGAAAGCAACGAGACCCTGACTCGTATGTCCGAGTTGTTGACCGCCGACATGACGGCGTCGTCATCCGTGGCGCAAAACTTCATATCACCGCAGCGGCCCTTTGCCATGAACACCTTGTGATGCCGACGAAGGCGATGAAGTCCGGTGAAGAGGACTACGCAATCGTGTGCGCAGTACCAGCAAATGCTCCTGGTGTCCGAACTATCAACACGACATTCCATCCAGCCGACGATGACAATCGCCACTTTCCGGTGAGCCGGTTGGCGAGCATGCCGGACGCAATGGTGGTGTACGACGACGTATTTGTTCCGTACGACAGGGTGTTCCTCGACGGCGAGGTGTCGATGGCAGCGGTCTTTGCTCATTCTCTGGGGCTGTGGGAGCGCTTGGGCGGATTGACCTTCATGGTTCGTCAAGCCGATGAGCTCGTGGGCTTCGCTCAACTCATCGCAGAGGCGAACGGACTTGGAGGTGTGTCGCACATTCGAGAGAAGATTGACGAGATGTCGATTCATGCAACGTTGCTCCGAGCGGGGCTCGAAGCGGCAATTGCAAATGCTCGATCCACTGACGAAGGGTTTTTCTACCCTGATGAACTCTTCACGAATGCTGCGAAGTATCAAGGTGCCGCTCAGTTTGGTGTCATGGTGCGCCACCTTCATGACATCGGTGGCGGAGCAATACTCACCGCTCCAACGATTGGCGATCTTGAAAACGCTGAGACACGAGGTGACGTCGAGAAGTACATGACCGCATCGGGGGACGTCTCAGCAGAGGATCGCATTCGACTATTTCATGCGATCAGAGACGCAACGGCAGATGCCTACGGCGGCTGGCATCTCGTGACCAACCTGCAGTCTGGTGGAGGTCTCTATGCCCAGCGGATTGTGACCCGAAAGCATTTCGATATGGAGCGCGCAAAGGGCTATGCACGTGAAGCAGCGGGGCTTGATGATGGCGAGTGATGATGCGCTGCTCGCCGGTGACATTAGGGCAGAGGTGCGGACTTGGATAGACGATCACTGGAACCCTCAGCAGCCTCTTGGAGAATGGTGGCACAGCCTTGCTCAATCGGGGTGGGGATTCCCAGACTTTCCTGAACGGTGGTTCGGTAGAGGCTTACCAGGTGAATCTCGCAGAATTGTTCGACAGGAACTTCAGCGTGCAGGAGCATTTGGGCCACCCCATGGCATTGCAACGATGATGGTCGCTCCGTTGCTCGTCGAGATGGGCAGTGATGAACAACGCGAGAAATGGCTTCCGGGGATTGTCGATGGTTCAGAGATATGGTGCCAACTCTTTTCCGAGCCTGATGCGGGTTCTGACCTTGCGGGCGCGCGAACAACCGCTGTGCGTGATGGTGACCTCTGGCGGGTGAACGGGCAGAAGGTCTGGACCTCAGGTGGTCATTACGCCAAGTGGGCAATTCTTGTCGCTCGAACCGACCCGGCAGCGCCGAAGCACAGTGGCCTGTCATTCTTTGGAATTGACATGCGGCAAGATGGTATTCAACCGAAACCACTCGTGCAGATGAACGGTTCGGCGGAATTCAACGAAGTGTTCCTCGACGACGCAACAACTGCTCATTCTCACCTCATCGGAGAGGAGGGCAAGGGTTGGCCGGTAGCTCTTCGCACGCTTAGCTACGAGCGGGAGTCGCTTGATGCCGATGCAGAGCCGGGTATTCAGACCGACCTCGATCTTTCGATTGCTGCTGCTCGATATGCCTCAGGCGAAATTGCTGACGGATCTGAGGGTTTCATGCCCGGAGGCCTCGAAGCATGGGAGTTGTTGTGCTCGGTCATCGCTGCGAACGGCCAACAAACTGACCCTCGTATCCGAGACCGCGCAGTGAAGATCTACACCGGAATCAAGACCTCAAGTTGGATGAGTCAGCGTTTTGCGCAGGCTCCAGAGGTCGGAGCGGAAGTGTCCCTCGGAAAGCTCGCAGCAACACAACTCATGCGTGACTGGCGGGATCTGGCGCTCACCGCTCTCGGCCCCAATGGGCAGTTACTTGATGGTGAGGGAACGTTTGACGGTGTTCCAGCACAGATAGCGCTGTCGGTTCCCGGCTTATCGATTGCGGGTGGCACCGATGAAATTCAGCGAAACATCGTTGGCGAACGAGTGCTTGGACTGCCTCGTGAGCCGCGGCCGTCGAACGAGTAACAGGCTATGACGTTGGCCTGGAAAGGATGTCAGACATGATTCCGATCACCGCTCTCGTTCACGAAGTTGCTCGAGTATTTGGGCCTAAACCCGCAATCATCAGCGATCGCTGGACGGTCACATATGCCGAACTCGACGAGCGCGTGAACCGCCTTGCGAATGCATTTATTGAGCTTGGTGTCCAGCACGGAGATCGGTGCGCGGTGATGGCGACCGACTCCATTGAGCACATCGAAACTGCGCTCGCGATCTGTCGAGCGGGTGCCGTGTACGTCCCACTCAATTACCGCCTTCGGCAAGATGAAGTGGGTTATCTGCTGAGCGACTCAGACCCGGTTCTCCTCATTGTTGATAGTGACTATCTCGATATCGCTACGTCGGTTCGCAAGATGGTGACATCAATCAAGGAGGTAATCGAATTTGGGCCAGGTCGCACCGACGTATTGAGTCACGACGATGTGGTGAACAGCGGTGGCACGTCGTACCCGACCGTCGTATTGCATCATGACGATGTTGTGCAGATCCAGTATTCGAGTGGGACGACAGGACTCCCAAAAGGCGCGGTCCTTACCCATCACACCTTGAGTTCACGAACCGCAATTGGCCTCGTTGAAAGCGGAAGGTTCGCGAACGATATTTCGTTTCATAATGCGCCGTTCTTTCACGTCGCTGGATCACAACTTGATTACTCAGTGTTGGTGCGAGGTGGAACAGTTGTCCGGCATCGACAATTTGATGCCGAACGGGCTGCGAATGCGTTAGAAGAATTGGGAGTGACTTCGGCATTTTTTGTCCCATCGATGATCAATGCACTGTTGCAGGTGCCAGGAATTTCTGAGCGAGACTTTTCTTCACTTCGCCTGATTGAGTACGGAGCAGCACCGATGCCGCAGGCCCAGTTGCGGTCAGCAATTGATGTATTTGGATGTTCGTTTGTTCAACTGTTTGGGGCCGGAACTGAGGGCGGCTTGCAGGCTGTTCTTCCTGTGGAGGATCACGTCGTTGGTGGTACTGAAGTTCAGGCTCGACGACTCTCGTCGATTGGCCGACCGACGTCGTTCACCGAAGTCCGGGTGGTGAATGAAGATGGCAATGCTGTCGCTCCCGGAGAAATTGGTGAGATCATTTCACGGGGTCCCGCAAATATGCGCGAGTACTGGGGGAAACCCGAAGCGACATCAGAGACGCTCCGCAATGGTTGGCTGCACGCCGGCGATATGGCAACGGTTGATGAGGATGGGTATCTCTATCTCGTCGATCGAAAAAAGGACATGATTATCCGTGGCGGAGAGAACATCTATCCAACAGAGATCGAGTTGGTGTTGTGCGAACATTCAAAGGTTCTTGAGGCGGCAGTAATTGGTGTTCCCGATGATCACTGGGGAGAAAACGTGCATGCAATCGTGGTGGTTCGTCCTGGAGAGACGCTGAGTGGCGAAGAGGTCATTGAGTTCTGTCGGCAACGACTTGCGAGTTACAAAAAGCCAGCGGTAGTTGAGTTTGTTGATGAGTTGCCTCGAAATGCTTCAGGCAAGATTCTGAAGCGAGAACTTCGAGCACCGTACTGGAAAGAAGCTGGCCGTTCGATTTAGTTTTCCATTTGCCGTGCAGAATGTGAAGATGAGCGGAGTCTCGACCATTGACCACGCGTCGTCTGGTGGCTACGGTCTGAGGATGATCAAACTCACTGTGTCCTACCCAAAGGGTGACGATGTCACCTTCGATCACGACTATTACAAGAACTCACACGTGCCGATGTGCGTTGATGCTTTTGCTCCGTCAAAGGTTGAACTTGAGCGTGGAATTGATGGCCCTTCGGTGGCAAGTGTGTCGTTCTACTTTGAGTCGAGTGATGCGATGAAGGCAGCAATGTCGAGTCCGAAGATGGGTGACATCATGGGTGACGTTGCGAACTACACCAACGCGGCGCCCTCAATGCAGGTGTCAGAAGTCGTCGACTGACTCACCTAAGGCGTTGCCGTCTGCGACATCGAGTTCTGGAATTCCTTGTCGCCTCCGTAACTTCTCAATATCACGCACCGGCACCGAAAGCTTGCGGAAGCGGGTTCCATCGGTAGCGATAGCGCCGAGTTCGCTGTCGAGTTTCACGAACGTTGCGCGAACTTTGTCGACTGCAGCCGAGTAGTTCTCAAACTCCTTTGAGAACTTGTTGATCTGTTGAGTGATCTCTGCTGCTGTCTGCTCGGTATGGAAACTCTCAGTCGCTTGTCGAATCACGACAAGAAATGCGTACAGGGTGAGCGGGGAGCAGAGTACGACTTTGCGCTCAAGTGCCCAATCAATGAGGTGCGGGTCAGCCTCGTGGACGAAGCCAGAGATGCTCTCGTTGGGTACGAACATCAATACGTAATCGAGAGCGTCTTCGGTTGTTTGGTCGACGTAGTCCCGTTTCGCCAACGCATCAACATGGCTTTTTACTGCTTTTACGAACTCAGCCTTCGTGGATGCCCTGGTGGCGTCATCACCCGCATCGAGATGGGCGACGTATCGATCGAGGGGAAATTTGACGTCCATAAATAACACCCGGTCTGGTGGCATGACGAAGGTGAAGTCGGGCCGGCCACCCTCAGCCGTGGTGTCTTGTTTCGAGTAGTTCACGCCCTCAACGAGCCCGGCAGCACGAATCATGTCCTCTGCGAGGCGCTCACCCCATTGGCCTCGCTTCTGTGAGCTGGATAGCACCTCGTTGAGATTCGCTGTTCGCTGCGCCAGTTGGGTGACCGCTTCGCTTACAGACGAGAACTGCCCGGCATTTTGCTGTCTAAGTTGGTCGAGTTCGTGGTTGAGCTCGGCGAGTCGTTTGCTCACATCGTCTTGAACACCTTTCAGTGTTGTGCTGATGACCTCAGCCCGTTGACCGAGTGCCTCTCCGCTTTGTTGAGTGACCATGTGGGTGACGGTTCGGATTGTCTCAGCTCGGTCGGTCTCGGCCCGCTGATTGAGTTCTGCGATGGCAGCGTTGAGTGCTTGCTCATTCACCAACTTGATCTGAGTTGTTAATTCCTCAGTTGAGGGAAATGCGATTGGGAGAGCAGTTGGCGCAGGCGCAGGTTTGCGTGACGAGATGGCGATTGTTGCAAGAGCGACCAGCACCGCTACGAGCAAGACGACAATAAGGATTTCCATGTTATGAACCTAAACGGCCGGTGTGACGCTCTCGTGAATACCCCTGCGTTAAGGGTGGTTACGGGCAGCCGAGGCCGTGCAAGGTTGCGCATTCTCGACACAAGACCGCAACGCCCTCAGGGGTGCTCCAACGCTGGGTGAGGTGTGAGCCACAACTCACGCATGCAAACGAGGCCGCGTTGGATCCATTGGCGTCGTGCTGGCGGAACGATCTTGTTCCATCGACCATGCGCTCGTTCACGATGTCGACCGTACCAGGGCGCACGAAGAGGTGGTCGGCTCTGGAAGACTCGTCGTCAATGACCACATCGAACGTGACTCATCGGTATCAACCCGATTGGCCCGTTGATGTACTTGGGATGCTGACGATTGCTGTCTACGGCTCGTGGTACTACGGATTTGGCGTGCTGATTGATGACATCGGTCAGGGACTTGATGTTGGTTCAGCACCGCTTGGGGTCGCGTTTGGCTTGGCACAAATTTTGCTCGGGGCGTTATCGCTCATCACCGGCCGAATGCTCGATCGATTTGGTCCCCAGGTGCTCTTAGGTGTGGTCGGTCCAATCGGAGCGATCTTGGTTGGCTTTAGCGGACGAGCGGTTGAGGCCTGGCAATTTGTTGTTCTTTTTGGTGTCGGTGGAGGAGTCTCGGCAGCAGCAGGGTTTTACGGAATGACGCAGGCAATGTTGGTGCGAATGGATCCTGCTGCGTCAACGCAGCGCATCATTCGGCTGACGATTTGGGGAGCCTTCGCCTCGCCGATTGCGATTCCCGCCACGGAGTTACTTCGGAGAACCTTTGGGTGGCGAGTCGCAATTGAGGTCCCCGCTGGTGTAGCACTGTGTGTGTTCTTGGTGTCTGCTCGGGTGATCCGCCGGGTTCCGCGCCAAGGTGAGATGCAACGGTCGTCAACCTGGATGCAGGCGATCAGGTCTGCGGCGCAGATGCGCGCTGTTCGCTGGCATACCGTTGGAGTGTTCTGCGCATATGTCGCAATGTCGACGCTCTTGGTATTTCAGCTCTCCATCATGCAGTGGGCTGGATTATCTGCGGCAGCCGCCGCAGGGTTTGGAGGGGCGCGAGGCGTCTTGCAGCTCTTAGGCCGGCTACCCCTTCAGCGGGCGCTTCATCGCTATGGGCATTGGGTTCTGCTAGCAGGTGCACGATTGTGCGTTGCTGCTGCATGTGGGCTGGTCCTGGTGAGCGGGAATGCGGTCACCGCAATTCTTTATGTCGTTGTCGCTGGGGTGGGAATTGGAGCGATTAGCGCGCTCGATGGCATCGTGGCTCGTGTGGTCATTCCAACTGGTGATTTTGGTGCGCTCAGCGGTGTTGTTACCTTCATTGCTGCTCTTGGAGGGGGCGTTGCTCCTGCTGTTGCAGGAAGGCTCACCGATACGACGGGTGCACCAACGCTCGCAGCAACAGTTGCTGCCTTCAGCGCAATCGCTGCGGCGTTAGCTGTTGTCCAAACGAAACGCCACGCGGTCAGCGCCGGTAAGCCACCTGCTCAGGAAGTGAGAACAGCTTGAGTTTGAGTGGTTCTGGATACCACTTTGCCAGCTGGGTTGATGACGTCGGTCGTCACGGTGATCGTGCGCCGGCCAGCCATCACGAGGGTTGACACAATCGAGTACACGGCTTGCGGAGCGGGTCGAAGGAAGTTCGTGGATGAAGAGATCGTTGAGGTGCTTGCACCTTCTGGAAGATGTTGGACTGATAGCCATGCGCCGACTGCATCCGCGAGTGACATGAGATATCCGCCGTGGAGATTTCCGTTCACGGTGCAGAACTTGTCCTTCCAGGCCACTCGACCGACAACTTTTTCGGTGTCGAACGAATCAATGACGACCTCGCAAAGGCCAGTGAATGGCATTGCTGTTTGGATCCATTCGGTGGTTGCTGGATCGCCGGGTACAAGTGGGGTGTCAGTGCTCACGCGATGAGCGTAGGCGCTTCAGCGGGCTGTGGCCGTGAGCGATCGCTGCTCCGATACAAGAGGTGACGATTACAGAGTGTTGAACTCAGGTGTGGCGAGAGGTCATCCCGCCGTCAACCGGAAGGATCACGCCATTCATGTAACTCGAAGCAGGAAGCACCAGATTCAACATGCCATGCGCGATTTCTTCAGGTTGGCCATAACGGCGAAGTGGCACACGACGTTTCGCAAAGATCTCTTTATGTTCATC
The DNA here is from genome assembly GCA_001510385.1 of Actinobacteria bacterium casp-actino5. GTDB lineage: Bacteria > Actinomycetota > Acidimicrobiia > Acidimicrobiales > Ilumatobacteraceae > Casp-actino5. The sequence continues at coordinate 13,259 of LFFE01000012.1, read as the reverse complement.
AGCGATGTTGGCGGTCATCCCAGTCACGATCGGCCCGGGGCATACGGCATTTGCGGTGATGCCGTGCCGGCCAAGTTCAACGGCGAGCGATCGAACCAATCCGATGACTGCGTGCTTCGATGCGTTGTAGGCCGGAATTCCTCCCGTTGCACCCAGCCCTTCAGTTGATGCTGTGCAAACGATTCGGCCACCGTCGCTCTTCATGAGATAGGGGAGCGCAGCCCGGGTGAGCCGGGCGTATGAGGTGATGTTGACGGCGAGTGTCGCATCCCACGCTTCATCAAATACATCTGTGCTCGTCGTCATGTCGGCATTAAAGACGACGCCTGCGTTGTTAATGAGAATGTCAATGCCTCCAAATGCGCCAGCGACTTCTGCAGGAAGGGCATCGAGAGCGGCGTTATCGGTGACGTCGAGTGTCCAACCCTTGACTCGTTCTGGCCCGTGTACATCGGAAATTTCGCCGACGACCTGGGCAACTCCTTCACCGTTTCGGTCGACAACGGCGACGACTGCACCTTCGTCTGCGAATAGATGAGCGGTTGCCCGTCCGATTCCTGATCCTGCGCCGGTGACGATGGCGACACGGCCTGCAATTGAACGGTTTCCTAGGGTCAGACGCGAGTTGCTCATGTCTCGAACGTAATAAGAGAAGTTGCCAATTTCAGCACTGGAAGCAGAGCGCAACGCAGAAGCAGGGACCGTTCGCAGGTACCCTCGCGGTATGGGAAATCCGTGGTTTGAATCGGTGGCGGTTGCTCAGCGGCGTGCACAGCGAATTCTGCCGCGGCACGTCTACGACGCTCTCATCGCGGGCAGTGAGGCTGGATTGACGCTCGACGACAATCGGGCGGCCTATCGCGAGATCGGATTCCAGCCAGTGATCGCTGATCGCCCACCGGAGCGCGAGCTTGCAACATCGGTCGTTGGTATCGATCTGTCGATGCCGGTCTTGATCTCGCCGACTGGTGTTCAGGCTGTGCATCCAGATGGTGAGCTTGCCGTTGCACGAGCAGCTGCTGCTCGCGGAACTGCAGTGGGGCTCTCATCGTTTGGATCGAAGCCGATGGAAGAGATTGCGGCCGCAAACGAGAACTTCTTGTTCCAGATGTATTGGATAAATGGTCGAGACTGGGTGAGTGCTCAGATGGATAGAGCTCGATCTGCCGGTGCCAAAGCGGTCATCTTGACTCTCGACTGGTCGTACAGTCACAGTCGTGACTGGGGAAGCCCTGAACTTCCCGACGGTATTGATCTGAAGACGATGGTGAAATACGCGCCGTCCGTGCTGGCGCGACCGAGGTGGCTGGGGCGCTTTCTAAAGTCAGGCCATCTGCCTGATCTGACTGCGCCGAATATGAGTGTTGATGGATCGCCTCCACCAACGTTCTTTGGTGCGTACGGGCAGTGGATGGGTTCCCCTCAACCAACTTGGGACGACCTCAACTGGTTTGTCAACGAGTGGGGTGGGCCTTGCATCGTCAAGGGCGTGATGCGCGTCGACGATGCTCGTCGAGCCCGCGATGCTGGCTTCACTGGCCTGTCTGTTTCTAACCACGGTGGGAACAATCTTGATGGAACGCCGTCTCCACTGCGGGCGTTACCGGCAATCGCAGAAGCGGTTGGTGCAGATATCGATGTGCTTCTCGACGGAGGAATCCGTCGCGGTAGCGACGTGGTGAAAGCTGTTGCACTTGGCGCAAGAGCGGTGATGATCGGCCGTGCCTACCTCTGGGGGCTTGCAGCTAACGGTCAGGCGGGCGTCGAAAATGTCCTCGATGTGTTGCGTATGGGCATTGATTCTTCGCTTCTCGGAATGGGCGTTCGCTCAATCCATGACCTCCATCGTGATCACCTCGTCATTCCAGACGGCTTCGAACGCCGTCTCGGTGCTGGCTGAGGTCACGAGAGGTAACTGGTCACACCCATTTCGCCCAGGAGTCGAGTGGAAGCCGTTCGGCAACGAGGTTGTTCACTGGTGCATCTGCGTTGCGGTATCCAATTGCCATCCCGCAGAACAACATCTCCTCCTCGGGTGCACCGACAAATTCCTTGACTGCACCGTGTCGACTTGACCAGTACTCCTGTGCGCAGGTGTCGAGGCCGGCTTCGACCGCGAGCAGCATGAAGGTTTGTAAGAACATTCCAAGGTCAGACCACTGAGGTTCATTGAACCTTCGGTCGATGGTGATAAAAAACGCGGCTGGCGCATCGAAGAATCGGGCGTTTCGAGCGAATTGTTGAAGCCGTCCCGCTTTGTCTTCGCGTGGGATCTCTAACAACCCGTACATCTGCTCACCAAGTTCAAACCGGGCGGTTCGATGTGGCTCCCAGAGATTGGCCGGGTAGACGTCATATTCAGACGGCTCGTTTGCTGGTTGGGACTCAAGGAATTCAAGAAAATCTATCATCCGTGATCCGTTCAACACATAGATGCGCCATGGTTGAACATTGCCTCCCGATGGTGCACGGGCGGCACGTTCAAGAAGGTCTCGTAGAAGTTCGTCGTCGACGGGGTTGGGAAGAAAATCACGGATTGATCGGCGGGCGGCAACGGCATCGGAGACGTTCATCTCTCCAGTGTTGCAGTCAACGCAAAGCGAGTTCTCGTCAGAGGTGAGCCTTCGATCGTCGCTTACGGACGAGTTCGATAATGATGTTGATCGCAAGAGCAGTGAAGAACGCAATGAGAAACGCTGCGGTGTGGTTGTCCTGCAGGGCTCGTCCAAAAATTGCGCCAAGCACCGCTGCATAGGTCGCCCAAATTGTCACTGCGAGTGCCACCCACTTGACGAACCATCGGCGTGGTTGCTGTGTGAGCCCGCATGAAATAGTGAGAGCGGTTCGTCCTCCTGGGATGAAGCGTGCGGTGACAAGAAGTAATCCACCTCGATCTCGAACTTGTTCTGCTGCCCAGTTGAGTCTCCGCTGTGTCGATGACTTGCGTTCTGCCCGTCGAGCGATGGGACCGTGAAACGACCTTCCAATGAGGTAGGCAAGGTTGTCGCCGATGAAGGCACCGATCGCTCCTGCCACGATGACAAGGAGGAGGTTCTGATCGCCTGCGCCCGCCGCAACACCGCCGATGATGACGGTGGTTTCGCTCGGCACAATTGGAATGACCGAGTCGAGGAGGGCGATCACAAAGATCACGACGAGGAACCATTGCGCACTTGATGTATCGACAAGCCAGTCCGTGAGACGGCTCACGATGCCGTCCCCAGATGCGGCGATAAGAACTGAGTGCACGACTCTGATGGTATCGGGCGAAAAGCTTTGTGAAGAAAGTCACATTTTGGGTGTGACGTGAGACACTTTCGGTACTAGTGTCTCAGTATGCGAGTAATCGTTGATGAAGAAAAATGTCAGGGCCACAACCGTTGTTTCGCCATCGCTCCAGAACTTTTTGATGTTGATGACTACGGCACCGCCATTGCGTTAAATGATGGTGTGGTCCCAGCCGAGCTTGAGGATAAGGCTCGGCTTGCGGCTGCGAATTGCCCCGAGTACGCCATCACAATCGAAGACTGACCCACGGGAGGTCACCATGACTGGAATGTATGAGAAGGTTCTCGATTGGGTGAACGACTTCGATCACGCCGATCCGGAATATAACGAACGGGCTCACGAGATCTGGGCCGAATTTCAGGGCTCTGAATGCCCGGTAGCGCACAGTGAGCGTTACGACGGGTTGTGGGCACCGTTCACCTATGAGATGGTGCACGAAATTGCGTATGACACCGAACACTTCTCCTCCCAAGGAGTCGTCGTCAATACTGGTCGGCCAATTGCTGAGGCTCCAGTAGGCCCAGCTCCACCTATTACGAGCGACCCACCCTTCCACAACATTGCTCGAAGAATTCTCTTGCCGCCGTTCGCTCCAAAGGTCATCGCCGAATGGGAACCTGAGGTTCGACGACTATGCAATGAGTTGCTCGATCGCATGGGTGACATCACCGAAGGTGAGTCAATCGTTGATGGCGCTGTTCAGTACGCCCAAAGCATTCCTGTGAACGTGATCGCCCGCATGCTGGGCTTCCCAACCGAGGACGAAGACCTCTTCAGAGACTTCGTGCACAATGTGCTTGAGCGAATTAATGAGCCGGTTGAAGATCGGGAAGAGTTCATGCAACCGCTTGCTGACTATCTCGATGCGCAGATAGAAGATCACCGTCAGAATCCACGTGATGACCTGACTAATTACCTGCTCAACGTTGAGATCGGTGGCAACAAGTTGTCTGATGAGCACGTTCGTGGCTCGATCGTTCTGTTGCTCGTCGCCGGAATCGACACCACCTGGTCAGCCATTGGTTCATCGTTATGGCACCTCGGCACCCACCCTGATGATCTCCAGCGACTCGTCGACGAACCCGATGTGATGATGTTCGCACTCGAAGAATTTCTTCGTGCGTACGCGCCGGTAACGATGGCTCGGCTCGTCAAAGAGGATTACGACTTCCATGGTTGCCCGATGAAGGCAAATGATTGGGTGTTGTTGCCGTTCCCGGCCGCAAACCGCGACCCGAAACAGTTTGAGCATGCAACGCAATTCGTGATCGATCGACAAGAGAACCGGCACGGAGCATTTGGACTTGGCATTCATCGTTGCTTGGGCTCAAACCTTGCGCGTCTCGAATTGAAAGTTGCGGTTGAAGAGTTTGTTCGACGCTTCCCGTCGTTCACCGTTGATGGTGAAACCAGATGGAGTGTCGGTCAGATTCGTGGTCCGCGTGAATTGCCGTTACGAGTCTTGAAGGCGAGTTGACGAGCGACGTAGCGAGTTTTGCTGCGTTGTATAAATGGTTCCAGTTCCCGAAGCAATCCATGCGGTGATACACCCGATTGCGATTGGGGTTACTGCGGCTGCGCTGAATAGTTCAAGTCCCATGACGGTGCATGCGATTGGGGTGTTAGCCGCTGCGCCAAAAGTTGCGACCATTCCGATCGCTGCAGCTACGCCAATCGGTAAGCCGACGAGTTCTCCAACCGATGCGCCGAGGGTTGCGCCGATCACAAATAACGGAGTGACCTCACCGCCGAGAAAACCGGTTCCGATTGTCACCGCAGTGAACAACAATTTGAGCGCAAAGACAGAGATTGCAATTGAGGTTCCCGAAAGAGCCGAGTCGAGAAGAGGAAGTGAAAGGCCGAGGTAGTCGCGACCGAACAGGACAGCGAGTGCGACTACCGCAATTCCACCGAGGACCGGTCGCATGATCGGTGAGGTGACGTAGCGGGTTCCAACGCTCCGGATTACGTCGGTTGCTGAAACGAAGACTCGTGCGGCCATTCCGCAGGCAACTCCAACCACGATGAGTGTTCCGATAGTAGAAGCTGAGAGTGACAGATTGACGGTAGGTCGAGTCTGATGGTGATGGCCGAGCCATGTCACCGTTGCGTCACCAATGAATGATGACGCGACAGCGGGAACAAGGGCTCGGTACCGGAGTCTCCCAACGGTAGGAACTTCGAGCGCGAAGATCACCCCGGCAAGTGGGACGCCAAAGACAGAGCCAAAACCTCCAGCGAGAGCGGCCGTCAACATCAACGACCTGTCAGCAGCATTGAGCCGCAGCATGCGACTCACACCATCGCTGAGGCTGCCCGACATCTGTAGGGCGGTTCCCTCTCTGCCGGCTGATCCTCCAAATACATGGGTCCACCACGTGCCAAGAAGGACGAGTGGCGCCATCCGTCTTGGCACCCATTGCGTTGGAGAGTGAATCTCGGCCAGCAGAAGTGAATTTCCTTCTGAGGAGCGTCCTGCTAGCCGATGGTTCGAGAGCCCGATGATCAACCCAGCAACTGGAAGAAGGTAGAGCAGCCACGACCTGTCAGTCCGAAATGCCGTTACTCGGTCAAGGCCCTCAAGGAAGATGAATGAGGCAATGCCTGCGAGAAGTCCAGAAATTGCGCCCAGCACGACCCAGCGGCCAGTTCTTGCGAGCCATCGCAGCGCGCGTGCAGGCGTGGAGTTCAGAGCATTTTTTGACATTTTGGACGACATTCTCACCAGATGCTTACCGCATTCTGGTGTACTCAATGCATGACTGATGGGAGATTACGGGTGCTGCTGGCCGAAGATGACCGTGCAGTTCGCGAATCTTTGACACGCGCAATGACCCTCGAAGGCTACGAGGTTGATGCTGTTACCGACGGTGCAAAGGCGCTTGAGCACCTCCGGACTGGTGCCGGAAACGGTGTGCTTCCCGACATCGTCATTCTTGATGTGTCAATGCCTGCAGTTGATGGCTTGACGGTGTGCCGGGTCCTTCGCTCTGAGGGCAATCGTCTTCCGATTCTCATGCTGACCGCACGAACCGAGCCCAGTGATCGCATCGCTGGGCTTGACGCTGGCGCCGATGATTACGTGTTAAAACCGTTTGATCTTGGCGAACTGTTCGCTCGTCTTCGGGCGCTTGTTCGCCGTATGTCGACTGAGGTTGAAGAGCAGAATGATGCCGAGCCGCTGGTGCTCGATGATTTGGTGATTGAGCCGGCGGGCCGGCGGGCTCGACGCGGGAATCGTGAGCTCGAGCTATCAAAAACAGAATTTGATTTGCTTGAGCTACTCGTTCGAAATACTGGCATCGTGCTCGATCATTCAACGATTTACGAGCGGATCTGGAATTACGACTTCGGTCCAGATTCAAAGAATCTGGCTGTCTACATCGGTTATCTGCGTCGTAAAACTGAAGATGAAGGTGGTGCGCGTTTGATTCATACGGTCCGCGGTGTCGGATACTCAGCACGGATTGAACAATGAGCCTTCGCATTCGCATTGCGCTGCTCATGGCAGTTCTTGCGGCGACAGCAACGATTGCTGTTGGCGCAATCTCATATCGAACAACGGCGTCGCGACTTCTCGAAGCGGTTGATGATTCATTGGTCGACGCAACTGTTGTCGTCACTGCTCGCCGGTTTGATGAGCGGCTGTTTGAGTCTGGTCCGTTCGACGGGTTTGTCGTGCAGGCGGTGCTGGCAGATGGTTCCGTCGTCCGCACAAACTTTCCGCATCAAATGAAGCCGAACCGTGAGGAGCTCGAGTTGATCGGGCGCCCAGGTTCGACAGATTTCAGATCGGCTCGTCTCGGTCGCTCTGAGTACCGCATCCGATCAATCGGTTTTGAAGATGGCATCTTTCAGATCGGCCGACCACTTGCTGAAACAAATTCGGTGCTCGAGAGTCTCCGTTTACGAACATTGATGTTGATGGCTGTGGTGACTGTGGTGGCTGGTCTCCTTGGGGCACTCACTGCCGGTCGCATCACCCGCCCGTTGAGGTCGTTAACCGACGCAGCCTCTGAGATCGAATTATCAGGTCGTCTCGAACTTGGTGATAACGAGGCAACAAGTCGTCGCGATGAGGTTGGTCGTCTGTCGACGGCCTTCCACCGCATGATTGGGGCTCTCGCTCGGTCCCGAGCAGATCAGCGGCGTCTCATCGAGGACGCGGGCCATGAACTCAGGACGCCGGTGACAGCGATCCGTACTGGCCTCGATACGTTGAGTCGTTACCCCGACCTGCCGGCCGACGAACGCGCAGACATTATTGGGTCAATGCGAGATGAAGCGGCTGAACTCACCTCCCTCGTTAACGAAGTTGTTCAAGTTGCGAGCGGGGAAGCCGATGACTCTGAACCGGAGAGGGTGCGCATACGCGACGTCGCTGACATTGCCGCAGAGCGTTCACAGCGGAGATCGGGCCGGGAGGTACGGGTTCAGTCAGATGACTCTGAGGTGCTCATTCGTCGAGGTCAACTTGAGCGCGCAATCTCGAACCTGTTGGAAAACGCGGTGAAATTTGATGAGACCGGTGGGCCTATTGAGGTCGTGATTGTGAAGGGACGGATTTCGGTACTTGATCGCGGCCCAGGAATTCTCGATGCCGATCACGAATTGGTGTTCGAGCGGTTCCATCGCTCGGCGACGGCTCGGACGCTTCCTGGTTCAGGTCTTGGCTTGTCAATGGTGGCGACAACCGCCCGTCAACATGGTGGCGATGTATTTGTCGAACATCGCGTTGGGGGAGGAGCAATTGTCGGGCTGGCGTTGCCAATCGTCTCAGCGTGGGAACCCCCATTGGTGTAGGTGGAAAAGTTCTCACACTGTCCTTACCTCCGTCATGCAGACTTCTTGAAGTACTCACCGAAGATGTGCACTCACAGAAGCAGAACCCCCGTTTCTGAAAGAGAAAGAAGTAGCAGATGAAAAAGAAAGCAATGTTCGCAGCGCTCTCCGCGGGAGCAATCGCCGGTACTGGCGCAGGCCTCATCCTTGGTGTTCCAGGTTTGACGAGTGCTGCAGATGACAGCAGCAAGTCCTCAGCTGAAGTGTTGTCTGCATCAACTGTTGACCGCGATGCCGACGGTACTCATGCGCACCACGGCGCTCACAAGGGAGGGCGAGGCAAGATGGCATCGCCAGAAACCTTGGCTGAAGTGCTCGGTGTGGACGTTGAAACACTTCGTGGAGAGTTTGCTGCCGGTAAGTCGATTGCTGATGTCGCAGCAGAACAAGGCATTGAACTTGAAACGGTCGTCGATGCCCTTGTCGCAGAGGTTGAATCCCGCCTTGATGAGCATGTTGCTGATGGTTCTCTTACCGTAAACGAGGCGGCTGACAAGCTTGCAAATGCCGAAGCGATGATCTCTGAGCGGGTGAATGATGTTCCAAAGATGGGTGATCGAGGCCACGGGTTCCGACGTGGAGCCCAATTGTCGGCAACAGTGCTCGACATGCTTGGTGTTGATGCAGCAACCCTTCGTGAAGCATTTGCAGCGGGTCAGACGGTAGCCGATGTTGCATCTGAAAATGGTGTCGATGTGAATGACATCGTGAGCGCTCTTGTTGATGAACGAGCAACACATCTTGCAGAGCACGTTGCAGACGGTTCGTTGACCCAGGAAGAGGCCGACGAAAAGCTGGCCGATGCTGAGGCAATGATCACTGAACGGCTCAATACGGTTCCCTCAGTTGCCTTCGATGGCGGCCGGGGTCACGGTGGCAAGGGCCACGGCGGCGTGGGCCACCGTCTTCCGCCACGATCACTCTGACGATGACTATCTCGACGATGGTCTAGCAACCGAGTGCGGCGTGACCGACGGATCAAATCGCAGCAACTTGTTGAACTTAGACGCCTGATCACGAGTTGATCTGTCACCCCCCGGCAGGTCAGTACTCAGAAACACGTGGGTGCACCCGCAATGCGGGTGCACCCACTGTCGCGTGTTACGGCACTTCTGTGATGTTGTGGGGCTGAGGTTCAAAGCCTGTGACACTCGACCCGTACACTTGTTCTCACATGTCTGACCCCTCGCTTTTCTCGACAAGCCCATTCCTCGACGGCCTCAACCCGGCTCAATACGATGCAGTCATCCACCCTGAGGGCCCACTTCTTGTGGTTGCAGGGGCTGGTTCAGGCAAGACCCGGGTACTCACCCATCGAATCGCACACCTCATTCACACCGGCGTGCATCCCTCTCAAATTCTTGCGATCACCTTCACAAATAAGGCAGCTCGAGAAATGCGCGACCGGGTTGCCGACCTCGTCGGCCCGGTCGTAAAAAGCATGTGGGTGAGCACTTTCCACTCGGCGTGCGTTCGAATCCTCCGAGTTCATGCGGAGCGTGTTGGTCTACCCCGGACATTTTCGATTTATGACCAAGGCGATGCTGTTCGTCTTACTGGGTATGTCGTTCGAGATATGGGTCTTGATCCAAAACGATTTAACTCACGGGCGGTACATGGTCACATCTCGTTGTACAAGAACGAACTGATTGACCCAGCAACTGCAATTGCTACGGCTGATGACATCTTTGCTCGTCGACACGCTGAGATCTATGGCGAATACCAAACTCGGCTTGAACGTGCTGGTGCTGCCGATTTCGATGATCTCCTCACACTTATCGTAAGGCTTCTCAGTGAATGTCCAGATGTGCTCGACGAGTACCGAGGGAGGTTCCGCCATTTACTGGTGGATGAATATCAAGACACCAACATGGCTCAGAACGAGATCGTCCTCGCGCTCGGTGGTGCAACCGATCCGGCTGGGGCACACAATGTGTGTGTCGTTGGTGACAGCGACCAGAGTGTGTACCGATTCCGCGGAGCCGACCTTCGCAACATCATCCAATTTGAAGACGCCTTCGCCGATGTCACCACCATCGTGCTCGATCAGAACTATCGGTCTACGCAAACGATCCTTGACGCAGCAAATGCTGTCATTGTGAATAATCCAGGCCGTCAGCCGAAGCATCTCTGGACAGATGGCAATTCGGGCGATCGGATCATTCGTTACTACGCCAGTGATGAGGGTGATGAAGCAACATTCGTAGCGTCAACTGCGCTCCAGCTCACCCGTGAAACTGGAGCGATGTTTAGCGATACGGCAGTGCTCTATCGAACAAACGCTCAGAGTCGCGTGATCGAAGAATCATTTATGCGACTCGGCGTTCCTTACCAAGTGGTCGGTGGGACCAAGTTCTATGATCGTCGCGAAGTTCGCGATGCACTGGCATACCTGCGGGTTGTCGCGAACCCCGCTGATGAAGTGAGTGTGAAGCGGGTGCTCAACGTTCCAAAGCGTGGTGTCGGTGATACGAGCGTCGCGCGCATTGACGAATTTGCGTCCCAAGAGGGTCTTTCATTTCTTGATGCGGCAAGACGCGCAAGCGAGGCTGGTGTGAGCGGTCGTGCGGCGCGGGGGGTTGAGAGTTTTTGTGAGGTCATCGATGGTGCGCGCGAGTTACTGCTCAACGAAGGTGACGATGGGCTGACCGCAGGTGAACTTCTACAGCACGTTCTCGAGGCATCTGGCTACCTCACGGAACTTGAAGAGGAAGACACCGTTGAGGCACACGGCCGGATTGAAAACTTGGGTGAGCTCGTAGGTTCTGCGAGAGAATTCACGCGGCTCGACGAATTTCTGGAGCAGGTTGCGCTCGTCGCCGACACCGACGATCTCGCTGATGACGATCGCGTTGTGCTGATGACGCTTCACTCGGCAAAGGGTCTTGAGTTTCCGAATGTGTTCCTTGTCGGTGTTGAAGAGGGCGTCTTTCCTCACCATCGTGCGCTATCTGATCCTGACGAGATGGAGGAAGAACGACGTCTTGCATACGTCGGCATTACGCGGGCAATGGAACGCCTATTCATGTCACACTCATGGAGCCGAATGTTGTTCGGGTCAACCCAATACAACCCTCCATCCCGCTTTTTCGACGAAATCCCAGAGGCTCTTCTCGACGTACGCGGCGATCGCCGCCCGGCGGGCTATCAAAGTTCCTATCGTTCATCGTCCTCATCGGATTCGCCGCGGCCGTATCGGCGACGAAGCATTGATCGTGATGAGAATGATGAGCATCGCGACCGAATTGTCGAGAGCGCCATGAGTTCTCGAGGCGGGCCTGTGCAATCCGGCGCCCACGAACTCGGATTCCGTATCGGTGACGATGTCACCCACCCAGCATTTGGTGAGGGTGTGATCATTGATATCAGTGGCGCAGGCGACCGCTCTGAGGCAACTGTGAACTTCGCTGGCGTTGGAACCAAACATCTTGCGCTTGCCTTCGCTCCGCTTACCCGCCGATCTGGTTGAATAGAGCGTGATGAAGGCCGCATTATTAGTTGAGAGTCTCACCGGAAATACTTGGCGTGCTGCCGAGATGATTGGGACAAACTTGCAGCAGGAGGGTTGGTCGATTACCGGTCTCTCGCGTGTTCGTCGCCCTGACCTCGCAAGCATTCAAGAAGCAGACATCGTGCTCATTGGCACATGGACACACGGGCTGTTCTTCGTTGGCCAAGCTCCGTGGGCTGCGGCTGATATTGCCAACATGCCAGTGATGCGTGGCAAGAAGGCCGCTTGCTTCCTTACTTACGCTCTCGACGCAGGCAAGAGCCTTGATCGGCTATCGACCGCTGTTGGCCAAACCGGCGCAGAGGTAGTGGGTGGCCTTCAAATTAAGCGCAATCACATCGAACACCACTCCGAGGTATTTGCCGATCGCTTGATCGGCGCGATGTCGCAGTAGCGACCTCGTTCTCAACTGCGCAACAAGACACCAATCGTTACGTCGTTAGAGCTCATCAATCGCTTGTGATTCCTCGAAGGTCGATTTCGAGGAGAACTCGATCAACGACGACAGGTCGAACTTCGGTTGGGATGGCGAGGTCATCGACAGTGACCGCTCGACCGTCGCAATCAATGAATGTGTCGGTTCCTACTTCTTGGGTGACGATGCAGCTTGAGTCACGATCAGCCGGGTAGGCCCACCGCACTCTCCACCCATTGAGCGGATCCGAACCCTGATGATCGATCACGATTGAACGATCGTTGACAGCTGATCCGAGTTCAGCGAAGAGTAGTGGGCCATCGGTTTCGACAAGCTCAGACAGATATTCGACATTGCCAACAGGCCAAGTATCTGGTGCAAGACGGTCAGAGGTAGTGACCTCTCCAGACGAGATATACGCAGCCATCGCCCAAGTGAAGAGGCCGATACATGCGAGCACAACAAGGCCGCCAACGACAGGTATCACTGCCCGAGCAAGGGGAGATCTGAACTGCGGAAGTTGCACATCTCTAGTTTGCCTTGTCCGTGAGTTAGTGAGTCGGGTCGTTATGAAAGTAGGGTTCGATTCTTGTGAAGCGTCCTTATCGAGTCGTTGTTGCGAAACCAGGCCTTGATGGTCATGATCGCGGAGCAAAGACAATCACGCGCGCCTTGAGAGACCATGGGTTTGAAGTCATCTACACCGGCCTCCACCAAACACCGGAGCAGATCGCTGAGACGGTGTTGCAAGAAGATGCCGATGCGATCGGACTCTCATTGCTCTCTGGTGCCCACCTCACTCTGTTTCCAAGGGTGATGGAGGAACTTCGTAGTCGAGATCTCGGTGAGGTACTCGTATTTGGCGGCGGGGTTATTCCTGACGCCGACGCTCGTGAGTTGCGCAATCAAGGCGTTTCCGAAATCTTCCAGCCAGGAGCATCGCTGAAGGCGATTAGTTCGTGGTTGGAGTCAACACTCGATCAACGAGAGGACTGAACTAGTGGACCTGTTCGAATACCAAGGCAAGCAGTACTTTGCTCGCTTTGACATCCCGGTAAGCCCGGGTGACAAAGCTGACACTGTCGATGAGGCGATCGCCGCGGCTGAGGCTGCGGGCTATCCCGTCGTCGTGAAAGCACAGGTGCAAGTTGGTGGTCGCGGTAAGGCTGGTGGCATCAAACTGGCCGATAATGCTGACGAGGT
>LFFE01000011.1 GCA_001510385.1 Actinobacteria bacterium casp-actino5 | reverse complement strand
TGGGGCGTCCATATCGTCACAGGCTCAATTGATTCTCATCTCAACGAGCAGGCGTACATCGTCCCTGGTCTTGGCGATGCCGGTGACAGGCTGTTTGGCACCCCCCGCAACTCGTCAGCCGAGTGAATTTGCGATCTCGTCCAACACCGACACGAGGTAGTCGAGCCCAACTTCGGGATCACCATTTACCGCTTCGCCATACAACTTGATTTTTGGCTCGGTTCCACTTGGTCGCACCTGAAGTCGAGTTCCATCGCTCAGCATCAAACGTAAGAGTCCGGCTTCGGGAAATTCAACGATGTTCTCAACCTCAACCCCACCGAGACTGTGCGGTGGTTCAGCCTGCAAGTGTTGAACCACTTTGCTGCTCAATGCTGGGCTCATCTTGATCGAACGTTCGCCAATCACGTACCTGCCGTAACGCTCGGCCAACTCGCCAAGTTTTGTCTCAATCGAGGAACTCTCAGCGGCTGCACATGCCGCGACCTCAGCCATCAATACTGCGGCCGTAATTCCATCTTTATCGAGCGGCGGTTGCGCAACGAGGTACCCAAGCGCTTGCTCATATCCAAACACGAAACGTCGGTCTGGGTAGTTGAGCACGGTTCGACCGATCCACTTGAACCCCGTGAAGGTTTCCTCAGAATGCACACCATGGTCTTGCGCCATGACCGACAGCAACGACGAGGACACAAGGGTGGTAACAACCATTCGATCGTCACCGCTGGTGTGGGTCAAGATGTGGTCTGCAAGAAGCCACCCGATTTCATCGCCGCTCAGTCGACGCCACCCAGACGAGGTTGGAATCGCAACTCCTAACCGGTCCCCGTCAGGGTCGTTCGCAAGCGCAAGTACCGAACCAGATTGCTTCGCAAGATTGATCACGGCATCCATTGCGCCCGGCTCTTCCGGGTTCGGAAAGTTCACCATCGGAAATGAGCCGTCCGGCTGAAACTGCTCATCGACGACAACAGGTTCGCTCAGCCCGCAGCGCTCGAATGCCTCAACCAATGTTGCCCCACCAACGCCATGAAGTGGGGTGTAAGCGACGCCAACTGGGGCAACGTCAGGCACATACCGAACAGATCTCGTTGACTCGAGATATTCATTGCGCACCTTGCGATCAAGCATGGCGACCAGTCCCGATGAGGGCTCAGCAAGCCCAATTGACAACGGATCGACCGCGACAATCGCCTCGGCAATCTGCTCATCGACAGGGCTGACAATCTGAGACCCTGTTTCGAGATATACCTTGTAGCCGTTGTCTGCGGGAGGGTTGTGTGACGCAGTGACCATCACTCCAGATGCTGCGCCGAGTCGAGTAATCGACCACGCGAGCACAGGAGTGGGAACCACCTCGCTAAAGACCATCGAGCGAACTCCCCGGCCGGCGAGGACGAGTGCCGTATCGAGAGCGAACAGTTCAGACTTTCGACGAGCGTCGTAGCCAATCACGACGCCTTTTTGTGCAGCATCGTCGACGTTGTTCATCAACCAGTCAGCGAGACCTGCAGCGGCTTGCCTAACAACTAATCGATTCATTCGAAGCGGTCCTGCTCCCACTTCTGCACGAAGGCCAGCAGTTCCAAACCTGAGATGACCGTCAAATCGACGTGCTAGTTCCGACTCGTCTCCTTCAATGAGAGCGCTCAGCTCAGCTCGGATGTCATCGTCTGGTTCTGCCGCCAGCCAGGCTGCAGCTTTCTCAGCGTACGAAGTCACTTCAGTAGCGTACGCAACTCAACCAAAGGCCGCGGACCGACATGCGAGATCACCTCGGCGGCAGCGATTCCGCCGATACGAGCACATTCGGAGAGCTCATCACCTCGGGTATACGCAAACAAAAATCCAGCCGCGAAAAGGTCACCTGCTCCAGTTGTGTCAACAACATGTGGAACCGGATGTGCTGCAGATTCGATGACCTCAGATTGAGTGATCACCAGAGAACCGCGTTCACCCATCGTGACGACTGCAATTGGGCAGTCAGCACGAACCGCCGTCACAGCCTCAGCAAAAGTGTCCGTCTGATACAGCGATACAAGCTCTTCCGCGTTTCCAAACAAGATGTCAACCTCGTCGGTCACGAGGTGGCGGAAGTCGTCTCGATGGCGTTCAACACAGAAAGAATCTGACAAGGTCAGCGACACCATGCGTCCGTGATCATGGGCATGCGCTGCCGCCTCTCTGAACGCAGCCTTTGCATCATCACGATCGAAGAGATAACCCTCCATGTACAGCACATGACCGCTCGCAACAACGTCAAAGTCCACATCATCTGGAGTGAGAAGACTCGACGCACCAAGGAAGGTGTTCATTGTTCGTTCAGCATCTGGAGTCACGACGATGACACAACGGCCCGTCGGAACCTCGTTATCGAAGCCACCGGGTGCAAACCGAACACCAACTGCTCTTAGGTCGTGGCCGAAGGTCGTCCCCAGATCATCGTCTGACACCTTTCCGACATAAGCCGCTTTCCCACCGAGGCTTGCGACACCGCAGACAGTGTTTGCAGCTGACCCGCCGCTCATTTCCACTTTTGTCCCAATCGCTCGATATAACTCGAGGGCCCGATCGGTTTCAACAAGTGTCATCGACCCCTTCACCAGTGAATATTCGACGAGGAAGTCCTCCTCGGCGTGAGCGATGACATCAACCAACGCATTTCCAATGCCCACGACCTGGAACGCTGCATCTGAAGTTGTTCGCTGTTCGAACACCTACCGGACGCTAGCGGCTCCGTCGGCCGTCAACCGAAACCACTCAGTACCATCAGCGACGTGATGACCGACTGGAATGACCCCCACCGCCTTCCCCGCTATGCCGTGCCTCACCGCTACGGCGTCACGATCACGCCGGATCTGCTCTCTTCAACATTCACAGGAGAGGTTGTCATCGATGTTGAGGTCACAGAAGAAGGCCACCACACACTCGTATTGAATGCGATTGAACTCGAAATCCACTCGGCAACAATCGACAACCAGCAAGCAGAATTCCATCTTGACCCATCCACCGAGCGACTCATCATGTCGACAGACACTGCGCTTGAGATTGGACCGCATCAAATCACCATCTCGTTTACAGGAACGATTAATGACAAGCTAAGAGGCTTTTATCGCTCGTCATTCACCGATGAAGACGGACAGCAACACGTCATCGGGACCACTCAGATGCAATCGACCGACTGCCGGCGGGCATTTCCCTGCTGGGATGAACCCGATTTCAAGGCAGTCTTCGAGATCACGTTGAACATCCGGCCCGAGGACACCGCTGTCTCGAACTCTCCCGAGGTTGAACGCTCAACACTCGACAATGGCCTTGTTGCCGTCAGATTCGCCGACACGATGATCATGAGCACCTATCTTGTGGCATTTGTTGTCGGACCGCTTGAAACAAGCGAGTGGCGTGACGTCGATGGCATCCCGTTGCGGCTTGTTCATGTTCCGGGCAAAGGTCATCTCGCCGAATTTGGTCTCGATGTCGCCGAGTTCTGCCTGCGCTGGTTTCAGGATTACTACGGCATTCCCTACCCGGGCGACAAGGTTGAACTACTTGCGCTTCCAGACTTTGCAGCAGGGGCCATGGAAAATCTGGGTTGTATCACGTTCCGCGAAAACTTGCTGCTCGTCGACCCTGAAACAGCCACTCAGCCCGAACGCCAACTTGTTGCAGATGTCGTCGCACACGAGCTCGCCCATATGTGGTTTGGTGATCTCGTAACGATGCGCTGGTGGAACGGAATCTGGTTGAACGAAGCTTTTGCAACGTTTATGGAGATTGCTGCATGCGATGCATTCAAACCCGAATGGGGTCGATGGCTCACTTTTGGAATCGAGCGCACCGTTGCGTTTGAAACCGACTCTCTTGACGCCACCCGTTCAGTCGAGTTCGAAGTCAATTCTCCAACCGATGCGGAGGGAATGTTCGATGTGCTCACCTATCAGAAAGGTGGCGCACTGCTACGAATGCTCGAGCAGCACCTCGGCGAGGAGCGGTTCAGAGATGGTGTTCGTCATTATCTTCGGTCACACGCATACGGAAATACAGAAACCTCCGACCTGTGGGATGCTCTCGAATCAACTTCAGGCGAGCCAGTTCGCAGCACGATGGATTCGTGGATTTGGCAACCCGGTTACCCAGTTGTTTCTGCATCGATTGAGGGCACCGAACTCGTACTTCGACAACGGAGATTCTCATTTGCCGAGAGCGCTGCTGACAGCATTTGGATGATCCCACTGAGTTACCGAACGAATTCGGGTACCTCGTCGCTCCTGGTGAGCGAACGCGAGCAGCGGGTCCCTATTGAGAGCGAAGAGCCAATCATCATCAACGCAGGTGGGCACTCCTTTGTCAGAGTCGAATACGACAACGAGCTTCGATCGCGAATCACACGTGGTGTGCTTCCCACCCTCGATGTGCTCGAGCGTTACACATTGATCGATGATGCCGTTGCCGCCGTGACAGCAAACCGACTACCGGCTGCTGACTTCCTTGCCATGCTGAATGAGTTCCGCGACGAAGATGCACTCTCGGTCTGGCAAAGCATCACCGCTGGCCTTCGCCTTATTTCTCGCATCATTGGTGATGCGCAGGAACGAGCTGCGTTTCAGCAAGTTGTCAGCGATCTTTGCTCTCCGACATTGAGCCGACTTGGCGACCCGACTGTTGATGAACCAGAGCTTGCTGGTTCGCTTCGAGGTCTGTTGCTGAGGACGATCACACTCCTCGGAAACGACGCAGATGCAATCGAACGGTGCCGGAATATCATCGCCAACGAAACCACAAGTTCGGTTGATCCTGAAATGCTCGCTGCTGCAACAACGGTCGTTGCGAGTTGCGGTGATGACACAGATTACGAACGATTCCTCAACGGCTTCAGATCATCTCAGACGCCCCAAGAACAACTCAGGAATCTCTATGCGCTCGCAGAGTTCCAAGATGCGGATCTCATTCAGCGCACCTGCGAACTTGCACTATCGTCGGAGGTACGAACTCAGAACGCTCCATTCCTGCTGCGGGCCTGTATCGCGAATCAACATAACGGTTCGGCTGCGTGGCGGTTCGTCGCTGACCATTGGGGCGAGACGAATGACCGTTTCCCCACGAACACGATCGTTCGCATGATCGACTCGGTGAAACTGCTCACCAACGCCGACGATGTCGAGCATGTGCAAACCTTCTTCGCCGACCATCCGATTCCACAGGGTTCGACAACCTTGCGACAGATTCTCGAGCGGCAACTGATTAATGCCCACGCAGTTCGCGCCCAGCGAGAGCCGCTACTTGCATCTCTCAACTAGTCAGACTGACCACAGGCTGAGAACCAGTCTGCTATCCGTTCCAGGCTGAAACCGCTCCTGCAACGATCAATTTCCCCAAAGGATGAGGAAACAAATCGAGTTGCCCCTTGAAACGTGCGAACGACTGGATTATCTGCTGAGGAGTAATTGAGCAGAAGAGATTTTCATTGGCGGAAAGGATGCGGCTGTCCTCACTAGCACCGTGTGCTTATACCTCAATGAGTTGCAAGAGAAAAATGAAATCGGTTGGCTGATTGAGTGGGATCGCGCCTCAAGTTTCTTGTTGCAGCATTTTTGCCATTCTTGTTGGCCCCGGCTTGTTCTTCTCAGGGTCGAATGTACTCCGAGGAGATAATCGCCGATGGTGAGGGTGCAGGCCAATTTTCCGATGACGTCCGTGTAGTTGATAGAGGACTCCAAGCGGGCCGGTCGAAACAGGCCGGGTGGGCCGCTCCCTCTGCCTACAGAGTCGACCCAATATTTAGCGCTCCCTGGCCCACTGAAATCAGTCGGAAGCAGTTAATTGACTCGGCCATGGCGAGGGCGTTTGAGTATTTCGAAGAGAATACGCTTGTCACACAACCTTCTAATCTGACCATCTTTTTTGAGGATACTTTTCCCGAGAAGCATCACTCGTGGGTGCAAGACATCGCTGCAGTGTCAGCTTCTTTCCCATCTAATTTCACAAACCACCAGTTCAACTTGATGGTCGGCGAGCCGTCTTGGGTGTACGAAGTAATTGAGAGAGAGGGGTTCTGGACAGAACCTCAAGGCCACTGCGGCGGGCTCACACCTGATGGGGCTGTTGGCGGGTGTGCTTCTCGCGGGGCAGTTTCTGCAAACTACGGCGAGACCGTAGGTTCTGGGGAACTCGACTGGAGTGGAACGTTGCCCTCAATCATTCCACACGAGATGTTCCACTCGTTTCAGGATGTGTTAGATCCCACTCCCATGGGCCAGATTAAGCCAGAAGGAGACCCCTCTCATCGTCCTCTATGGTTCTGGGAGGGTGGCGCAGAATTTTTTGGTTATGCCGTGAGTGATTTCGTGGGAGTTGCCTCTTACTACGTCTCACCGTGGGAGTGGTGGTACTACTTGCCCAATCCTGACCTCGGATTGGAATCGTTTGCTGAGCGAGTTCTATTCGAAGTCCCTCCAGAGGGTTACTGGATGGGCCAGATAGCAACGGAATACATTGTTGCCAGCGTCGGTGTTGAAGGGATGCTTGGTATCTCACTTGCGCTCTCGCAAGGTATGACCTGGGAAGAATCGTTTGAATCAGGCACCGGTCTTCCCTTAGACGACTTCTACTCGCGGTTTAATCAGGCATACCAGAGCATCTTCGACTCCAATGAGGACTTGAAGACGTATCTCAACCGCGAATGCCCCGGACAGTGGAACTGCCAACTTCAACGAGGCTCGGAAGACTTCGACCGGATTCAGTCCGAGCGGGAAGCAGTGTCAGAAAGCTATGGAACGCAAAGCAAGGCTGACGATGGTGGCGATTGCGACGGCGAATGGTGGAGTTGCATTGACAGCAAAATTGAGTTACCTAAACAAGCGGAAAACGGTGACCACGGAGCGCCGTTAGGCGCGAAATCTTTCTTTTATCTTTCAAGTTGTGAAGAGCTGTTGATAAACGGAATCAGAGAATTTGGAAACGCCAAACTGCCCATTGCTGCCTCCTTCGCCTACGCCCAAAGCTTCGGCAACGACGCCATCGTCTCGACACAATGGTATGCGGCCTGGTCTCACCTCGACACAGATACCGATGGCATTGTGTGCGGACCAGGAGATAACGGCTGAGAGTAGCCCAAACACGGAAAATAGTGCCCTACGTCTTGCCTCACCGCATATGCGCTATTCCTTCCAGGTAGATACCGCTCCAGATTCGATCAGGCTCGTAATTCGGTCGTCGTCGTAACCAAGTTCTTTCAACACCTCGACCGTGTGCTCGCCAATGTCAGGGGCAACACGACGGGGTTTCCAGGGCGTGCCCCAGAAGTCTGCGGGTGTTGCCAGCATCTCTCGAGTGCCAGATCCATCGCGCTCAGGAACATCAACAACCGCACCTGACGGCCGGAATTGAGGGTCTTCAACAACGTCATCGACGCTGTTCACCGGAGCCCAGAACACGTCGGGCTCCTTCGAAAATGCGTCCTCGCACTGTTTCAACGTGAGGGTCGCAAAGACCTCGTCCAGCAAGCTGATGAGTTCAGCTGCATTTTTAAAGCGGCCTTTCTCGCTGTTGAACCGCTCATCGTCGATGAGGTGGTCGATGCCGAGGGCACGGGCCAAGGGAGGCCAATGCCGATCGGATGACACCCCAACAAGCCACAGATATCGGTCATCTGCAGTGCGATAGCTATTTGCCATCGGGTTCGGGCTAGTTGCCCGCTGTGCGATCGGAGCAACGCGGCCCCAGTCAAGCTTAAGGTTGAGGTCGAATCCGAGTGTGTAGAGCCCCTGCCGCATGAGCGACGTTGTCACGAGCTGACCTTCGCCCGTCCGCTCACGGTGCACGAGTGCTGCGCTAATTGCGCCCGCAAGAGCAACGCCCGTTGCATGGTCACCCATTCCGCCGCGCTGGATAGGAAGACCCGCCCCAGGGATTGACAACGAATGGGCAATACCGGTTCGAGCCCAATACGCCGCAAGGTCATAGGCCGCTCGTTCCGCATCCGGACCCTCGTGGCCGTAACCGGTGATATGTCCGTAGACCAGACGTGGGAATTGTTTCAGAATGGTCTCTGAGTCGAGGCCTGCTCGCCGCAGAGCACCCGGGCGGAGGTTGCTGATAAACACATCAGCCTCAGCGATGAGATCGAGGACGACCTGTCGCCCATCATCGGTTGAAATATCCGCTGAGATTCCACGTTTTCCGCGGTTGTCGAGTTCAAACACCGGGTTGGTGTCGGGTTCTCCACCAAAGATGTACTTAAACGATCGGTTGGGGTCGCCAGTTCTAGGTTCAATCTTCACGACGTCCGCTCCCCAGTCCGACAAGATGAGTGCAGCAGCTGGTCCTGCAATCCAGACGCCAAGTTCAACAACTTTGATGCCCTGTAGCGGGCCTCCCCCGTTCACCGTCATCTTCGAACGGTAGCCAACCATCGATCGTCGATTCTTAGTGGACATCACACCTCGGCTCCTTCACTCCTCGGGCCGATCGCTACGGTTCGGATATGAACCCGCTTCCACAAAGCTCAACCCGAGGAACACGCCACCTCGTCGCTGCGGCCGACCAACTTGCAGCAAGAGCAGGGGACGCAATTTTTGCGGCGGGCGGTAATGCCGTTGATGCGGCAATCGCAACAAATGCTGCAATGGCTGTGACAGGGCCACACCTTTGTGGCCTTGGTGGCGACTTGTTTGCTCTCATTCATGATGGAAGCAAGGTCCATGCCCTCAACAGCAGTGGCCGCGCAGGATCAGGCGCGAACGCCGATCAACTGCGAGCTGAGGGGCTGACTGACATGCCGTTCCGTCATGACATTCGTGTCGTCACCGTTCCTGGTTGTGTCGACGGCTGGGAGGCTCTCAGCGAACGCTTTGGATCGCTTCCACTTTCGGCAATCCTTCAACCAGCGATCGACCTTGCCGAACAGGGATTTCCAGCGAGCCCGCTGCTCGTCGGCGCTGTTCGACAACTCGATGCCAAAGGGGCCGAGACACTCCGCGAACTCTCGTCACAAGCCACACATGTCGGAGCAGTTGTTCGACGTCCCGGAGTCGGACGAGCATTGCGTGCAATTGCGACCTCCGGCCGCAACGGGTTTTACCTCGGCGAATTTGGTCAAGGGCTCCTCCTAGCAGGAAACGGACTGTTTCACGAACGTGACCTTGAACGATCATCAGCCGAGTGGGTCACACCACTTTCGAGTTCTGCATTCGGGGTGGAGTTGCACACGATTCCCCCCAACTCGCAGGGATACCTCACCCTTGGGGCCGCATCGCTACTTGATGGCCTTGATCTCGGTGATAGTGATGACGACCGATGGGCCCACCTCACTATCGAAGCAGCCAAGGTCGCAGGATTCGATCGGCCTCAAGTGCTCAGTGACAGAGCCGATGGAACAGCGCTTCTCGAAGCGATCACCGCTCGACGTGAACTTCTCAATACCAACACGGCAAGCAAGATCGGTGTTCGCTCAGTTGATGGAGATACGACCTACCTCTGCACGGCTGAAACAGATGGGCTAGCCGTTTCGCTCATCCAGTCGAATGCCTCTGGATTCGGGTCCTGGCTCGCTGAGCCAAATACACAGATCAATCTGCATAATCGCGGTCTTGGATTCTCGCTCGAACCGGGTCACCCTGCAGTCTTTGGCCCCGGTCGGCGACCACCCCATACTCTTTCGCCTGCCCTTGCGACCCGGAACGGAGACTTCGTCTCCGTCTTCGGCACGATGGGCGGTGACGCACAACCTCAGATTCTGCTCCAGATTGCGGCGAGGCTCTTCCACCACAATCAGTCTCCGGCTGAAGCAATTCATGCCGCTCGGTGGGCGCTGGCCGGCGAGAAATCTGGCTTCGACAGTTGGGATGACATGTCCCGTCAACAGGTACTTCTTGAGGGGCATGTGCCATCTCGTTGGCGAGAGCGGCTTACCGCACGCGGTCACCGAATTCGTCAACAACCCGAATGGGACTCAGTGTTCGGTCACGCTCACGCGATTGTCCGAGACGAATACGGGCTGTCAGGCGCTGCCGATCCTCGGGCCAGAGTAAGCGCGTGCCTTGGTCGCTAGGTCACTGTTGCCGGTAGTTCTCCGGTGAACGGTTAGAGCACTAGCACCCGAGTACCGACGTCAGCGAACGTCCACAAGAACTCTGCGTCTTGGAGCGCTTGGCGAGTACATCCACCCGACAGCCGCTGGCCTAGTTCATCAAGTGTCTGCAACATCTCGCCAGAGTCTCGCCATGAGGGAATCGCGTGAAAGCCGATGTGGCCTCGATCCGTCTGGGTGTAACGAATCATGAACGGAAGATCGGCTTGAAGATCCCACCCCAGTGCACTTTCTGAGCGGCTGTACACGGTATGCCAACCGGGCACTTCGTTGCGGTAGCGGCTACCCGAGACGAGATATGAGCGAACAATCTGCTCATCGTCATTAATCGCCCACACACGCTGAGATGATCGTTGATACACCACCCGTTTTCCAGTGCCTTGGCCAGCATCTTCAGGTAACTCGGGAGCATCGCTACCAGCAGACGCGACCTGAGACAGCGGCATTCCTGACAAGTCGACCGCCCCGGGTGCAGGTTCAGGGGTACGGACAACGAATGCTTCAAGGCCCGGCCAAACGCCTAATTCTGTTGCGGTGACCTTGCCAATGATTCCGTCGACATACAGCTCAAAATCAGTTTGGAATTTCCGCGTCGCGTCGTCAGTGGCCTCGTCAAAGATTCCATTGACCTCGACCGCTGTATAACCCGCAGCAACGAGCGCTACCTGTGCGCATCGCACCGAATCGCTCGAATCACCTTTCGCAATTTCAAACTCTTCAATCGTGCACGCTGAGTCAGTTGTTGCCGCATCAACGATTGTCGATGTCGTCGTTTCAAGTTCGGTCGTAGTGGATGAATTAACGACGTCCGATTCATCAGTGCCACCACGAGTCGAAACAAGGATTAACCCAATGATGAGAATCGAAACAACTCCGGCGACGATGAAGAGGCGGCGACGGCCGGCGTTCGGGTCAGGTATATCAAGCGGTGCGAGTGGCGTAACCACACCAATGTTCTATCGACAGGCGGTGGAAACCACCACTGGATAGGCGTTACCCAGCTACCGGGGACGATCGCCGATCATCGTGACTCGTTCCATACGACGATGGAACCCGCCATAGTCAGGAACGGCGTAGTGCTGCGTACAACGATTGTCCCATTGCGCAACACTTCCCGCCTGCCAACGGAAACGGCAGGTGATCTCGAGCCGATTCACCTGCTCATACAGTCGGTGGCGCAACTCACGCGACTCATCTTGGGTCATCCCTTCGATACCGGTCACAAAATTTCGGTTAATGAAGAGCGACTTTTTGCCGGTCTCGGGATGTGTGCGGATAATTGGGTGGTGTTGCGGCGGGTACTGTTCCTCAGCAGAGTCAAGAGCAACATTGGAGGTTCCTCGCAGCGCCCTGCCCTGTTTGCCGAACACCTTCGCGTATGAGTGAATGGCGTTGAGCCCCTCAATTTGCTCCTTGAGATCATCTGGGAGCCGTTCGTACGCGAGATACATGTTTGCCCATGCTGTATCGCCTCCATACGGAGGAATGACGCGACCGAGCAGCACCGACCCCATCGGCGGACACTCACGAAATGTGACATCGGAATGCCATGACTCTGCAGCAACAAATTTCTCTGGCGATGACTCGAGAACGATCACCTCTGGCTGACCCTCAAGGTTGTCAGTGAATGGGTGTATCTCTACCTCGCCAAATGCTCGTCCGTACTCAACATGTTGCTGGGGAGTGAGATCTTGATCGCGAAAGAAAATGACCAGATGGTCCATCCAGGCCTGTCGCAATTCGGCAACGAGTTCGTCGTCAAGGTCCCGCATGTCAACGCCAGTTATTTCGGCGCCGAGGGCACCCGAAATGGGTCCGACCTTAATCCGGTTGTAGTCGCGAGGTTGCAAGACATCAACGCGCATGATGAAAGATTATCCGACATTTCAACTATGAATTAGTGCTGTGTGCTTTCGACCCATTCGAAACGTCCTAACATTCGTTCAGAGTCGTTATGGCCGAACATTCCACCTCAATCACGATCAATGCAACTCCAGAAGAAATCTGGGAAGTTCTCGCCGATTTTGCGGCCATCTCGACATGGGTCCCGATGATCCAGCACTCGTGCTCGCTCAACGGTCAAACCTCAGGGATCGGAGCGTGTCGCCGGGTGCAAATTGCGCAACAAGCGCTGGTTGAAACAGTCACGGTCTGGGAACCGAACGCCGCAGTTGCGTACACGATTGAAGGAATGCCACCAATCGTCGGAACGGCGACCAATACGTGGACGATGCAGCCCCAAGCAAATGGCACCCTGGTGAAGTTGACGACGGAGATCCCATCTGCGTGGAATCCAATTCAACGTCTTGCTGCCTCAAAAGCGCTCGAACGAATGTCGATCGCCGCAACGTTCATGACAACCGGACTTCGACATGAGGCGGCCCGACGTAAGAACGAGGTGCGGCAATGACAAACCAGCCTGATGTCATCATCATCATGACCGATGAGGAACGATCCGCCCCATCATATGAATCTGACGCACTCACCGCGTGGCGCTCAACCCTCGATGGCGCACGTTGGTTTGCTGACCATGCCATCTCATTTCAACGGCACTACACCGGGTCGCTTGCATGTGTACCGAGCCGACCGACGTTGTTCACCGGGCAGTATCCAGATGTTCATGGTGTCACTCAAACTGACGGACTTGGGAAAATGGCTGATGACTCCCGCATGCGATGGCTTCGAGAGGGAGAGGTTCCGACGCTTGGCCACTGGTTTCGAGCAGCCGGATACGACACGCATTACGACGGTAAGTGGCATATCACACATGCAGATCTGCACGGCGATGACGGGGAGCCACTTCCGACGAACACTACGAGTGGAGAAATACTGCACGACAATGTCCACCGGTATCTGAAGGCAGATCCGCTTGACCGATTCGGGTTCTCTGGATGGGTCGGCCCCGAGCCGCACGGCGGCCTATTTGCGAATTCAGGGCTTGCTCGCGACCCGCTCATCGCCAACAGAGTGATTGCGTGGCTTGAAGATCGCTATGAACGTCGGCGTCGTGGTGAGGCTGACGCGCTTCGCCCATTCTTACTTGTAGCGAGTTTTGTCAATCCTCATGACATCGTGCTATTTCCTCTTTGGGCGCGCCGCGGAATACCCAACGAACTCGATGGAGTTGAGATACCCGACGTACCGATGTCGCCGTCAGATTTTGAAGACTTGCGGCACAAACCCGCAGCCCATATCGCATATCGAGCTGCCTACCCTTCGTGCTACGGCCCGTACAGCGCGGTTGCTCCCGTATATCAAAAGAACCTTCAGCAATACCGAAACCTGTACTACCAACTTCATGCGATGGTCGATGAGCCAATTGACCGCGTGCGGAAAGCGATCACCGGTAACGCAACGACCGACACAGTCATTGTCCGCACCTCCGATCATGGTGAACTGCTTGGGTCACACGGCGGGCTCCACCAAAAGTGGTTCCAGCTGTATGACGAATCAACCCGCGTACCGTTCTCCATTGCTCGTCTTGGTGGCCAGCCAACATCTCAGCGTTCAGTTTCGTCGCCGACCTCACATGTGGATCTTGTTCCAACCCTGCTTGCGGCCGCTGGAATCGATGAACATTCGACGGCCGACGAACTGCGATCGTCGTTCAGCGAGGTTCATCCGCTGCCCGGTAGAAATCTCATGACATTTGTCGACGGCGCAACCGACGATGTGAACAGGTCGGTCTACATCATGACCCGGGACAACATGCCTGAAGGCGACACCGGGGCCAGCGGTATCGCTCGGGGCCAAGGACGTGTAAATGATGCCCCCGGACCCCTTCGCATCAATGTTCCAGCCCATGTTGCAACAAACTTCGAAGGCATCGTTGGTCGTGTTGATGACAACGACGCCGTAGGTGGAGGCGGACATCTCTGGAAGCTTGTTCGCACCTTCGATGATCCGGCCGCCTGGACCGAGCCTCACGTTCGTCAGCTAGCAAGCGACGGAATGGGTGGACCCAGGTACCGCACGACGGTGATTCCTGAAGACTGGGAGCTGTATGACCTTGATGCTGACCCAGTTGAGATGGTGAACCGCTGGCAGGATGACGCGGCGATAGCAGTTTTCAAATTGATGCAACAGAGGCTCGCAGCCGAACGCGAGCGCTGCTTACCTCAACGCAACGTGCCTTGGCCGTACGCAACGAGCAACATCACCTCGATTGACAAAGTACCCCTGCTGCCTCCCCGACCCATCATTCAGGAAGCGATCAAAACACAACTTCCACAACGGGTGAAGAAACAGGTCGCCGATCGTCGATCAGGACCTCGATCGTCGGTTCCTCCACCGGCGCGACTTGCTCGCCGCGCTCTACAGCGAGCCGGACTTCATCGTGATCATGAACCATCTCAATCGTTTGACCTCACAGGTCGGTGCGCCCTCGTCATTGCAACAAATCACGGAACACTCGGAATTGGACGCCCAACGGGAGTCTTCGCAAGCGAATTGACCGTGCCCTATTACGAGTTTGTTGATGCAGGCATGGACGTAACTGTCGCAAGTCCTCGAGGCGGAGAAATTCCGGTTGATCCAATGTCGTTAAAACCTGCAGTTCGCACTGCGGCCGATGACCGAATGCTTGGCGATCCTGGGCTGAAGATGAGGCTCGCCTCTTCAGCCGCACTTGGCGACCTCGACATGTCGCAGTTTGACATCGTGTACCTCGCCGGAGGGTGGGGAGCAGCATTTGATCTCGGCACGTCAGCGGTGGTCGGAGAACAAATCTCACAAGCCAACGCGCACGGAGCTGTTCTCGGTGGCGTCTGTCACGGCCCGCTTGGGTTCCTGCAGGCTAAGAACGCTGATGGTTCGCCTCTCGTTGCTGGCCGTCGGATGACGGCGGTGACCGACAAGCAAGTGCGCGAACTCGGTATCACCTCAACGCCGCAACATCCTGAACGTGAATTGCGCTCAGCAGGTGCCGAATTCGAAAGTTCGCACCGCCGACGGGATGTGCTTGCAAATCATTGGGTTGTCGACGGAAACCTCGTGACCGGCCAAAACCAGAATGCCGCGCCAATGGTTGCCCGTCTCATGCTCGAAGCGATCAAATGACCGATTGGCGGTGCCTCACCGCACGCGCCGGTCGAGCAGGGCATCATCTCGTTGCGTGGTTGATGTGGGATCCTGCCGCAATCGCCCGTTTTGGTGAACTCGGAGTTCCAAATGGTGCGGGGTGGCTCATCGCGTGGCGAGTGGCTCCCCTTGGCGGCATGAGTCCTGCTGCCGTGGCTTCAACGACGTACTCAATTCATCCTGATGTAATTGCGGCGGTACTTAACCTCATCCGGTCATCGACGACTTCGAAAGACACCATGCGTGTACTGAACGAATCAGTCGCTGCTGGTCTTGATGATGTCGCTCCGGGTCTTACGAATGAACTTGCGCCACTCGCCAACGACCTTTGGCGAGGTGTCGATGCAGTCGGCGGCGAGTTCAGACCTCTCTTTGCAGCACACCGAGCCGAGCCTCGGCCATCTGATCCTGCGCTCTCCGCATGGCGGGCGGCAAATTGTTTACGCGAGTTACGGGGTGATGTTCACTGGTCGATCTGTGCGGCCCACGATCTCGATGCTGTCGAGGTTGGGCTCCTTCATTCAGTAATGGTGGATAGCGATGAGTACGGCGGTGAGGAATGGATTGCTCGCAGTCGCGGCTGGGATGACGTCGCAATCGCCCACGGCTGGGAACGACTGGCAAGTAAAGGTTGGGCGGTTAACCAGCGCCTTACCGATGAGGGGCGGGCAGCCCGCCATGCGATTGAACAACAGACAAATGAACTCACTTCACCTGCGTGGATAGCAGTTGGGGAAGATTCCACACGTCGCTTTTGCGAAGCGATAGAAGTGCACGAATCAGCGATTCTCCAACGTGTCAACGACACCGCTGGGCAACGTTGGATGCCTGCAATTCGAACTCCTCGCACAACGTGACAAAACGGCGGTCGACAGCAAAAGCGCCCAAACGCTGTCAAATTGAATCTGAGAGTACCTACAGAGCCCGATGTTCTTTGGGACGGCCATTTAACAGCCATCCGATCGGCGTTGGCCGAATCAGCCAGCGGTACGAGATGAGCAGTACCACTGTGAGCGTCGACACGAGGAGGAGAAACTCAAGCCCTATCGGCCAGTCGACGTCTTGAAGCCACCGCTGCCCGATGAGCACGAGCGGGAGATGAGCGAGATACAACCAATACGACGAATCGGAAACGAATCGAATCCATCGGCGAGATGTGTTGAGCAAGAGAGACGCGAGGCTGATAACACCAACAATCATCAGCCAGGTGTAGACGGTCTGTAGCACTCCCGCCCATGTCTCATTCGGGGCATCTTCATAGGTGGCATCAAGAGCAGCCCATAACACACCACCTAATGCCGCTGTCAGAGCGACATGGGCTATCCATGCCGTGGAGAGTTGCGACATCCAATTTTTACCGTTGGCCCTGACCGAGTGCGACGCCACACCCACAGCGAAGAACACTGCGTAGTACGCAACTACACGTCCTGAGGGAATCAGCGACGTGCTGGTATCAGGGCCAAACGACCACATCGACATTTGTAGCCACGCCGTCGAAATGAGAGCACTTGGTACCACTACCCACACAGGAAGCGGTCGCCACGTCCGTGCTCCCCGGAGTTGGGTGAGTAACAAGTAGCCTCCGGCGATCAGCGTCAAATGCCAAAGAAACCACAGGTGGTGTAATCCGGTGTCCCAAGGCTCAAGTGAACGATTGATGGTGCTGGGCGCAGATGGGTTCGGAACCGCTTGACGAACCGCCTCAACAATGGCCTTCGAATCTCTCTTCCCGTCGCCAAACCATGAGATTTTTTCCCAATTACGTTTCCCGCTTTCAAGCGGAATGTCGTCGACTCCTTCTGAGCCAGCTGTCAAGAAAATGAATTCCGATATGTCGCTATGACCTGCCCACACAGCAAGTGACAGCGGCATAGCGCCATCAATATTCGGCGTACTGAGGTCTGCTCCCGCTTCATGAAGGGTTACTACTACATCCAAGTCGCCCACCAACACCGCGAAATACGCCGGAAGGCTTCCGTCTGAGCCCACCTCATCTGGATCAGCTCCATCGACAAGTGCGGCACTAACGGCGTTCACATCGCCATAAACCACACCGGGCCATACGCTCGGTCGTTCAACCTCACCGGCACTGATCTCATCACCATCACTACTCGACGCCCATGACCCTGTGAGCGTGGTGAGGGGAACGATCGTGACCGCACCGATTACCAGTGGGATGGTGATGCGAAGCAGCCGATTCTCAGCAGTTTGTGCATTGCCCCGGCGTTCCACGAGGAGCGCAGTGAAATACCCACTCAACAGGAAAACAGCGGCATTCGAAATCCATGAATTGCGATCAGCAACACCGCGAAAAACTCTGAGTCAACCCCATCATTCACTGCCCATCCACTCTCGAAATATGAAAGAGATGCATGAAGCACGATGCCGAGCAACATCGCAAATGCACGAACGGCATCTAAGTGATGTTGACGCTCAGTTGTGGACATACACCCACGGTAACTCCGAAGTTGACCGTCCTTCAGCCAACGGTCAGACTCTGAAGATGTCATCGAATCCATTTCTTCGCGGGAATATGGCGCCAGTTGATCGGGAGCTCACCGAGTTTGATCTCAAAGTGTCGGGGCAACTCCCCCCAGAACTTGAGGGTGTCTACGTGCGAAATGGGCCCAACCCAATCACGCCTCCCGACCCCGAGAAGTACCACTGGTTTACTGGCACCGGCATGGTGCATGGTCTTCGTCTTGCCAACGGCAAGGCGCAGTGGTACCGCAATCGTTGGGTTCGTAGTACCAACGTTGCCAAGGTGCTCGGAGAAAACGCTCCACCGAACCCATGGCCGGATGACCACATGAGTTTTTCTGCGAACACGAACATTGTTGCTCACGCTGGTCAACTACTCGCGTGCGTGGAAGCTGGGGCTCCACCCGTTGAGATGGACCACGAACTCAACACTCTCGCTATCTCGAACCTCAACGGCACTCTCCCCTATGCATTCTCTGCTCACCCCAAGCGTGACCCTCTGTCGGGTGAGCTACACGTGATGACCTACTGGTGGGGTTGGGGAAATCGGGTGCAGTATCTGGTGGTCGGCACCGACGGCAAGGTACGTCTCGCTCGGGATATTGAGCTTCCTAGTGGTCCGATGATTCACGACATTGCCATTACCGAGCGCTACGCGCTCGTGTTTGACCTACCGGTGCTCTTCGACCTCGACGCTGCAGTGAGCGGTGCTCCGCTCCCCTATCGATGGTTTGCTGAATACGACGCTCGTGTTGGGCTGGTGCCACGAGACGACGGCCCGTCTGCGTCTGACGACATCAAGTGGTTCTCGATCGACCCCTGCTACATCTTCCATCCGATGAATGCCTATGACAAGGTTGATGCCGACGGAAATGTTCGGGTCGTGCTCGATGCTGTTCGACACCCGAAGATGTTCGACCGTGAGCGCCGAGGGCCAAACGAGGGCGCACCTCGCCTCGACCGTTGGGAATTCGACGTGAGATCGGGGACCGCAACTCAGCAAACTCTCGATGACTACCCGCAAGAGTTTCCACGAGTGCGAGAGGACCTTGTGGGCCGCCCCTATCGCTACGGCTACTCCGCCGGGCTCGGCTCAGGTATTGCTCAAGACACGCTCTGTCGTATTGACATGCAGTCTGGCTCTGTCACCCGTCGCACCGACAATGATGAAATGGGGTACGGCGAGCCGGTTTTCATCCCACGTGAGAACTCAACCG
Organism: Actinobacteria bacterium casp-actino5; assembly: GCA_001510385.1. Taxonomy (GTDB): domain Bacteria; phylum Actinomycetota; class Acidimicrobiia; order Acidimicrobiales; family Ilumatobacteraceae; genus Casp-actino5. The sequence goes on along the minus strand of LFFE01000011.1, from coordinate 181,351 downwards.
CTGAAGATGACGGCTACGTGATGGCGTTACGCCACAACCGATCAACCAACTTGTCTGATCTCTGTGTATTCGACGCCGCGCAGGTTGCCAACGACCCTGTTGCGGTGGTGCACATACCGGCTCGAGTACCCAACGGATTTCATGGCAACTGGGTATCGATTGACGCGGTGAACTAAGCCACCATTGGGTTAGCGCTCGAGAAGGCGTGGCGCACCGATTCGCACCGGCACCCCCGGTGAGTACAACACATGTGGCTCGCCTGTCGGGTACGGCAGCCCAGCAGCAGCAACGACCCCCGCATCGAGTTCGCTGACGGTTGCCGAGTGCAGTGGCCACGCCGGGTGGTCAACTGGCGCCCATACCGGCCGGCCACGAAACGGGTTGGCAACGAGACCCCATCGTGCGGTGAGAAACCGCGAGAGGTCGTCATCTGCGACCGGTTCACCAACGAGCACTGACATTTGTGCCGAGTGATAACGAGCCGAAGGCCATTTACGTCGAACCGATGACATCACACGATCACCAATTCGCACGTGCCGAACATCACCCACGCAATACGGAATGCGATAACCGAGGCGAGCAACAAGAGCAGGAAGCCAGCGGTCGATATCGAGCGACATAAACCACACCCCGCGCCGGTTGCCAGCTCGAACATAGGTACGGACGTTCACCTCCGGAAAGGATCCGACATACGGCAAAGGGGCAACACCGGGAACGCCTAAGCCGTCCATATGGAATGGGATGAGACCCACCCAGGCCGAGCCATCAAAGGTGTCGACCTCGACACCAGTGGGAAGTAGTTCCTGCACGACTGCAGGGTCATAGCGCCAATGGCAGAACACGATGTCGGTCCAGTGCTGCACCATCACTGCTCGCCGCACGGCGTGTTGAGGTGGCTCAGGGCTCTCGGGAGCGTGAGGAGTCCAAAGTGATGGGTCGGTATTCATGGCGCTTCTCGTATCGAACGTATCGAAGGCTTGCTGGGCCGCACCACTGGAGCCATCAAGATTCTCTTCCCTGAGTCTCTCAAGGCCTTCGACGACCCTTTAGGTTCACTGATATGCAACAGGTCGTTGGTATCTACAACGCAGATGGTTCGATTGGTGGCGAACTCTCTTACGCGTTGACCAAGCTGGCACGACGAGGTTCATGTGAGTTGTGTGACGTCACCCATGGCTGGAACCCGCTTGGCAAACGATCGTGGAAGGAAGCAGTCGAGAGATGCAGCCTCGACTTGAGATTCCTTCATCGAGATGAGGCACTTCCAGACCAGCTTTCTGCTGCCGGTCAGCTTCCGGCTGTCGTGATCGCGAATGATGACGGGTGGCGGGTCATCATGACAAGTTCAGAGTTTGCCAACTTCAAGTCTGACCCGGGTGAACTCATCGCTGAGATCGAGCGTCGAGTTGCGCTTCATCGCTAACAGTCACGAGCCAACGAGTAACGACGACCCGACCACTGCTGGAGTTACGAAATCACCCACTTGAAGTGTGAGGCTCCCCGGTCGAGCCGCTGCGTGACTGACAGTATTCGTTCTTCCATCAAGGCAAAGCCCTCCCACAGCGCGTTCCAACCGTCGAACACCACAGCGTCAACTGACAATGGGTTGAACAGCCGCCACGAGTGAAGTTTGACATGTGCCCCATCGCCAACTTGCGCAACCTCACATCGATCACCATGCCCCGCAAGAAGATGACCAAGGCGAAGCCCAAGATTGCCGTCAACACCGAGCATCTCCATCACCGTTGAGTGAAACTGCATTCCAATTTGTCGGCCAACAACTGATGCGACCGAACGGGTGGTGCCTGGACCCAACTCCTCAGTCATTGCAGGAAGAATGGTGTGAATGTAGTTCATGGCATAGTTGCGCTCAACCTTTGCTAAGCGAACGGGGTCCCACGATGGTGATGGCAGGTCAGCAGCGGGCCCAGGTGGGCGCTCACCCGGTCGGAAACGAACTCGGTCGTCTGGGTCAAGATCGCGGTCTTCTTCGATGTAGTACCCGACAAGGCCCGGTTGGCCGTCAGTTGTCTGCGAAGTTGCAACAAAGCCGAGGCGGGGATTTCCGAGGGTCACCCCGTTGTGACCATGCCATCCTCGCAACATGGCGCGGCTGAGTTCGGTGGGGATTCCGCATACCGCCGTACCGTCAAATATCCAGCGGGGAGGCGAATACCGAACCCATGATTTTTTGTCTGTTTCAGGAATCCACTCGACGTGGACACCACCGAGAGAGTTCGACAGCACGTGATATTTCGCGCATGCGACGGCATCGGGCTCGTTTGTCAACCCAAGCTTTTCAAGTCCGGGCATAAACGCCTCGAGGTGCTGATTTCGGAAGGTGCGAAAGACGACGCGGGCAGCCGGTTCAACTCCGACCCGCGTCACCATGCCAAGCAGCAACCCAGTGAGATATCGGTGGTAGAGCTCACCCAGCGCCGACCAGGCGGCCGGGCTTTCTTGCACTTCGCTCCATACCAAGTTCTCGCTAGACGCCACCTTGACAGTGTTGCAGGAGGTCAACTGACGATCTGCATCACGGGCGACGACGGCGGCGGAGGGCCGGCTAGAGCACCTTCGAACCGTACATCTCACCTAGCGGGTCGCTGATCAGTTCGAGCCGCTCGCCGTCTGGTCCGACGAAGTACAGCGACGATCCACCAACGTGGGCAACCTCAACTCCTTCGGCCACCAAGCGCTCCCAAGCAGCCTTCCACTGGTCTGGCTCCATCGAAATCGCGAGATGGTGGTGCCCACCGAGCACCTCTTGGTAAGGGCCAAGACCTAGGCCTGGCATATCGAAGAACGCAAGACAGTTTCCATTGCCGATATCGAAAAAGAAGTGCGTGCTGCCGGAGTAGTCCCGATTCTCGAAGAGATCAGTTAAGGGAAACCCGAGCACGTCTTGATAAAAACTGATCGTTCGCTCAACGTCAGATGACAGCAACGCTTGATGGTGTACACCTCGTGCAGTGCTGGGCGGACGAGTCGCTGACGGCGCAAGATAGCGCTGTCGAAGTTCTGCCCACTCCTCAGTGCGGTCAATCGGGCTTCCGTGGCGCTGCTCATTACTCACGTGAACCATGATCTCATGCAATGTTCGATGATGTCATCACGACCACTGGAATTTCGGGAGGCCATCACCCAGAATTTCCGGAGGACCCGGAGTGGGGTGCTCCTGAAGTTCTTTGAGGGTTACGGATCAATGTGTTCGTTTATGGCGTTTTTGATTTTCCAAAATTTTTGGCCGGGTTTTCCAACGGTCAAGCGGCTGAATCGTGGTTCTTGATGTGCGTTGCTGCGACATGCGTCGGCTGACCTACATCACCTTGCGATGGACCAACCGAGTTACTGCACTATTGGACGCGGTGCTGATCTAGCGAGCGCTTGACGAAATGAGTCGTCGATCACTGACCGTCACTGGCGGATGGCTTTGGAAGAAAGAGCAACATAAGCGCCCCGATCGCAGCCGCAGTTCCAGCAATGATTTGCGCAACCAAGTAACCGGAGGAGTCGATCAGCAGCCCAAGCGCAGGGGGGCCAACGAGACCACCAAGACCGTTGGCGGTGTATAAGGCTCCGAGAACGCCTCCCATGCCGAGGGTGCCGAACAGGTGAGCGACGACCGCAGGCGAGATTGCGATAATGCCGCCATAAGACACTCCCAACACGATCGAAAACACGATGAGACCGACATACGACGAGCCAACCGCCGCCCATACCCCAAAGCTTGCCGAGAGACCCAGCGACGACAATAGGTAGAGCCGCTGCACCCCCATGCGTGCCCCGAGCGCCCCTAAGAGCAAGCGTCCGACAACTGATGAAATCCCGATGACCCCGAGTAGGACGGAAGCTGAACCGTCTACCGACTTTGATGACACGAAGTCGGCCATGAACACGAAAGCCATGAAGAGAGAGCCCGACAATAGGAATGCTGAGCCATATAGAACCCAGAACTCATTTCGTCCACTAATTGTCGTACGTAGGGGTTCGGGGGTGACTCCTGCATTCGGTGGACGGTGAGCGAGCGCTGCGGCAAGGATCAGCAGCACCGCCGATAACGCGGCGAGTATCTGATATGCCGTTCTCCATCCGTATTCGCCGATAAGCCACTCGGAGAAGGGGACAACAACGAGGGTGCCAACTCCGATACCTGAGACTGCGACCCCGAGAGCGAGCGTTCGTTGACGGACGAACCATCCGCCAACTCCGGCGACCATCGGAACGAAGCAACAGGCAACCCCAAACCCGACGCCTGCACCATAGGTGAGATACCCCATTTCGAGCGACGACACCTTCGATGTGAGAAACAATCCTGCGACGATTGCGACTGTTCCCACCAACAACACTTTGCGTTGTCCCACGCGATCAGCGAGGCGACCGGTGATTAGCCCGAGTACGAAATACACGAAGGTCGTGATCGAAAAGAACATGGCGGTTTTAGAACGACTCGATCCAAACTCGTCTGCCATCGGACCAAAGAATTCACCGAAGCTATACACAACGCCGAAGACGGTGAACAGGGCAAGAAATGCGCCACCGGCGACACTCCAGGCACGCGCAGAATCAACGTCCGTTGAGGCTGGCTCGTTGATTCCGCTCACTTACCCACTTTATCTGACCGCGGGTGACAACGATCGGTCTTGAATTTTGGGAGGCCATCACGCGGAATTTCGAGAGGACCCCGGAGTGGAGCTGAGGGGAATCGAACCCCTGACCTCAACAGTGCGATTGTTGCGCTCTACCAACTGAGCTACAGCCCCGGAAGCGGAGAGTGTATCGGTGGGTCAGTTCAGCGACGCAGCCAGTCGTCACCCCGAGCAGCCGGACCCCAAGAGGACGTGCGCTGACGCTTCGAGACGAGGACGTAGACGTAGCCGCACAGCGAAAGGAACGACATCGCAAAGAGGTACAGCATCGTTACCTCTTTGGTTGTGGCGGCAAAAAAGAGCAAACAGATGGTCGTCACCAGCAGCCCGGTAAACGTAGTCGTCCGACGGCGGCGCTGAGCCTCACTAGCCGATATCGGGCGGCGCTGAGCTTGCGATGCTGCAAGGCTCGGTGCCCCGTGCACCTTCGGGCGACGCACCGCAGCCGCTTCACGCCGGCTTTGCGCTGCGATCTGCGAGCCTGCAAGCGGACGCACAGCTGCTCGCATCGAACCTGTTGCTCGGCTTGGAACTGAACCCTGGAGGCGAGAAAGTTGACGGTTGAAATCAGTCACCGACGAGTTTGGGCGATTTTCGAACCGCGACCGCATCAAAGGCGGAAGAAGCACAGCAGCCCAAGCCGCAGCAACGATGAGAAGGACGAGTTCACCCATGAGTTCAAACTTTCAGGTCACCGGAATATGACCAAGTGTTACGATCATACGACAATTATGACAACAACAGCAACGCGTGCTGCGGATGCTGTAACCGGCGTCACTCGGATCGACGGAACGTCCCCGAACGGCCCCCAGACTTCTCGACCAGCATGACCTTGCTGATCACCATCGCCCGGTCAAGCGCCTTACACATGTCGTAGATCGTGAGCGCTGCCGCCGTGCAAGCATGCAGTGCTTCCATTTCCACCCCGGTAGGCCCGGTTGTTTCGACAATAGATTCGATCTCAACCGAAGTCGTTCCGATGGATAGGTCGACAGACACCTTGCTGAGGAGCAGTGGGTGACATAGCGGAATGATGTCTGACGTGCGCTTAGCAGCCTGAATTCCAGCAATGCGAGCAACCGCTAAAACATCACCCTTCTTCGTGTTGCCTTCGACGATTGCAGAAGCCGTTGCCGCATCCATCTCAACAATACAGCGAGCAACCGCCCTGCGGCGCGTTGCTTGCTTATCGCCGACATCAACCATGTGGGCTGCGCCGGTCTCGTCAAGATGTGTAAAGCCAGCGTCGTTCATTTCGCCTCCGGACCAATTGGTCTCAGCCTCCGATTTGGCTCATTGTTCGCGTCGGTCGAGTAAACGTCACCTGATTGATCTGATGGCCAGCCCACTTTGTGCCTACAGCGGCAATGATCTCATTGGCGATCTCGTCATCAGTCGCACCGCCACGGAGCAACGAGCGCAGATCGAATTCATTGGTTGCGAACAAGCACGTACGGAACTGACCCTCTGCGGTGAGACGAACCCGATCACAATCACCACAGAATGGCTTCGTGACAGTCGGAATAACTCCGACTGTTCCCCCTCCATCGACATACTTCCATCGGTCAGCAGGGGCAGCTCCGCGGGCAGGAACCGGTTCTAACGGAAACTCGGCGCTAATTGCTGTAACGATCTCGTCTTGACCGACAACCTTGTCGTTCCCCCACTCCCCTGACGCATCAAGTGGCATGAACTCGATGAATCGAACTTCAACACCTTTTTCACGACCGAATCGAGCGAGGGCGACAATCTCATCGTCGTTGGCGCCTCGTTCGATCACTGCGTTGATCTTCACCGGTTCAAACCCGGCATCACGTGCAGCCTCGATTCCCGCAAGCACCCGATCAAGTTCATCGCGTCGAGTCATCTCAGCGAAACGCTGGCGATCAAGCGTGTCAAGACTGATGTTGAGTCGACTCAATCCAGCTGCCTTTAGATCTCGAGCAAGGCTGGTCAGCCGGGATGCATTCGTTGTCATCGCAAGGTCAACTCCAAGATGCGACAATTTCTCGACAAGAGTCACAATTCCTGCGCGAACCGTCGGTTCACCACCCGTAAGGCGAATACCTTCAACCCCAAACCGTCGGACAAACAGCGCAGCGATTCGTTCAATCTCTTCAAAGGTGAGCACATCGTCACGATCGAGCCACTTCATGCCTTCTTCAGGCATGCAATACGTGCAGCGGAAATTGCAACGGTCAGTCACCGAGATACGAAGATCTCGGATCACCCGCCCGAACGGGTCGACAAGATCGCGCGCTTCCGAGTTCATTTCCTCAGCATAGGAGAAGAAGTACCGCTACTTCTCCCCCAGCCGGCACTCCTTCGCCGTCAGGCACCACAGCGATTGCGTTCGCCGATGACGTCGCTGCCAGCTGGTGACTTCCTTGCGCCCTCACCGGGACGACGTGACATCGACCATCATCGGCGAATTCGGCTTGGACCCTCATCAGATGTGTTTTCCCATCAGGGCGGCGCTCAAGCGCAACATCGGCAACCCCGACCACACTCGGCCGAGCAAGCCGCTCAAAGCCCATCATCTGACGCAGAGCCGGTCGGGCAAACATTTCAAAGCTCACGAAAGAACTCACGGGATTACCCGGCAGGCCGAAAACAGGGGTTCCATTCAGCAGACCGAATGCGAATGGTTTCGCAGGCTTGATCGCAACCTGCATCCACTGCATGTCAGCGATTCGTCCAAGCACCGCCTTCACAACGTCGTAATCACCCATCGACACGCCGCCACTCGACACCACGACGTCATAGGTTTCCGCAGCCGAGCGAAGCACACGCTCAAGAACATTTTCATCGTCTCGCACGGTGCCAAGATCGGTGACCTCGCAGCCGGCATCACGCAGCGCAACGGCCAGCATCCGACGATTGCTCTCTCGAATCTCGCCAGGCTGAAGCGGTCGCCCATCGTCAACGAGTTCATCGCCCGTTGACAGGACTGCAGCGCGAATCCTTGGGTACACCGGCACCGTCAAGGCGTTTACCATCGCGAGCACACCCAGCACTGGCGGGGTGATGAGCGTTCCGGCAGCGAGAACAACCTCGCCTGGTTTCACGTCATCCCCAGCCGGCCGTACGGCATCACCGGGCTGCACACTCGACGACAGCCGGACGGTGTCCTCGTTCAGCATTTCAGAATCTTCGACCATGACAACCGCATCAGCCCCGGAAGGAATTGGCGCTCCAGTCATGATCCGAATCGCTTCGCCTCGAGCCAGAACACGATCTGTCGCTGCCCCTGCAGCCACCTCGGCAACGACCTGAAGATCAACCGGCTGCTCGTGTGCGGTCGCCACATCGGCTGCAATCACCGCATAGCCATCAACGGCGGTGTTGTCGAACGGCGGAACCAACTCGGTCGCTATCACATCGGCAGCAAGCACCATCCCAGCGGCCTCTTCGAAGGGCAGCTCAATCGGAGGACGCGCCGGACAACGCTCAAGAACGAGAGACTGGGCTTCTGGCAACGGAATCACGTCCCCGACCGTACCGCGAGCGGGGCAGCCTTGCGTACGGCAGACTAGAAGGGTGAGTGCGTTCACACCATTTCCTTCTGACGGCTTTACGGCTCGCTGGGACACCTGGGATGGCGAGCACAACGAAGAACTCACCCTTCGATGGGAAAACGAGGCCTGGACTGCCTCTGGGGTGGTTGGACGCGAACACGTTCAGTACGTCGTTCGGCTGTCGCCTCTGTGGGAAGTGAGACAATTCCTCCTCTTCCGCGATCTTCAAGAGCCAGACCTTTGGCTGGGAACCGATGGCCAAGGACGCTGGGGCGAAATGAATGGAGCACACCGCCCAGACCTTGATGGGTGCACAGACCTTGCCTTGAACTGCACACCGTTCGACCACCTCGTTCCAGCCCGCCGACACCAGCCCGCAATCGACGCACCATCAATCGTTCAGGTCATTGAGGTTGATACTGAGACACTTGGCCTTACCACCGGATTCCGGCACTATCAGCGACTGAACGAATCAACATTGCGAGTCGAGCACCTCGGTTCGGTAACCGAATTTACAGTCGACAGATTCGGCCTTCCCCTTGACATCGAAGGGAAATTTCGCCGACGGTAACGGGCGTCAGTCACGGTGTCGATCAAGAACGACGCGAAGCTGAGACTCAAGCCCATCCGCCCACCCGTGCACAAGCGCAATCTCAACTGCGGCAGCGAGAAACCCTTGCGGAGTGCCGGTGTCCCACCTATTCACCATGGTTTCAACACCGTGAAGCGGAGCACGCTGAGCCTGCGCTCGAATCGCATCAGTCAGTTGCAATTCACCGCCAGCGCCCGGCGTCAATCTTGCAATTTCATCGAAAATATCGGCCGTCAACACATACCGGCCGATGATGATCAGCGAGCTTGGAGCGTCGTTCACCGATGGTTTCTCAACAAGATCTTCAATCTTCACGATGCCGTCGACCATTTCTGCCGCTGGGGCCACCACTCCGTACGCAGACACCTCAGATCGGTCAACTTCCATGAGGCCCACGACACTGCCTGAGGTGTTGGTGCACACATCAATCATCTTCCGAAGGAACTCTGGACCACTCATAATTTCATCGGGAAGCGAAACGACGAAGGCGTCACCCTCGACAGAACCCGATGCACATCCAACGGCATGACCAAGACCCTTGGGATCATCTTGGTGGACAACGCTCACCCGCCAATCTCGACCAATCGAGGCAAGTCGATCAGCCATTGCGTCGTTGCCTTTTTCTCGAAGTAGGCGTTCTAAGTCTGGTCGTGGAGCGAAATATTCCTCGAGAGCTGGCTTCGCTGCGCTTCCAACGATGACCACATGATCGATTCCTGCTCCGAGCGCCTCGTCGATCACCAATTGGATCGCAGGGATAGGGCCGATCGGCATGAGTTCCTTCGGGACCGCTTTTGTCGCTGGCAGAAAACGCGTACCAAGTCCGGCAGCTGGGATGACGAGAGTTCGCACCTCCACGAGTCCGACGATATCCTGCGAACTGCCATGCCGACTTACGTATACAAATTTGTTGACACCGGAGAGACCATTGAAGTGCAGCAGTCATTTAGCGATGATGCACTCACTGAGTACGAGCACCCTGATTCCGGTGAGATGCTCGCAGTGAAGAAGGTGTTTCAACCTGTTGGTGTCACATTCAAAGGTGGCGGTTTTTACAAGAACGACAGTCGCGGCGGATCATCGAGCAAGTCGAGTTCATCCACTCCAACCTCGAGTCCGAGTAGCTCAACGACAACAACATCTGACTCGTCGTCGTCATCTTCAACCTCATCGTCATCGACCTCATCCAGTTCGTCGACGACCTCAACGTCGACCGACTGAGCCGGCATCCTGTTTGCTGCATGGCCAGCAGAGATCAGCGAACAACCACAACTGCATCTCGACTCGTGAGGCTCAACGCCAGAGCCACTGCAACCTGTACCCACTTCCGTCGGTGGCGGCTTCGCCACCCACTTGCGATCGACATGCTCACCGTCAGCTCTGCACTGATGTTGTTCGCACTGTTGATCGCTGATCGCCCCCGCCTCGCTTCGGAGCTTGGCTGCACGGCTGCTCGCCAGGGCTAGACGACGAGTAGCACCACCACACCAAGAATAATTCGGTAGACCACGAACGGTGTGAATGAGCGCGTTCTTACCAACTTCAACAATCCGGTAACGGCGAGCCATCCGGTCACTGCCGATACCGCTGCACCGATCACCATCACCTTTACCAAACCATCCGGCACTCCATCTTTTGCGAGCGATGCCATCTCAAAGACGAATGCTCCGCTGATCACGGGAATGCCCATCACAAACGAGAATCGCACTGCTGCCTCCCGCTGCAATCCCATTGCTCGTGCGGCAGAAATCGTGATGCCCGAGCGCGATGTGCCCGGATTCAACGCAAGCACCTGCGCAAGACCGATGACACCCGCGTCCTGCAGGCGCACCGATGAGAGATCGCGTTGACCGGCAATTCGGTCGGCACCGAATAACACCAGGCCAAAAATGATGAGCGACCACCCAATCACAGTTGGCGTGCCAAGTCGATCGTCAATAAATGAGTTGAACAACACCCCTGCGATCGATGCTGGAATCGCCGACACAACGAACAGCCATGCCAACTTGCCATCTGGTGATGCTGCCTTCGGGCGCCGCATTGCTCGAATTCCATCCACCCCATAGCGGATGAGGTCGGTTCTGAAGTGAACAACTACCGCGAGAAGGGTCCCAAAGTGCAAGGCAACGTCGAACGCTTGCGAAGCAGAACCCTCCGGCTGACTCCAACCAAACGCCCGTGGCACTAATTCGAGATGGCCACTCGATGAGATTGGCAAGAACTCTGTCAGCCCCTGAACAATTCCAAGCACCAATGCGTGCCAAAGATCCATCGAGCTATGAACTTCCTGACACCATCACGTCGCGTATGACGAGCGATGAACCAGATGCCCTCATTGGAAGCCACTCAAGGTCGCCACCCACCTCGACAATGTCGTTCAATAGCCGCTGAATTGTGCTGGCGATGGTGAACTCACGAACCGGCTCGGCAAGCGCACCATTGCGAATCGACATTCCTGTTGCGCCCACCGAAAAGTCTCCACTTACCGTGTTGACACCAGAGTGCAACCCGCTCACGCCTTCGATCAGCACGCCATCATCAATCGAGGCAATGAGATCTAACTGGGCCCGCTTACCCGGCACCAACTGCAATGCGAGACAGCCGGCTGATGGCGATCCCGCATAACCACCCCGAATTGCATTACCGGTTGTCGCTGCCCCGGCACGACGTGCCGAGTAGCTCGAGTGAACAAAACCCTTCAACTCTCCCTCGTCGATCAACACATTTCGTCGGGCAGCTAGACCCTCACCATCGAGATCGGTTGCGGTGTATGCCCGCGGGTCGGTCGGGTCATCTACAAGCGTGAATGTTGATGCGGCGATCGATTCGCCGACACGGTCAGCGAACAGGCTTCGACCCCGTACCACTGCATCCCCGCTCAAAGTTGAACCAATAATGCCGAGTAGTTGAGCAGTAACGAACGGGTCGAGAACAACCGTGGTTGAACGTGATGTTGGCTTGATCGCGCCAAGCAGTCGTGTGGCGCGATCGACTCCCTCACGCGCTGCCCGCTCGACATCAAACTCGCCTGGATGCGCACCGACAGCGAAGCCAAACCCGGTGCGAGTTCCATCGGTGTCATCGGCAAGAGTAGACACGCTGAGGTAGCAGGAATTAGAGCGTCCGTAACGCCGAATACCCGTGGTGGTCACCACGAGACCCTCGCCACCACCGTCAACAAAATTGGTGTCATCAACTCGAATACGGCAATCCAAGTCGAGCGTCATTCGCTCAAGTCGTTGCGCAAGTTCGACCTTGTCGGAAGTTGGATAACGCTCAAGTTCGTCGCTCCATAGATCTTGCTTCGTGATGTCAACAGCATCAGGTTCTGCCAGCGCCGCCCACTCATCAACCGAACTGAAACTCACATTTTCTCGCGCCTCAGCGAGCACCGCCGAGGCAATACCTGCATCAAGAGTTCCCGCATGAGCGGACCCAGTTCGACCGTCATTGATGACACGGATGCCAATCCCCGACGACATTGCTGAAACGAAATGCTCAACTTCACCGTTGTGCACGCGAACTTCGGTGCTGGAGCCTCGTGAGATATATACCTCGATCTGTTCGCCACCGGTTGCTGTCTCAATGAGCGAGTCAGCGAGCGCGAAGAGTTCTTCGTTGCTCTCAGTTGCGCTCACGCCGCAGTCCCGCCGATCGTCATCGATGACACTCTCAAGGTCGGCTGCCCAGTACCGACGGGAACTCCTTGGCCATCTTTCCCGCACGTGCCTGGACCGCCCATTGCGAAGTCGTTGCCGAGCATGTCGATATCGCTCAATACCTGAGGCCCGTTGCCGATGAGATTTCCTTCGCGTAGCGGCTCTGTGATCTGACCATGTTCGATGAGGTACGCATCTCGCATACCAAATACGAAATCCCCTGACGCCGTGTTCACACTTCCACCGCCCAGCTTGGCAACAAACACACCGTGCTCTGTCGACGAGATGATGTCAGCAGGGTCATCATCGCCGGCCAAGACGAAGGTGTTCGTCATGCGTACCATCGGCAAACTGGCATAATCCTGACGCCGCCCGTTACCAGATGGAGCACGCTGTTCGTCACGAGCTCGGATGTGGTCCCACATGTAATCGACGAGTACTCCGTCCTCAATCAACACATTTCGCCGAGTTGCCTGACCTTCATCGTCAAATGATCTGGTACCCCACTCGCCGTCAATGGTGCCATCGTCCACGAGTGTCACGAGTGGAGAAGCAACAAGTTCACCCAGCCGTCCCGCATAGACACTCGCTCCTTTAGCAATGTGATCGGCCTCTAAACCGTGTCCGCACGCTTCGTGAAAGAGAACTCCCCCAGTGCCCTGGGCGATAACGACCGGTAACTGCCCTGAAGGTGCCGGGCGGGCACGGAGCTTGCGAACAGCCTGCTCAGCAGCTTCTGTGGCGAGATCGGTAAGCGCATATCGATCAAACACTTCCCACCCGCCAGTAAACCCAAGTGACTCAGCACCGGTCTGCATTCCGAGATCACCGTCCGCAACGACACTCACTCTGAACAACACCCTCGTGACCTCATCGGTCACAAACACCCCGTCGGAGTTCGCGACGAGCACTGAGCGATAGCTGTCGCTCAGCCCCGCACTTACCTGAGTCACCGCACCATTCACACTGCGGGCAATCTCATCGACCTCGGTGAGCATTTCTACCCGTCGCGCTTTCGACACAGAATTCGGGTCCACCTCGACACGGGTTCCTCCGCCTGGCGTGCATCTGTCTAGCGCAACTGTTACAACTCCGGCGGTTCCAGAACCCGCAGCATCGGCGGCGGCTCGAGCGGCTGCCAACAGCCCACGCTCACTGAGATCTGAGGTATGGGCATAGCCCGTCGTCACTCCATTAATGACCCGCACGCCCGCTCCGCGATCGCGCCCCGACGACACACCATCAACACGGCCATCGTCATAAGCCACCCCGGTATTGCGACGATCTTCGGCGTACACCTCGGCGAATCCGGCGCCATGGCACCGGGCTTCATTCAACACTCTGTCGAGCACATCACTATCGATCATCTCGCCATGCTACGAGAACGACTGTTCGCATATGGCTCGCAGCTCAGAGAACGCAACTTGCGAGCACCCGACGACATTGAGACATCTAGCGAGGTAGCGTCTCAATCACCATGTTGTTGGACGATCTCAACGGACCTGAAGACCTGAAACGTCTTGCTGCGGCGCAACTTCCAGAGCTTGCCCGAGAAATCCGTGACGTCATCGTTGATGCGGTAGCAACAAATGGTGGACATCTCGGCTCAAATCTCGGCGCAGTTGAGCTCTCCATTGCGTTACACCGAGTATTCGAATCACCAACTGACGCCATCTTGTGGGACACGGGTCACCAGGCCTATGTTCACAAACTTCTTACTGGACGCAAATCTCAATTCAATGACCTTCGACGTGCAGACGGGCTTTCGGGGTATCCATCTCGTGAAGAAAGCCGCCACGACTTCGTCGAGAACAGCCATGCCTCAACCATCTTGAGTTATGCGTACGGTCTTGCGGTTGGACGTGACGCGGGAACTACCGATCATCGACACATCGTGGCGATCATTGGTGATGGTGCGATGACCGGTGGCATGTCATTCGAGGCGCTCAACAACCTCGGGCATTCCAAGCGCCGCGTCATCATCGTTCTCAATGACAATGGCCGCAGCTATGCGCCGACGGTGTCGAACCTGTGGGCTAACGCACAGCAGGAGGATGAACGGTCAAACCATCCGAGTTTCACCGATCGCATCACGTCAACGCTCTCAAATGCGTTGACCGACATCCGGATGAATCCTGTATACGTCAGGCGTCAGCGAAAGATCGAGCGTTTCCTTCACGAGTTGCCAGGAATCGGCAACCAGGCCGAACGAGCACTTGACGCCTTTAAGGCTGGCGTTCGAGAGTTCCTGCAACCACCAGCGTTCTTCGAAGCGCTTGGCGTTCGCTACACCGGACCGATTGACGGCCACGATATTGAAGCCCTTGAGAACGCTCTGCAACAGGCTGAGCAACTCAGCGAAGAAGGGCCAATCGTCGTCCATGTGCTCACCCAAAAGGGCCGGGGGTACGCTCCTGCGGAGTCAGACGATGAGAAACATCTTCACGACGCCCCAATCTTCGACCCGCTGTCAGGTCCCCCGCCAAGTGGCCCCACCGGATACACCGAGGCGTTCTCGCGAACGATGCTCGATATCGCAGAACGCGACAATCGCATAGTCGGTATCACCGCAGCGATGGCAGGCCCGACCGGCTTATTGCCGATGCAAGAACGCTTCCCCGACCGTGTATTCGACGTCGGAATTGCCGAGCAACACGCAGTGACCGGCGCTGCTGGAATGGC
Organism: Actinobacteria bacterium casp-actino5; assembly: GCA_001510385.1. Lineage (GTDB taxonomy): Bacteria > Actinomycetota > Acidimicrobiia > Acidimicrobiales > Ilumatobacteraceae > Casp-actino5. The sequence goes on along the minus strand of LFFE01000011.1, from coordinate 166,251 downwards.
AATGGCGGGCTTACGGCCGGTAGTCGCTGTGTACTCGACGTTCCTGTCTCGAGCCTGGGATCAAGTTGTCTATGACGTTGCACTCCATCGTTTACCGGTAATTTTCTGTCTCGACCGCGCAGGAATTACCGGGCCTGATGGTGCGAGTCACCACGGCGTATACGACCTTGCGCTGCTGTCAAAAGTTCCAGGGATGCGTGTGCTTGCTCCATCAAACGCCGACGAACTCGAACAGATGCTTAGCGACGCTGTGGCACTTGCTGATGACGGACCCCTCGTCATTCGCTATCCGCGAGGTGGCGCACCACGTGCCGCAGATGGTGTCGGTTCAGGTCTTCATGCCCGAAAAGTCGTCACACCTACCGAGCCAGCGTCGGTTGCGATCTGCGCAATTGGCCGAATGGTTGCAACAGCAGAAACTGCCGCTGGAAAGCTTGCCGCTGACGGAATCAACTGCACGGTCTGGGACGTACGTTCTTGTGTGCCACTTGACCCTGCGATGCTCGATGATGCCGGTCAACATCAAGTCGTTATCACGATCGAAGATGGAATTGTCGAAGGCGGCATCGGTTCGATGTTGACTCGGTCGCTAAGCGATCGCCAGTCGTCGACATCAGACGATCAGCCACAAATCATCAACCTCGGACTCCCAACGGTGTTCATTCCGCATGGCGCTCCCGACGACCTCTTCGAGAAGTTTGATCTCGATGCCGACAACGTCGTCTCACGCATCCGATCCGCCCTCGGCTGAGACCGTCGCAGTCCGCCTAGGATCGAACTATGAGTTCATCTGCTGAGTGGAGAAGCCGTTACACCCGTCTCGAGTTCACCGATCACGACAATGGTGTCGTACTGGTCACGTTGAACAATCCCGGGAAGTTGAACGCAACCGACGAGGTCATGCACGCCGAACTTGCCACCGTCTTCGTCGACCTTGATCGGGATCCCAATGTGCGTGTCGTCGTTGTTACCGGAGAAGGCAAGGCGTTCTCAGCGGGCGGCGACCTTGACTGGATCACAAAGCAGGTTGGCAATTACTCGCAAACGATGACAGTGATGAAAGAGGCAGGCGACATTGTTCGCACACTCATCGAATGTGACACCCCGGTCGTGTCAGCCATTAACGGTGTTGCTGTTGGAGCAGGGCTGGCGGTTGCGCTGATGTCAGACATCAGCGTGATTGACCGCGACGCCAAATTCACTGACGGCCACATCCGCCTTGGTGTTGCAGCAGGTGATCACGCTGTTGCAATTTGGCCGTTGCTCTGTGGAATGGCAAAGGCCAAGTACTACCTCATGACGGCAGACTTCATTGATGGTGCCGAGGCCGAGCGCATCGGCCTCGTATCAAAAGCTGTCCATGGCGATGAGGTGCTGCATGAGGCGATGCGGATCGCGCAAACTCTCGCCACTGGCCCCAATGACGCGATCAAGTTCACCAAGCGGGCCCTCAATCACTGGCTACGGCAAGCACTCCCCGCCTTTGAAGCATCGCTCGCATACGAAATGCTGAATTTCCTTGGCGGTGACGCTGCAGAGGGCCTCGCTGCCTTGCGTGACCGTCGCTCGCCCGAATTTGGGTGACCGCCGTGACGACCGCAGCAACCCAATTCGAAGCAGATCTTGCGTTGGCATTTGAACTCGCCGATATCTGTGATGCTGTGACATTGCCGGCGTTCAACGACCGTTCGTTCAGTATCGAGTACAAATCTGACCGATCAGAAGTCACTGAAGCAGACCGAGAGGCAGAACGCCAACTCTCTCAGCGCTTGCTTGCCGAGCGCCCAGAACACAGTTTGTATGGTGAAGAGCACGGCATCACCGGGAATACATCATCTGACTGGCAGTGGATCGTTGATCCCATCGACGGCACTTCGGGTTTTACCCGAGGTATCCCGATCTGGGCCACGCTCATCGCCCTACACCACGCCACCGAGGGCTTATGTGTATCGGTGGTGTCTGCACCTGCGCTGGGTCGACGCTGGTGGGCAACGAAGGGTGGCGGCACCTGGGCAAATGGCCGACAGTGCACCGTCTCTCGCGTCGACAACATTGCTGATGCACAGGTGAATATCACCTTGAATGAAGGTTGGAGCTCGCTTGGTCACGCCGATGCACTGATTGAACTCACGACATCCGCCCGCCGGTCACGAGGTGTAGGAGATTTTTGGCAACACTGCCTCGTCGCCGAGGGCGCAATGGACGTAGCGGTCGACGCAGTCGGGGTGCAACCATATGACCTTGCGGCAGTGCGACTCCTGGTTGAACAAGCAGGGGGAACGTTCACCGACCACCTCGGTGAGCCAAGTCACGCAGGACCCACAGCGATCAGCAGTAATGGAGTCCTTCACGCCGAGGTGCTTGAGCGCCTGTAACCGCCGGTACCGTACGAGCAGTGAACGACAACTCTTCACATGATCAGTCGACTCGAGCAATCTCGAGTGGCCGACGAGCAAACGAACACGGTCTGGCCGTTCCGATTTGGGCGACTGCCGTGTGGGAGTCAGATTCGGCCGAACATGCATACGACATGGCTCACTCTGTTGGACCAGATGACTTTTATTCGCGCCACGGAAACCCGACGGTTTCGGCATTCACCGATTCGATTGCTGACCTTGAGGACGCCGAGTCTGCACTCGCATTTGCCTCCGGTATGGGCGCTCTCGCAAGTGTGGTGTTTGGCTTGTGCTCTGCAGGGAGCCACATCGTCGCCACGAAACAGATTTACGGCACCACAACGACGTTTCTTAATGGCCCGGCCGCTCGAATGGGCATTGAGACCACTTGGGTGAACGGCGGTGAGCCCGGTGCAATGGCCGCTGCGGTGATCCCCGGCCGCACGATGCTCGTTATCGCTGAAACACCTTCGAACCCGCTGCTCGACATTGTTGATCTTGATGAACTCGGTGCCATCAAAGGTCCGTTCACGATGGTCGACTCGACCTTTGCCACCCCGTTTGGCCAGCAGCCGATACGTCATGGCGTTGACCTTGTCCTGCACTCCGCAACAAAAGGGATCGCTGGCCACAACGACGCAACACTTGGCGTTGTTGCCGGCGAACGGGAATTGCTCGATGACATTTGGCGTTATGGAATCCTTCATGGTGCAACCGCTTCGCCATTCGATGCAATGCTCGCCCTTCGAGGAGTTCGGTCGCTCGATGTTCGCCATGATCGTCAGTGCTCAACAGCACTTGAGATTGCTCGACGTCTACAGCATCACGCCGCGGTTGCCAAGGTTCACTACCCAGGACTGGCTGATCATCCTCACCATGATCTCGCTGCTCGGCAGATGAGACGTTTCGGTTCGGTTGTGTCATTGCAGCTTGCGAATGGCGACGGATACGCATCACTAGTAGAGCAACTCCAACTTGTTCGTTGCGCCACCTCACTCGGTGGTCCTGAAACACTCATCTGTGAATCATGGACGACCACGCACTCGGGCCTTGATGAGGATTCACGGCGAGAAATCGGTATCAACCCTGGGCTCATTCGCATGTCACTGGGACTTGAATCTGCTGAGGATCTCTGGGACGATCTCGACCGGGCGCTCTCAAGCCTCTGAGCGCATTACTAGGTCAACGTGTGTTGAACTAGTTGTAGTACGGGTTTGAGCCAGTTGAGTGATCGGTAAGGTCACGAACGCCGGTAATTGCAGGAACTGCTTCAACCAGCATTGTTTGCACACCATCAAGCATCGTTGCCTTGCTCATTGAACATCCGTGGCAACCACCGCCCATCGTGAGATATGCCATTCCTTCACCGTCGTGACCGACGTAGGTAACGAACCCACCGTGGCTGGCAAGGGCGGGATTCACGTCACTCGCCAGGACTGCTTCGACCTCGGCCGACAACTCATCGTCGCTGGTGAGCCCATCAACCATCGGAGCAGCGGGACGATTGGGGTTTCTGATGACGAGCCCCTGCGCCTCGTTGTGGTCAAGCACCGCCCCCTTCAAGAACTCGACTGAGTCTGCAGGAATGATTACCTTCATGTCACCGATGGTTCGCACCTCGTCGGTAAACGCTGCTGTAAGAAACTCCTCAAAGCTGAGGTCATAACGAAAATCTTCGCCAGGAGCCGAAGCAATCGCGAGTCGAAGGCCAAGTGTGTCTGCATCGGACTCCGACGAACGCAAGTCGCGAATCATTTCGAGCGCACTTTCAGTGACCTCGACAATCGTGTCGTCAGTCGCTGCGGCCGCACCATCAGCGAAGGGACTTTTCATGTCATCGTTCTGACTCATGCTCGCAGGCTACCGTCGTCGTACATGACGGTCGATTCCTACGTATTCTGCCCGCTCGAGCCAAGTGCATACCTCGGTCGACTCACAGCCGACAGCACGTCGTTCATGCAACTGCTCGAGAGCCAGCCGCTCGACACGCCGGTTGCGACATGTGGAGACTGGGATCTCGCTGCGCTCGCAACCCACGTCGGATGGGTGCATCGCTGGGCAACGGTGGCAATGCAAACGGCTGCCATGCCCGACCGGGGTGCGGTCGAGCGCCCTGCCTCCCAAGACGAGTTACTCGACTGGTTTACCGCCGGAACGGCAAACCTTCTCGAAACGCTTTCTGATATCGATCCAACCGGACCAACATGGCATCCGTTCGCCCCACCGCAACTTGCCGGACTTTGGCCACGCCGCCTTGCCCATGAAACCACCATTCATCTTCTCGATGCCCAACTTGCATGTTCAGACAAACAAGGAGTCGATGCGGTAATGGCATCTGATGGGATTGATGAATATCTCACCGTTACTCTCCCCCGAGTGCTCGTCGGTGACGGCGCAACTTCCCCCACAACAACGCTGCACATTCATTGCACCGACGTTGAAGGTGAATGGCTCATCGTTCCATCTCCCGATGGGCTCATCATCACTCGCGAACACGCGAAAGGCGACGCCGCTCTGCGTGGTCCTGCAGGTGCACTCCTCGCAGATCTATGGGGACGTCGAGGCGCGCTTGGCGACATCGATATCGCAGGCGATACCGATGTCGCTGCATCTTGGCTCGCCATCGGGGGCAACTAGCCCTTGTCTGAAACTTTTCACAATGAGCCCAACGTGCGTCGCTCCGCGACGTTGATCGGTCCTCTCGCTGTACTCGGAGCCTCGACCTGTTTTGCATTGTCGTATGTGGTCATCAAATGGCCCGGCACGCCGGGATCGGTCATCGCGTGGTGGCGACTCGCAGTTGCGACAGTGTTCTGGTGGGTATTCCTGGCATATCGTCATGTTGCGAAAGGGGCGCCATTCCCTTCGCGAACCACCTGGAAATACGTCACCCCAGCGGCACTCCTCTTCGGCGCCAATATCGCAGTGATGTTCACCGGAGCAACCAAAACGAGTGTCGCACATCTCGAATTCATCAATGCCCTCGCTCCAATTGTGCTCGCACCTCTCGGATTTCTCTTTTTCAAAGAGCATCCACAATGGAAAGCTCTCCGCTGGGGAATCTTCTCATTCACAGGAATCGCCATCGTCTTGTCATTTGGACCCGCCAACGGTGTCGCCACTCTCGAAGGTGACCTCTTGGTCGCTACCGCATTCTGCGCATTTCTTGGCTACTTGCTACTCACCAAACGAGCCCGAGCCCACGGCGTCACCACCGTCGACTTCATGGCAGTCATGATGCCTGTCGCAATGGTCGCTGCAACTCCGGTTGCGCTCCTTATCGCATACGACTCATTCATCCCAGATAATCCAAAAACATGGGCGTCCATTTTCATCCTTGCCGTGCTCACTGGCGTCGTCGCTCACGGTCTGCTGGTGTTTGCACAGCGGATCGTTCCAATTGCGACCATCAGCATGATTCAAGCCGGCCAACCCGCAACCTCGACATTCCTCGCCTGGGTATTCCTCGGAGAAACCATCTCGCTCAATCAAGCACCTGGCATGGCGCTCGTCATCATCGGCTCGATCCTCGTCGTCATCACCGGCCAGCGATCGCTGTCAAACTCAAGAAAATTCATCTCGTAGTTGTCGTTACGACACCTTGATCAACTAGGAAGAAGGGGTGCGCATTCTTGTAACCAACGACGACGGCATCGACTCGATCGGGCTTCACTATCTCGCTCGAGCGATGACAACCCTCGGAGATGTCGTTGTTGCCGCTCCAGATGTCGACCAGTCAGGGGCAGGAGCAGCGATTTCTGCGATCTACCGCAACAAGCCCCAAGTGAAGAAGGCTCACGTCGATGGGGTCCCCGAATCGTGGGCAGTTTCTGGCCCGCCAGGACTTTGTGCATTTATGGGCCGGCTCGGAGCGTTCGGTGACTCGTTCGACCTCGTGGTCTCAGGAATCAACCCCGGGGCGAACGTGGGCCGATCGGTCTATCACTCAGGAACCATCGGCGCATGCCTCACTGCGCGCAACGGCGGCATCAGCGGCGTTGCAGTCAGCCAGGCAGTCTCTGGATGGGGCGTCGAGGGCCAAGCATGGGATGACATCGTTCTCAACCAAATTTGGGAAACGCCGGCGACGGTCGCGCAGCACTTCGTGACAGGTCTGCTCGAGGATGGTCTGCCAGAAGAGCCGATCATCGCAAACATCAACGTACCGAATGTCGAACTTGCGGACCTCAAGGGCTGGAAGAGAACCACCATTGACTACCGAACCATTCGGAGTATGTCGACTGCGTCGTTGCGGCCGATCGGCGGTACCTACGAAGTTGAATTCACCTACGGTGACGCAATTGCACTGCCCGATCACACCGACGGTGGAGCGGTTGAAGCCGGGTACGTCTCGGTGAGTTATCTCTCACGAATCATTGACATTGAGCGCAACGACGCGCCCTGCGCAGAACTGGCGCTCAACTCGCTGCTCGGCCAGTAACTCGCTACGCTCCTTAACAGCACATACGGGGAGCTCGCAGTAGGCGGGCTGAGAGGGTGGCCACCTGTCACCGACCCAACAACCTGATCCGGATAATGCCGGCGGAGGGAAATGATGAGTTCTGAAACAGCCGATATCGATGAAACAGTGGTTGTTGTTCTTGGTGCCGAGCGGCTCCATCCCCAGTCAATTGCCGATATTCCCTCTGATGCTTATGTGATCGCTGCCGATTCAGGTGTCGATCACGCACGCTCGGCGGGTCTCTTGCCAAGAGAGGTCGTTGGAGACTTCGATTCGATCTCTCGACGTGGACTGAAGTGGGCTCGCCAACACGCAATCGTCCACGAATACTCCCCCGACAAAGATGACACCGACACACAACTTGCCATCACTCTTGCCGCTGCACGTGTGCCTACTCGCCTGATCGTGGTGTCTGGTGGAGGTGATCGCCTTGACCACACCCTTGCGGTCATCGGCGCGCTCGCCACAGATGAGGTGACAAGCATTCCTGATGTGTCACTGCGTTGGGGCGACAATGTGGCCACCATCGTGCATGGTCCTGGTCGAGCAACGATTGATGCACCACAAGGCAGCACGCTGTCGGTGATTGCTCTTTGCCCACCGTGTGACGGGATCACGTTGACCGGCACGAAATGGACACTCACGAACGAATCGCTTGAAGTGCTGAGTGGTCGAGGGGTGAGCAACATCGTCGAGAACACCGTTTGCGTCACACTGCGCGAAGGCGTCGTAGCCGTGTTCCATGAACTTTCTAACCAAGGATCCTAAATGATGAGACGCATCGCCGTCATCTCGCTCGTCGGCCTCGTCGCAGGGCTGACTGCAGGATGCTCAGACACTAACGATGAACTCACGCTCGTGACCTACTCGTCTTTCCCAGCGTCTGATACTGACCTCAACGATGCGCTCGCGATGTTCACCGACCAGACCGGAATTGAAGTGAACATCTTGAATGCTGGCGACGCGGGAACGATGGTCACCAAAGCGGTGCTCGCAAGCGGTAACCCTGAGGGTGACGTGATGTGGGGAGTCGACAACACCTTGCTCAGCAGAGCAACCGCGGCCGACGTGTTTGAGCCATACGTTTCACCGGCTGCAACGTCGTTCGATGCTCAACTCGTCGAACTCGGCGGTGAGGTTGTGACCCCGGTCGACTTCGGCGACGTCTGCGTCAACTATGACCGCGAATGGTTCGATAACAGCGAGCTTGAACCTCCGGCGAGCCTCGATGAACTCGTCGATCCAACGTATGCAGACTTGCTTGCAGTCCAACATCCCGGGACGTCGTCACCTGGGCTCGCATTCTTACTCAGCACCATCGTCCGCGTTGGCGATCATTGGACGACCTACTGGGAGGATCTAGTCGCAAACGGAGTGCTCATCACCAACGACTGGGAAGAGGCCTACTACGGGGCATTCACACGAGCTGGTGGTGACCGACCGCTCGTCGTTAGCTACGGCTCAAGCCCTCCTTTCGAGGTGCTCTACGGCGATGATCCGAACGCCACGGTCGCTCCAACTGGAGTCATCGAAGACACGTGCTATCGACAAATCGAATTTGCCGGAGTTCTACGAGGAACCGATTCCCCAGACGAAGCACGTCATCTTATTGATTTTTTGGTCAGCACCGAGTTTCAACAGCACATTCCACTCAACCTTTACGTCTTTCCGGTTGCCGATGTCGAACTTGACAAGGTGTTCGTTGATCACGCAGTCATCCCAGAGACACCACCCGCGCTCACCCCAACCGAGATCGACGCCGGAAGAGCGACATGGGTTGAACTATGGGCCGACATCACCGGTTAAACCACCCACCTCTTTGTTGGAACGTGGCCATCACGGTTCCCCCAACCGCGCTTGCGATTGCGTTCATCGTCACTCCCGTTGCAATGCTTGTCGCACAGGCGGTCAGCATCGACGCGATCACCGCGACCCTGTCTGATTCTCGAACATGGCGGGTGATCTGGTTCACCACATTTCAGGCACTGATCTCAACTATTGCCACCGTCGCAATCGGCCTCGTACCAGGACTCGTCATTGCCCGCTCAAATTTTCGCGGACGTCAGTTTGTGCTGAGTTTGTTTGCCGCCGTGTTTGTCATGCCAACGGTCGTCATGGCGGCGGGAGTTCGAGCATTATTGCCCGGAGACCCTGCCGGGCTGCTCCCGATCGTTGTTGCCCACACAATGTTCAATCTCGCAATTGTCATTCGAGGAATCGCTGCTGCACCAGTACCGGTTGAACTTGAGCAGGCGGCAACGGTGTTAGGCGCCCGCCCACTCGATGTAGCTCAAACCATCACCCTCCCACTCTTGCGGCCAACACTGGTTGGACTGACCGCAGTTGTCTTCGCGCTGTGTTTTACCAGTTTTGGTGTGGTGCGCATCCTTGGCTCCGCATCTTCCACAACACTCGAAGTAGAAATCTGGCGCGAAACGATCATTCTTGGACGTATCGACCGAGGAGTCGTACTCGCTGTTATCCAACTGGTGATGCTCGCCATCGGCATAGGTGTGTGGATTGTCACCAGGCGCCGATCGGATGCCTTCCAATCTGGTAGCCGGCAACCGATTTCGCTCCGCGGACGACTCGTGGTCGCAGGGAGTTGCCTCTTGGTGTCAGCCCCAATCATCGCCCTCATCCAAGGTTCATTTCGTGTGAACGGCTCCATCAGTACTTCAGGTTGGCGCAACCTACTAAGTAACTCAATACGACCCGGCTTACGTCTTGGGTTCGACCCTGTGCAGGCAATTCTCGTCTCTCTTGTCACAGCTACTTTCGCAACCGCATTCGCGCTCACGCTCGCAGTGCTGATTGTTGCTGCGGTCGCATCATCGCCAACGATCGGTCGCGTTGTCGACGGAGTTGCAATGCTCCCACTCGGGATCTCTGCCGTCACTCTTGGACTCGGGCTACTCATCACCTTTGACGTTCCTCCATTTGATTGGCGAGCATCATCATTAATGACACCACTCGGACACGCCCTCATCGCCACCCCATTTGTCGTGAGGCCTGTAGTCGGCGCTCTAGCAACGATGAATCGTCAACAAGTTGACGCCGCTGCGACCCTCGGCGCCCGACCCATACGTTCGTTGGCTGACTCAATCATTCCTGTGGTGACTGTCCCACTGCTCTCAGGCGCTGGATTAGCAGTCGCCATCTCGCTTGGTGAATTCGGGGCAACGAGCATGTTGTCACGCAGTGGAGGTGAGACCCTGCCGATTGTGATCGAACGACTGCTTACTCGAACAGGCGGAGATTTTCGCGCCCGCGCCTATGGACTCTCGCTCATTCTCGCGTCAGCGACAATGGGAATTGTGATTGCACTCGAAACCGTGGCGAATCGGAAACAGCGATGAGTTTCCTTCGCGTTGACCAACTTCGTATCGTTCGGGATAACACTCCCGTGATCATCGACGCGTCATTCAGTGTTGATCACGGCACAACTACTGTCATTGTCGGTGCATCAGGGAGCGGCAAGTCAACACTTCTCGCCGGTATCGCCGGCCTCATCAGCATTGATCACGGAGTCATCCGGCTCAATGACCGAGACCTCGCAAACGTACCGACTGCCCAACGCAACATTGGACTTGTCTTCCAAGACAATCAATTGTTTCCGCATCTCAGTGTCGAAGACAACATCAGCTACGGCCTTCGGCGCCAACGAGGGCACCGGTTCAACCACGCTGATCGCCTAGAAGAACTGTTGAGCCTTGTTGACCTCAGCGGATTTGGCCCACGCAGTGTGCGGGACCTCTCTGGAGGCGAGGCAAAACGTGTTGCTCTCGCCCGAGCACTTGCACCCGAACCAGAGTTGCTGCTGCTCGACGAACCCCTGACCGGACTTGACGATTCACTGCACGACCGACTTCTCCACGACCTCATCAACGTCTTATCGGCATCCAACACCACTGCCATCTGGGTCACGCATCACCGAAAAGAAGCATCGTTTGCCGGAAATCGGATCCTCAACATTCACAATGGAGAGCTCACCCCTTTTCAATCCGGGCGGCGGAATTGGGAGGTACGTGTTATCAGCGCATCCGACACATTCGAGTTGCGTCGCGCCGTTCTCCGATCTGACACCATCACAAATGACGTCAATTTCGACGGTGACGACAGTGCCGTTCATCTTGCCGCACAAGATCCTGATAATGGTGAGATCGTTGCAATCTCGAGTTGGTTCCAGCGAAGTCGTTCACAACAGTCGTTCTCTGGGCTTCAACTACGGGGAATGGCAAGTAGACCCGAGCACCGCGGAACTGGGGCAGCCCAAGCCCTGCTCGTGGCAGGTATCGACCTTGGACGAACCCTTCAAGTGGACGAAATATGGGCTCGAGCACGTGACACTGCGCTTGGCTTTTATGTGAAGCACCAATTCGTGAGTGAAGAACCAGGGTACGTTGATGACCACACCGGTCTCCCGCACCACACCGTTGTGCTCCGACTGCGGTAGCTGCTCAGTTTCATTCCGACTGCGACTCTGGCCTTCCCTCTCTGAGGAATGAACATTCTCGAACCGTTCACCTCTCAACTGATATGCGACGTCAACAGCACAGCCGCTGCGTTTCGCCTGCAAGCCAGATTTTTTGAAGGGCTTCAACTTCGCCAGCTGCTCTTCCATTGCAGCGAAGACATCTGGTCAATGCCAACAGCTGACCTTTGGAGGCAATCGTTGCTCGCAGTCATTCGTTCAGTTGAATCACATTGCGACTCATTGAGGCATGCCGCTACCCAACTTGAGTATCAAACCTTGACCGGAGCAGCGAATGGATCTAGCGGTTGGTGACAAGCAACATCTCAGGTTGGGTCGACCCGGCGCGACTCTCAACTATTCGATCCATGCTGATCGATGTTCTCACGCATCTTGACCACACATCGATACCCCTGAGTGACTCTTCCCAAGTGATTGCAACATCGCTGCGCAGAGTCATCACCGACGATCTGATCATTGCGATCGATCGCATCGTGACCTTTGACGGCTGGCACCGATGGGAATCTGCCACCCTCGGGCGTCAACTCGCTGTCACAACCCCAACATTTCGATTCAGCACCCACCCAGAAGAACTCGCTGCCCTCACCAACAGAATTGCCCAAGGCGGAATCAATGAGAATGTGACAAGGGCACTCACCGCTCACATCGACCAGAACCAGATTGACCTCGGCCTTGCGAACAGCGACCTTGGTCACCCCGCTTCGGATTGGGCGATGCTGCTCCAACAAGCAGTCTCTACTCGGTCTGCTGCAATGACGGGTTTACTCGCTGCCGCCATGACACACGATCGCACGACCAGACTCGCTGAGGCATTTGCTCGCCGAGCCCAAAGCGATCAGCACGTTGCCCGTCTGCTCGGTGAGGTCGCTCCGCAACTTGGAGACAGCGCTCTTCGATCTGCACTCCTGACGCTTACGGCACCGGCAAGTGTTGATCGGGTCGGTGGTGTCGATCCTGTCGCTGAACACATCGCACTCGATGCGCTCCTCCTCGCCTCAGCCGGTCACCCGAGCGTCGTGCAATCGATATTCGATGACTACAGCCGACTTGCCAATCTTGTCACCAATCCGTTTCTCAGCCCGATCGCACTTGAAGCCGCCGGGTGTGCCGGCATGGGCCTATCTGGTGCGAGCCCATTACTCCGGGATCTCACAACAATTCATGACAGCCATGGCGAGTTGTCGGTCGGCGGCACTCGACTGGCTGCGACCGCTCTCATCAGCGACCTTGATCAACTTGCATCAACGATTGATCTCCCGATCATTCGCGCGCACGGACCGCGCGGACCAATCGATATTGGCACTCGCGAACAGCTCTCGGCCCTTCTCGCTGCCATATTGAGTGACCATCGGTCAAAGACTGCGTTGGGACTCGCGTTACATGATCTGCGAGAACTGCGAATCGAACGTTCGATCGACGAGCTGACCATTCACCAGAACATTGATTTCGAAAGAACGCTTTCCGGCCAACTAGCCGACATCAGTGACGTCGGTCGCACACTTGATGAAGCTGCACGGTCAGCCCACGACGCAGACATGCTTCACCGCTCAGACTTTTTTGCTGGTCTCGATAGTGGACTCTCGATTGCCGGAACGCTTGCTACCGTCGCCGCGCCAGTCATCGGGGGCACCGTCGCCCTCACTCTCAGCGGGAGCCGAGAACTCGCAGACATCATCAACGCTGTTACCGCAGATCACACACCGCCCGACGACATCACTGAACTCATCAACATGGAGACCACCATTTCTGTACTCACTCACGTGGTCGAACAACCCCAACTGCACCCTCGATTCCAACTCGCGAATATCACATCCAGCGAATGGAGCGCTCTCTCTCAAGTGCTCAACGAATTCAGCTCCGCCAACACTGGTGAGGCGAAAGCACGTGTGTACGGCGACGTGATTCAACTCATCACCAGGTCTGTCGAATTAACCACATTCGTCAACACGGTGCAGGTGCTCAGTCGGTCAAATTGACAGCTCCATAGTCAGGTGAGTCCACTCGGCGGAACCCCATCGACCTGAATACGCCCAAGAAACCACCCGAGGCGCTCATGTGGTGGAATTTTCAAAATATCGGCATGCAGCGGTGTCATACCGATCGGCCTTCTTGCTCTCCACAACATCTCCAACAACCTCAGGTCACTTCTCAAGTAGTGACTGTTAAGGTGCTCAAGGTGATGACCGCATCCGAGGTCAACCCAATGGACTTCCACCTCTCGCCACCGAAGTAGAGGAAGCACCGTCCGCGGAACATTGACACCGCTCAGCAAGGTCGCGGTTCCATTCCAAGAAGGCACATCGGTTGCTCGGGCACTCAACTCGACTGCTAAGCGGTCACAGGACTCACGGATGTCGTCGACCTGTTCAGCCCACGGACGTGCTGCACCTCGTTCAATATCTATGTTGCGGGCCTCAACGCTTACATATTGAGGCTTACCCTCCAGCAAATTCACGTAGCTATCAGCATTGCGAGCAATGTGGGTAAGTACGTGACCAATCGACCAACCAGGTAGCAGGCTCGGCTGACCGCATTCAAACAGCGATTGCTCCTCAAGCCACTGCACCAGTCGGACCTGCGAACTCACACACCCTTCAACCTCGCGCGCAACTTGTCGCTCATCGACCGCCATGCGTCAAGTTTGCCTGAAGCGCCGGTGTCAGAGTTGTTCTCGACGTGGGATAACAACCACCGTGCCATCGGCCTCACGATGAACAGTCACACGAACCCCATAAAACTCAGCCAATGTTTCGGCTGACAGCACATCCTCAACCGAACCGTGAGACACAACTGTCCCTTCATGCAACAAGGCAAGTCGATCGCTATACATCCCCGCGAGGGTGAGGTCGTGCATTGCTGAAATCACCGTCAACCCGTGCTCACGGCGCAAACGCTCAACAAGTTCAAACGCCTGCTGCTGATGACCGATATCGAGAGCGCTCGTTGGTTCGTCTAACAGCAGAATTGGTGCCTCTGTTGCGAGAGCGCGAGCAATGACTAGTCGCTGCCGTTCACCCCCGCTCAACACACCCAAGTGACGAGTTGCAATGTCGTCAAGGCCAAGTCGACCAATGACGTCATCAACCATCGCACGATCGTTCTTGGATGGGTGACCGAAGTAGCCGATGTGAGGACTGCGACCAAGCAGCACGTACTCCCAGCCGGTCATTTCATCGGGAAGGACTGGTTCTTGAGGCACATAGGCAACCAGTGATGCTCGGCGTGAACGACTCCGAAGCGACAGCGACGACCCGTCGACAATGACATCGCCTGAGTACTTCACCAGACCGGCTACCGAACGAAGGAGCGTGCTCTTGCCGGCCCCATTTGGCCCGATCAATCCAAGCCAGCTGCCAGCGGGCACAACCATCGAGAAATCGCGGATCACCGGTCGCCGCGCGTACTCAACGTTGAGATGCTGAAACTCGACTGAACTCATCGACTGACCTGACGGGTACGAAGAAGGATGATGAAGAACGGTGCACCGATGAACGCTGTGACCACACCGATTGGTACTTCAGCAGGCGACGACAGCGTCCGCCCAGGAATATCAGCGAGTATGAGAAACGCCCCTCCAACCGTGACGACAAGAGGCATCACAACTCGATAACTCGACCCAGCCATCAGCCTCACCATGTGAGGAACGACGAGACCCACAAACCCGATAAGACCACTCACTGCCACAACTGCTGCCGTGCCGAGCGTTGCTGCAACGACGACAGTAAGTCGAACTCTCCCAACTGGAATACCAAGTGCCGCCGCCTCTTCATCGCCCACCCTTAGCACGTCGAGATGGCGACGGTGGAACAGCAACACGGCAGTTGACAGCACAACATACGGCAACACTAGAACTACATCGCTCCACGATGCGGTAGCGAGGCGACCAAGAATCCAGTTGTACACCTCACGGACAACATCGGAGTTTCGTTGGAGAATAAACGTCTGAATTGCGGTCGTGAGCGACACCATCGCTACACCGGCGAGCACCAATGTGCTCGAGGTTCGCATTCCGCCGAATGAAGCACCGACCAGATAGGTCACCGCAACTGTTCCGAGGGCAAACAAAAACGCAATGAGTGGCACTGGGTCAACTAGCCAATCAAGACGATCACTCCCAATTGTGGTGATAACGATCGTTGCTCCTAGCCCGCCACCTGCAGCTGCCCCGAGGAGATATGGATCGACCAATGGGTTTCGGAATACACCTTGATAACTCGCTCCGCCAAGCGACAACGTCGCTCCAACAATTCCAGCTAACACCACACGCGGCATTCGAATATCCCAGATGATGGACCACTCGCGTTCGGTCACACCACTGGAGATACCGAGACCACCATCGCCAAGACCAGGGATGCGTTCAGCAAGGGCGAGCGGGATACGCCACCAATCTGGCCCCGCCGGACCGGTCATCGCCCCGGCGCATGCAACGACAACGAGAACAACCACCGACAACGCCACTTTTGCGGGGATTGCACGCCGTTGCTCAGTCATTGGTCAGTCAGATTCGCCTGCTGCGACGACAGCCTCGACAGCGCCAACAACCGCTGCCATGTGTTCAACCGTACGAGGCCCCCATCGTGACGCAATGTCATCGTTGAGGGGCACGACATGTCCGTTTGCGACTGCCGAGAGCACGTCCCAACCCGGTCGAGCAGATACTGATTCGGGTGTTTCACCGCAGTACAGGGTGCATGCCAAAAAGATGATGTCTGGATCTTTATCGAGAATGAATTCAGCGGACAGTTGCGGGTACCCGTACGACTGGTCTTCGGCCAAGTCAGCAATGTTGCGGAGCCCTAACAACGAATATGTTGAGCCAATGAAGGTCTCGCTTGTGACCGAATAGTAGGTGTTATCTAGTTCGTGGTAGTACGTCAATGGCGTCTCAATCGCAGGCAGGCTGTCGATGCGGTCAAGCAGGGCCTCAAGGTCATCCTGCAGCTGTGCGACAAGAGCCTCAGCCTCATCAATATGACCAGTTGCCTCACCAAGTTCGCGAATTTGTGTAAACGTGTCGCCGATACCAACCGCTGCCGGACCCTCCCAATGAGGAATTCCCGCCCGATCGAGGGCATCGAGAAGGTCAGGATTGGTGCCATCAGTAATGATCAGATCCGACCCCAAACCGATAATCGCTTCGACATTCGGGTCGTACCCGCTGATACCAGGCATTTTGTCAGCCGCAACAGCTGGAAAATTCGAGAAATCATCGACTGCGAGAACCTGGTCACCGGCCCCAATGGCGTACAACATTTCGGTTGCGGTGGGCGACAAGGAAATGATCGCTTTGGGGAACAACGCTTCGATCTCAACGACCTCCGTTGATGTCGCCGCACCATCTCCTTCTTCAGAAGTCGAGACGTCGTCACTTGATGGCGCGATACCACTCGTTACCGCTTCGCTGGCCGTCTCAACTGTTGTCTCAACGGCTTGTAACGACGTCTCACGCTCAGACGAGCCGCACGAAGTTGCCACGAGGGCCAATGGAACGAGCAAAGTCGCTCGAAAAAGATTTTTCAAAGTTGTCTCCTAAAAACGGAGCGCAAGTTGGGCCTGGACCAGCGAACTGATCCGCGAGCCTCCCTGTGCCTCGAGGGTGGTTATCGCGCACTACGTGGTCGACCGGGCTCGTCTGGAACACACCAGAACCACCGTTGCGGGACAGCGCCGGAATCTCACCGGACTTCGCTCACGAAGTGACAATGAGAACATAACACGCCGCACAACACTCACCACGAATCAAGATGCGTAGGGCAGGCCGACGTTCATACACCTATGCTCAGTAGGGCATGTCTGAATCGAATATTCCCCCCAACGACGCTGGACTCTCTGAAGAACCCCTCACAGAAGACCCACGACCAGACGGCCTTCGTTCGGCAGCATCGCTCGTAGTCCTCAACACCGGAAACGGAAAAGGGAAGAGCTCTTCAGCATTTGGGATGATGGTTCGTGGACTTGCTGTCGATTGGGACGTCGCCGTCTGCCAGTTCATCAAGAGCGGTGATTGGCGAGTCGGGGAAGAAAAAATGGGGCGCAAGCTCGGAGTCGAATGGCACTCGTTTGGCGACGGATTCACATGGGATTCAGACAATCTTGACCATGATCGAAATATTGCTCGCGAGGGATGGGCCAAAGCCGCTGCGATTATTGCGGCAGGCCAACATCAACTAGTGATTCTTGATGAGCTCACGTACCTTTGTGCATGGGGATGGATCAACACCGAAGAGGTAGTGGCGGCCATCAGCAAGCGGCCTGAGAATGTGAACATCGTCATCACCGGCCGAGACGCACCACAGGCCCTCATCGATACGGCCGACACCGTTACAGAAATGACCGAAGTGAAGCATGCGTACGCTCAGGGCATTCGAGCGAAACGTGGCATTGATTACTGATATGACTCAATCCAACACACTTGATGTCCTCGATCTGCCAGACGCAATCTCTCGCTATCGGGCGCAAGGTTGGAATGTCCTAACGATTCGGCCAGCCGATGACCCATACGAGGCAACGTTGCAGTCAACAGATGGTGCCATCATTCGCCTTCGACGTACTCCAATTGTTGTCAGTCGAGCAGAAGCTTCCGATGCTGGTCACACCGGTCGAGCCTCCATGACGTACCGAGATCTCATTCCCGGCAGATGGGACGGACGTTTCATTGCATCTCATATTGCCGTGCCGAACGGCGGAGATATCCCCGACGATGTGCACTATCACGACGTCACATTTCAATTTCTTGCAGTACGAACCGGTTGGGTTGACGTGCTCTATGAAGGCCAAGGCGACACGATCCGAATGAACCCGGGTGACATCGTGTTGCAACCACCTGGTATCCGCCACCGGGTGCTGGCAACATCGCCCGGATTCGACATTATTGAAATCGGCTGCCCCGCCGACCACCTCACCAATTTCGATCACGAGATGGCTCTTCCAAATGGGGTCTACGGTGATCACGCTTGGGGAGGACAGCAATTCGTCTTCTCGACTCCCGGTGATTTCTCAGAAGGTTGGGATCACCCCGGTTTCTCGAGCGATGACAGCGGGATTGGTGCTGCCACCAACGGCATCGTCGAAGTCAGAAGAGTCAGAACGTCACAACAGTCCCGCGTCTGTGAACTCAGCCCATTTGAATTCCGATTCATCTTTGTCATGGATGGCGACATTGATGTCACAGCCATCGGTGGCGCCTCCTACCACTTAACAAGTGGGGACTCGATCGCTCTTCCCCCTGTGGCAGAAGCGACAATTGCTCACGGTTCACAAGATGCAACATTGCTTGATGTCCTCGTGCCGCAAATGGCCGCAAGTTAACCTTTCGATTCGTGCCCCTCACCGCAATCGCCAGCCAAGTTGCCCGTGGCTTTGCCATGGGGTCGGCGGACATCGTGCCCGGAGTCTCAGGCGGAACAGTCGCTCTCGTACTAGGGATTTACGAGCGACTCATCGACAACATTCAGCGCGGAGCATCAGCATTGCGTTCGACACTTGCTCGTGATGGCGCCGGCGCCATCTCAAAGGCCCGCTCGGTTGAATGGACATGGTTGCTCTCGCTTCTCGCCGGAATTCTCATTGCGATCGCAGCCCTCTCAGCCATCATCGAACAGCTACTCGACGAACAAGCAGTTCGAACTTCCGCCGTCTTTATGGGCCTCGTCACAGGATCAATCGTGATCGCCTGGAAACTCATCAAAGAGCGCACCTCGGTTCACGGCGTGATCGCAATCTGCGTTGGCGCGGCCCTGTTCTTTCTTCTCGGACTGCGATCTGACACACACACAATTGGCCCTGAGATCGTGACACGCCCGATCTGGGTATTTGTTCTCGCTGGCGCCCTTGCCATCTGCGCAATGATCTTGCCCGGGATCTCCGGATCGTTCATCCTCGTCATGATCGGGATGTACACCGAAATCATCGGAGCGGTAAACGATCGAAACCTTGCTGTCCTCGCCGCAACAGGAATCGGCTGCATTCTCGGCCTTGCAGGATTCTCAACCTTGCTGAACTGGTTACTTACGAATTATCACGACCTTGTGATTGCAGCAATGGTGGGTCTCATGCTGGGATCAGTCCGAGTGCTGTGGCCGTGGCCAAGCGGCACGTCGACTACCGAACTTGCTGCACCCGAAGGTGACATCATCATTCCCGTCGTGTTCGTTGTTATCGCTGCGGCTTTAGTCATCGTCGTTGAACGATTCTCGACCCGCTCTGCGCGATCACACAACTGACAGCGCTGCAACATCAATGCCGTACAGGTCGGCAGCGTTCCCAGACAAAATCGCTTGGGTCATCTCGTCGGTGAGATGCGCCGTGTGCTCGGTCAGCATCTCCTGCGACCAAGGCCAAGTCGAATCGCTGTGTGGAAAATCATTCGCCCACATCAAACGCCGCCAATTCATCTGCTCGGCAACTCGAAATGCCGTCCAATCATCCTGAAATGTGGTGTAGATGTGCTCCGCGAAATACTCCGACGGCAACCGCTGCAGCTCGACACCGGGAGCCATCCAATTGCGATGACGTTTCCATGCGTGGTCCATGCGATACATGTAATGCGGGACCCAGCCGGCGTCAGCCTCAACACACACCACCCTCAAGTTGGGGTGACGTTCAAACACCCCACCATAAATAAGTGTTCCCATGATGTCTTGAATTCCACGAATGATTGCAAGAAAGCCATTAATGCGAGGGCCACGCGGCCGACTTTCGAAGGCACTTGCTCGCGAGGTGAGAATATGAAAACTCAGCGGAAGGCCAAGGTCAATGGCTGCCTCCCAGAACGAATCCCACATCGGATCGTCATAGTCGCCAGAACCATCTTCAGCCCACGTTGCCGGCTCACCCGGCATCATCACTCCGCGTAGCCCCAGATCTGAGATTCGTTGAAGGTCAGCGATGCCCTCCTCAACGCTTCGAAGAGCAGTCTGCCCGCAACCCAGTAAACGGTCAGGGGCAACAGAGCAGTAGTCCGAAATCCACCGGTTGTACGCGGCAAAGGTGGCGTGCTTGAAGTCAGCATCTGGATGATTGCAGATCATCATTCCAACCGTCGGATAGATCACCTCTGCCGCCACACCATCGCGCTGCTGATCTGCGATTCGATAGTTCGCATCCCAGCCGGAGCGATGCAACTCATCAAACGAAACACCAGACACCGTTAACTCTTCAGATGGCTTGCCGGCTGCCGCCACCAACCCCATCGCAATAGGCCGTGACATCCCAGGGATCACAAACATGTCACCACGTTGCTCATCACTCACCATATGCGGAGCACGATCACGCCAGGCCGGGTCAATATGCGCCGTGTAACAGTCGGGCGGCTCGGTGATATGCGAGTCAGCGCTGATCACCGGAAATGGGAACGTCACCGTCCACCCCGCACAAGACGTCCAGGCGTCGCTCCGGTTGACTCGCCATCAGCCATGATTTCAACGCCGGCAACAAAAGTGTGACGGTAGCCATCAGCCCGTTGCAACATGCGCTTGCCACCCGCAGGTAGGTCGTAGGCCATCTCGGGCGCATGCAGTTGAAGTCCATCGAAATCGATGATGTTGAGATCGGCCCGTCGACCGACACCGATCACACCGCGATCAGTGAGCCCAACGGTTTCCGCCGTCATACGGCACTGTTTCGCGATCAGCGTCTCTACAGGAATTCGGCCAGTTGGGCGATCACGCCCCCACCATTGCAGCAATGTCGTCGGGAAACTCACATCGCAAATCGTTCCGACGTGCGCACCACCATCAGAGAGACCGGGGACCGTCGCTGGGTGCAACAGCATCTCGCCAACCGCGTCAAGGTTCTCTCCAAACCAGTTCAGGATCGGCTGGTACAGCAATGCGTGCCCATCCTGCTCCAGCATCCAGTCGTAGAGCAGTTCAAGCGGCTCACGGCCCTCGCGCCGGGCAATCGCTTCTACTGATGTTGACGGATCTGGTTCGTAATTTGGCGGGTTACCGAGTTGGAAAATGAACCGATATCGATGAATTGCACGGCTTCCGAGCGAGGTGTCATCAACCCGCGCACCATCAATAATCTTGCGGCGGAGTTCGGGATCTTTCATCACGGCCACACGTTCAGCGAGTGGACGATCAGCAATTGCCTTGTACGGCTCAGAGAACATGAATGGATGAAGGGTTGCTTCGAGCCCGAGCATCAGGCCGACTGCGCGAGCCCCTACCTGGCCACGCATCTGTACGCCTCGTGCTGAGGCATCAGCGAAACGCTGAAGTTCCACCCTCCAGTCATCACCAGACTTCGCCCCCTGTGCGATCGACACAGAGATTGGGCGTCCTGACTCAGCAGCCATTCGTTCAAAGAGGTCCAGTTCGGCGTCACGATCGATAAAGTCCGTGACCGCCTGCAACACACCTTTCTTTGCCTTGCCTAGGGCCTTCGCGATTCCGACGAGTTCATCAGCCTCTGCGCGCAATGTCGGAGTCGGCTCACCAAGGCTCGTACGGTGGTTCAAGGTTCGACTTGTCGAGAACCCGAGCGCACCAGCCTCAACCGCTTCGCGGGCGAGTCGAGCCATTTCTGCGATGTCATCTGGAGTGGCCGGTTCTTGAGTCGCTCCTCGCTCTCCCATCACATGCAGTCGAAGCGACCCGTGGGGCAACTGTGTACCTAGATCAATATCGCGGGGACGGCGCTCAAGTTCATCTAGATACTCAGGGAAACTTGACCAATTCCATGAAAGACCCTCATGCAGGGCTGTGCCTGGGATGTCCTCAACACCTTCCATCAACTGAATCAGTCGCTCACGGTTGTGCTCATAGACCGGAGCAAATCCCACGCCACAGTTCCCCATTACGACCGTCGTTACCCCATGCCAACTTGACGGGGCAAGAGCAGAGTCCCAGGTTGCTTGACCGTCGTAATGGGTATGGATGTCAACAAAACCCGGAGTAACCAGATGACCCTCAGCGTCAATTTCACGCTTTCCCGACCCAGATACTGATCCAACTTCGGTGATCACACCGTTCGAGACCGCGACGTCACCAATCACTCGATCTGCGCCAGTTCCGTCAATGACCGTGCCGTTACGAATAACGAGTTCATGCTCTGCCATGACACTCCTTTCCCCACTTCGAACGCTAGTCCGAATGAGATGAACGAAGTGAAGTCAGCGAGCAGCTAGGTCGGCAATGCGAGAGATCCCCTCTGCAATGTCGTCATCACCGAGCGCGAAGGAAAAGCGCGCGTAGCCAGGAGCACCAAAGGCTTCACCCGGGACGAATGCAACCTTTGCTTCGGTCAGCACAAGATCGGCGAGTTCAAGCGTGGTATTCGCAACCGCACCCCCGAGCGGCCGGCCGAGCAGACCAGTCACATTAGGAAAGCAGTAAAACGCCCCTTGTGGCTCAATACAGGTCACTTCTGGGATTGCCGTGAGCAGGCGGTGCATCTCGGTTCCACGACGTTCAAAGGCCACTCTCATCATCGCAACGTCATCTAACGGACCAGCTACCGCGGCGAGGGCTGCCTGCTGAGCAACGTTCGCAACGTTTGACGTTGCATGCGACTGGAAGTTCGTGGCGGCCTTGATGACATCAGTGGGCCCAACCATCCAGCCAACACGCCAGCCTGTCATTGCGTACGTCTTTGCGACACCGTTAACGACGACACATTGATTTGCGACTTCGGGGACCAGCGTTGGCATGGAAGCGAACTCGTTATCGCCATAGACGAGGTGTTCGTAAATCTCGTCAGTCAGCACCCACACACCATGCTCAACAGCCCAGCGACCGATTTCCGCAATCTCGTCAGGGGTGTATACCGCGCCAGAAGGGTTATCGGGGCTCACAAAGAGCAACACTTTCGTGCGAGGGGTACGCACTGCCTCCAGCTGGTCGACGGTGACTTTGAACCCGGCAGCGTCATCGGTTTCGATGACGACAGGAACTCCGCCAGCGAGCACGATTGCCTCGGGGTACGTCGTCCAGTACGGCGCAGGACAGATCACTTCATCACCCGGATCACATAGTGCAGCAAATGCGGTGTAAACGGCGTGCTTGCCACCGTTCGTCACGAGAACTTGGTCAGAGGAAATCTCGAACGATGAATCGCGCATGGTCTTTGCGGCAATCGCCTCGCGCAGTTCAGGAAGGCCACCTGCTGGTGAATATCGGTGGTTCTTCACCTCGTGGCAGGCTGCAGCGGCGGCATCAACGATGTGGGCCGGTGTAGGAAAATCCGGCTCACCGGCACCAAAACCGATGACGTTCTCTCCTTGCGCTTTCAACGCCTTCGCTTTCGAGTCGACGGCAAGGGTTGCAGAAGGAGCAATAGATGCAAGACGGGATGACACTCGATTCACACCCATACTCTGCCAGCATTTACAGCACTTCACCCCGCCAACGTCGCTTTCATAAATGAAATGTTCTCCCCACGGCGTAGTAGTCGCGCTGGCTGCCTGCCATCCTTGAGGTGTGGAACCCTCCGCTATCACCATCCCCAACAACATGCTCCCCGAAGACGGCCGTTTCGGCTGTGGGCCTTCTAAGGTCAGGCTGGAGCAAATCTCAGCCATCAGCGATGCCGCCACATCGATCATGGGCACCTCACACCGTCAAGCACCAGTAAAAAACTTGGTCGGTTCGGTGCGTTCCGGACTAACTGAACTTTTTGGTCTTCCCGACGGATGGGAAATCGTCCTCGGTAACGGTGGGTCGACCATGTTTTGGGACGCCGCCACCTTTGGCCTCATCGAATCACGAAGCCAACATCTCGTATTTGGCGAGTTCTCGTCAAAATTTGCTGACGCCTCAGCCGCCGCGCCACATCTCGGCCAGCCTTCAGTGATCAGTTGTGAGCCAGGTGATCACCCGACGGCGGTGGCAGAACAGGGAATTGACCTCTACGCATTCACTCATAACGAAACCTCAACCGGTGTGGCGATGATGTTGACGCGCCCACAAGGAATCGACAGCAGCGCTCTCGTCGCAGTTGATGCCACCAGCGCGGCTGGTGGCATCACATGGAGTCCATCAGAAGTTGACGTCTATTACTTTGCTCCACAGAAGAGTTTCGCTGCAGATGGCGGTCTCTGGATTGCTGCCTGCTCGCCGGCTGCAACCGAACGAATTGAGCGCATTGCCGCAAGTGACCGTTGGCGGCCCGCGGCCCTCGACCTTGGGATTGCACTGTCGAATAGTCGACTCAATCAGACGTATAACACCCCAGCTCTTGCAACGCTCATCATGTTCAACTCTCAAATTGAATGGTTGCTCAGCAACGGTGGAGCGTCATGGGCTGCCGATCGAGTTGCCACCTCCGCCGCAACCATGTATGGGTGGGCCGAGGCGAACCCGCTCGCAACGCCGTTCGTCGCTGATCCCACCAAGCGCTCCAACGTTGTCGCAACAATTGACATTGATGACAGCATCGAAGCCACTTCGATTAGCGCCGCGCTTCGGGCGAACGGGATTGTTGACACCGACAGTTACCGCAAACTTGGCCGCAACCAGCTCCGAGTCGGGATGTTCCCAGCAATTGATCCAGCAGACATTGAGCGGCTCACCGCCTGTATTGACTACGTCATGGAGCATCTCGTCAAGTGACAGATGACTTCACGCCAACCGTCGAGGAAATTCTCACGCTCGACGCCGAATCCGTCCTTCCATTGCGGAACCCGGTGATGGTTGTTGCACTTGAGGGCTGGTTCGACATGGCTGGTGCGGCAAGCGCTGCAATCGAAGCGCTCTTCGATGAAGAGCACCGCGTCACGGTCGGAGAAATCGAGCCAGACCCTCTCTACGACTTCACGATTGAGCGTCCACAGGTTGAGATGATTGAGGGCCATATACGAACGATCAGGTGGCCTCAAAATCGTATCGATATTTGGCGTCACGATGATGCTTCTCGCGATGTCGTGCTGTTACTTGGCGTCGAGCCACATCTGTCGTGGAGAACGTATTGCGACGCCATTGTCTCGACCTGCCACACCTTGGGGTGTTCACTCGTTGTCACAGTTGGAGCTGGTGCGGAGCAGGTGCCACATTCACGTTCACCAATGGTCACCGGAAGCTCGACCAATCGTGACCTTGCACAACGTCTCGGACTCAGCACACCGTCGTATCAAGGCGTCACCGGCGTGGTTGGCGTGTT
This sequence comes from Actinobacteria bacterium casp-actino5, assembly GCA_001510385.1. GTDB lineage: Bacteria > Actinomycetota > Acidimicrobiia > Acidimicrobiales > Ilumatobacteraceae > Casp-actino5. The sequence continues at coordinate 140,798 of LFFE01000011.1, read as the reverse complement.
ACACCCGACACTTGAGGCATCAGGAATTCCATCGATTTCCCTTCGAGTTGGTATCCCCCATTACCTCTCGAATACAAGTCACCCGCTCGCAATTCGCTCGCTGCAAACGCATCTTTCGCATGTGCTCGGAGTCGCGCCTGGCAGAGATCTCAGCAACGATGTCAACCAGGCTCGAATGCTGCACGACGAACTCGTTGCGACAGATCCTCAACTCGCAATGTACGTGACCATGCTTGAACGCGAATTTGATCGAAGGGCCGAATCGGTCATCCCAAGCGCCGATGATCTCGGTGCTGAGCTTGAAGAGTTCCTTCGCGACCTCAACAACGATGACGAATAGGCCGAGCACGGCGGCAGATTCTCTACCCCGTACTATTCGCTCATGGGGGATACACGAGGATTACTCGATGACGACTCGATGACGACAACCGACCTGCGCGGCCAGGTCGCCCATGCGTCCCTGGTCGAACACAGCGCTCGCCTGGCGCGAACGCTGCATCAGGTGAGTGATGGCGTGTGGTGCCTTGTTGGCAATGGCTTATCGAATCAGACCTTTATCACCGCTCCAGGCGGCATCATCGCGATCGACACGGGCGAATCGATCGAAGAGATGCGCGACGCCCTCATCGAACTACGGACAGTTAGCGACGTGCCTGTCGTTGCGGTCATTTACACACACTTTCATTACGTCAGCGGGACCCAGGCGATTCTTGATTCCGAGCCGGTCGCGGCCATCTGGGGCCATGAACGAATCGAGGGCAACCTTCGTCGGTCCGCGACCGAAATCGCGCCGGCCTATGGCCGTGGACTCGTCGAGCAATTTGCGATGCAACTTCCCGCCGACGGCCCCGATGGCAACGTCAATGTCGGACTCGGTCGGGCGTACCGCATGCCCGAGCACGCTCCCTATTCATCTGGCCACATTCCAGCAACCCACACCTTCGCTGAAGCCACCACGATCGACGTGGCAGGCCTCACCATCGAAGTCACTCCTGCCCCCTCAGACGCCGACGACTCGGTGACACTATGGATACCAAGTCTGGGGGTTGCGGTGCACAACATCATGTGGCCAGCGCTGTTCAACGTGTTCGCGATCCGCGGCGAGGAGTACCGAGATCCGCGTGTCTTGCTCACCGGGCTTGACCACCTTCATGCACTCGGCGCTGACCACTTGGTTGCAACTCACGGGCCGCCGCTATCAGGAGCAGACGAAATCGACTCACGGCTCCTCGCCTATCGCGACTCGATCCAGTTCTTATGGGACCAAACCGTGCGATGGACAAACCGCGGCGCCACCTCGGCTGAGCTTGCACACCGTGTTCAACTGCCGCCGCTGTTTGGTGATGACTGGCTCACCCAACAGCACTACGGCATCGCAGAACACCATGCCCGACAAATTCGAAACGGCCTATTTGGGTTCTTTGATGGCGACCCGGCCAACATCCTTCCTCTCAACACACATGACCACGCAGCTCATCTCATAGAAGCAATGGGTGGCCAAGAAGCGGTTCGAGAACGATGTGCAACGGCCATCTCCAACGACCTTCGCTGGGGGCTCTACCTTGCTGCTCAACTCGCTCATCATGATGATGCCACCGACGAGGATCGGAGGCTCCTCGCTACTGCGCTTCGTACTGCGGCCCGGCGAACACCGAGTGCGAACGTGAGAAATTGGTGCATCACCAAAGCACTCGATGTCGAGGGCTCAATCGACATGCTGCGTCACCGAACACACCGACTCGGACGGCGGCAGGTTTCTGGCTGGGACCTCGCAACTTCGGCAAGCGTACTGCGAGTCATGGTCGAGCCAGAGAAGCTGGCTGGGATCAACTGCCATATCGCACTTCACGTGGACGACGAACGCTGCGGACTCCACTTCCGAAACCATATTTTGTGCCCAACCGATGGCGCGACTGCCTCACATTCGCTGTCCTGCAATCGGGCGACCTGGGATGCTCTTCTCACTGGCTCGACAACACTTACCGAAGCAATCAATAGTGGCAATGTGACAATCGATGGTGAGTCCAAGACCGTGCTGGCCGCCTTCGGAGCACTCGACCACCCAGCGTTCGGGTCGTGATCCGATGACGCAGTTACCGCATTCCTCGCAACCGTTTGAGGGCAACATTGAACGACTGCTCTCTGACTCAACCCCTGCATCATTCAGCCAACGCACAGCACCTGATGGTGCCCCAAATGTGCTGCTCATCATGCTCGACGATGTCGGATTTGGTTCGATGTCGACATTCGGCGGACCGGTTCCGTCACCCGCACTACAGAGCGTCGCAGATAAGGGGCTGACCTATAACCAGTTCCACACCACGGCGTTGTGCTCGCCGACGCGCGCTGCACTTCTCACCGGCCGGCAGCACCATCGGGTACATATGGGTGGAATCACCGAGATTGCAAACTCGTATCCAGGCTACGACTCTGCAATTCCTCGAGAAGCTGGGTCAGTGGCGGAAGTCCTTCGCATGTCTGGGTATTCGACCTCGTGCTTCGGAAAATGGCACCTCGCACCGTCGTGGGAGCAGAGCCCGTCAGGTCCGTTCGACCGCTGGCCAACCGGTCTCGGCTTTGATCGGTTCTACGGCATCATCGGAGCGGAAGCCTCGCAATGGGAACCTGCCGTCTACGACCAAACCACCCCGGTGTCACCCCACGTCGGTCGACCTGAGTATCACCTCACCGAAGACCTTGCCGACCGCGCCATCGAATGGCTTGAACGACAACGAGCATCAACCCCTGATCGGCCCTGGTTCTGTTACTTCTCCACGCCGGCGGTCCACGCCCCGCACCATGCACCACCCGAGTGGATCGACCGGTTTGCCGGTCAATTCGACGCAGGCTGGGATTCGCTACGCAACGAGATTTACGCCCGTCAACTTGAACTCGGCGTAATTCCACCTGCTTCAATCAACACCCCACGACCTGAGCAAATCCCTGCATGGGAGGATTACCCGGAGCGTTACCGCCCGGTTGCTACACGACTCATGGAGTGCTTTGCGGGATTTCTCGCCCATACCGATCACCACATCGGACGAGTGATCGATGCAACGCGCAGACTCGATGAACGCCACGGAACTGAAACGCTCATCATCTATCTCACCGGCGACAACGGTGCCTCAGCAGAAGGAACGATCCATGGAGCGTGGAGCGCTCCGTCATTCCAGAACGGCGTGCACGAGGATCCCGAATGGCTGCTAGAGCACATTGACGACTTCGGAACCGCTCGCTGCGAAAACCATTTCAACGTTGGTTGGGCGTGGGCGCTTGACTCACCATTCCAATGGATGAAACAAGTTGCCTCACACTTCGGTGGCACCCGAAACGGTCTCGCAATCTCGTGGCCCAACAGTATTTCCGACGCCGGTGGTGTGCGATCGCAGTTTCATCACGTGGTCGATATCGCTCCAACGATTTATGCAGCTGCCGGCATTACGCCACCCGACAAGGTAAACGGCATTGATCAGATGAGTCTCGACGGTGTCCCAATGAACTACACCTTTGACGCAGATGGCGAGAGCACTCGCACAACCCAGTACTTCGAGATACTCGGCAATCGTGCGATGTACCACGACGGCTGGATTGCCTCATGCTTCCACGGTCGTGTGCCGTGGATCAGAATGCAGGCCTACGAATTTGACGGCCCAGACGAGAAATGGGAGCTGTACGACGTCAAGAACGACTATTCACAATCAGTCGATCTTGCCGCAGAACACCCAGAACGACTAGCCGAGCTGAGGGAACTCTTCGATACCGAGGCTCGTCGTCTCGGCATCTATCCCCTCCGGGACGCTGGGTCATCACGCAATGGGGATCTTGCGGTTCCTCACTCACTCGGAAGCGCAACCTCGATGACCTATTCGACCTCGCACGTCAGAATGCCTGAATCATCGGTGATCAACCTGAAGAATTGCTCATGGCGGATCACCGGCGAGATCACCGTCAGCGATGGTGACGAAGGAGTTATCGCCTGCCAAGGCGGAAACATGTCGGGATGGTCAATGTGGCTGCGCGATAACAGTCCACACTTCACCTACAACTGTTTTGGCCATGACATCACGACGATCAGCGGCACGGCATTGACCAGCGGACATCACGTCATCGTCGTTGACTTTGTCTACGACGGAGGCTTCGGAGCCGGAGGCGACATCGTCATGAGCGTCGATGGCACCATCGTGACCGGCGCCCGAATTGAGCGCACCGTTCCACTCGTGTACTCCATGAGTGGCGAAACGTTCGACGTTGGCATCGATACTGGCTCAGCAGTTGGCCCCTACCCGCATGACTACCGATGCACGGCAGCGATCTCTGGTGTGACACTCGAGCGAATGTCAGAGCCTGATCCAGCGATCAAACTGTTGGTTGAGGAAGGGATGTGGCGCGCTGGGATGAGCACCCAGTGACCGCCTGAGCCTCAACTACGATGCAGCAGCAAAGCCAGAACGCAGGTCATCAAGGATGTCCTCAATGCTCTCAAGCCCGACCGAGAGCCGAATGAGACCTGGGGTCACCGAGCTCGCGGCCTGCTCTTCGGGGCTGAGCTGCGAATGGGTTGTGCTTGCCGGATGAATCACCAGGCTTCGCGCATCTCCGATGTTTGCAACATGGCTGTGCAAATCAAGGCCCTCAACAAACTTCTTGCCAGCCTCAAGACCACCCTTGATCTCGAAGGCAAGAACCGACCCATAGCCGCGACCCCCACCCAAGCGAGTCGCACGCTCGTTCCATTCGCTCGATGCAAGTCCGGCGTAATTCACCGACTCAACTTGCGGGTGAGCATCAAGGAACTCAGCGACCACTTGGGCATTCGAAAAGTGTCGTTCCATACGAAGGCTCAGCGTCTCCATTCCCTGCAGGATCATGAACGCATTGAACGGTGAAATCGCCATACCAAGGTCACGAAGCATCTGAACACGAGCTTTGAGGATCATTGCTCCGTGGCCGAGTGCCGGGAAATACGCAAGGCCGTGATAACTCGGGTCGGGCTCAGTGAAGTTCGAGAACCGGCCTGAGGCCGCGTAGTCGAATGTTCCGCCATCGACAATTCCACCAGCAACTGACGTTCCGTGGCCGCCCATGAACTTGGTCAGCGAGTGCACAACGATGTCGGCACCCCATTCCAACGGACGAACGAGGTACGGAGTCGCAACGGTGTTATCCACCATCAGCGGAATTCCTTCAGCGTGTGCAACCCCCGAGACACCTTCGATGTCGAACATGTCATTCTTCGGGTTTGGCAATACCTCGCCATAGAACAACCGGGTGTTATCACGAACAGCGGCGCGCCATTGGTCGAGATTGTGCGGATCGTCGACAAAGGTGACGTCGATACCCATTTTCGGGAGGGTGTAGTGCAACAGGTTGTACGAACCTCCGTACAGCGATGGTGAGGCGACGATGTGATGTCCCGCTTCAACTACGGTGAGAATTGCAAGGGTTTCGGCTGCCTGCCCAGATGCAGTCGCAAGCGCACCTGGAATTCCGATCGCTGTCGTGCATCCGCCCTCGAGGTCATTGAGCCGAGCCTCAAGTGCTGCCTGCGTCGGGTTCATAATGCGGGTGTAGATGTTCCCGACCTCGGCAAGTGCAAACAGGTTGGCTGCATGCTCAGTGTCGCGAAACTCGTAGGACGTTGTTTGATAGATCGGTACGGCGCGGGCACCTGTCGCCGGGTCTGGGTCTCCCCCAACATGAATCTGGCGAGTGTCAAAACCGAGTTTCTTTGCGTTATCAGACATGGTGGTAGAGACTACGCCGTTAAAACCCGACTTGCAAGGTCATATTTAGAATATGGCCTGGGAAAGTAAACAGCCGGGCCAATCGGCCCGGCTGCTCAACAAGGTCTGGTTGTGCAGCGCTCAAGGCTGCACAACAATGAATGAGATCAAACTGCTCAGCTATCGCCACCTGATGCTTCAGCAACCTTTTGCTTACCAGCAGAGATCCACGGCATCATCGCCCGAAGGTTTCCGCCAACGACCTCAATCGGGTGGGCGCGACCCTCTTCTTGCATGCGGTGGTAATTTGCGCGGCCTGACTCGCTCTCGTTCACCCATTCCTCAGCGAACTGACCTGACTGGATCTCCGACAGCACCTTTTTCATCTCGGCCTTCGTCGCATCGGTAACAATACGAGGACCACGTGTGAGGTCGCCATATTCGGCGGTGTCTGAAATCGAGTACCGCATACCCGCGATTCCCTCTTCGTACATCAGGTCGACGATCAGCTTCACCTCGTGAAGACATTCGAAATACGCCATCTCAGGTGCGTACCCTGCCTCTACAAGCGTTTCGAAACCAGCCTGAACCAGTCGAGTTAGTCCGCCACATAGGACAACCTGCTCACCGAAGAGGTCCGTCTCGGTTTCCTCAGTGAAGGTGGTCTCGATCACACCGGCGCGTGCTCCACCAATTGCGTCTGCGTACGACAGTGCAATCGCTTTTGCCTGACCAGTTGCATCCTGCTCAACAGCGATGAGAGCAGGAACGCCACCGCCCTCGGTGTAGGTACGACGTACGAGGTGTCCAGGTCCCTTCGGGGCGATCATGATGCAATCAACACCCTCTGGGGCCGAGATGCGTCCGAAACGAACGTTGAATCCATGAGCAAATGCGATCGCGTCACCAGCCTTGAGGTTTGCTGCAATGTGCTCGTCGAAAATCTTCTTTTGCTCGGTATCGGGGGCAAGAATCATGATCACATCAGCCCAGGCGGCTGCATCGGCAACCGACTTCACTGTCAACCCTGCCTGCTCAGCCTTCTTGGTTGAGCTTGATCCTTCACGAAGACCAATACACACTTCGACACCAGACTCCTTCAGGTTGAGCGCATGGGCGTGACCCTGAGAGCCATAGCCAATGACGGCAACCTTTCGGTTCCGGATGAGGGAGCCGTCACAATCGGCCTCGTAATACACATTGGCGGCCATCTCAGCTCACCTGTCCTTTCTGGTTGGGGTTGGCAGCACGCAGTCGTGTTGCCCGATCGAGCTTCGGAAGGGCCACTCGACCCGTCCGCTGCAGCTCAACGATGGCATAAGAATCGAGCAGTTCCTCAAAATCATCCAATTTGTCGGGATGACCCTCAAGGCTCATTGTCACTGCATCTGATCCCACGGCGAGAATTTTCGCCTCGAAAATCTTCACTAGCTCAACAATTTCAGACCGCTGATCGGTATCGGCTTCAACAGTCGCAAGCAACAACTCGCGTTCAATTGATCGCCGCGGGTCAAGCTCGGAAATCTTAACCACGTCGACCAACTTGAAAAGTTGCTTCACCATCTGGTCGAGCGGAGCCGATTCAAGGTCGACGACCATCGTGATACGACTCTGCGACTCATCTTCGGCCGGTGCAACTGCAAGCGAAAAGATGTTGTAGCCGCGTCGAGCAAACAGGCTCGCTACTCGTGCAAGCACACCCGGACGATTCTGCACCAGCACCGACAAGATCCCGTGGTTGAGCGATTTGCCGTGCGGATTAAACGCAGTCATATCGTGTTCTCCAGTTCTCTTCGCTCTACTCAGCCGAGTTGTGCCCGGTACTGCTCTTGTGACGGGTGGACGAGCACTTCGTCGTTGCTCACACCAGCAGGGACCATCGGGAACACCTTCTCGTCAGCGTCGGTGCGGAATTCAACCACGACCGAACGGTCGTTAATCGAGTTTGCTTTCTCGATCGCCGGACCAACCTCTTCTGGACTTTCGACCCGAATTCCGACGCAACCCATCGACTCCGCCCATTTCACATAGTCAGGTGTGTCAGTTGAGAGGTACACCTCCGAATAACGCTCGTCGTAGAACATCTCTTGCCATTGACGAACCATGCCGAGGTACGAATTGTTCAATAGGGCAACCTTGATGGGAATTCGCTCAACGGTTGCGGTGACAAGTTCTTGGGCAGTCATCTGGAAGCATCCATCGCCGTCGACTGCCCACACCGTTGCATCTGGGCGACCGGCCTTCGCCCCAATCGCTGCGGGGATTGAGAAACCCATTGTTCCCAATCCTCCAGAGTTCACCCACGAGTACGGCTTGTTGAACTTCCAGTGAAGCGATGCCCACATCTGATGCTGACCAACTCCCGACACTAAGATCGTGTCATCGGTTGATGCCGCACGAAGTTCTTCGAGGCAGTACTGCGGCTTCAAGGCCGCACCGGGAGCTGCGTCGTCGTAGGTGAGCGGGAAAATTTCCTGCCAACCAGAGATTCGTGACTTCCATTCGGCAATATCAGCCTGAGCAACTCCCGAGGCGGTGAGATCGCGAATCGCTTGCACAAGCTCCTCTGTCACAAGGCGGCAATCACCCACGATTGAGACATCGGGTCGGCGGACCTTGCCTTGTTCGGCTGGGTCAATGTCAACATGGATGATCTTTGCTTCGGGAGCGAACCCATCGAGACGACCAGTAATGCGGTCATCGAAACGTGCCCCAAGAGCGATCAACAAATCAGCGCGCTGCATCGCCGTTGTTGCTGCGATGGTTCCATGCATACCAGGCATTCCTAGACAGAGATCGTGGTCGTCTGGGAAGACTCCGCGAGCCATCAGGGTTGTGACGACGTTAATACCCGTCAGTTCGGCGAGTTCCCGCAAAATCTCAGCCGCACGCGCCTTCAACATTCCGCCCCCGACGTAGAGAACGGGGCGCTTAGCAGCAAGAATCACACGGGCAGCTTCCTTGATCATCAAGGGGTGGCCCTTCATCGTCGGGCGATAACCCGGAAGCGAGTCCGTCACTTCGTCGTCGGTTGGCCAATGCCAGGTCATCTCGTTCTGCAGAACATCCTTTGGAATATCAAGCAACACTGGGCCCGGACGACCGGTCGTTGCGAGATGAAATGCTTGCCGGACGGCCAGAGGAAGGTCGTCAGCTGTCATCACGAGCTCATTGTGCTTCGTGCACGACCGGGTGATACCAACAGTGTCGCATTCTTGGAATGCATCAGAACCAATGGCTGAGGTACCAACCTGACCTGTGATGCCCACCATCGGAATCGAATCCATATAGGCGTCCATCAAAGGCGTCACCAGGTTTGTTGCCGCTGGTCCTGAAGTCACCATCGCAACGCCTGGGCGGCCGGTGACATGGGCATAGCCTTCCGCCATGTGGCCAGCACCTTGTTCGTGACGCACGAGAACGTGACGAATTGTCGACTCAAGAAGTGGGTCGTACGCAGGCAAAATACACCCACCGGGCAATCCGAAAATAGTGTCGACCTGCTCCATCTCGAGCGCCTTGATCAGGGCTTGCGCCCCAGTCATGCGAGTAGATGTTGTGCTCATTGGTTCTCCTGGTCGGTCGTCGTGGTCATCAAGTGTCTGCAGTGAAAAACGGAACGACCCCCCGGTGTCGGGAGGTCGGTGCGCACGCGGGGGAAGCTCCGGTGCGCTACCGGATGCCTACTACAAAATCGAGGAACACGCGCGGTGCTGTTTTCATTGTCTTACAGTGTGCCAGCCCGCGCCACAGAACGCAAATGCGTGCGATGACATCGCCCTTTTGTTCCCCATTTGAGTGCTTGAATTCGTTGTAAATACTTGACTTCAGCCGGAAATTACGTGGTGGACCGACACATCATGATCCTCGCTCGGAAGTTCACCTCTGATCTGTTCTGAAAAGCACACGCCGACAGTTTGCGTCAGGTCGCCAATGCCAAGCAGAAAGCGGTCATACCAGCCCCCACCCTGCCCGAGGCGTTGGCCATCTGCAGTGAACGCGACTCCAGGCACGACAACAAGGTCTGGCGTCTGGGGGTCGGGCTCTTGCTCGGGAACCACGACGGTGATCTCATTCGCTGTTAACCAGCATCGGAACGTATCCATAAGAGGCTCGCCTCGAACCGGTTCGTACACCATCACAACTGATGGATTCACCTTGACCGAGAAAGCGATGAGTGCTTCGCAAATTACGTCTGAACGACGTTTGAGTTCATCGTCAGGCAGGCCTCGACGCCACCTTCGCAGTTCTGATCGAATCTGTGCCTTGGTGTCGCTCACCGTTGCCACATGAGAACCGTACCTTGCACATCTCTTTCAACGCTGTGACAAACGCATAATGTCGAAGAGGTGAGCACTATCGACCCTAAAGAGTTTCGTAACGTCCTTGGACATTTCCCTACCGGTGTCACCGTCGTCACCGGGATGGACGGTGATGAGCCCATCGGCCTCACTATCGGCTCATTCACATCGGTTTCCCTCGATCCCCCGATGGTGGGCTTTCTTCCCGGAAAAGAGTCCGCAACATGGCAAGCAATTCAAAATAGCGGAAGTTTCTGTGTCAACGTACTTGGCAACCATCAAGCCGATGAGTGCTGGACATTTGCGAAGCCCGCCGAGGGTTCACGCTTCGACGGGCTCGCATGGCACTCCGAATCAACCGGCTCACCAGTGATCGACGGATCACTTGCGTGGATTGACTGCACCATTAACGAGGTATTCGAGATGGGTGACCACCTCTTTGTTCTCGGCGATGTCGCATCACTTGCCGGTGCTGATGGTGATCCATTGTTGTTCTTCAAGGGCGGGCTGGGAACCTTTGCGGCATCCTGAACACACCTCGCATCGCGCCTATATCTTCATCGACATTGCACTTATTGCGACGTTTGTGCTCATCGGAAGGAACGAACACAACAGTGGTTCGCAGTTCATTGGTTATCTGACAACAGTCAGCCCATTTCTCATCGCAACTCTGGTCGCTTGGTCGTTGCCACATGTGCGAAAGACACCCGATTCGGTGGCTTCGGGGCTCACTGTGTGGGCAACGGTGATCATTCTCGGGATGGTGCTCCGAAGGACCGTATTTGGTGGTGGTACAGCAGTGCCATTCGTTGTCGTGGCCACCGTCTTCAACGGAGCGTTCTTGAATATCTGGCGAACCTTTGCCCGCGCTCGCTCACGACGACCTGATCGTGGCCTGCCAGAGGGGTAACCAGATCACACCGGATTAGTGATTGCTCCCTTTTCAGCACCTTGCGCAAGGCGGGCGTACTTACCCAACACCCCGGTTGTGTAACGGGGCTCAATCGGTGTCCAGCCCTCACGACGGCGGGCCAGTTCTGCCTCATCGACAAGAAGATCAAGTCCGAGCGTTGGGACATCAATTCGGATGATGTCGCCGTCTTGAACAAATGCGATCGGACCACCGTCAACCGCTTCAGGGGCTACATGCCCGATACAGAATCCCCAGGTGCCACCGGAGAATCGACCATCTGTGATCAGCGCACAATCAGAACCACGTCCGACTCCCTTTAGAGCCCCCGTAATTGCGAGCATCTCGCGCATACCTGGACCACCCTTAGGACCTTCGTAGCGGATCACGATCACCGTGCCCGGCTGGATTTCACCACCCATCACCGCTGCCATTGCCCCATCTTCACCATCGAAGACACGCGCCGGGCCCTCAAAGGTTCGCTGTTCTTCCGTAAGGCCGGCCACCTTCACCACCGAGCCCAACGGCGCCAGTGAGCCGGTCAGAATGTTGAGACCACCTTCTGAGTTGATCGGTTGAGAAATCGGATATACGACAGTTCCGTCCGGTGCTGGTGGGTCAATTTCAGCGAGGTTCTCCGCCATTGTCTTACCGGTTACCGTCATTTCATCACCGTGGAGCAAGCCCTCTTCGAGTAGGTGCTTCAACACAACTGGCACACCGCCAATCCGGTCAAGATCTGTCATGTGGAACTTGCCACCGGGCTTCATATCCGCAAAGTGAGGAACTCGCGCAGCAATCCGGTTGAAGTCCGAAAGCTGAATATCGACTCGCGCCTCATTCGCGATCGCCAACAGGTGAAGAACCGCATTCGTTGAACCGCCGAGCGCGTTCGCAACAGTAATTGCGTTTTCGAACGCCCCTTTCGTCAAGATGTCATGAGGGCGCAGGCCCATTCTCAACATGTTGATGACAGCCTCACCGGCACGACGAGCGTCATCCTCACGGCGACGGTCAACAGCAGGAGGTGAAGCCGACCCTGGAAGGCTAAGACCGAGAGCCTCGCCAATCGATGACATCGTGTTCGCGGTGAACATTCCACCGCAGGCTCCCTCACCCGGACACGCATTCGACTCGATCGCATGGAGCTCTTCTTCGGTAATCATGCCAGCTGCACATGCACCAATCGCCTCGAACACGCTGGTGACATCGAGTGCCTTGCCATTGAGGTAGCCCGGCAATGTTGAACCGTTATAAACGAAGATTCCGGGGAGATCGAGGCGAGCGATCGACATCATCATTCCTGGCATCGACTTATCGCAGCCACCGAGTACAACGACACCATCGAGCCGCTCAGCGTGCACAACCGCCTCAACCGAGTCGCAAATAATCTCACGGCTCACGAGCGATGCGCGCATCCCCTCATGACCCATCGAAATGCCGTCAGAAACCGTGATCGTCCCAAACTCAAGTCCGATTCCACCTGAACTCTTCACACCCTCTTTTGCGGCCGCTGCGAGACGACGGAGGCTGAGGTTGCACGGAGTGATCTCGTTCCATGACGAGGCAATGCCAACCTGTGGTTTCTGCCAGTCGTCATCAGTCAGACCAACAGCACGCAACATCGCACGGGCGGCGGCTTTTTGAATGCCGTCAGTGACGTCACGAGAACGTGGTTTGATGTCTACAGAAGTCTCTAATGGACGATCGCTCATACTTACACGCTAATGCTGCAGGCCTCTAGCGACATCGTTCGGAGTGCTCAGCCCTTTCGAGCGTTGAGCATCGCAGTCACGGCTTTGCCATCTGCCTGACCGCGTGATGCCTTCATGACGTGACCAACGAGTGCGCCCATTGCCTTGCCATCACCTGCACAAAATTTCGCCCAAGCATCAGGATCCGCCGCGATCGCAGCATCGACGAATCCATCAAGTTCAGAAGTATCCATCGCTTCGAACCCTCTCGCAGCCGCCATCGCAGCTGGGTCGCCACCGCCCTGGTCAACGAGGTCTCCGAGCAATGTTTTGGTCTGGGTCGAGGTGAGCTCACCAGCAACTTCCATCGCCACTAACGCGGCAAGATCAGCGGCCGGAACAGTGGGCTCGCTTCCTTGCTCCGAAAACGCTTCTTTGACATGGATGAGAACGCGATCTGCTCCCCCAGCAATTTCAGCAACGGCGATGACGTAGTCGTCTTGGCGACGTTCAACAATGGTTGCGATCGCCTCAGCAGCAGCCGATTGTCCGGTCATCTCCGCAAGTCGTGTCCTTCTGGCAGCTGGCAACATCGGCAGATTTGCCCGAACGGACTCAATCCATTCGTTACCCGGGTCGAGTGGCACCAGGTCGGGATCCGGAAAGTACCTGTAGTCGTCGGCATCTTCCTTTGTGCGAAGGGTGTGGGTGCGACCATCGCCTTCATCCCAGTGCCGGGTTTCTTGACGAATCGCCTCACCATCAGAAATCATTGCGATCTGACGGCGCGCCTCGTAATCAATCGCACGTCCAAGCGAACGAACAGAGTTCACATTCTTGATTTCACATCGCGTGCCGAACTCTTCGCCAGGCCGTCGAACGCTCACATTCGCATCGACGCGCATTGAACCCTCTTCCATTCGTGCATCGGATGCGCCAATCTCGACAAGGATTGCCCGAAGTTCATTCACATACTGACGGGCCTGCTCTGGTGACCGGATGTCGGGACGACTCACGATTTCTACAAGTGGAACCCCAGCGCGGTTGAAGTCGATCATTGACCCTTCACTGCCATGAATGCGACCCGATCCACCGATATGAGTGCTCTTTCCGGTGTCCTCCTCAAGGTGTGCCCGCTCAATGCCGATCACGATCCCATCTGCAATTTCAAGGTGACCGTCAATATTCAACGGACGGTCGTATTGCGAGATTTGGTAGGCCTTCGGCATATCTGGATAGAAGTAGTTCTTTCGAGCAAAGGTGCACGACTGAACTGTGCAATTGAGGGCAAGCCCAATGCGCATTGCCAATTCGACAGCCTGTCGGTTGAGTACCGGAAGCGCTCCAGGTAATCCGAGTGACACCGGGTCAATATTTGTGTTTGGATCATCACCAAACCGGTTCGGCGCACCAGAGAAGAGTTTCGTATTGGTCGCGAGTTCAACATGGACTTCGAGACCTACCACCATCTCGAACCCATCATGGGTCCAAATACCTACATCAGACATGTGAACCCCCCGCCGCGCGTTCAAGTTCTGCGGCAACCGCAAACATCGTTGGTTCGCCCATCTCAGGAGCAAGCACCTGCACGCCGATCGGCAGATCCTGTTCACCGGAGCCAAACGGCACACTCATTGCCGGGTGCCCGATGAGGTTCGATGGAATCGTGTATGTATCACAGAGATACATCGCAAGCGGGTCTGATGTCTTCGAACCGAAGGGGAACGCGACGCTCGGCGAGGCAGGAGTAATCAAGGCATCAACCGACTGGTACACCTTGGCAAAGTCCTCGGCCATCAAGCGGCGAACCTTCAACGCTTTTCCGTAGTACGCGTCGTAGTAACCGGCAGACAGTGCATAGGTGCCGAGCATGATGCGGCGCTTTACTTCGGGTCCAAATCCTTCACCTCTTGTTGCCATATACATCGAGTTTGTATCGGGTGCCTCAACTCGCGAGCCAAATCGAACGCCGTCATAGCGAGCAAGATTCGATGATGCCTCGGCTGGGGCTATGAGGTAGTACGCCGTTAGTCCATAGGTAAAGGCGGGGATTGACACATCGACAATTTCTGCGCCCGCGCTTGCAAGCACATCAAACGCGCGATCCACCGAGGCGACGACTTCCGCATCAGCACCTGCAGGCAGGTCAACAATTCGACCGATACGCATTCCATCAACGCCTCGAGTGAGCGATTCGCTCAACGACGGAAATGGCTGCGGGATAGATGTCGAATCACCAGGGTCATGCCCTGCAATGCTTTCAAGCAACAATGCCGCATCAGCGACATCATGAGTAAACGGCCCGATTTGATCAAGGCTTGACGCGAAGGCGATCAGGCCAAGTCGACTCACTGCCCCGTATGTGGGCTTGACCCCCACTAAGCCGCATAGCGCCGCTGGCTGACGAATCGATCCACCGGTGTCAGAGCCAAGCGACATCGCCGCAAATCCGGCAGCAACTGCAGCTGCTGATCCACCTGATGACCCACCCGGCACCCGACTTGTGTCGAGAGGATTCCGCGTTGGACCGAATGCTGAGTTCTCAGTGCTTGAACCCATTGCAAATTCGTCAAGGTTTGTCTTGCCAACGAACACCGCTCCCGAGTTCGCTAGTCGAGACACCACCGTTGCGTCGTATGGGGGCCGCCAACCATCAAGAATCTTGGAGGAACACGTTGTCGGTATTCCTCGGGTACAGAGATTGTCCTTCAACGCAATTGGAACTCCGGCCAGAGGGCCCACCACTTCGCCCGCCGCGATCCGATCATCAATCTGCTGTGCTGCTTGGAGAGCCTCCTCGCGGAGCACGAGGTTAAACGCATGAACTTCCGCCTCGCGCTCATCTATGCGAGCAAGATGTTCGGAAAGAACGTCAACAGCAGACGTTGCTCCCGTTGAGACCGCCTCGACTATCGACCGCGCATTTTGAAACCCGCTCACAGTTCGAGTCCCAGGATCGGCGGTACACCAAATCGGCCGTCAGAGGCATCTGGTGCGGCCGCAAGCACCTCGTCGTGGTCAAGGGTGTCGAGCGGAGCATCGTCGCGCATCACGTTCACGAGTTCATACGGCTGGGTCATCGGCTCGACATCATCAAGATTGAGCGCATCAATATCGGCAAAATGCGCCAACATGCCAGCGAGTCGGGTCGTCGCCTCGTCAAGTTCTTCGCCTGTTAATTCGAGTCGCGCGAGTTTCGCCACCCGCTCAACTGCTCGTCGATCTAGTTGTTCCGACACGCTCTTGAGGCTACCGCTCGTCGTTCCCTGAGGTCTGTTGAGCATCGAGTTCTTCGACAGTTCTGCGAGGTGGGGACGTCAGGAGCAGGAACAAACCGCCCCCGAGAATCGCCGCAATCGCAACCCATTGGTTCCAGCGGAGACCCCCAAGCACCGAGGCGTCATCAATGCGGAGCCCTTCGATCCAGAGACGACCAAGTCCGTATCCAGCGACATATAGGGCGAAGAGCCTCGAGCCAACAAGCCGAGGTGATCCGCTGAGACGCACAAGACACAGACTGAGCGAAAGCGTCCACAGGCTCTCGTACAGAAATGTTGGGTGGAATGTGGTGCCAGATTCAAACGAAACAGGCAGGTGAGCATCATCTATCTGTAGGGCCCACGGCAACGACGTTGGCCGCCCGAACAGTTCCTGATTGAACCAATTTCCCCATCGGCCAACAGCTTGAGCGAGCGGGATTGCCGGTGCAGCTGCATGCAAGGTATCTGCGGTAGAAATTCCAAACGAGCGCGCCCGAAGAACTCCGACGACTGTGCCAAGGAGCACTCCTCCGGGAATTCCTAACCCTCCGTGCCACACCTTCGGGATGTCAGTGAGATTGTCCGCAAAGCGATCCCACTCGGTGACAACGTGGTACAGACGAGCGCCGATCAATCCTGCACCAACCCCCCAAATACCAATCGATGGAGCAGCTTCGGCGGCACCAGACCGCAGTTGGTCAAGACCAATACCGAGCCGGCGGACCGCCAAAATCACACCGACGGCGATGAGTAGGCCGTAGGCGCGGAGCTCAATAGGGCCGAGCGAGAGACTCGACCAAGGAGGTGATGGAATTGCTGCGAGAGTACTCACCAGTTGCAGATCAGTCTGTCAGTTGCGACATAAATGCAAGCGAGCGCTCAACGATCAGTTCTTTGTCATAGTCCTGTGTTGCAACGTGGTACGACTTCGTTAACCACACATGGTTGACCGGCCCACCATAGGTTGACGAGAGATGAGCACTATCGGCCGGATCGACAACATGGTCCTGCTCAGAGGTGAACAGCAGCAATGGAGCTGTGAGGTCCCCCCAACTTTCGCAGCGAGGACGAACTCCTTCGAAGAACATTGAACGAAGCGGTACAAGGGGTGTGCCTTCGTAGGCGGTCTCGATGACGTCAGGATCAGCAATGTCTGAGCCGATGCCAGGAAGAATCGTCATTCCGTCCTCGATGAGTTCCTCGACCATTTCAACCTCTTCGGGAGACCTCATTCGCGCAACCGGGTTGACACAGATGAGACCTGCTACCGGCCGAGCACCACCGACCGAAAGGGTCAACAGGCCGCCCATTGACAAGCCAGCAACCACGACCCGTTCGCATCTTGAGGCAAGAGCATCAAATGCGTGAAGCGCTGCACCAAACCAGTCATTCCAATCGGTGGTCATCATGTCCTCGACCGTCGTGCCATGTCCCGGCAATAGCGGCATCTCTACATCGAACCCGTGCAAGACCGCAGCCTCAGCGAGAATCCTCACCGATGACGGGTTACCGGTGAATCCATGAAGAACAAGCACCCCAGTTGTCGAACCCGCCGCGTGAGAGAGCGGCTCCGCACCTGGGAGAACTGCTGGAGTTGAAGCGTTACCGTCAGCCATCGTTACATTCTGTCCTGACATGAAGCGATGAGAAACCTCTCAGCGCACTGCGTAACCTCTTACCTGTGGATCGCACACCACGGCATCTTCACCGCAGGACGGTTGACCTATCGTCATTTGCGGCACTTACGCCCCTCGCAGTAGTGCTGCCGTTCTCATTGATTTCGCTGCGACTTATCTGGATTCCGGTCAACGCCGCACTCAACATCGTCGGAATCTCCCTGTCCTTTTGGGTGATTCCTATCGCCTGGACGCTAGGAGCATGTTGCCTGTTTCTTCGCGTTGCTCAGACCCTGGTGCTTACCCCTGTGCTCGGCGCCAGATCACTCACCCCCGAGGAACACCTTGTTGCTCAACCAATTTGGGAACAGGTAAGTGTGTCTGCAGGAATTGACCCAAACAGGTTTGTGTTACGTGTGATCGATGCCGACGAACTCAACGCCTTCGCATGCGGCGGACACATGGTGATCACCACCACATTCTCTCTGCAGCACCTCAACCAACGCGAGCTCGCAGGAGTCTTCGCCCACGAATTGTCCCACCACCTCGGTCTCCATACGATTTCTCTCACCCTGATCCATTGGTACTCCCTGCCAATCATCGCTCTCGCTCGTATTGGGTTCGCCGTCAAAAACGTTGCCCGCGCCGCCACAGAAACCTTTGTTGCGCACTCATCAGCACTGACCGCAGTCGGCGCGGTGATCGCAGGTGTGCTCACCGCCGTGTCGTGGGCATTTCTGTGCGTGCTCTACGCCAGTGACGCGGTTGGAAATCTCGTTGGACACCGATCAGAATTCGACGCTGACCAACGGAGCGTTCAACTCGGCTACGGAAGTGAGCTTGTCGCCGCACTCACCCGTGTGATCGCCTTCGGTGGTGGCCAACGCAGCATCGGATGGCGTCAACGTGTGCGAGCATCTCATCCACCGGCACGCACGAGAGTTGCGCGCATCGAAGCTGCTCTCCGTCACCCATCTGGGATCTGATTGAGCTCGCCTCAACGGGTAGCGATATCTGCGAACATTCCGCCAGTCACAACCATGAGGTCGTCTGGCCCGACTGCGACATCGAGCCCGCGCCGGCCTCCGCTGACAAATACCTCGTCGTACAACTGCGCTGTCTCGTCGATGACCGTCACCAGCGAACGTCGCTGGGCGATCGGAGAAATGCCACCGACGAGGTAACCGGTGGCTCGTTGAGCACGTTCTGGTGGGCACATCACGACGCGCTTCACCCCCACTGCATTGGCAAACGCCTTCAATGACAGTTGCCCGCTGACCGGCACGATTGCACACATCTCATCGCCTCCTGCAACAACGATGAGCGTTTTGAACACCTGATCTGGATCGAGCCCAAGTTCGTTCGCAGCTTCGAGACCAAAGTTCGAATTTGCGGGATCGTGGTCGTATTCGCACAGGCGAAAGGAGATCTTCCGTTCGGCTAGCAACTGCACCGCTGGGGTCATTGTCCACGACTCCTCACACCAGCACGATACGGTCGAGGGTTGTGAGAATGTCCATCAAACCACCAACTGACGCCTCGGCTTATGACTTCTCTCATCGCATTCGTGTGCGATTTGCTGAGACCGATGCGATGGGAATCGTCCACCACAGCCGCTATCTCCCCTATCTCGAGGAAGCACGTGTTGAGTACCTGCGCCACATCGGCCACCCCTATCACGAAATTCGAGCTGAGGGGGTCGACATGGCCGTCCTCGAAGCAGGCGTTCAATATCGCCAACCGCTGAGGTTTGACGATGTTGTCGACGTACACGTTGCAATGGGACCAGTCACCCGAGCGACCTTTCAGATGGTGTATCTGCTGACCGTTGAGGGCGCAGTTCACTCAACCGCGGTCACCGTTCACGGTGCCGTGACCCCAGATGGTCGACCTACTCGACTTCCAACTTGGCTGCGCAGTTTTTCAAACGACCCTTCTAGCACGTAGCGTTTGGGTGTGCGTTCACCTAAAGACTTCTTCCGCCCCCTCGCCGTTGGCGCTCCCGAACCCGTCCGTGAGATCCCATTTCGGCCAAGCCGAATGTTGCACTTCTTTCCTCCGAATAACGAGAAGATGCGCAGCAAGGTGCCATCACTTGTTGGCAAGGTTGACGTGCTTGTCGCCAACCTAGAAGACGGTGTTCCAATGGCAGAAAAAGATGCCGCCCGTGCCGGTCTCGTCGATGTCGCAAAGAATGTCGATTTTGGATCAACCCAGTTGTGGACTCGGGTCAACAGCCTCGACTCTCCTTGGTGCCTCGCAGACATTCGAGCAGCCGTGTTAGAAGCAGGGCACGCAGTCGATGTCATCATCCTTCCGAAAGTCGAGGGAGCCGAGGACATTCACTATGCCGATCGGCTCATTGCGCAACTCGAAGCAGAGGCTGGTCTCACGCGGCCAATCTTGCTTCACGCAATTCTTGAGACCGCTCGCGGCGTAGCGAATGTTGAGGAAATCTGCTTGGCATCACCTCGCATGCAAGGACTTTCGCTCGGCCCAGCCGACCTTGCGGCCAATCGTCGGATGAAGACCACTCGAGTCGGTGGCGGACACCCTGATTACCTTGTTCGATCAGATCCCGACCCTGACAATCCTGAGGCAGAACGGTCTACCTTCCAGCAAGACCTGTGGCACTACACAATTGCTCGTATGGTCGATGCCTGTGTGATGGCAGGGATCCTGCCGTACTACGGCCCATTCGGCGATATTCGTGATACCACTGCGTGCGCAGACCAATTCCGCAACGCCTACCTTCTTGGATGTGTTGGAGCGTGGAGTCTCCACCCCGACCAAATCGCAGTAGCGAAAGAAGTCTTCTCACCATCTGCCGAACAGGTTGCCCACGCCCGCCGCGTTATTGAGGCAATGGGCGATGGAACAGGAGCCATCATGCTTGACGGCAAAATGGAAGACGATGCGTCGGTGAAGCAGTGCCAGGTGGTTGTTCGTCTCGCAGAGCAACTCGCTTCGAGCGACCCTGAGTTAGCCGCCCTGTACGAGTTGGGAGCCTGACATGACCTCACTTCGACCACGCCGATCTGTGCTGTACATGCCGGCTGCAAACGAACGCGCCCTCGAAAAAGCAAAGACGATTCCGGCTGATGCAATCATTTTCGACTTGGAAGATGCCGTCGCACCTGATGCCAAAGATGCAGCCCGCGTGAACGCTGTAGCGGCTGCATCTTCTGGGGAATATGGCAAACGTGAATTGACTATTCGTTGTAATGGCCTCGATACTCCCTGGGGGGCAGCCGACCTCGCTGCGGCAGCGACCTCGGGTGCCGCCGCCGTCGTAATTCCCAAAGTGACCTCCACTGACCACTTGAACGAAGTGGATGCACAGCTTCGCTCAGCGAATGCTCCGGCAGAAATGACAATTTGGGCAATGGTGGAGACCCCCACTGCAATTTTTGATATTCGGTCAATTGCAGCTCACCCGCGCGTCAATGTGCTCGTCATGGGAACGAATGACCTGGTGAAAGAACTTCGAGCCGAACAGCAGTCCGACCGTGCGCCGCTGCTCCCTCACCTCGCCGCTGCTCTACTCGGTGCACGCGAGGCCGACAAAGTCATCCTCGACGGGGTCTATAACGATGTGAAAAATGCTGAAGGGTTCCTCTCCGAAGCAGAGCAAGGACGAGCCTTCGGATTTGACGGGAAAACTCTCATCCACCCCACCCAAGTCGAGCCTACGAACGACGTATGGGCTCCATCAGAGGCAGACATCGATCACTCCAAGCGGGTGATCGAGGCATTCAATGAGGCAGTGAGCGAGGGCCGTGGGGTGATCACGGTCGATGGGCGCATGATCGAGAACCTGCATGTTGATAACGCACGTCGGGTTCTCGCCACAGCCGAAGCCATCGCTGAGCTCAAGAACTAACTACGCATTGTCGCCGGAAAGGCGTCGCCCAATCTCAACAATTCGCTCAGTCGAGTTATTGACGTCATCACCCTGCTCATCGAGCAGCATCGACCGGTCCTTCGCTGCTTCTCTCTCAGCGCGTTCAGTATCCGCGCGCTCAATCGCTGCTTCGGTGCCATGTTCGCTAATGAACTCAGCCCACTCAACCAGCGCTTCGACCATTTCATCCTCCGGAACAACCGCAACATTGCGGCCCTTCACGAACAAATGGCCACGCTTGTTGCCTGCGGCAATCCCGAGGTCAGCCTCGCGTGCCTCCCCCGGACCGTTCACCACACAACCCATCACTGCCACCTGAAGCGGAAGTTGCCGCTCGCCAAAGGCCTCCATCGCCTTCTGTGCAACCTCGATGACGTCAATTTCAGCTCGGCCACAAGATGGACAGGCAATGAGGTCAACATTCTTTCGCTCGCGAAGCCCAAGGGCCTCAAGCAATTGACGACCAGCACGCGCCTCTTCGACAGGATCTGCGGTCAAGGAGTACCTAATGGTGTCGCCAATCCCCTCCAAGAGAAGTGTCGAAATACCGGCAGTCGCTTTCACTAATCCAGCGGGAGGAGGGCCTGCTTCGGTGACCCCAAGGTGCAGCGGATGATCAGTCACCTCTGCGAGCTGTCGATACGCCTCAACCATGAGTGGAACGCTTGACGCCTTCACCGATATTTTCACGAGGTCAAAATCAACCTCGCCGAAATACTCCAATTCACGCTGGGCTGACTCGACCATCGCCTCCGGTGTCGCTCCGCCGTACTTCTCATAAAGATCAGGATCAAGTGACCCAGCGTTCACCCCAATACGAATCGGGACGCCACGATCTCGACACTCCGATGCCACCGCCTTGATCTGTTCTGGCCGACGGATATTGCCAGGATTCAACCGAAGACCGTGCACACCCGCCTCCAACGCAGCGAGTGCCATCTTGTATTGATGGTGAATGTCAGCAATGACTGGAATTGGTGACCGTGGAACAATTTGTGCCAAACCGACTGCCGCTTCAGATTCGTTACAGGTGCATCGAACAATGTCGCATCCGGCGGCCGCAAGCGCATAGATCTGCTGGAGGGTTCCCTCAACATCAGCCGTTTTCGTAACCGTCATCGACTGAACAGTGATCGGGGAATCGCCACCGACGGGGACACCACCAACATTGATCACTCGAGACTTACGTCGCTTCCCTGACCATCCTGTGACTTCCATCGAACTCTCCTCAGCGAATTGGGTTAACGACGTCGAGATATAGACCGGACATAAACATGAATGCCAGCATTGCCACCACTGCCATCGTCAACGGAACAAGACGGGCAACATCAGCGTGGTACCGGGAGCGGGTTCGACCTTCGCGAACGCGCTCGTAGGTTGCAATCGCCGCATGCCCACCATCGAGCGGCAACAGTGGGAACAAGTTGAACACCCCGACAAACACGTTTAGGTAGGCCAATAACTCGATCACACCGGCAAATCCGCCTGATTGACCGACATCATCACTCACCGCTGTGATCCCAACCAATGTCGTTGGCCTGGTCATCGGGTCAGCATTATCGCCAGTGAGATGCGCGACAACATTTGCAGGATTCAGCACGGTGACCACGCCTTTGACCGACATCCACATCTGATCACCCATCGAGGCAACCGAGTGCCACGGAGCCGCCCACCAAGCTCGTTGCTCTAGCGAGACTGACATCACAGTCGACACTCCAAGAAAAGCCGAAGACCCGTCGCCTCCAACCAGCGCATTCGAACCAAGAGTCGCCGCAACCGTTGATCTCGCTCCATTGCGCTCAAGTTCAATGTTGACGGTTGAACCAGGCTCAAACGACCGCACCACATCACCTAACGCGCCATCTACAACGACACGATCATCGATGCTGAGAATGACGTCCCCAGGCGCAACAACACCTGCCGCTGGCATGTCATCGCCAACTGACATCACTTCGGCGCCAGGCAACACCACGGCTTCGCCACGGGTTGCAAACACCGCCGACAGCAACACCAACGCGAGCAAGAAATGCATCAACGACCCGGCTGTGATAACCAGCATCCGCTTTGGATACGACTTTGACCGATACGTCTCTTGTTCATCAGCCTCATCGACGTCATCCATCATGTTCATGCCGACAATTCGCACGAACGCACCGAGGGGCAATGCTCGAACACCAAATTCTGTTGAGCGCCGATGCACACTCCACACCCGCGGCCCGAATCCGACAAAGAATTGGGTGACTTTCATGCCGCTCCACCGAGCGGTTGAATAATGCCCTACTTCGTGCAACACGATGGAGAGCAACAAGCCGATCGCAAAGACAAACCACCAAATGTTCGCAAGCGCTAACGCAACGAACATTCCGATGAGAACGATCAAACCGACCACACCGGTGCCATTGTCATCAGGGTTTCGTTCGCCAACTGCACCGCCGGCAACAACTTCGGAGACAAACCGCGACGATGCGGTTGGCGCCGGCCATGCGGCAGGCGAAGATGATTCTGGTTTCACTTTGTCAGCCACGATTCCTCTTACGAAATCATGCCACTGATCACACGCTCCGCGTCCTCACGAGCGCAACGATCGGCATCAATGACTTCTTCAACTGACGTCGGCATAACGATCGTTGAGTGGTCAAGAACGGCGGCCGAGACATCGTGAATCTGGTGCCATGTGATTCGACGCGACATGAACGCATCCACCGCTACCTCATTTGCTGCAGAGATGACAGCTGGGGCTGTGCCGCCGGAGCGTCCCGCCTGATAGGCAAGATCCAGACATCGAAATGCGCGGCGATCTGGTGGCTCAAAGTCAAGTCGCGAGAGTTGGGTCCAGTCGATTTTGCCAAATGGCGTCCTCAAGCGCTCTGGCCAACCGAGTGCGTACCCAATTGGAAGACGCATATCGGGCATCGATAACTGGGCGATTGTTGAACCATCGGTGAACTCGACCATTGAATGCACCACCGACTGCGGGTGAACCACTACATCGATGTCATCGAAACCAGTCCCAAAGAGTTCGTGGGCTTCAATAACCTCGAGGCCCTTATTCATCAGCGTCGAAGAATCAATGGTGATCTTTGGTCCCATTGACCAGGTTGGATGCCGAAGAGCCTCGTCAACACTCACTTGCTCGAGGTCAGCAAACGAGCGACCACGGAATGGACCCCCACTCGCAGTGAGTACGAGACGAGCCACCTCACGATTCGTGTCTACTGATGACCGAAGACATTGATGCAAAGCACAATGCTCTGAGTCAACTGGCACAAGATCAGCACCCTCGACCTGACGCAATGGCTGCACGATCGGACCTGCCGCAATGAGGCTTTCCTTATTGGCAAGTCCTAGTCGACGCCCATTCTTTAACGTCGCCATCGTGACCGGGAGCCCAGCAAAACCGACAACTCCGTTAATGACAACATCAGCGATCCCGCACATCTCAGTGGCATCCGCTACAACCTCAATGCCGCCCACTCCAGCAAGGGCATCACGAACCCTCTCCCGAGCCGCTTCATCGCTCATCGCAACCAATGACGGGCGAAACTTCAGCGCTTGCTCAACGACGAGGTCAACAGATGATCCTGCCGACAGCCCAACCACGACATACGAATCAGGCTCAGCGGAGATGACCTCGAGCGTTTGTCGACCAATTGACCCTGTTGAGCCTGCAATTGCGACCCGTACGGGAGTCATCGTGGTCAGGTACTCGTCAGCCGGCCCACGGCTCGAGGATCAGCGTCAGGTAATACACGGTTGGCAACGTGAGCAAGAACCCATCAAACCTGTCGAGTACCCCGCCGTGACCCTTCACCAATGAGCCAAAGTCTTTGACACCCAGGTTCCGCTTGAACATCGACTCAACCAAGTCTCCCATCGGGGCAAAAATTGATACCACGATCGCCAGTAATAGAAGGTCGCCCGTGCTGTCCCACGTCGTATTCCAACCACCGATACCGACAATGATCAGTACCACGATGGTGAGCAACGCCCCACCGATAAAGCCTTCGACCGTTTTACCTGGTGAAATCCACGAGCGCAGTGGGGTTCGACCTGCAGCAGCACCGACAAACAATGCGCCGACGTCATTTGCCACAACTGCAAGGGCCAACATAAACAGTGTGTCCGTACCGTTATCTGCTCTCAGCACTTCGCCAGTCGTGGAGAAACGAAGAATCAGTCCAGCAAACGCTCCTGCCAGTCCGATCCACACAATCGGCAGAGTTGTGATCGATACATTTGGCAGCGGCCCGATGTCAACCGAGCGGGCACCGATATATGTTCCTGCAGTTGCGATAAACGCAAACATGATGACAAGCGGCAACGCTCCGTCACCTTGCCAGTAGGCAGCAAGTGGTGCGATCACACACGCAACAATCCCCGGGACGACCGCTGGCCGATAGCCCTTCTCGGTCACCTTGTCATAGAACTCAACTGCTGCAAGTCCGAGGATGACCGCTACGAGTGTGAGCGTCGCCCACGGACGGTACGCAAGCGTTCCAACAAAGATTGCAACGAGCAAAATGCCGACTGCGGTTGCCACCGGCATATCTCGCCCTGCTGTCGCTGGTGCACCTGGTCGCGGTAGCGAGGCCTTCGCCTTACCGCCCGCACGGCGACGAGTGCCTCCAGAATCCTCACGAACCGCTTCTTTTGCCGTCGAACTAGGGCGGTCCATGCCCGAAGGATCTGTCCCGATCACGATCCGCCTCTGCTCGGCCGTTGCCGGCTCTGCCACCGAGGCGGGGTCATCAAATGAGCCGATCGCTGGCGATTCACGCGTCGGTTCTGGGGTCTCGCCTGGTTGCCACACAGGCTGTTCAGCAGTAAAGGTTGCCCAAAGGTCATCCTCTGATCGGCCAGTGGGAATGTCATCGTCGAGAATTCCAAGATCGTCATCATCGAAGGACCGAACTGGCAAACGCTGTTCGGTATCTTCTTCGGATTCGTCAGGCCGGGGCATCCCACCCGATGGGGCTTCCGTCCAATGAGGCAACGGTCCTGATTCGTCATCAAAAGAAAACGACGGTGTCGCCGGCTGACTCGCGGCGGTCGACTCGTCTTCAGATCGTCGGCGCTCAGGCTCATCAAACAATGAATCTGAATCGCCCCACATGTCGTCACTCATTGCGCATCACCTCTCTACACCTCGAGGAGTTCGGTCTCTTTGCGGCCGAGCCCCTGATCAATTCGCTCCACATGTTCGTGGGTGTACTTATCGAGTTCTTTCTCTGCCCGGTCGAGATCATCAGCGGAGATTTCGCCACCTTTTTCTGCACTTTCAAGCGCCTTGCGAGCGTCTCGACGTATGTTCCTCACCGCAATGCGACCATCTTCGGCCATGTTTTTTGCGACTTTCACGTAATCGCGTCGCCGTTCTTCGGTCAACGCCGGAAAGTTCAACCGAATCACCACGCCATCGTTGTTCGGGGTGACGCCAAGATCACTGTCTCTAATCGCTTTCTCGACTGCTGCCAGCGAGCCCCGATCATGCGGCTTGATGAGTAGTTGACGAGCTTCCGGAACCTGAATTGATGCCAGTTGCTGAAGCGGGACGTGCGCACCGTAGTACTCAACCTGTAGGTGCTCGACAAGAGCAGGAGCCGCCCGCCCAGTCCGAACCGTCGCAAACTGGGACTGCACGTGCAGTACGGCTTTCTCCATCTTTTCGATGGACTCGAGAATGGTCTCGTCGATCACTCCTCCAGCGTACCCATCCGCGGTACCCCGTTGGGGACAGCAACAAAATGTTGACCGTTTCTGAGGAGGTGTCAACTGCCTCAGACGTCGTGCACCATCGTGCCGACTGCGTCTCCGCATAGAATTGAGCGCAGTGCTCCAGGTGTTGTCATGTCGAAGACAACGATCGGTATCGAGTTGTCCCGGCAGAACGCGATAGCGGTGGCATCCATGACCTTCAAGTTCTTCGTCATGACTTCCATGTAGCCAACTTCGTCGTACTTCACCGCTGTGTCATCGATACGAGGGTCAGCGTCATACACACCATCGACACCTGAGTGCGTGCCCTTCAGCAGGGCATCGGCTTCAATTTCCGCAGCACGCAGCGCAGCAGCAGTATCGGTAGTGAAAAACGGGTTTCCAGTTCCTGCTGCGAAGATGACGACGCGACCCTTTTCGAGGTGGCGAACCGCACGCCGACGAATGTAGGCCTCAGCGATTCTCGGCATCTCAATCGCTGATTGGACCCGAGTCGCCTGACCTTGACGTTCGAGAGCGTCCTGAAGGGCCAACGCATTCATCACCGTGCCCAGCATTCCGATGTGATCGCTCTGCGTGGCATCCATGCCTTCCATCGCACCGATTCGCCCTCGCCAGAAGTTTCCACCTCCAACAACGACAGCGACGTCAACACCTAGGTTTTGACGAAGATCGATGATCTCTCGAGCAGTTGCATCAAGCGTTGGACCATCAAGCCCCCGACCTGACGGTCCAGCTAGGGCCTCACCTGAGGGCTTGAAGACGATTCGTCGCCATCGTGGGGTGGTCGTCGAATCGTCAGCCATGTGTGAATTATCTCAGCCGATCTCGACCTGAGCGAACCGGACGATTCCGGCGGAGCCAATCACTTGCTGGATTGACTGCTTATCGTCTTTCGCAAATGGCTGCTCCAGCAAGCAGACATCTTTGAAGAATCCGCCGATTCGACCCTCAACAATCTTGTCGATCGCCTGTTCGGGCTTGCCCTCATTGCGAGTAATCGTTTCAAGGGTTGAGCGCTCAGCAGCCACAACATCGGCAGGAACATCATCGCGGTTTAAATACTGCGGACGGGCGAATGCAATGTGGACTGCGATGTCGTGAGCAAGTTCATCGCTTGCACCTGACATCTCAACGAGGACGCCGTTGACTCCCCGACCACCCTGAATGTGCTCGTAGTGGCCAATGGTGTTTCCGTCTGCCGCGACCATGTGTACGACATCACCGAGTTCGATCTTCTCCTTCAACAGAATACGGAGTTCCTCAAGTTGGGTCTCTCGACTCGCAACTGCATCGGCACCGCCGGCGAGTACTGCCTCGAGAAGTTCGGTCGCCTCGTTGATGAAGTGTTCGCTGCCGGCAACAAAGTCGGTCTCACACTTCAACTGAACCATTGCAGCAGTTGCACCCTCGATACCGAGGGCGACGAGACCCTGATTGTTCTCGCGGTCGTCGCGTTTGGCGCTTGCGGCCAAGCCCTTCTCGCGGAGGTACTGCTTTGCGGCATCAATATCGCCTGAGGATTCCTCGAGCGCCTTCTTACAGTCCATCATTCCTGCGCCAGTTGATTCGCGCAGAGCTTTTACGTCTTGTGCGGTGAATGACATGTGTCAGCCTTCTTTCAAATCTGTTCAGGACTCAGTCGACGCATCGACTTCCGGAGCCTCTTCGGCAGCAGGAGCATCAATGGCGGCTTCTGAAGCTTCTTCGGCGGCAGGAGCATCAACGGCGGCTTCATCGGCCGCTTTCTTTGCGGCCATCCGAGCCTCACGCTCTGCTTGAGCACGGGCTGCAGCCGAACGGGCTTCAGCCTGAGCTTGCGCGAATGCTGCTTCTTCTTCTGGGGTGCGCTCTTTTGGCTCCGGATTCGCAGGAGCCGCCTGCGGACGACGAGAAGCGATGTACCGGCCTTCAAGCACGGCTTCAGCGATCACATTTGCGAACAACGCGTTTGCGCGAATTGCGTCGTCGTTTCCTGGGATAGGGAACTGAATCGAATCAGGATCAACGTTCGTGTCAACAACCGCAACAACCGGAATTCCGAGCTTGTTTGCCTCGGTGATTGCAATGTGCTCTTTCATCGTGTCGAGCACGAAAATCGCGTCAGGAGCTTTCTTCATCGAGCGAAGACCACTGAGGTTTCGCTGCAACTTCGTGAGTTCACGATCGAGCAGCAGAGCCTCTTTCTTGATCATGAGATCGAACTCGCCGATCGCTTTTTGACGCTCAAGTTCGAGCATCTTGTTCACTCGAAGCGAAATCGTTCCGAAGTTGGTGAGCATTCCACCGAGCCAACGTTCGTTCACATAGGGCATGCCGCAGCGGTCAGCTGCTTCACGAATGGGGTCTTGTGCCTGCTTCTTCGTTCCAACGAAGAGAACATTGCCGCCGTCGGCGACGAGGTCACGCAGGAAGTTGTATGCGGTCTCGACACGGTTCAGTGTTTGGTCAAGGTCAATGATGTAGATGCCGTTGCGCTCTCCAAAAATGAAACGGCGCATTTTCGGGTTCCAACGACGGGTCTGGTGGCCAAAGTGCGCACCTGCCTCAATCATTTGACGCATGCTGATGAGAGCCATGAGAGTCTCCTATTTAGGGTTGCGGTTGGGGCTCATGTCAGGGCGCCGAAACGACCGCAGATGACATGAACATTTCTGATCTCGAGTGACCTGAACGTTCAGGTGCCGACCGGTTGGTAGGCCGTCTGTCACGATATCGCCAAGGAGGTGGGTTTTCACCGAGGAAATCACTCGAGCACGAGGTTCGCATCTGCGCCAGTCGAGGGGGTTCGGTTACCGGGACAAGTCGAACTCGGTTTGGTGCAGCAGATAACCAAAGTTCGGGATCGATATAACGACCATTCGAGCGGATGCCAAGGTGAACCATACCTGTGGCCAGTCCGACCGGGTCACCTGCCGCGACAGCCGAACCCCGCGGGTAACGATCGGGCACTTCGATGCCCCCGATCGTTACCAATAACGAAACCACGCTCCCCTCAACCAACAAGGTCAGATAGCCGGTGCCGCCAACCGTTCCGTGAAACCACACCGTGCCAGTGACGACAGACCGGACTTCGTCACCTGGCTCAGCGGCAAACTTCACTCCGCGATTTCCCGAGCACCGTCGGCATTCAGGTGGTCGAAATGGATCAAAAATTGGACGGTCTACGGGTGCTCGCCAACACGTTCGTTCTGCCCAAACGTCGCTGAACACCTGAGATACAACTAAAGAGGTCTCACTTGATTTCGCGTCCAGTGCCGCAAACGTCAACACCATCGGATCGTCCAAGTGGGACAATCCGCCTGCCAGAAAAGCCAAGAATGCGAAGGCAGCAATGATCATTGCTGCCGGGTTGGGATGGCTACAGGTGGCCAGCAGCCCGTAGCCGGGACCGGAGGTGTAGCACAGAACGCGCGTGCAATTGAGATACCCGAGACTCGGTGACATCGAGGATTTCGGCAATATCTGCCAATGTCAGATTCTCGTCGTAATACAGCGACAGAACGAGTCGCTCCCGGTCGGGGAGATCGCGAACTGCCGCTCGAATCACCACACGAAGCTCTTCGGCTTCGACCGCAACCACAGGAGTATGCGCCCCATCGAGTTCGTCTGCTTCGGGTTCGAAGCCCAACGAAATCGCCCGATCGAGCGTGCCTACCGTTGTGGTGGCGACCTCGGAAAGCCACGACTCCAACTCGCCGGTCGAGATTTCGAGTTTCGCAGCGAGTTCGTCCTCGCTCGGTGAGCGCCCCAACTCGCGCTCGAGATCTGACATCGCTTGCTCTATCCGTCGAGCGTGGGTGCGTACCGTTCGAGGCACCCAATCGAGCTCGCGAAGACCGTCGTATATGGCGCCCCGGATCCGTGGCGCCGCGTACGTCTCGAACTTCACGCCATGCGCAACATCGAATTTTTCGATGGCGTCGATCAGCCCAAATACCCCATACCCGACAAGGTCGGATGGGTCTACCGATCGCGGAAGACCTGAGCCCACACGTCCTGCAACGAATTTCACCAGCGGCGAGTAATGCACGATGAGGTGGTCCCGAGCTGAAGGCGTGCGACGTCGACTCCAACGACGCCACTGCTCGGCCAACTCGGTCGCAGCATCGACAAGACCCGGACGCTGACCCGCCGGTGGCGGTGGAGGCGTCATGCTCGAGGGTGCGACTGGCGGTATGCCGCGGTGAGTCGCTCTTTGCTGACGTGTGTGTATCGCTGCGTTGTTGCAACATCAGCGTGACCAAGAAGTTCTTGTACCGCGCGCAGATCGGCACCGCCGTCAAGAAGATGTGTTGCATAGGTGTGCCGCAGCGCATGCGGGTGTGTTGGGGAGGCGCTCCTGCGGTCGAGAATGCGGCGCACATCACGTGGAGTGAGCCGATGGCCACGCTCGTTCGTGAATAAGGCATCACCGACTTCACTTGGGGCAGCGTCTGAGCGTATTTCGATCCATGCACGCAACGCATCAGATGCTGGTTCACCGAGTGGCACACGACGTTCTTTTGAACCCTTGCCCCACACACGAAGCGCGTGCTGCGTGAAATCGATCGCAGCGCAATCGAGTGAACAGAGTTCGGCAACGCGTAAACCAGATCCGTAAAGCAGCTCAAGGACAGCATCATCTCTGCGGCGGCGCCATAGCGGCTCATTCGGATCGACCTCGGGTTCGAGAAGGTGTTCGAGGTCACGTCGATCGAGCACCCGTGGAAGACGACCTGTCCCGCCGCTCACGTGCACGCCAAGGGTTGGGTCCGTCAACGCGGCACCGTGGCGCAATGCCCACTTGAAATAGCGGCGAATTGCGGCGACTTTGCGTGCAATACTGCGTTGGGCGTACTGACGTGTTGATAAGTGGGCGACATAGCGCCGAACCATCGTCCGGTTTACTGCCAGAGGTTCGCTGATATTCATGCGCGAAATCCACTCGGTAAACATGCGAAGATCTGTCTTGTATGCATCGATCGTTCGCTCTGAAAGCGACGTCAATGACGCGATAAAACGATCGATCTGCCAGGGGTCGTCCTGATCGGTCTCGACTGCAAAATCGATAGCCACATAGGAGAGGGTATTCGCTCATTGACACTCTTTGCCGGACACCAGCGTCGATCTTGAAAGTTCGAACCAACCGTTGCTCTCCGTGATGATCTGGTGCTGGAGAAGCTCACTGACAGCGACCACGACCTCCCCGATTGAAGTCGACATGCGTTCAACGAGTTGATTGAGCGTAAGCGATTCTTGAGATAACTCGTGCACGATCTCGACCGCCATTCCTTTAACTCGGTGAGTTGATTGCGGAGCCGGTCGGCAACTTGGACCAAGTCCAAGTTCGTCAAACACGTCGTCGACGCTCGTCACCGGAGTTGCTCCATCACGAATGAGGGCATTCGTACCACTCGACGTTGCAACACGTGGACTTCCCGGAACTGCCATCACCGCTCGGCCACGCTCCAGCGCCTCACGCGCTGTGATCAAACTCCCTCCGGTATCCCCACTTTCGACGACCACAACAATCTCTGACAACGCTGAAATAAGACGATTCCGCATCGGGAAACGAAATGGTGCTGGAGGCGTACCCAATGGCCACTCGCTGATGACCAGATGCTGTTCGGTCATCTCGTCGAACACCGCTTGATGGCGTGCCGGGTAGCACCGGTCGAGCCCGCAACCCACCACCGCAACAGTAGAGCCACATCTCATTGCGCCCCGGTGGGCCGCCGTGTCAACCCCCAAGGCCAAACCGGATACGACGACAATGCCAGCTGCTGCAAGTTGCTCACCAAGTTCTGTGGCGGTCGCTCTGCCCGATGCTGTTGCGCGCCGAGTGCCAACGATGGCAACCATCCGTTGTTGGAGTATCGACAGATCGCCGCGTAAGAACAACACCGGAGGCTTATCGCCGTCTTCACGAAGTGCAGCAGGGAAGTCGTCTGAGATGCACGTGATGACTCGTGTCGAACACGCGCTGAGTTGCGCCCGAGTGGCCTCAATGTCGAACCGATGCGCCTCGGTTTGAAGTTGCCGAAATTTGTCGTTCGAAAAGAGTCGACGGATGTTTGCCCGCCCAACTTCAATATCGCCCCAAAGGCCCTCGGGCTCACGTTCGCTAAGAGCCTGCCGCAACCTCATTGGAGACATCGCTGTCAGCGAAGCAAGTGCAGCAGCAGCTACTTCTGCGTTGCTCGGTGCTCGCACCGTCATTGACGCTCAACTCCTATTGCAGTGCGGAGAGACAGCGCGATCTCAACATGACGTTCGTCAATTATCTCATTAGGTGTGGCCTCAAGGTCTGCGATCGTGCGCGAAGTTCTGCGAACACGGTGTAACCCACGGCCGGTGAGGTGACCCGCATCAAGTTCGGCCCGTAACCGACGCACTGCTGCGGTCGACAATGGCGCAAACGTATCGATCTCAGATTGCGGGATATCAGCATTGGCGCCCCCCGAACGTTCGAAGGCAAGACGCCGTGCCTTCTCAACTCGTTTGGCAACAATTGCACTTGATTCTGATGGCTCGGTCGCCATGAGTTCACCTACCTGAGATCGTTCAACCGCAACGCGTAGATCGAATCGATCAAGGATTGGCCCCGACAGTCGACCGAGATATCGACGACGAGACCGCTCATCACATCTGCATGCCCCAGGCCGCAAACCCTCACCACACGGACATGGGTTTGTCGCCCCGACGAGTTGGAATCGAGCAGGCAATGTCACGTGATGCTGGGCGCGACTAATCGAGATCGAACCGGTTTCCAGTGCCTCGCGTAGGCAGTCGATCACCGCAGGAGCAAACTGTCCCATCTCGTCAAGGAATAAAACCCCTCCATGAGCAATGCTGATCTCTCCCGGACGGAGGTGATGGGCACCACCGCCGACAAGAGCAGGCGCAGTCGATGTGTGGTGAGGGGCTCGAAATGGTGGCCGCCTGACAAGACCTCCAGGCGGAAGCCGAACTCCGGCAGCAGATTGCACCATAGTTGTTTCAAGCGAAATATCGTGCGGGAGGTCTGGGAGCAGGTACGGAAGCCGCTCTGCAAGCATCGTCTTTCCCGATCCTGGCGGACCAATGAATAACAAGTGATGACCACCCGCCGCTGCGACCTCAAGCGCAAATCGTGCAACCGGTTGTCCGCGGACATCGGCAAGGTCTGGTCCGAGGTCGGCGGTGCGCTCATTTTGGATGCCGGGCGGGACGGTTCCCCAGTCACCAATGCCGGCAAGGGCGTCAACGAGCTCTCGTAATGAAGCGGTTGAACGAACCTTTCCGCTCGTCACGAGTTGTGCTTCGCGCACTCCATCGGCAGGGACGATCCAATCTGCTTCTGGGTGCACCCCAACCATCGGCGCCACCCCCGGAATTGACCTGATCGAACCATCTAGTCCGAGCTCTCCAATAACACAGCTTGTGGCTACGCCATCGGCCGGAAGTTGCTGCGTTGCCAACAGGACGCCGAGCGCAATTGGGAGATCAAGTCCTGAACCGGTTTTGCGGTGATGCGGTGGCGCAAGATTGACAGTGATCTTCTGGTCGGGCCAGTTCAGCCCAGAACTCAGGACCGCCGCCCGAACCCGATCACGGGCTTCTCGACACGCTTCGTCGGGTAGACCGAGCATCGAGAACCCGGGCAAACCGCGACCCACATGGACCTCTACCTGAACCGAATACCCGCGTGCTCCAAGGATTGTTGCCGACGTCACAGAAGCAATCACAGGATCACGTCCTTCCGAATACTGGCGGTGAGGGGCGTTAACCCAATGAGGTGGCGACAAATTATGCGGTCGTTGTGTCACACTCGTTTTGTGCGTTGCAAACGTCTTGCCACAATTGCGTTCAGCGTGTGCATCACAGGAACAACTTTGGTCGCTTGTGGCGATCCAACTCCCGAGCGAGACGCCGCAGCATTCTGTGAAGGCTTACGAACGAATCGCTCAGCGATTGTTGCCGGATCGATTGCTACTGAACTTGAACTCTCCAGCACACTCGAGATGTACCGGCAACTCGACGATCTCGCTCCACTTGCCGTCTCACAGGAATGGTCAACGTTGCTGAATGCGATCGAGACAGCCAACACAGTTGTCCCCGGGGATCCAGATGGCATCCAACGTGTAGCGGAAGCCGCATATCAGAGCGAGGCGGCGGCACTGGCAATTGCCGAATGGGCGATGGCCTCATGTGACGTCGACTTAGGACCAGTCACTACCCTTGTTCCACACGATGCGCCAGAACCGGCGAAACCAGTTGGCGCCTCGAGTTAACTGTCAGACAATTTCGCCGCGACGCAAGATCACACTGTCGCAGAGACCGTATTCCTTGGCCTGTTCTGCGGTGAACCAGCGGTCACGCTCGGAATCTTTCTGAATCTGCTCTAGAGGTTGGCCCGAATGTTCTGAGATGAGTTGAGCCATTCGCAATTTGGTGTACGCGAGTTGTTCCGCCTGAATTGCAATATCTGCCGCCTGGCCACGAAGGCCAGCGAGTGGCTGGTGCATCATGATGCGGGCATTGGGAAGACTGTAACGCTTACCCGCAGCACCAGCTGTGAGCAGGAACTGTCCCATTGAGGCGGCGAGTCCGAGACACACCGTCGCAACATCACACGACACGAACTGCATCGTGTCATAGATCGCCATGCCGGCAGTTACAGAGCCACCCGGCGAGTTGATGTATAACCAGATGTCGCTATTTGGGTCTTCACCTTCGAGGTAGAGCAACTGGGCGCAAATCTGATTCGCAATGTCGTCATTGACGTCAGAGCCAAGCAACACCACCCGATTTTTCAACAACCGGTTGAACACATCGCTTCGGGGATCGAAACCACCATCTAGAGCGGCCGGGCTTGGATTCACATTGTCGGCGGACATGGCTCTAAGGTTACCCGCCCTTTCCGCCGTGCTCAGCGTGCAGCTCCCGAAAGAACGACAACAATTGGTCGATCATCGAGCCGTCCTGCGTCAATCTCAGTGAGAGCACCAGCCACGCCGGCTGCCCCGGTCGCAGATGTCGGTGGCCCCATAGCATTGACAATCTCGTGAGCCTTTTCGATATTGGATTCTGAGGCAACGACCGATCGACCGCCTGATCGCTCAAGGGCACGAGCGATGCTGATCCAGTCATACGTCTCGTCGTCGAGAATTCCGTCAGCGACCGACTGCGGTGACTCCCATGGCGTCATGATCTCCCGCCAGTGTCGTTCGGGAGTATCAATTTGTGACGCCGCCCGCAACGCTCGATCAAGCGGCGCGCAACCCTCGGCCTGCACAACAACAAGCGGGATACTCGAACCCAAACCATGTGCAAGCGAACTTGCAAGAGCTCCTCCCCCAACTTGCACATACATCGCCTGGGCCTCCACCACCTCGGCATCAAGTTGATCTCGGATTTCCCAACCGATCGTTCGACCACCATCAAGACACCATGCATTCGCGGGTCCTTGCACGCTGAACGGTATGGCACCAGCCCGAACTGCATCTCTAAACGCCGCCATAGCGGGGTCTCCCGCAACTCCGTCGACCCGTGGACATCTGTTGACCTTCGCCCCGTGCTCATCCAACCCACTACCAAAGGCATCATCCATCCAGGTCGGAACAAAAACCTCTAGTGGCCACCGCTGGCCCGCCGCCACCTCAGCAGCTGCTAGGGCAGCGTTACCACAAGATGAAATCGCAAGTGTCTCCCGCTTGGTGAACAAGCCGAGCTGTTCGGCGACGATGAGGTGCAGCATGATGCCAACGAGGTGCCGCGACTTATGCGAGCCGCTTACTCCGGCGGTTTCATTCTTTGCCCACACCGCACGACCGAGCGATTCACTCAGGTGTGCATGCCGCTGAAGCGGAGTGATGGCGAACGAGCCGGCTACCGATCGAGCGATATCGACGGTATCTGCATCTGACATTCCATGCGATCGAGCGAATGCCCACCAACCCATACGCTCTCGGTAACGAACAAACGGATTTTGCTCCTCCGCATCTATCTCTATGACCGGAGCGGCTTGATCATCAATAAATTCGAGCACGTGATACGGATCGCCTGTAGTCGCCTGCCGGCACGTCCAAGCACACGGACGAGAGATCTCAATCTCTTCGCCGCACACCACGCATCGAAGGCCAACGATCATGTCAGTCGGTCAGGAAGATGACACTCGGTCGTTGAATTCAGTGATCATCGAATCCCAGACTCCGACATATCGACGGAGGTTTCTCCAAAACGACTGGTGGCGTCGCTCTTCGAATAGCTCAAAGGGCGTGCCTTGCTGCTCAACCCAGGTGTAATAGCCGAGATTGAACACCCTGCGACGATCAGCCTCAGTCATCTCAATCATGTGCTCCGTTGAAACGTGCGAGAGATGCTCGCCAAAAATTGCTGCCGCGTCAGCCTCCGAGACTTCGCCACCAAATGTCGTTGCAAGGGTTTTGGCTCGCTCGCTTGGATACAGCGCTCCACCGTCGGTTGCCACCGTGATAATCGCATCGTCCTCACCGAGATCGAGCAACCGCGCTGTCTTAATCGCGGCCAAGGTGTTGCAAATCGCCGAAAAACCGAAATGTGAAAGCGCCTCGATCGTCGCCGCATCTAACCCAAGACGATCGGCCAGCAGCCGCTGACCAGCCTCGGTATTGAACAAGACATCAAGTTCATCTGTTGAGCGGTCGCTGATCGCAACGACAACATCGGTGTTCATCACGTTATGGATGAGCGGGATGTGCTTGTCACCAATTCCTTGGATGTTGTGTTCGCCGTAACCATTCTCGAGCATCGTCGGACATTCCAATGCCTCGACCGCCACGACCTTCGTACCGTATTCATCCTTTAAGCGGTCACCGGCAGCAATCGTTCCTGCTGAGCCTGTCGCCGAGGTAAACGCAGCCAGGTTGAGGTCTCGACCGCTGCCACTTCGAACGTGTTCAAACACGTGAGCCAGCGCTCGACCGGTCACGGTGTAGTGGCCAAGATGATTTCCAAATTCTGAGAACTGGTTAAGAACAAAATTTTCTGGATTCAGCGCAAGTTCATTACATGCGTCATAAAT
Source organism: Actinobacteria bacterium casp-actino5 (assembly GCA_001510385.1). Taxonomy (GTDB): domain Bacteria; phylum Actinomycetota; class Acidimicrobiia; order Acidimicrobiales; family Ilumatobacteraceae; genus Casp-actino5. The sequence continues at coordinate 102,649 of LFFE01000011.1, read as the reverse complement.
CTCTTTCACATTCGATTCAGTACCGTGGGTACGAATGACGTCGTCGGCAGGGTTTTCGCACCAACGATCAAGCCAATCAAAACGTTCCTGGCTCATCCCCTCGGGAAGAATGGCAACACCGCGACTTGCCATGATGCGGCTGATGGCAATTCCCCCACGGGCGTAGTTTCCAGTTGACGGCCACACCGCCCGGTGGCGAGTCGGATCAAACTGTCCTGTCACGACGCGGGGAGCCAAACACGAGTACGCGGCAAGCACCTTGTGAGCAGTAATCATCGGGAAACGATCTCCGAACACCACAATGATTGGGCTCGCAACACCGGTCAGTTCCTTGGGTAACACAATGTGATCTGGAACAGCCACACGGTTCCCCGCAAGATCGTTGTACCAGTGCACGCGCCAAAGGTTGCGAGCATCCGCACCTTGAGGGTCGGCATCTCCGACAAGGTTGCTGTCGATCGTTGATGGCTCAGCAAGCTGGGCAAATGTCGGCAGAACAATGCCGCGTTCAGCAAAACGACGCACGGAATTTTCGAGTGCCTGTTCGTCGACCAGTCGGTCAGCGAGCCCGAATTGATTCTCCAGGGCGTTGGTGATGTCAGTAGATGCAACCGTCACCCCCACAGTCTGGCACCGATCACGCCCACCCGTCACCTCACAGTGATTTCAGCGAGAACAAATGCTCTACGGTTGGCACATGAGTACTCGACCGCATCTTCGGGTTGGAGCCTGCTACGACTTCAGAAACCCGCCCGGCTCCCCTCTCACGTGGCCACAACTCTACGGAGCCGTCCTTGACCAGATCTCGTGGCTTGATGAACTTGGATATGACCTCGTCTGGTTCACCGAGCATCACTTTGTTGACGACGGATACCTACCATCGTGGATTCCAGTCGCAGGAGCAGTTGCCGGTCGAACACGACATATTCGAATCTCATCAGACATCACGTTGATGCCGTTCCAAGAGCCGTTACGACTCGCCGAAGACCTTGCCGTACTCGACAACATCTCTCATGGACGCATGGAAATTGGTGTCGGAATGGGATACGCCGTACATGAATTTCACGGATTCAACATTCCTCGGCCCCAACGAGTATCACGCACCGAAGAGGGCGTGGAGGTGCTGAAACGCGCATTCACCGGCGAGCGATTCTCATACAGTGGAAAACGGTTCACCTACAACGATGTTCGGGTAACACCCACGCCTGTCCAACAGGGAGGCCCTCCAATTTGGATGGCCGCAATGGGAAAACCAGGGGCTGAACGCGCTGCTCGACTCGGCCTCAATCTCTTGCCCCAAGGCGCGGCTGATCAGGTGCTCGAGCCGTGGCGAGAAGCAACACGGTCGGCTGGAGTTGATCCTCTCAGTCGCCGTGTCGGCATCATTCGCCCTTGGCTTGTCACCGATGATCGCGACCGAGACTGGCCACCGATTCGCGCTGCTGAGCGCTACAAAGCTGGGATCTATGCCGACTGGCTTACAGACTCTGGCGACAATGTGACACTCCAACTCACCGGTGGAGCAGACCCCATTCCACAGACCTGGGTCGTTGGTGATGAAGACAAAGTATTCAACGACATGTGCGAATTTATTGACGCCCATGGCATCACAGACGTAGTGACTTGGGGATGCCCGCCCGGCTTCCATCCCGAGCAGATGAATGACAGCTTCGAGCGGTTTGCCAACGGAGTATTACCTCGACTTCGTGAGCGCTACTAGTCGCTCTTGCGAGAAGCAGACGCGGGTGCGCCTCTAAATGCGATGACATTTGCGTATCGATGTGGGCAACAATGGAGTCCATGACTTCGAAAGCCCCTCTCATCGCTCTCGTATCGCTGGCAACTTTGACCACAGCGTGTTCATCATCGATCTCGCTCACCGACGAGCCTACGGCGACTCTGGGAACCCCTGAAACAACCATTGTCAGCACAGAATCGTCAGCTCCAGAACAAACGTCAGCCCCGAGCGACATCGGTTCTGGTGATACCGATACAACCGAGAGCTCGACGCCTGAGACAACCGCTCCCGAACAAGATGCGGAGTCGACGACCACAACGGTTGAATCAACAGTGCCCGCCGAACCTGAACTAGATCCCGAAATTGCTGCTGCTCGAGATGATCTCCAATCGCAATACGCCAGTTCACGTCTCTATGGACCAATCGTCACCGAACGGTGCGGAGTGCGTGCTGGAATTCTCATCGGCCCGGAACAGTGGGGTCCCCTTGCCGACTCCGAAGACTCACGTATTCCAGAAGCGGCAATGTTCAACTGGGTTGACGGCGAATGGGTTCGCACCGACCACATCAGCTATGAAAGCGCAACACAAAATGGCATTGCTGCCGCAGCATTCGCAAGTATCTCATTCATCAACGTCGATGGGTACGACGAACCATTGCTCGTTCGCGCTGAAAGCACAAGTGATGGGAACTACGTGACGACAAAGAAACTCGACTCAAACTGCCGTTGGTGGGACCGTCCGATCATCACCCTTTGCGGTGTGAATCGGTCTGCGGAAGAAGTCACCGGCGCCGGATCAATGACAATGGTTCCGCAGTCGCTCTTCGACGAGGACCCGTTGCCATGTGAGCGAAATGGCTCAATGTCAATCCGCTGGAACCCAGAGTTCCAAATGATTGAACCCGCAGTGAGTGGCGCGGATTGGTGCAGCGGCTACCTTTCTGAAATTGAAGCCGGCTATCCGCTCACACCGTGCACTGAAGGTGCCACGATCTCAGCCGTCCAGGACGCACTCGCCGCCGCCGGATACAACATTGATGCAGACGGATTCTTCGGCCCCGGGACAATGCGGACGATCATGCGTTACCAACAAAGCCAAGGTCTTGAGGTCACCGGCCGTATCTCAGCTGATCTTGCGCTCGTTCTCGGCGAGGACGGCAGCGGCGGCGGCGACGGCTGACCCAATACTGACAACTCTCAGTACGCTGTGACCCGCATGCGGGCGTGGCGGAATTGGCAGACGCGCAGGATTTAGGTTCCTGTTCTTCGGAGTGTGGGTTCAAGTCCCACCGCCCGTACGAAAAAGGTGGTGGCCAATGGCCACCACCTTTTCAATTTCTAGAGATTGGCTCTGATCAGAGACGCTCAATGATGGTGACATTGGCCTGTCCGCCGCCCTCACACATCGTCTGCAGTCCGTAGCGGCCATTGGTGCGCTCAAGTTCGTTGAGCAGCGTCACCATGAGTCGAGCGCCGGTTGCGCCAAGCGGATGTCCCAGAGCGATAGCACCGCCACTTGGGTTAACTTTCGCGGGATCAGCGCCAATTTCTTTCAACCACGCCATCGGAACAGGTGCGAATGCCTCGTTGATCTCAACTGCATCGATGTCATCGATGCTCAATCCGGTGCGCTCGAGCGCACGACGCGTTGCCGGGATCGGTGCCGACAGCATCATGATCGGATCATCGGCAAGCACCGTCATGTGATGAATACGTGCACGAGGCTTCAGACCATGACGTTTCACTGCTTCTTCGCTTGCAACGAGCAACGCCGCCGAACCGTCAGAAATCTGGCTTGCGACTGCGGCGGTAATGCGGCCACCTTCACGCAGCGTTGCGAGTGACTGCATCTTCTCAATGTTTGGTTCGCGCGGGCCTTCGTCGTAATCGAGACCATTGAGAGGAACAATTTCATTGTCGAATCGACCCTCGGCGCGGGCGCGAATCGCTCGCTCATGAGATTCAACCGCAAACGCTTCCATCTCTTCACGAGTGATATTCCAATGCTCAGCCATGAGTTCTGCGCCGTGGAATTGACTCACTTCGGTGCCACCGAAACGTGAGTTCCATCCTTCTGCTCCAGTGAATGGATCGAACTCTGGATCGTCTTTTCCGGCTTGGGCACCGGCAGTAATGGGAACCATCGACATATTTTCAACGCCGCCGGCGACAACGATGTCCATCGTCCCCGACATCACTGCTTGAGCTGCGAACTGCACAGCCTGCTGGGCCGATCCACACTGGCGGTCAATCGTCACACCGGGAACATGCAATGGAAGTCCAGCGGTGAGCCATGAGGTCCGGGCAATACACCCTGACTGTTCCCAGATGGAGTTCACATTGCCAAAGACAACGTCATCAACAGCTTCAGGGTCAACTCCGGAGCGTTCGATGAGATGCTTGATGGAATGAGCACCAAGATCGGCTGGGTGAACGGTGGACAGTGCGCCACCGCGGCGACCAACTGGTGAACGAACTGCGTCAACGATAAATGCTTCAGTCATACGACTCACGGTACATCGGCAACCATCTCCCGACATCATCCGACAACACCACAACATGGCAGGCTCTCAGAATGAACATCGGTGAGATTCCAACTCCGGCAGCGGTCGTCGATGCAGCGGCGTTGACTCGGAACCTTCACACGATGGCACAACGACTTCCTGGCCTATCGCTGCGGCCACATGTGAAGGCACACAAGTGCACCGCTCTCGCGGCTCGGCAAGCCGATCTTGGCCACCACGCGTTCACCTGTGCTACGCCACGTGAAGTCGTCGGCATGATTGAAGCTGGCGTCGGAACAGACCTTCTTCTCGCAAACGCGGTTCTCGATGTTGACCGACTCACTCGGGTCGCTCAGGCAGCCAACTCTGCCGACGTCATTGCTCGCGTCGCTGTTGATTCTTCTGAGACCATCGAAGCCGCTCAACGTGCAGGTATTCGCGATGTCATCATCGATGTCGATGTTGGAATGCCTCGATGTGGCGTAGCACCAGTTCATGCTGGCCAACTCGCTGAGACCGCTCGTCAACGAGGACTCACCGTTTCAGGAGTGATGGGTTACGAGGGTCACCTACAGATGGTGTCAGACCGCAAAGAGGCTCAAGAACGTGTTGCCGCTGCGATGGCAATGTTGCGAGCCGCTCACGACGATGTCGGTGGTGAGATTGTTTCGACAGGCGGAACTGGAACTCACGACCTTCACCAAATCGGACTCGAACACCCGACGGGTGTTACTGATGTGCAAGCAGGATCGTACGTCATGGTCGATACTCAATACGCATCGCTTCACCAGGGGTTTGAGCAGGCTCTCACGATTGTGGGGACCGTTATTGCACATCATGAGAACCGATATGTCACCGATGTTGGCCTAAAAGCTCTTGGAATGGATCATGGCGACCCGTTAATCGGCGACTGCAAAGTGTGGTTTTGCTCCGACGAGCACACCACCTTCAGTAGCCATACTCGAACGTTCACACTTGGCGAACGAGTTCATATACGGCCCGCCCATATCGATCCAACGATTGCACGACATGAAGAACTCTGGATTGTGGAAGATGGCGAGGTCGTTGACCGGTGGCCAATCGATTTACGGCATTGGTAACGGTCGGAATCGACCCCCTATGAGCGGCGCCGGAGGGCCTCAGCAAGTGACGCAAACGCTCGTCCGCGATGCGAGATGTTGTTCTTTTCTTCAGCGGGCATCTCAGCAAACGAACGCCCACCTCCATCAACAGGAATGAAGATCGAGTCATAACCAAAGCCTGCATCACCAATCTCTTGATCAGCGATACGTCCCTCGCATACACCTTCGACAACAAGCTCACTGCCATCAGCCCAGGCAACGATCACCACAGTTCGAAAACGCGCTGTGCGTTCGTTTGATCGAACCCCCTCAAGATCAGCGAGTAGTTTCCGGCGGTTATCCGCATAGGTCGCGTCATCTCCGGCGAATCGAGCGGCGTAGATTCCTGGCGCTCCACCAAGCGCATCAACTTCAAGCCCGGTGTCATCCGCCACAGCTGCCTGACCGCTCGCTGCACGGACGGCTTGTGCCTTCAATCGGGCATTACCAACGAGTGAGTCGGCATCTTCAACGACCTCGCCCATGAAAGCTGGCCTTGGCTCCAATTCAGCAATGCCGACGAGCAGCTCCTCGATCTCAGCGACCTTGTCAGGATTCGCTGACGCACAAACGAGGCGCAATTGCGGTGTCGTCATGAACGCGGTGTTGGGGGCGACGAAATGAGTTCGTCCTGCAGGTCTGCAATCGCTCCAAGTCCAGACTCAGCGAGCACGAGCATCGAATCAAGTTCGTTGCGGGTGAAGGCCATTCCCTCAGCTGTCCCTTGCACCTCGACAAAGCGGGCCTGGCCCCCCACTCCGGCTGGTCGCAGCATCACGACGTTCATATCGACTTCAGCCCGAGAATCTTCAACGTAAGGGAGGTCGAGGACGGGCACACCATCGACAATCCCAACGGAAATTGCAGAACATGTCGAATGCAGCGGGTGGGAAGAAATCAGCCCTTGTTGCATCCGTCGGGTCAACGCATCATGGAGTGCGATATACCCGCCACAGATGGAGGCTGTTCGAGTACCGCCGTCGGCTTGGATGACATCACAGTCAACAACAACCTGACGCTCGCCAAGAAGTGTCATATCGCATGCAGCGCGCAATGCTCGAGCGATCAGTCGCTGAATTTCAACCGTTCGTCCCGACTGCTTTCCTTTGGCAGCCTCACGATCGACGCGTTCGGGGGATGAACCAGGAAGCATCGAGTACTCGGCCGTCACCCAGCCTGTCCCTCGACCCTTCATCCAACGCGGCACGTCTTCATCAATTGAGGCTGTGCACAACACCTTGGTGCGTCCAACAGTCACAAGGCACGAGCCATCAGCCATTTCTGTGAAATCACGCTCAAATGTGATTGGGCGCAATTCATCTGGGTTTCGGCCATCAGGTCGCGGCATCGTGTTCTTCCTCTCGAATGTTCGTGCACTGTCAGGCTAGGCGCTCAACGCTCCCAGCGTTCGGCTGCGACAAGGTCGGAGCCAAACAGAGCCGCTCCAAGTTCTCGAAAAGCATCGACATCTCCGCTTGAAAGGAATCGACGATTGCCACGATCGTGACGCAAGCGGAGAAGATTCATTTCTGCAAGACGATCACGAACTGCAAACGCTGTCTCATCGGCTGAGGACACGAGCACCACATCTGGACCCATCACCTCGCCGATTGTCCTTGCAAGGAATGGATAGTGAGTGCATCCGAGCAACAGCGTGTCGATCTTCGCGCCAGCGAGGGGCGCAAGCAACCGTTCAGCAAGCACCATCACCTCGTCTCCACTCAATTGCCCACGCTCGACAAACTCGACAAAACCCGGACAGGCTGCACTCGAGAGTTCCGCTGAGATGTTGGTTCGGGCAGCAACTGCCTCCACAGCGTGCACATAAGCACCAGAAGAAATCGTGCCGACAGTTCCAATCACGCCGACGCGGCCTGAGCGCGAGGCCTGCACAACCGCTGACGCACCGGGCCCAACGACATCGAAAATGGGTATCGGAAGTTCGGACCGAAGGTGGTCAAGCCCGGCAGCGGTTGCGGTGTTACACGCAACGACAATTGCCTTTACGTTGAAATCTTCAACTAACGAATGGGCAAGTTCGCTCGCGTATTCGCGAACATCCTCGAGTGGTTTCGACCCATATGGATACCGACCGGTGTCACCGATGTACACGTAGTCTTCGGCCGGTAACAGGTCGATGAGGGCGCGGGCCACAGTAAGTCCACCAAAACCTGAGTCAAAAATGCCGATCGGCCGATCCACGATTTCAACGCTACTGAGGAGCGGACGATGATTGATGTCAACGTTGCCGGAGTTGTGGTGGCAAGTCAGTTGACTTAATCGTCAACGATGTCGGTTGATCCCCCATCGGCATAGTCCAATGTCTGGATCGGCTCAATTGCGGAGCTCACGATCCCAGCAAGGTTTGCCACGATGCGCTTCCAATAGCGGTGTAACACCGCTCGCGGAACTGCCCAATGACCCGGTTCTTCAGACCGCATGTACTCATGAATTTTCTGCTCGCATTCTCGGTTCATGGCCATCGAACGGTTGAGAAATGCTTGGGCAGCAGCTGTGTCGAGCGACACCAAGATGTCGGACGCTTCGACATACATCTGTGAAATAACCTGCCGGCGAGTCATGAACTCATCAATGTCAGGCGCACCTGCCAGGGAGATTCCATCCTCTGCGAGATCAAGGATGTTCTTTGCTTGATCGCCGATTCGCTCAATCTTCTTCAGCAGAAGCGTGCACCCCATAACAAGGCCAATATCATCGCCGCCTCTTACTGCGATGTGGACGACAAGTTCTGAACGTAAGCGTTGTTCAGCCGAGTTGATCCGATCGTCAGTCGCCCGAATATCCGCCCCTACCGCCGCAGCATCGGCACCGGCAAGTAGCGCAGTGGATGCAAGGTCAAAGGAGTGTCGAGCATCACCGAGCATGAGAACCGTCTCATGTGAAATTCGGTCGAGTGGTGATTCACCTTTTTTAAAAAATGATAAGACCATGAGCGTCTCCGATCAGCGGAATATCGCAATGACGACAAGTGGAATAATGACAAAGACAGTGACGACCCAACCCACTGCAATGCTTCGGCGTTTGACCGCAAGTTCTGCAAGCAGTTCGGCACATCGCATTGGTAGCGGGCGAAGAAATGGAATCCCGTACAGGACAACAATTCCGAGGATGTTGAACCAGGTGTGAACGAGCGCAATGGTGAGTGCGTCTGACCCACTCGCCGCAAGCGCCGCAAGCAATGCTGTGATCGTTGTCCCCACGTTTGCCCCAAGGGTGACCGGGTAAATATTTCTCAAGGAGATCACCCCTGCTGCGGCCATCGGGATCAGAATCGATGTCGTGATACTCGACGACTGAACCGAGATGGTGATGAGCATGCCGATCACCATTGCGACGATGCCACCGCCCTTGCCGAGCACTCGGTTCATTGATGCTTCGAGTCGTTCAGCAATTAATGCCTTCATGTTCTTTGTGATCGCTATGAGCGACACAACAACGACACCAATTCCGATCGTCACCATCGCAATCCCCAACGGTGTCCCGTCTAGGGAAAACTGCTTCAGCCCATCTTTTAACCAATTAACTGGGTACTTGACCCACTCTTTGATTGGGCTCTTCCACTCAGACCCGCCGGAGCCCGTGAGCAAGTCGGCTGTACGTGTTGCGAGCCAGGAAATCCGGCCCGTGAGAAGTTCAAACGGAAGCAGAATCACGACTGCCATCAGATTGAAGAAGTCATGAACCGTTGCCGCGGCGAGTGCTCACTTAAATTCCTGAGATTGCCTGACATGACCAAGCGAGACGAGGGTGTTCGTTACGGTCGTGCCATTATTTGCTCCCATAATCATTGGTACCGCTTGATCGAACGCAAGCGCCCCCGACGCAACTAGTCCGACAATGAGCGAGGTGCTCGCCGATGATGACTGCACCAGAGCGGTTCCAAGGAGACCAATAAAGAGCCCGACGAGAGGGTTCGAAACAGATCAGAACCGACGTTCCTGGGTGTCTGCCCCCATCACTTTGATTCCCGATTCGAGCGATGAGACGCCAACAAGGAATAGGTAGATGATGGCGATGACGAGAGCCGCCCGCGCCCATCAAGGTACAACAAGAAGGGTGGAACCGGACATTCGCTTGCACTCTAACTGAGCACAATAACTCTCGGTTATGCCGAGAGTCTCAGAAGTAGATGATCTTTTCGGCTGCTGCTTCGGCAGCATCGAGATCATCGGTGTACGCGCCGGTGGAAAGATATTTCCATCCACCATCACAAACGATGAACACGATGACACCTGAATCAATCGACGATGCCACCTTGGCGGCACCCGCGAGCGATGCCCCTGAGGAAATTCCGGCGAAGATGCCGGCCTCGTTGACGAGTCGGCGAGTCCACTCGATTGATTCTCGGGGGCGAACAACTCGCTTTCGGTCAAGAAGGTCAAAACCGTTCCAGTTTTCAAATACCGGAGGAATGTAACCCTCTTCAAGATTTCGAAGCCCCTCAACATTCTCGCCAAGAGGTGGCTCAACGGCAACGATCTGGACATCAGGATTGCGTTCTTTCAAAAACCGCCCTGTTCCCATGAGGGTCCCTGATGTTCCAAGACCAGCAACAAAGTGGGTGATCTCTGGAACATCGCGCCAGATCTCAGGACCCGTCGACTCGTAGTGCGCCCGGGGATTCGCGTCATTGCCGTATTGGTACACCATGCACCATTCAGGATGGGCTTCTGCCATTTCGGTGGCGCGGCGAACTGCACCGTTTGATCCCTCGCCACCCGGAGTCAAAATAACCTCAGCACCCATGATTTCGAGCATTTGTCGGCGTTCGATCGACACCGATTCAGGGAGTAAAATCTTGATGGGGTAACCCTTCAAGCGAGCGATTGCCGCTAGCGCAATGCCTGTGTTGCCCGAGGATGGTTCAAGAATGGTTTGTCCGGGGGAAAGTCGGCCATCTTTTTCGGCGGCTTCGATCATCGCCTTCGCAATACGGTCTTTCACCGAGCCAAAGGGGTTCTGCATCTCCAACTTGGCAATGATGCGAACATCCGGGTTGGGTGAAAGATGTGAGACATCAACGATCGGCGTGTTGCCGATCAGGTCGAGGACACCGAGGTTGCCAACGGCCGCGCCAGATGCCAAATTCGCCGTCATTACCGGATTCATGACTGTTGCAACCTCACAGTGGCGCAGTGTATTCCGACAAATCCGATTCGGCTAGTCGTCTTTTAACATTTTGCGCCGAAAGCATTCGCCGCTACAGCACAAAACCCAATGAAATCAGGGCTGATACGTACCAAACACCTCGCGAAGCGCATCGCTCACTTCACCCAACGTCGCCCCCGCCAACAGGGCATCTTTCATCGGGTACAGCAGATTGTCAGTACCGCGAGCTGCCGTACTGACTGCCTCAAGCCCCGCTCGAACAGCGCTCTCATCACGGCCAGCCTTAAACGCTGCAAGCCGGGACTTCTGAGCTGGCTCGAGCGCAGGGTCGATTGGGAACACCTCTGGTTCAGGCTCGTTCTCGATCGTGAAACGATTCAGTCCGACAATGACACGTTCATCATCATCAATTGACTTCGTGTATTCATATGCCGACTGTTCGATCTCGTCCTGCTGGAAATGCGCCTCAATCGCTTCAACGGCGCCACCCATCTCATCAATTCGTTCGATGTACTCCCACGTCAACCGCTCAACTTCATCGGTAAGCGACTCGACCAAATACGAACCAGCGAGCGGGTCAGGAGTTGCAGCAACACCTGATTCGTATCCGATGATCTGCTGCGTGCGAAGCGCTAGTCGAGCAGCATTCTCAGTCGGCAGTGACAACGCCTCATCAAAGCCATTCGTATGCAGTGACTGCGTGCCACCCATCACTGCTGCCATCGCCTGCACTGCAACCCTCACCACGTTGTTCACCGGTTGCTGCGCCGTCAACGTCGACCCACCCGTCTGGGTGTGGAATCGCAGCATCGCGGAGCGAGGGTCTTTCGCCCCGAAGCGCTCCGTCATAATTTTGTGCCAGATACGACGGCTGGCACGGAATTTCGCTACTTCTTCAAAGAAGTCATTGTGGCCATTCCAGAAGAACGACAAACGGGGGGCAAATTCGTCGATGTCAAGCCCAGCATCAACCGCTGCCTGAACATACGCGATCGCATTTGCGAGTGTGAACGCAATTTCCTGAACGGCAGTCGAACCTGCCTCGCGAATGTGGTAGCCAGAAATCGAAATCGTATTCCACTTCGGAATATGGGTCGAGCAGTAACCAAAGATGTCGGTGATGATGCGCATTGACGGCTTAGGCGGGTACACGTACGTTCCGCGAGCGATGTACTCCTTTAGGAGATCATTCTGGATCGTTCCAGAGATTTGCTCGGACGACACACCCTGCTCTTCAGCAACAATCTGATACATCAACAACAAAATTGCGGCTGTGGAATTGATTGTCATCGACGTCGAGACTTTGTCGAGCGGGATATCAGCAAGCAATGTCCGCATGTCATCGAGAGAGTCGATCGCAACCCCTACTTTGCCAACCTCTCCTTCGGCTCGCGGGTGGTCAGAGTCATAACCCATCTGGGTCGGCAAGTCGAATGCGCAACTCAGCCCGGTCTGGCCTGCAGCAAGCAAAAACTTGAAGCGTTCATTGGTACTTGCGGCATCACCAAAACCTGAGTACTGGCGCATCGTCCACAAACGGCCCCGATACATCGAGGGATATACGCCACGCGTAAACGGGGCTCCACCAGGAAGACCCAGTTGTTCAGCAGGGTCCCACCCGTTGAGAGACTCAGCCGTATAGAGAGGAGCAATCTCAATACCTGAGTCAGTTCTGCGCACGTCATCTGCCATCCCCATAGCGTAGGGCGACAACACCTCAGACCGCTCAGGCGGCGGCGATGATAGAAATTTCCATGAGCCATTCGGGACGGGCGAGAGCGGGCACCGTCACCAGCGTGGAAGCTGCACGATGTTCACCTAGCACCCGATCTCGGGCGGCCATCACACCCGCAAGCGGCTGGCCGACCACGGCATACGTTGTCACCGACACAATGTCCTCAACCGACATCTCAGCATCAGCCAACATCGCTGAGATATTTGACCACACCACCACCGCCTGATCCTCCATCGCCTCTGGCACAGTTCCGTCCGGACGGGTTGGGACCACCCCTGAGGTGTGCAGCCACCGCTGCGCCCCAGTGGTCAATATCGCATGGACGTATTGCGCAGCCGGAGGAGCAATCTCGATTGGCTGAATGGGTTGGTGCGTCGCCATGAAGTGATCGTGCCAGAGAACAGCCTTGCGACACTAGACCAAGTGTGAATTTGTGACTATCGTGCAGATATGGCAATCACCGACAAGCCGATCATCGCATTCCACCCAGAGACCTTTGACGACCTCGAAGAGGAGCGAGCCCACCGCAAGGCAAAACTTGCTGGTGCGCTGAGAGTCTTTGGCCGACTCGGTTTCGGCGAGGGCGTCGCCGGGCACATGACCGCTCGCGACCCGATCTTGACCGATCACTTCTGGGTGAACCCGTTCGGCAAGAGTTTCCGCCACATGAAGGCAAGCGACCTGTTGCTCGTCAACCACGATGGAGATGTTGTAGCTGGCGAAATGCCAGTCAACCGAGCAGCATTCGTACTCCACTCAGCGGTCCATAAGGCACGTCCCGAAGTCATCGCTGCTGCCCACACCCACTCGACGTACGGCAAAGCCTTCTCAGCCCTTGGCATTCCCCTTGCACCGATCACCCAAGATTCATGCGCGTTCTATGGCGATCATCATGTGATTTCAGAGCAGGGCGGAAAGGTTGTTCTTGAGATCGAGGCCGGCGAGGAGTTTGCGTCGAAGTTCGAGACCGGTAAAGCCGCAATCCACCAAAACCACGGATTGTTCACGGTCGGAACCACTGTTGACGAAGCCGCTTTCTGGTTCATCACGATGGAACGCAACTGCCAGGTTCAGCTTGCAGCCATGGCTGCGGGAGACCCGATCGAAGTTCGCGACGAGTACGCCCGCTACACCTTTGAGCAGACAGGCTCACACCTCGCGGGCTGGTTTAGCTTCCAGCCGCTGTGGCAAGAAATCTGCGCCACAGATCCTGAACTGTTCGACTGAGTCAAACCCCGACGTGCAATCGCGCAGAGTTCCTGCCGAGGGACTCTTCATCATCTCGGCCATTTCGCAGTACATCGGGGCCGCAATCGCAATTTCTGTCTTTGATCAAGTCGCCCCACAGTCAGTCGGTTGGCTTCGCGTTGTTGGAGCAACGATCGCACTGTGGATCATCGCCCGCCCCCAAATCGGTGACTGGCGTGGACGCAAACTGTTAGGGGCAGCACTTTTCGGGGTCGCAACTGCGGCAATGAATACGTTCTTTTACTTGGGAATTGCGCGCATCGACCTCGGGAAAAGTGTTGCGATCGAGTTCATTGGACCAATTGCGGTTGCTGCATTCGCGACTCGATCTTTTCGCAACGCAATTGCACTTGCATGCGCAGTAGGTGGCGTGTTGGTACTCGGTGGGGTCGAAATCGGCGGGGAACCTGCCGGGGTTGCATTCATACTCGTTTCGTCAGCATGTTGGGCTGGGTACATCCTGATTGGCTCAAAAGTTGCGACGACCAGCAACGGTGTTGAAGGCCTTGCAGTCGGTCTGGCAATCGGCTCATTCGTGCTGATCCCAATTGGTGCACCGTGGAGTGGCCCGGTCTGGGGAGCACCGTTACTGCTGCTCGCCTGCCTTGTCACCGGTGTCTTCTCGAACGCAATCGGGTACGGCATTGATCAATACGTCATGCGACAAGTCAGTGTCCGAAGATTTTCGGTCTTGCTCGCGATGCTGCCCGTTACGGCAGTTGTTGTCGGCTGGGTTGCACTAGGCCAAAAACCGAGCCTGGTCGACTTCGGTGGAATCATTGCTGTACTCATTGGCGTCAGCCTGCAGGAGCGAGATGCGGCCCAACTGAGTGAGCCGCTTGTTCACACCGTGTAGATCAGTGATCGTCTAACCAAGGGGCGCAGAGTCCATCGAGGTCACGCACGACAATCCGATCTCGGTTTTCCCATGTCACAGGGTTCGACGGATCGGGTCGAAGATTGAAGGTCCTGAACTCCATCTCGGTCGTATCGACGGAGAGGATTCGACCGATCAGCGCTTCACCAAGACCAAGGATGACCTTGATCGTTTCGAGTGCCTGAATTGACCCGACAATGCCGGGCAACACACCGAGCACACCGGCCTCTGCACACGACGGAGCAAGTTCGGCGGGAGGTGGCTCTGGGACCATGTCTCGATAAGTCGGGCCTTCCTTTGGATGGAACACACTGACCATTCCCTCGAAGCGGAAAATTGAGCCGTGGACGACCGGGATGCCGAGCTTCACACTTGCATCGTTGAGTACATACCGAGATGGGAAGTTGTCGGCACCGTCAACGATGACGTCATAGCCCGAGATGATGTCGACAATGTTTTCGGCGGAAAGACGCGTGTCATACGTGACAACATTGACATCTGGGTTGAGCAATGTGAGCGTCTTCTTCGCAGAGTCGACCTTGCGGTCGCCGACACGGTCGATGTTGTGCAGAATTTGGCGTTGCAGGTTTGACGCGTCGACGTCGTCCATGTCGACGATGCCAATCGTCCCAACACCTGCCGCAGCGAGGTAGAGAGCTGCAGGTGAGCCAAGACCGCCTGCTCCGAGCATGAGTACCTTTGCGTCGAGAAGTTTTTGCTGGCCTTCAACTCCGACCTCAGGAAGAAGAAGATGTCGCTTGTACCGGTTCTGTTGCTCCGGGCTGAGGCTCGCTGGCTGGCGCCAAGGGCGCCCCTCGTCTTTCCAGCGTCCAAAACCACCATCCATTGATGCGACATGTTCGTAGCCGAGATCTTGAAGAGTCTTTGCTGCGAAGGCTGAACGAACCCCGCCTGCGCAGTACACGACAACCGGAAGTGACTTGTCAACAACGCGATTTTCGATCTGCGCCTCAAGGTGGCCCCGAGGAATATGAATCACACCTTCGAGAGCGCCTTCGGCGTACTCATCAGGTTCGCGAACATCGAGAATGAGATGACCAGCAGCAATGCGCTCGGCTGCTTCTTCGGTGTTTATTTCGACAATCTCAGATTTGGCGGAGCTGAGAAGGTCTCTGAATGTAGCCATGTTGAAATCCTACTGATTTGGTCAGGTATTACCACCTTGAGCGAATAATTGCGGAAGAACGTCGCCAATTGACCCCCGAAGGACCACATCTGCAATGCCATCCATTTCGGTTGGTTCCGCATTCACAATGACCACCTGCGCTCCCCGCGACTTCGCCAACGGCACACAATTTGCAACCGGGTAGACACTGAGAGTTGAGCCAACCGCAACAAGAACATCAGCCTCTTCACTCACGCGCATCGCCCGATCAATCACTTCAGGAATGAGTGATTGTCCAAAACTGATCGTGTCGCTCTTCACGATGCCCCCGCATAGTTCACATGCAGGATCAGGATCTCCATCACGAACCCTCTGCAAGGTTTCTGACATCTGTCGCCGATCGCCACACTCCCAGCATCGAGAAAACCAGATCGTTCCATGCACCTCGATCACAAGATCAGGATCTGTACCCGCCTGCTGATGAAGCCCATCAATATTTTGTGTGACCACCGCATGAAGGCGGCTGCTGCGCTCCAGATCAAGAATCGCCAGATGGCCTCTGTTCGGTGACGCCGACCAAGCAGCAGCATCAAGGCGCGCTCGCCACGCAGCGCGCCGGACATCTGGGTCGGACAGGTAGTACGAAATGTTACTCGCCTTTTCAGCACCCGGATTTTTTGTCCACACTCCATTTGGTCCGCGGAAGTCCGGGATTCCCGAGTCAGTAGAAATTCCCGCACCCGTCAGCACAACCACTCGTTGAGCTCCGCTCAACATCGATTGGGCGAGCTCAAGTTGTCCTCGATCAACCGCTTCCATCCCTCTAGTGTGACGCACACTTTCATCACGGGCGAACCGGCCAGAACATCCCAGAGCCCACTCCCCCATGCCAACTGCCACATCAGACGAACTCATCAGCTTTCAACCCTGGGCCGTACCCGCAGACAGGGACGTCGGGCATGACCCTCGAAGTGCGTATGTCGAGAGGTTTTGGCTCAGCACGCTTGGGCCATCAGCCACGTGGATCATCCGGCGTCTCGCCGATCACCTCGACCTCGAGCCAAACGGATTCATTATCAGCGCGAACGACCTTGCACACTCAATCGGACTGAGTTATGCCAGAGGAACAGAATCACCGTTCGGCAAGGCACTTCACCGGTGCACCATGTTCAACCTCATTCGACCAAGCAACAACGGCTACGACGTCAAACGCCGCATTCCAGATCTGACTATTCGACAGTTGGATCGAATGCATGAACGTCTGCGTCGAGACCACGACGAGTGGGTTCAGCGAACATGGACGACCGATGCAATGGCGGTCGAGCACCAACTTGTCGCTGCTGGGGTTGATCGCCGAACCGCCATTATTGCGGCGGAGTCAGCGGCTACGCCGACCAGTTCGTAACCGTGTCAATCAGCAAGCGAGTTCCGAATCCGGTTGCGCCTTTTGAACGCCACGACTCATCACCGTCAACCTTCATCGGCCCCGCGATGTCGAGGTGCGCCCAAGGCACATCACCTGTGAACTCCGAAAGGAAAATCGCCGCCGTGATGCACCCACCATACGGACCACCAATATTTCGCATATCTGCAACATTGGAATCCAATAATTTGCGGTAACGGTCCACCTCGAGTGGCATCTCCCAAATTGGTTCACCCGTTGCATCGGCACTAGCCGTGAGTTGGTCGATCACCTTCGAGCCAGTGCCGAGAACTGCAGCAATATCTGGACCAAGCGCCGCCATAGCTGCACCCGTCAATGTTGCAATATCGATAATTGCGTTCGGCTTGTCTTCCACCGCCAACGACAGACCATCGGCAAGAATGAGGCGACCCTCGGCATCGGTGTTGTGCACTTCAACCGTTTTCCCGTTGCGCATGGTCAGCACATCGCCCAATTTCATTGCAGAGCCAGAGGGCATGTTGTCAGTACAGACGATGTAGCCAGTTACTTGGGTGCGGCAACGAAGATCTTTCAGTGCTGTCATCGTCGACAGCACTGCCGCAGCACCCGACATGTCCATCTTCATCACGACATGGAATGCATCGCTTGGCTTCAAACTGATTCCGCCGGAGTCGTACATCACGCCCTTGCCCACCAGAGCAACATGGCCTCGAGGATTTCTCGGCGAGTAGGTGAGTTTCATCAACCGCGGCGGC
Source organism: Actinobacteria bacterium casp-actino5 (assembly GCA_001510385.1). Taxonomy (GTDB): domain Bacteria; phylum Actinomycetota; class Acidimicrobiia; order Acidimicrobiales; family Ilumatobacteraceae; genus Casp-actino5. The sequence continues at coordinate 85,009 of LFFE01000011.1, read as the reverse complement.
TCAACGCTGCCCTTGTTCACTCCAAGTAGACCACCACATCCCATCTCGGCAAGATCATCCTCATCGAATACCTCAACATCAAACCCATGGTCAGCTGCCAGTCCCTTTGTGATGACCTCAAGATCACGAGCATTGAGGTGCGCTGGAGGGGTGTTAGCAAGATCTCGTGCCAGATACGTCGCCCGGGAGCGCACCTGACCCTCTCGAACCCCTCGCTCAACAGCGGCCGTTCCGGACGTCACAATCGTGAGCGATTCAAACTTTGGTTTAGTCACCGGCTTTGCAGTAATTCCTGGATAGCGGTATGCAGCCAGCAGCGCCCCCTCGGTGACCGCTCGGGCATCGGCCGCACTCGCCGCACTTGATGACAACAGATCAAGCGCAACATGTGTGTGGCGTTGGGCGTGGCGAATTGCTGCCGCCGCCGCGTTACGCAAGTCGGTGCTTGACGGACGGTCACCCACACCAACCGCGATCACCGTCGCCGCATCGCGACGAGGAATCGAAACGACTTGACCAACTTTGCCAGAAAACCCGTGACGTTCAAGATCTCGTCGGGACATGCCGACTGACCTCGGAACACTTCCACTTGGACGAACCGCCACCGCAACTGCGGTCGCAGAACGAGGTGCTGTGCGTGCGGTAACGACGGTGCTCGGGGTTGCAAAGGGAATTAACATGTCAGACATAGCGACAGTTTGCACGAATCGGCACCAATCTGGCGTTACGCACCGAGAAAGAATCCGCTCTAGTGGACTCTTCTGGCCTTGCCGGTAACACTGTCGAGATGACTGCTCGAAGCCTTATGACTCGTGTTCTTCTGAGTGCGATTGCCCTCATCGTTCTCGCAGTTGGAGGTGCATGGATCTATGCAACATTTATCAATGACGCCCCGGAAGAGTTTGGAGCCGCCGACCTTGAGGCTCGCCTCACCGAGAGCACCTTGCCTCAAGACCCTGCTGTTGCCGAAACAACCCAACCAAATAAAGAGCTCGCTGAAGTCGACCCCGAAGTCACGGCGACCACGTTGTCCGACAGCACATCAGCACAGTGGGTCATCACCGAGGGTTCTGAAGTTGGATATCGCGTTGCTGAAGTGCTCTTCGGGATCGATACCGAAGGAGTGGGACGAACAGAGTCGGTCACCGGATCAATTACCCTCCAGGAAACATTGATCACCGATGCAGAATTCAGTGTTGATGTCGCATCAATGCGAAGTGACGACAGTCGACGCGACGGCCAATTCAAAGGAAGAATCATGGAAACAGAGCAGTTTCCAACCGCCTCATTCACCCTCACGGACCCGATCGACCTGGGAGTGAAGGCAACAGAAGGTGCGGCTGTTACGGCAACGCTCTCTGGCAAACTGACAATGCACGGCGTTACCAACCCGGTGACGGTCGAGGTCTCGGCACAAATTGAGAACGGTCGACTCGGGGTTGTTGGTTCAATCCCGGTGGTCTTCACCGATTACGAGATTGTTGATCCTTCGATAACGGCGATCAAAGTTGAACCACAAGGTCTCGTCGAGTTCGTCTTGATTTTCAGCCCTGCGTGAGGTCGGAAACAGCTGGCTGACTAGATAACCACGCTTGCTGAAGCGCTGCGTACCGGCCATTGGGAATCGATAACAACTCGGCATGGGTACCGACCTCAACAAGCCGACCCTTATCACACACCACCACTCGGTCGGCACGGCGAACTGTCGATAGACGGTGGGCTACCACGATGACCGTTCGACCAGACATCAAACGCTCAAGTGCCATTTCAACTTCAGCCTCAGTGCCGGGATCAAGGTTTGAGGTCGCTTCATCAAGAACCAGCACTGAAGGATCGACCAGCGCAGCCCGACCAAGCGAAACAAGTTGACGTTCGCCCGCAGACAGACGAGACCCACGCTCACGCACCACGGTGCCTAGCCCTTCGGGCATGAGCTCAAAACGTCGACGGGCCCCAATGCGGTCAAGGGCATCCCAGAGATCATCATCAGAAGCTGACGGGTCTGCAAGACGCAGATTGTCAGCAACCGTTCCATTGAACAAGAAGCCCTCTTGTGGCACCACAACAATCTGCGACCGCAGTGAAGACAGGGTTGCATCGACAAGGTCAACTCCCCCAAGCGACACTGACCCGACAGACGGGTCGTAGAGCCGAGCGACAATTTTCGCCAATGTCGACTTACCTGCGCCCGTCGGTCCGACTAGGGCAACCCGCTCACCGCTCGCTACGTGAAGCGTTGCATCACTCAACGCTGGTCTTTGGGCACCTGGATAGGTGAATCCCACCCCGTCAACAATTAACGCACCAGACCGCGGCAGATCAACTGCGCTGTGCCGCTCATAGATTTCTGGTTCGGTATCGAGGATGTCGAACATCTTTTTCAGCGACGCGGTCGCCGCTTGCACCGTGTTGTACAACTGAGAAAGTTGCTGAACCGGCTCGAACAGACTCGCTAACAACAAGACAACAGCCACGACAGTTCCAACAGAAACGTCACCCCGGCCAACGAGCCATCCACCTGCGAATACTCCAAGAGCGGTTGCGGCGACCCCACAGAATTCAACTACTCCGAAATACCACGTCGATGCTTTCACTGTTCGGAGGTGTGCTGCATACAAGCCACGATTGGATGCAAAAAACCGACGACGCTGTTCATCAACTCGGCCCGATGCTTGAATCACCCGAACCCCAGCGAGATTCTCTTGAAGGGTTGAGAGGTTCGTTCCGACCCGCTCACGGACTTCGAGATACGCCTCGTTTGATACTCGCTGAAACCTCATCGAAGCCAGAACCACCACCGGCAATACTGCAAGCGCGACCAGGGTCAACTGCCAAGACATCACCAGCAACACGCACAATGCGACAACTAGCAAAATGCCAGCCGAGACAAACTGCAGCAGACCCCACTGCACAAGTTCTGACATGGACTCGATGTCGGCCGTCATGCGCGCAACGAGAACGCCAGCTTTATGTTCATCGAAAAAGCCGAGCGACTGCCGTTGAATGTGGGCGAACAGCCGCAGACGGAGTTCTCTCAAGAACCCTTCGCCGGCACGATTGATGAGCACGTACTGGCGGCGCGAACCGATATAGGCAAAAATAACCACAACGCCGAATGCCGCCACCGCAACACCGAGAGCCGATCGGTTCTCAGTTCGGATACCCGTGTCAATCCCAAAACGAACAAGTAGCGGGCCGGCAATTGTGGCCGATGTCGCCATGGCGACAAACCCCACAGCAGCGAGAGCCGTTCTCCAATACGGCCGAGCAAGGCGAGCGGCGCGACGTAGCACTTGACTCGCATCATCTCTCGTCAGGCGATCTTCTGGATCGACTCCAGCGCCGTGCCACATCAGTTCACCACCGCCTCAGATTCTCCAGGTTCTAACGCCGCAAGTACCTCGCGATAAGGCTGGTAGGAGTCGAGCAACTCTTGGTGTTTTCCAGTTGCACAAATGCACCCGTCGTCGAGCAGCACAACCTTGTCTGCCATCGCAATAGTTCCGGGACGATGCGCGATGACCAAGGTGGTGCGGCCGTCCATCACCGTTGCCATCGCCGAACGAATCTCATGTTCTTTAGAGGGGTCTACCGCGCTCGTTGCGTCATCAAGAATGAGCATCCGCGGATTCGAAATGATCGCTCGAGCAATTGCGATCCGCTGGCGCTGCCCGCCCGACAGCGAATACCCGCGTTCCCCAAGCACCGTGTCATAACCATCTGGAAGATCGTCGATGAAACCAGCTGCACCTGCGAGTTCAGCCGCTGCACGAATACGTCCTGCCTCTGCTTGAAGATCCATTGAGGGCACCGTGAACGCGATATTTGCGGCAACCGTGTCGTGGAACAGCAATGTATCTTCAAACACGATCCCAATCGTTCGGCGAAGTTCGTCAACACGTAGCGACCGAAGGTCGATACCGTCAAGCGTGATCGAGCCCTGCTGTGGGTCATAAAACCTCAACAGCAAACGTGCAATGGTCGACTTGCCAGAGCCAGTAGCCCCAACAATCGCAATCGACTCCCCTGCCTCTATGTCGAGGTCGAACCGGTCTAATACGCGCGCGCCAGCACCGTAGGCAAAACCGACGTCACTGAATCGAACAGCCCCCATTCGCCCTGCTGATATCTCTGGCAACACAAGTGGTTCGGGTGGATCAGCAATCGCCGGCTCCACCGACAGCACCTCATGAACCCGTTCGAGTGCCGCTGCAGCTCGCTGACCAAATGCAACGGTCATACCGATTGACCTCAGCGGCCAGACGAGCAATGTGACAAAGAAGTTGAAGGCAACAAGTTCACCAATTGTCATTGAGCCGTCGATTACACGAAGCCCACCAACTCCGAGCACTCCAACCAACCCCACCAACGGAAGCAGCTCAAGAAACGGCATGTACTTGGCGCGAATCTGGGCCGCCCGCAACGACACATTCCGAATGTCATCAGCCTCGGTTTCTAACGCTTTCATTCGCACTGCTTCTGCGCCAAACCCCTTAACGACTCGAACACCCGCGATGGACTCCTCAACAACAGTCGACAGTTGCGCCTGCTCAGCTTGAACTGCAAGAACAGCTGGGTGAATTGCGTTCGAGAACAACTTCGCTGACACGTTGACAAACGGCAATGGCAAGAGCGCAATCAGTGCAAGAAAGGGGTCGAGCGAAATGAGTACGCCGGTTACCCCCAAGATGAGTGCAACATGAGAGAGGGTGAGCGGAATCATGACGACAAACATCTGCACCTGATTGAGGTCTGATGACATCCGGCTCATCAACTGACCGGTCTGCGCATTGTCGTGGTATTCCGGATGTAGGCCTAACACGTGATCGTGGATCCGTTCGCGGAGCATCGTCTCAACCATGCGACTTTCCTTGAACGCGAAAAACCGTCGGCCAGCGGTCAACACTCCAGTGAAAAGTCCAGCACATGCAATTCCGATTGCCCAAACAAATGCCGAACCATCACCAACAATCGCCTTGTCAACAGCGGACTGGGTAAGAAGCGGCACTGCAATCTTCCCTACCGTCCACACCAGACCGAGGCCGACGCCGGCAGAAATCCCCACCCACTGTGCTTTGAGAAGAACGATCAGGTGCGACCAGTTCGTCTCACGAACCGACCGAATGCCGCTACCTACAGGAGCCGAATCAGCCATTCAGCATCTCTGAAATACGTTCGGTCGGGCGTCCGATCACCGTACGTGTGCCGTCTGACAGCAGCGGCCGTTGGAGCAATTCTGGAGCGGCAAGCAAAACCTTTGCCACTGACTCTGGATCGACGAGTTGCTCAGCGGTGATACCTGTTGCGGACAGTCCATCATCGAGCCGGACAAGATCAGCAGGAGTCCCATCAATGGTTGTGATCAGCATCCGAACAGTGTCCGCGTCTGGCGGGTTGTCGAGGTAGCGAACAACCTCAATGTCATACCCGCGTGACTGGTGTGACTCAACCATCTCTAACGCTGCACGAGATTTTGAGCAACGTGGGTTATGAAACAACCAAAACTTTGACACGCCGATGACCGTATCCGACGACTCACGTCAGCGTCGTGCGCTACACCCATTCGTCATACTCAAGGCATCGCCACCCTGGCCTGCATTCACACCTCTTCAAGGACGGCCATGTCAAGCGATAGCAACTACACCTCACTTCATCATCAACACCTCGTTGGGCTACCAAGCCACAGGGCTCTTCGATCACTCGATGCGATGCCGCTGCCCAGAGCCTCTCGCGACAGACTTGATGGCGAGTACGACGCGTTAAGGGTTGCCGCACTCGCGATTTCTCGGCCGCTCTCCAACGAGACCGTCATAGTTGCAAGCGATGTCGATGGATGTGGCGTCGGATTAGTCGCTATTCGAAACACGATGACGAGTGACGAATCGATCGACGCAGCCCAGCGAAGTATCAATAGCCCGAAATGGTTCGGTGAGCGCTCAATGCGCGTCGCTGACATCACGGTGCTGTCTGTGCTCCGCCAAGGGTTCGGCAACCCCTCCCGCGAGAATGCACGCGCCCTTCATCAGCGACTCAGCGAGTCTGAGATCACACTCACTCGCTGGTTCTGTATCGACAACATGCTCAGGGCCGTTGATGTCGAAACATTCGACGTTGTTCCGCATTGAGGCGAAGCCCCGAGGCTCGCAGTCGCCGGGCAATGTCTCGACTGCTGACCTCAACTGCACCATCGTCGATGAGATCACTCCGCATCTCCTCAGGAATGTCGTAATGGTCCCCCTGAAACGCGCGACGATCTACGCCATTTCGGTCAGCAAATTCAAGCAACTCTTCGACCGACTCATCACTCACGAGATGGCACCAACGCCGACCCTTGAACCACCACCGAGCCTGATCAATAAGGATCACGTTCGAAACTGTTATCCGGTGATTGCCTCGCGGGCAAGCCCCTCGGCACGCGCTTGTGCAGACACTGAGCGAGCAACAATGTCAGCAACACCATCTTCGAAGGCGCCCGGAATGACCCGCTCTGCTGTGGGTCGAGCCACCATCGCCGCAAGAGCTTCAGCAGCAGCACGCTTCACGCCCATCGACGCGTTCGTTGCACGGACATCGAGCAGTCCACGAAATACGCCGGGGAACGCAAGCACATTGTTGATCTGATTCGGATAGTCACTACGACCTGTCGCAACCACCGCAACATTGTCTGGCATCAGTTCCGGCATGATCTCGGGGACCGGGTTTGCAAGAGCGAACACAATTGCGTCATCACCCATCGACGCAACCCACTCGGGCTCAATAATTCCTGGGCCAGAAAGCCCGATCAGAACGTCTGCTCCTTCGATCGCCTCGCGAGCCCCGCCAGACTTGTCACTCTTGTTGCCATTGTCAACAAACCATTGCTTGCTCGGGTGCAGCCCCTCGCGAGAGGAGTCAAGGATTCCTCGTGAGTCGACACCGATGATGTCACCAACACCGATTTCTGCAAGCAGATGCGCACACGCCACACCAGCGGCTCCTGTACCAACAATTGCCACCGTGAGTTCGGACATCGAACGGCCGATGACCTTGGCAGCATTCAGCAACGCAGCAACAACGACGATTGCCGTCCCATGCTGGTCGTCATGAAAAATTGGGATGTCGAGCATCTCTTGCAGCCGCTCTTCGATCTCAAAACACTCTGGAGCCTTGATGTCCTCTAAGTTGATTCCCCCAAAGGTTGGCGCAATTGCTGCCCCAACAGCAACAACCTCCTCAACCGTTGGCGCATTCACACAGACCGGATACGCATCAACTCCGCCGAACTGCTTGAACAGCACTGCTTTGCCTTCCATCACTGGCATTGCGGCCTCAGGACCAATGTCCCCCAAGCCAAGCACTGCGGTTCCATTTGACAACACCGCTACTGCATTCGAACGGCCAGTAAATCGCCACACAGACGACGGCTCTTGCGCGATATGAGTCGAAACACGACCAACACCCGGGGTGTAAGCCATTGCTAATTCGTCTGGTCCCACGAGAGCTGTTCGAGGAGAGACAACGATCTTGCCGCCAACGTGAAGATCGAACGTGGTGTCCGAGGAGCAGACGCTATCAACACCACTCAGGTTGCCAAGCATCTCGAGCACTTCGGATTGCTGCGCCATTCCTGAACATGCAACAAATACTTCGAGTCCACCATCAATTGGTGCCGACGAACGGACTTCGGCGCCGATTTCAGCGATTGCCGCTGAGATCTGTGCACCATCGACTGCATCTCCAGTAACGACCAGTGAAAGCGCGTAGCCCGTGGTCGGGCGCGTTCGTCGGGGCGTCGGCGCCTTGTCATGCGATGTTTCGGCTTGCAGATTCATGATGTTGGGATCCTCGTATGTGGAACCCCAGCCGGCCGCTCACAGCCGGTTGGGGCGGAGCTGGCGGGAGTTGTGATTTCAGCGAATCAACCGGTGTCCCCGCCGGCTCCGAACCCGTACGGGAACGGCGGCGGGAATTCGCGCGGCTGCCGCGGCAATAGCCGCAATTACTGCGGCCACTGGGGCAAGCGGTGCAACGGCTGCTGAGAACACAACATCAGCGTAGCGCAGCAGCGCGAATCGCGCCTCATTCTCACGACATTTCATGTGACTGTTCAACAACCACATCCACTCAACCAACCACCTAAGGTTGCAACATGAGCCAACAATTGACCGGCGAAACCACCGAATTGCTGCAAGCAATGATCAGGAACGCGTGTGTCAACGATGGGACCCCTGATTCGGGCGAAGAAGTGAGAAACGCCGATCTCTTGACGAACGTTCTTGAAGGAACAGGTCTCGACGTCGAACGGTTTGAATCACGCCCCGGCAGATCGTCGATCGTGGCACGCATCGAAGGCCGCGACCCGAATGCTCCAAAACTTTGTCTCATGGGCCACACAGACGTGGTGCCTGTCAGCCCAGACGGATGGGACAACGATCCATTTGGTGGCGAACTCATCAACGGCGAAGTGTGGGGTCGTGGTGCCATCGACATGCTGAATCTCACCTCATCGATGGCAGTCGCCTTCCGGCACCTTGCGAATTCAGGATTCACTCCATCAGGTGATCTCATTTACTTTGGCGTCGCCGACGAAGAAGCTGGCGGCACCTGGGGAGCCGAGTGGATGTTTGAACATCACGCTGATGTCATCGATGCCGATTACGTACTCACCGAACTCGGAGGATGGTCGAGTGTCGACCATGAAGGCCACCGAAAGGTCACAATCAATGTCGGCGAGAAAGGCATTGCTTGGCGAAAGCTCCGCGTCAGGGGAACACCAGGCCATGGATCGATGCCTTGGGGCAGCGATAACGCTCTCGTGAAAGCGGCTGAAGCCGTTCGCCGGCTGGCATCGTTCCGGCCTGCAACTCAGATCACCGATATCTGGCGGGGCCAAGTTGGGGCAATGCACATTTCTGACGAGCAGAAAGCTGTGCTGCTTGACCCAGGCAAAGTCTGGGATGCGCTTTCAGCAATGCCGGTCAGCGCTGCGAGAGCGTGCCATGCGCTGACTCACACGACGATTTCACCAAATGTGATCCACCCCGTCGAGTCGCAGAAAACAAACGTCATTCCTGACGTTGTTGACCTTGTCGTCGATATCCGGACGCTTCCCGGCACCACTGAAGAAGACGTGCTCGCCATGATCACCGAGGCCCTCGGCGACCTTGCTCCACATGTTGAGATCTGTGATGCCGAACAGCAAGCAGAAGGAACCCAATCTCCAATCGACACCGCATTATGGGACGTGATCGCACACCAAACGCAGATCGCGTATCCAGGCGCAGAGTTGCTCCCTGGCCTTGTCGTTGGAGGCACCGACGCCCGGTTTTACCGTCAGCGAGGCCGGGTCGGATACGGAGCAGGGTTGTTCTCTCCGTCAATGGACATGGCGACCTTCGGTAACCGTTTCCACGGCCACAATGAACGTATCGATGTCGAGAGTCTGGGTCTCGCCACCGACTTCTGGATTGGTATCTGCGAAGAACTGCTGGGGTGACTTGACCATGACAAATCTGGAAACACTGCCCGCAACCACCATCCCCGAAACCGATGTCACACCAGAAACCGATGAGCCAACAAGTGCCCACATCGTCAAAGTTGAGCCAGGCGAATCCGCTGCCGCAAAGGTCTTGCAAGCGCGGATTGAAGGCACTCCGTTGGAAGCGCTCTGTGGGTTCGTGTGGGTTCCTTCTCGCGACCCAAAACAGTTGCCAGTCTGTCAACAATGCAAAGAGGTCTACGACATGTTCAAGATCTTCAATGACGGACTGCGCGACACCCCAAACGAATAATTTCTGAAATTTTCACCCCTACGGGGTGGGTCTGAGTACACATGGATCAGCCTTGCAAATGCCATTGCGATGTGCTTGATATATGTCGCCATGACAACGCCAACACGTTCCACTAAAGGTCAACCGCGCGCATCTGTAACGGGCATTGGCCAGCGGCCACCCTTTCGCTGGACTTGCCCTTCATGTCAATCGTCGGTGACCACTCTTGTCACCGTGACCGCGGCGCCAACGTGCTCAGCACACACCGGTGGCGGTCGTCAAATGATTGCTGAACGTGTCCGGTTTCGCGATCTCAACCGGTCTGAACCAAACATCGAGTCTCAGAATGAGCGGAGGTAACGCTGGCCGCTCGGCGAGTAACGGACGATGCACCAAAATGCTCGAACACCATCACGCCAACCGATTTTCTTGCCCTCGTCATATGTCCGACCGTTGTAGGAAATACCAACTTCGAATATCCGCCAATTTGCGGCAGCAACCTTCGCGGTGACTTCAGGCTCAAACCCAAAGCGATCCTCCTCAATCTCGATCGACTGAATGACTTCACGACGGAATGCTTTGTAGCAGGTTTCCATATCGGTCAAGTTGAGATCGGTGAACATGTTTGACACCAGGGTGAGCAATTTATTCCCCATCGAATGCCAAAAAAAGAGCACCCTGTGCGCCTCTCCGCCAGCAAATCGGCTGCCATACACCACGTCAGCATCGCCATCAACGAGCGGGCCAACCACTTTTGGAAATTCACTTGGGTCGTACTCGAGATCAGCATCTTGGACAATCACATACGGCAAGGTCGCTGCGGCAAACCCTGCACGTAGGGCTGATCCCTTTCCTTGGTTGTGGGGCTGTAGCAGCACTCGAACCCGATTATCACTCAAGCCAGCAAGAATCTCACGGGTGCCATCTGTTGAGCCGTCGTCGACGATGATGACCTCGCCGACCAGATCCTGCTCTAACACTGCGGTGAGACAGGTTTCAATCGTTGCTACCTCGTTATAACAAGGCATTACAACTGACAGCGATGCAGTTGGAAGATCGACAACACGAGCCATTCGATCAGGTTAACGGTGAGCGAAGTAGTGACGCTCTCAACGGAAATTTCGACTGATAGACCGACCGGGAGCGGCAAGTGGCTGCAGATGCTCAGCAATGATGTTGACAACACCCTCCGAGCGCTCCAAACGACCACGCACCACCAACGCAGGGGCCTGAGATTCGGTACGAAAACGTTTCCAGCATCCCGCCGACACAATCACATTGATGAGCCCTGTTTCATCTTCAAGATTGATGAATGTTGTACCGCGAGCAGTCATTGGACGCTGGCGATGGGTGACCACCCCCGCAACCACCACTGTTCGATCGGTTTCATGAGTCTGCAGATCCTCAGATGTCACTACCCCAAGAGCAGAGAGTTCTGTGCGCAAAAACGCCGTTGGGTGTCCGTCAGCAGAAATACCAGTCGACCACAGGTCAGCAACTGCTTCTTCAACAGGAGTCATTCCTGGCAAACGAGGAGCAGTGATCTGTGCGGCTATCCCCGGAATGGTGCCCGACCGGGCTTGAGCAGCTGATCCAGCAAGCCAAAGAGCTTCACGTCGATTGAGCCCCAGTGATTCTTCAAATGCCCCGGCGGTTGCTAACGCTTCAAGATGCGCAACTGTGATGTGAGGAACTCTTCGGACAAGGTCTTCTAGCGAATCGAACATCTTTCGTTGTCGTTGCTCAACAATCTGACCAGCAAGATCTCTGCCGAGTCCGCGCACAGACGCAAGCCCAAGCCGGATGACGCTCCCACCGTCTTCAAGCGTGGCTCCTTCAGCTGAGACTCCGAGGTCAACCCCTCTCACCACCACACCATGACGACGCGCATCACGGATGAGGGTATGGGGTGACCAGAACCCCATTGGCTGGGCGTTCAACAATGCTGCGCAGAACGCCGCAGGCTCGTGATATTTGATCCACGCCGAGGCGTAGACGAGATACGCAAACGACACCGAGTGCGACTCGGGGAATCCGTAATTCGCAAACGCTTTCATCTTTGTATAGATCTCATCAGCAATATCGCCAGTAATGCCGCGCTCGGCCATGCCCCGGTAGAACCGCTCGCGTAAGCGCTCCATTCGTGCTGCTGAACGCTTTGACCCCATTGCTTGTCGAAGCTCATCAGCCTCGGCTGCGCTGAACCCGGCAACATCAATTGCCATCTGCATGAGTTGCTCCTGAAAGAGTGGAACCCCGAGCGTCTTTCCTAACGAGTTCTCTAAGAGCGGATGCAAATAGGTCACCGGTTCAAGACCATTTCGACGCCGAATGTATGGATGAACCGACCCGCCTTGAATAGGACCCGGGCGAATCAACGCAACTTCAACAACAAGGTCATAAAACCGTCGAGGTTTCAAACGAGGCAATGTCGCCATCTGAGCTCGAGACTCAACCTGAAAAACCCCCACCGTGTCAGCGCGACACAACATCGCATATACCTCATCTTCTTGCGGAATAGTCGCAAGATCGACGGAGTATCCACAGTGATCAGCGATCAAATCAACAGCAAGATGCAACGCTGACAACATCCCTAGCCCCAACAAGTCAAACTTCACCAGACCAGCAGCTGCACAGTCATCTTTATCCCACTGCAGCACCGACCTTCCCTCTGCCCTCGCCCACTCAACCGGACACACCTCGATAACTGGTCGGTCACAAATCACCATTCCGCCTGAATGGACCCCAAGATGTCGTGGAGCATCTTCAAGCCGATGTGCAAGTTGCAGCACGTCATCAGGAATACCAGATTCGCCCTGGTCAGCTGTTTTGAGCACACGACCCCACCCGTCAACTCGACGCGACCAGGCATCTTGGCGACCAGGGTCGTGACCAAGAGCTCGGGCGGCATCACGCACAGCCGATCGAGACCGGTAGGTAATGACATTCGCTACCTGTGCCGTGTGGTGACGTCCATAACGCGCATAGACGTATTGGATGACTTCTTCTCGTCGACCCGACTCAATATCAAGATCAATGTCGGGGGGTCCGTCACGATGGGGTGAGAGGAACCGTTCAAATAGCAGGCCAAGGGAAACCGCATCGGCAGCAGTGATACCAAGGGCATAACACACCGCCGAGTTTGCTGCGCTCCCACGACCCTGACAGTAGATGTCATGTTCACGACAAAACTTCACGATGTCCCACACGACAAGGAAGTAGCCAGCAAATCCCAGTTGGTCAATGAGAGCAAGCTCGCGATCAATTGTCTGCCAAGCTCGCGACCGCAACGTCATATCTTCCATCGCTGGCGGTCGTTCGCCATAGCGATAATGCGCACCCTCATATGCGGCACGACGAAGTAGCCCCATTTCATCTAACCCATCAGGGCACGGGTACGGGGGTAACGACGGTGCAACAAGTGACACATCGAACGCTGCCGACAAAGCAATATCGACGGTACGTTCCACGACTCCCGGGTAACGCTGAAACCGTCGGGCTTGTTCGACACCAGATCGCAAATATGCGGCACCATGAGCGAACAACTGCTCTTCAACACCATGCAGCCCTGAACGCTTACCGATAGCCGCTACCGCCATCGCCAGATCAGCATCCGCAGTCGTTGCATGTGTCACCGCATTTGCAGCAACACACTCGACCCCCGAACGGTAAGCGATCTCAACCATTGCATCATTGCGATGATGATCAAGAGGGTCACCGTGATCCCAGAGTTCGACAACAACACGGTCACGACCAAATAGATCAATCAGACGATCGAGTTCACGACGAGCTGCTCGCGGCCCTTGCATGCACAAGGTTGCTGGAACAACGCCAGTGTTGTCTCCGGTCAGCACCCACGACATCCCTTTGACATGCTCCGCTACGACATCGAGGTCATGGCGAGGAGCCCCTTTTGAACCGGCGAGAAGCCCAAGAGAAAGTGCCCGAGAAAGACTGCAGTAACCCGATGGGCCATCAGCGAGGACAACGATGCGATTCCCATGTTCGCGATTTGTGTCGTTCGACAACGTGAGCTCTGTGCCAATGACCGTTGGAAGGTGCAATGACCGTGCCGCCTCAGCAAATCGAATGATGCCGTACAACCCGTCTCGATCGCACAAACCGAGAGCATCGAGACCAAGCCGAGCAGCTTCAACAGCAAGTGCTTCGGGGTGACTCGCACCTTCTAAGAATGAAAAGTGAGATCGAGCATGTAGCTCGGCATAAGGAATTCGAATTCCTCTTGGTGATGCCTGATCAGATGGTGGCTCAAAAGGTTGACGTTGTCGGCTCCAGGCTGGAGCATCACCACCGGCGTTCCATGCAGGACTTCCAGGGGCGCGCCCATCACGACCCCGTTGTAATGCTCGACCCGATAATCGGGCTTCAAGTTCGTTCCATGTCCACTGAGGGTTTGTGAATCCCACAACATCAAGTATCGAACATATGTTCGATACTTGCAAATGGCGTATCAGACCTCGCTAGAGAACTCTTGCCCTAAGCGGGCAAGTAGCGCAGCAAGTCGTTCGTCACCAGCACGCTTCACTGCTGCAACCCAACCGAACCATTCGACGCGTTGGCTCTCATCAGATGGTGGGGCAGGGTCGGCGTCTCCCCCATCGAGCAAATATCGGAGATCGAGATGAGTGTGTCCCCTCCCCCCTTGATGGGCATCAACATGAACAAGTCGAGGCGGGTCATTCGTAAAACGCACATCAATGCCGGTTTCTTCACGAGCCTCACGAAGTGCCGCATCCCACGGAGATTCACCTGGGTCAACATGGCCACCTGGCTGAAGCCACATGCCGAGACGTTTATGTTTGAGCAACACCGTTCCACGAGGCCCGATCACAATCGCTGAACCAGTGATGTGCACCAGATCACTCCGCTCATCAAAGGGGTTGCCGCCAGCACGCCGAATACGGTCGACTTCTGCGATCAATGTTGCGACTGATCGCTCTTCATCAGTATCTGCAACCGGATGCGCATTCACTGCTGCGAGCACTTGATCGATGAGCGCTTGTGACATCTCGGGTACCGTACCGCTCGTTAACTGTGTGTACCCATGAGGTGCCACCGTTGACGCTCGACAGCAAGCAAATGCGCACTGCCATCTTCGAGCACGACTTGAAGTCTTGCGAGCCGGCGACGGCGGCGATCGTCCCACCATCTCTCAATGAGTGGCCACGGACCAGCCCATGCCACCACGCGACAAGACTGACCTCCAATCACAACACAAACCGGATCTGACGTCATTTCGCCTCGGCCGCTCACACCAACTGACTCACCCCGATCATTCAATACTTCGACCATAATTTCGTCTGTTGGCACGATCACTGGGGCCGGGCGAACAACCGACCCGGGCCACGGAGCAAGTGCCTCGACGTGATGATCGGTGTCGACAACCGTGGTTGAGACCCACCCATAACGATCTTCTGGCAGACGGCCGCCAATAGGCATTGGAACTCGAACGCCTTCTGGACCACACAACGTCACCAAACGAGCAACCGCCCGAGCTGCGCGACCATCGGCTTCACTTGCTCCACCCCAGAACCCCTGTTGCACACCATCATCAGGTCGTACCGCAGTGACCGAAATCCGAAGAACAATTACTCCTGCGCTCACTGCGGATGATTCGTTGATCCATGCATCAAGCTGCCATCGCACACGATCGATCATCGCAGCGGCCGTAAACCCTTCTGATCGGTACCAGTGCCGCTCAGTACGCTCAGAGTGTTCGGTTTCGGCAGCCACTGTTATTCGAGTACATACGAGACCTTCCATCGCCAGTTCCTGAACAAGCTCTGCCGCAAGTTCACGAGCGCTAAACACCACTGGAGTGACCGAAAGAACTGGTTCTTCAAAACGGCGTTCGCGTTCTGGTAGTTGCGATGGAGCCACAGATGAAAGCGGCTGTTCATCAGCACCTGTCGCAACTCGATATGCCCGCACCCCTGGCAGACCAAAACGAGTAAGTACATCTCGTTCATTGAGAGCAGCGAGATCACCAACCGCCCGGATACCAAGTCGATCAAGAAGCTCAACAAGCTCAATTGACATTTCGCCAATGGCATGCAGCCAACGCAAACTCATCGTGGTGAATGCTGCAGCGGTTCGCCCCGGCTCAACAATCACAGGCCGGTGAACCGCCCCCGAACGGCGAGCGGCTATCGCCGATGCAGCCCGACCATCTGCAATTCCAATACCGATGGGAACTTCTGCTCCTAATTGGTTCTCGACAACCGATCGCACATGATCGACAACAAAACGTTCACCCCCGAAATACCGAGTTGGTCCACGCATATCTAGACACAAACTGCCGGGTTCCAATAATTCGACAAGAGGAATGATCTCAGCCACCGCTGACACCACCCGCTCAAATGCCTGTACCTCAGCTGAGTAATCGCGTGGCACGACTGTTGCGTTTGGACAGGCGCGCAACGCTGTTCGGCGACGGTCTCCAGTACGAACGCCAGCATGGCGGGCCCTGGGGCAGGCCGCGATCACTCGATGTTGGTCGAGAACAATGAGCGGCTCTTGCACTGGTGGAACTACATATGCTGGCCACTCCGGACACCACAACGTCAGCACCCGCGGCACCGATGAACTCACACCACCCGAAGCCGCCATCGCAGTTCCTCGCTATCGGGAGATCGATCGATTAGTTCGTCGACCACTCCGTTTGTTTGATCATCATGAGACCACTCCCCATAAACATCATTTTCGGGTGGCAACTGCATCTCTGATTGCAGTGGCCGAGGAGAACGGCGACCCGTTGATGTGACAGTGAGATATCGAGCAAGAAGTCGGCCTGCACCCCAGCCAATTCCTTCCCAACGAATATCGGTGCCAGCAAGTTCAATGTCACCAAGAGATGCCGTGTCGTCTACTCGTATCTCGCTGTTGTCATCAATAACGACAAGAGCTACACCTTTTGCCCGAATACGTTGTGCAATCCGACGAGCCAAGGCTCCGCGATAACGAGAAGCGGGAATCATGACGGCATCGAATCCGTCGAATACCGCTGACAACACATTCGCTAGATCATCACCAGCCGACACACCAACCACTCGATGCAAGGGGATATCAAATTCGACAAGTGCCTCAGGAGAGAACTGGTCGAGATCGACCATTGCAAGCCATGACCCAACCGCAACCGCTCTTGCAACCAAACCAAGCCCAATTGAATATGCAGCTGGCCCACGACAGGTCACCACTTGCCCACGTAAAAGCCCGGCAGGCAATACCTCTGCATACATCTCTGACAGCGGTAATGCACTGTCAGATTTCGTCAGCGATGAAGCAGAACGGAGATGAGCAGATTCAAGAGCAATAGACATCAAGGCCACTGTATCGAACAGGTGTTCGATTATTATTTGTCGGCAGATACGTCAAGTTTCGAAGTCGGCTTCCCCCAAACCACCCCTTCCGGGCAGACTGTAGGAGTGAGCGCCAATCTTCCTGCACTACCTCGGATCCTCACATTGATGGGCTCCGGGGAAACCGCTCCAACCATGGTCAGCACTCACCGCCGTCTCGCAGCATCACTAGCCAACGGCCCCGCAACAGTTCGTTCAATGGTGAATGCCGCCCTACTCGACACCCCGTACGGGTTTCAAGAAAACGCTTCAGAACTAGCCGAGCGGGCTGTCAACTACTTCTCCGAATCTGTTGACGTCAATCTTCGAGTGAGTGGCCTGACCTCATTACAGACGGCAGACCCAGTGGCACGCGAACGAGGGCTCGAACTCCTCCGGACCAGCGACTACCTCTTTGCCGGCCCGGGCTCACCGACCTATGCGCTCCGTGAATGGGCACAAACCGACGTGCCCACGATTATTTCTAACAAGCTTGAACACGGTGGGATCATCGTCTTTGCTTCCGCAGCAGCGCTCACCATTGGCGCCAAAACTGTTCCTGTCTACGAGATTTATAAATGTGGTCATGATCCGCACTGGCTGGATGGCCTCAACGTGCTTGGCAAGATCGGCATTAATGCCGTGGTCATCCCCCATTACGACAACGCCGAAGGTGGGCACCACGACACAAGGTTCTGCTATCTCGGCGAACGTCGACTCCAGCTCATGGAACAAGAGCTCCCAGCCGATCACTACGTCCTCGGAATTGACGAGCACACTGGAGTCATCTTCAACCTCGATGAAGGTTCCGCCGAAGTGGTGGGAAATGGCATGCTCACCGTTCGCATTAACGGCGAGTCAAGAACATTCAATTCCGGAACCACCATCGACATTACCTTCCTTGCAAACCCTGAAAACGATGCAACCTCCGCAGCCAAAGGAATTACCACTGCTGCGGCAACATCGACCGCCGCGCCGTCGAACGACCCACCAGCAGATATCTCCTTAGGAGCCACAACTGACCGCTGCATTCGAGACTTCGACGAGGCGATGGCCAACGCAGATGCCGATCAAGCACTCGGAGCAGTACTCGCCCTTGAAGACGCAATTACTGCGTGGTCAGCTGACACGTTGCAAAGTGATGAGGCTGACCGAGCGCGCTCAACTCTTCGATCAATGATCACTCGCCTCGGTGACGCAGCAGTAAAGGGTCTTGGCGACCCAACACTGGTTCGAGCACCTCTAGTCGAGGCTCTGCTGGAGATTCGAGCACTTGCAAAAGGGGAAAAGAGATTTGATCTTTCAGATCTCATCCGCGACCGCCTCGATGCCGCAGAAATTGAAGTGAAAGACACCGCCGAAGGTGCCATTTGGAATTTGCGAAACCAGAGTTAGCTGTCGTTAGGCCGTTCGACTGCGAATCGCATGTTGACGAACCATGTCGAGCACTTGCTTGATATCTCGGCTCAATACTAAGCCATCACCAAGATTGGGCTCTGTGGCCTGCATCACGGCTCGCCCCCCCGTCACGACAAGGACTTCGGGAAGAACCTTGCCGAGTTCTGCTGTGACCGCCACCGCAGCCGGCATTGAATCCTCATGTGAGACCGACAGCAGAACCGCAACCGCATCTGACTCTTCGACCACTTGAATAAACGAACTGGCGGGACAATCAGCGCCCAAGTCGATGACCGACCACCCGTCAGCACGAACGAGGTCGGCAAGCACTGCACTCGGAATCGAGTGCTGCTCTCCAGATGGCGAACCAACGACCACCGTCCCGCGCGAGCGTCCGCGACGGTTCAGTTGTGGACCCAAGCGCCCTAGGAGACGTTGGACGACAACAGTTGCGCGATGTTCATCAGCAACGGCAAGTTCGCCGGCTGCCCATCGTGCGCCAATCGACTCCATTGCGCTAGCGATGTATTCGGTATACACACGGTCAACCGATGAACCTGCAGCCATTGCAGACTCGATAACACCCCACGCCCCTTCAACATCGCCTGCGATGAGGCGAGCTTCAAGTCGTGAAGCCCAGGGGGCTTGTCGACGTGAACCACTTCGGGCCGGCTCACCGCGTGCTGGCTCTTCTCGGCGAGAAAATTGGTCGAGGTCTTTGAGCGCCACACGCCACCCGGCGGAGTTTCGCAAGGCAGGCAATTGTCCTTGACGGACGTATCGGTATGCCGTCATATAGTGTACGCCGAGGCGCTCAGCAGCCTCATGCAATGTCACATCTTTCCCCACAGAAGATGACGTTAGAAATTTTTTTGCGACCCTGCGTGACTGTGCGGGGCTTTGAGGTCAACCGCTTTTTGCCGCCCAGCGCTCTTTGGCGGCCTTGCTTCGCTCAAGGAGGTGAGCCGGAACGCGTTGTGCCGCTGCAGAAAGTTCTTCTCCGCCATCTCCGGTTGCAGCTGGGGCGGCAGCCTCTTCAGGTTGCAGATCTTCGAACGAAGGTGGCTCAACGCCGGGCAACCAGTACTGATAAAGATTCGAAACGATGTCAGCGAGGCCCTCGCCAGTGCTTCCTCGCGCAAGCTCGACCGTCACGATGTTTGAAAAGACGTGAACGGCATCGACGCCACCGTGATCAATCAGCCGCCGGGCCAATACCGAACTTGGGCGTTCGCCGCGCGCTTCTTGTGCCGTACTGAACCGTTCATGGCCCTGACCCGACAAGGTTCGATTGAGTTCAAACCGCAATATTCCCGGCTGGTTCGTTGCCTTTTCTGTGACGCCAACAAGTTGTCCCATACACGACTCAAACTATCGCAGTGAGGCCCCCACAACCTTGCCCATCGAAGAAACCTCTACAGGCGGAGATCGAAGGCACATCACCAACACCCAATCGGGGATAACGTGATGCTGTGCCCAAATGGCGACTTCTACGCGCCACCGAGAATCCTGCTCGGCTGGTGCTCACTGCATTCGCGTCACTCATTGTGATTGGCACCATTCTCCTTCGAATTCCTGCCGCATTCGATGGTCCACAGCCGCCAGTTCTCGATTCGCTCTTTACATCGACCTCAGCAACGACCGTGACCGGTCTCGCCACGCTCGACATCGCTGGATTTAGTGCCTTTGGCGAGCTCATCATTTTGCTGCTGATTCAGGTTGGTGGATTCGGGATCATGGCTCTTGGGGCGATTCTGAGTGTCGTCGCCTCGCATCGAATGGGGCTCAGCCAACGCAAACTCGCAGCTGCTGAATTTGGAACCCTTGACAACGGTGTGCTCGCCGAGGTCGATTTGCGCGGCATTCTTCGACGTGTTGCAGAGATCACCCTGTTAGTTGAGATCACCCTCGGGTTCATTCTTTTTTTGCGGCTGTGGCTCGGCGGTTACGAGAGTGTTACCCGATCGCTGTACTCCGGCTTGTTCCACTCAATCTCAGCATTCAATAACGCAGGTATCTCGCTGTACTCCGACTCACTCGAACAGTTCCACGGGGACCCGTACTTGTTGATACCGCTGTCACTGGCATTCATACTCGGTGGCTTCGGATTTCCGATCATCATCGAAGTGTTACGACAGGTTCGCGGCACAGGCCCTGTAGGTCAGCGTTCGAATCGGTGGGGCCTGGCCCGAATCGATCCAAAACGATGGAGCCTGCACGCAAAGATCACGGTGACAGCAACCATCGCCCTTGTTGTCGTTGGGCCTCTCACCTTCGCAGTCCTTGAATGGAGGAACCCGTTGACCCTCGGCTCACTCGACGTCGGTGAACGAATTCTGGCTTCGTGGTTCCAGGGCACAACCCCTCGAACTGCCGGCTTCAGCACCATCGATATCGGTGGTCTTCAAGAGCCAACGCTGTTGTTTGTCACCACACTGATGTTCATTGGCGCTGGCCCAGCTTCCACAAGTGGCGGTATCAAGGTCACCACATTTGCTGTGCTTGCATTCGTCATTTGGGCCGAGGTTCGGGGGCGCAATGACGTGAATGTCTTCGGCAGGCGACTCAGCCACGGGGTTGTCCGACAAGCAATCACTATTGCATTGCTCTCGGTTGGACTGGTCGTTGGAACCGCACTCGTGCTCGTCGGAACGATGGACGTTACGCTTACTCCGGCGCTGTTCGAAGCAACATCCGCATTCGGTACTGTTGGATTATCAACCGGACTCACCGGAGAACTCAACGGCATTTCGCGAGCGCTACTCGTCATCGTCATGCTCGCTGGGCGAATCGGCCCGATGACCTTCGTGACCGCTATCGCACTAAAAAATCGAGACCTGCCCTATCGTTATCCCGAGGAGAGACCGATCATTGGCTGAAAGAATTACACGCAACATGCAGAGCATGCTCGATGGCATGCGTAGCAACCGCTTTGAGCACTCTGGAGAGATCGTTGTGATCGGTCTGGGCCGCTTTGGGAGCGCCCTCGCAAATGAGCTCATGCGATTGGGACACCCGGTGCTCGGTATTGATCAAGATGCCGGCCGAGTTGACGAGCACAAGGGACAACTCACCGAAGTTGCTGAGGCCGATACGACAAGTGAACGTGCGCTGCGAGCACTCGGAGTTCATGAGGCGCTCACCGTTGCCGTGTGTATTGGTAGCGGCATCGAAGCCAGTGTTCTCACAACTGCACTGCTTGTCGAACTTGAGGTGAAGAACATTTGGGCGAAGGCAATTACCTCAGATCACGGCCGAATCTTGACGCAAGTTGGCGCACACCACGTCGTGTATCCCGAGGCAGAGATGGGTGAACGCGTTGCTCACCTTGTCACCGGAAAGCTCGAAGAATTTGTCAGGCTCAATGCCGCGGACGAAGTCGGAACCCCGATCGATCCCGACAACGAATTTGTGATTAGCCAGATGATGGTGCCAACGCATGTCGCAGGGAAGACTCTCGGCGATGCTGGTATTCGAGGAGAGTTCAAGGTCACGGTCGTGTGCATCCAGCCTGAAGGTGGCAAGTTCACCTACGCCGAGGCCGACACCATCCTTGGACCCCACGATCACATTGTTGTTGCGGGTCATCCACACGATGTTGAGCGCTTCGCCGGGTCAGACTGATCGCTCACAGGAGTGGGCGCTTCGTCCATCCTGCAAGTACTCTCGCATCGATGTCAACCGATGATCAATGCGTCTCTGAGTCAATACATGTCCCGGCGGCGCCCGCTGATGTCTTCGCGCTACTCAGCGACCCTTCTCAGCATCATCGTTTCGATGGCTCGGGGATGGTTCAATCGAGCCGCGGCGGCAGCACGACAGTCGAGTTGGGTTCGAAGTTTGGGATGAATATGAAACTTGGTCCCATCCCGTATCGCATGAATAACACGGTGGTTGAGTTTGAGAACAACAAACTCATCGCATGGGCTCATATCGGCGGCCACCGCTGGCGCTACCAAATTGAACCTGACGGAGATGGCTCTCTCGTCACAGAATCGTTCGATTGGTCTACAGCCAAAGTTCCAAAGTTTCTCGAATTGATGAATTATCCATCGAGAAACCGACAGTCAATAGTGAACACTCTTCAACGGCTACGAGACTTGTTCAAAGACTAATCACATGTCTGAGGCAATTCACTTCTACTGGCGGCCAGGTTGCCCATTCTGCTCAATGTTGCGGCGCAGTCTCGACAAGCGAGGAATCACCACGATCGATCATGACATCTGGTCAGATCCGAATGCTGCGGCTGTCGTTCGGCAGTTTGCAAACGGAAACGAAACCGTGCCAACAGTCGTCATTGGCGACACCGGATTTGTCAATCCATCAGCGAAAACTGTCGAAGAGTACCTGGCGAAGCACGCTCCACACCTTCTGTGAGATCGCTCCGAAGCGCTGACGTCTCGGCAGACGACGTCACCTCGCACTTGGGCCCTCTCGATCGGCGGTACTAGGCCGAAAATGCGCGAATGCGGATGTTGTAGCTGATGAGGCCAAGGAAAAACAGCATCACGCTGACAAGTGCCATCGTCGCACCAGCGGCGGTTCGATGGTGATAGCTGATGAGTAGCCCGATGATGGCGGCAAGGGCACCTAGCACAACCGATAGTCCAATAATTCTTGGAACGCTTTTCACCAACAGCGATGCTGTTGTCGGAGGGGCGATGAGAAACGCAAAGACAAGCAGCGACCCGACAGTTTCGAATGAATTCACCACGGTGAGAGCGGTCATCACGAGTAAGGCGAAATGGACAGCCCGGGGTGAGAATCCTGCGATTTTCGCTTGTGCGGGGTCAAACGTCGACATGATCATCGCGCGGTAACCGACCGTTGCGAACACGATCGTGAGACCTGCGAAGATCGCTGACCGAATTATCCCCTGCTGGTCGACACCAGTGATCGAGCCAAAGAGGAAGCGGTTCAAATCACCAAATCCACCTCGGGCTGACATCAGCACGACCGCAAGAGCTAGAAAGCCAACGCACAGAATTCCGAGAGAAACATCGTCAGGTAATGGCGAAGAAGAGCGAATAATGTTCACCCCTGCGACCATTGCAAGGGCAGCGACTAAGGCGCCGAGCTGCGGGTCAACACTTAAGGCCCATGCAACTGCAATCCCCGGGAGCACACCTTGCGCCAACGCATCACCAAGAAATGTGAGACCTCTCAGCACTACCCAGGTTCCGACGATTGATGCTCCCAGCACAGTAAGAAGGCCCGCGAGAAGAGCATCTCGCATAATCGCGCTGTCAATGAACGGATTGATCCACCATTCGATTGGATTCGTCAACCAGCCCATCGGTTGCATGCTACTGCGGGGGTTCAGCCCCCGATTGCGGAGAGAATCCTCTGAACATTTGTCTGCATCATCGTGATGTAGTCCGCCCCCACTTCAGGGTCTTCAACAAGCGAGCCTGTGAGGAGCGCAGCAACTTCCACTCCATCGAGACGCTCTGCCAGAGACTCGGCGTCGACGCTGCTCGATTGAAGGTCGTAGAAAATCGTGCTTACCCCTGCCGCAAGAATTTCTTCAGCAAGAGCCGTTAGATCGGCAGGGTTGGCCTCAGCCAGCGTGCTCATCGAAGGCAGGATGGTTCCGAGAACTGTGAATCCATAGCGTTCGGCAAATCGTCCAAACGCGTCATGGTTCGTCACGAGCACTCGATCACCTGCATCAACAACCGAGACTTGTGAGGCAATTTCCTCGTCGAGGGCTGCAAGTTGACCTGAGTAGTCGGCAGCGCAATCTTTCACGCTTTCAGGCCAACCCGCCTCGACGGCTGCGTCAGCGATCAACGTTGCGGCTTCAGCAACAAAGGTTGGATCCATCCAGAGGTGAGGGTCGGGGCCTGAATGGTGGTGGTCGTCGTGATCATCGTGATCAGCCTCATCGTCATGATCCGCATGGTCGTCATGATCATCGTGATCAGCCTCATCGTCATGATCCGCATGGTCGTCATGATCATCGTGATCAGCCTCATCGTCATGATCCGCATGGTCAGCCTCATCGTCATGATCATCGTGATCAGCCTCATCGTCATGATCCGCATGGTCAGCCTCATCGTCATGATCGTCATGATCCACGTGATCGTCCTCTTCTCCAGACGCGATAAGAGTCGCTATGGAGACCACAGGGGTGACACTTTCGTCGACCGCATCAAGGGTTGCCAGAAGCCCCTCTTCTAAAAAGAGTCCATTACGGACGAGAAGATCAGCGGCCGCAATATCTTCTGGCACCCGAATCGAAGGCTCCCACGAGTGAGGGTCTGCCCCCAAGGGGATAATGCTCTCGACCGGTGCCCCGCATAGAGCGTTCGAAGTGACGTCGGCCCAAATTGAGGTGGTGGCGAGGGCGGTCAAGTTTGACAATGCTGAGTCGGAGCCTCCTCCCCCGCACGCTGCAAGAAACAAACCTGATGCGGCAAAACCTGCGAGATACCGACGACGACACTGGTCAAGAGTAAGAATCATTCTCATTATGGTAACGTGTTGCCATAAACAACGCAACTTATTCACCTCATCTAGCTGGCAAGCCGGCCTTGATTTCGATTTCAGATATCTGTGTGCATCGGCGCTCGACGATCTGCCTTGCCCCATGCTCTCTAAGCATCTCGTCAGGAGAGATACTCGCTCTCGTCGGTGCTAACGGCAGCGGCAAAACCACCCTTCTCCATGTGCTAGCAGGAATTCTTGAGCCAACCGATGGCAACGTGAGCGGCGCCCCACAAGTGGCGTTCGTTGCTCAAGACCAAACACACCATGCATGGATGCCAATGTCAGTTGATGAAGTGCTGAGAATGGGTCGCTACCGAGGCCTCCTCCACCGTCTTCGGTCGGAAGATCGCCGCGCTATCGATACAGCAGCCGAGCGACTCGATATTTCGCACCTGCGATCTCGGCGATTCGGTGAACTCTCGGGCGGCGAACGCCAACGGGTCATCGTCGCCCGAGCGATTGCCTCGTCGGCCGATCTCGTCCTACTCGACGAACCAATCACTGGGCTTGATCTCCCCAGTCAAGAAATCATTCTTCACGTCATCGCCGACGAAGCAGCACGAGGTGCAGCCGTTGTGTTCTCTACCCACCACCTCGGCGAGGCACGCTGTGCAGACCGTGTTGTCCTTCTTGCGGGGTGCGTGCTTGCCGATGGAACGCCTGAGGAAGTGTTAACGCCAGCACTGCTTGCTGAGGCATTTGGTGGAAGGATGGTCAGTGACCAAACCGCCACCCTGGTTGTCGATGAACACCACCATGATTCTGATCACCATCCCACAACAGAACTGTCTGGTCACCTCGATCATCACGACCACAGCCATCACGATCACTCACACTGAGATGATTCAATAACAAGCTGGGGTGAACTCGCATGAACCTCGACAACTCTGGTCTTCACCAACTCGTCGCCACAAAACTCGATGAGGCTGGCCAGATGTATACCCAGAAGCGACAGAAACTTGTAGATGCTCTTTCACAGGCCGGGCCATGCACCCTTCCTGAGCTTCTTGAGTTCAGTGACGGCATCGCCCAAAGTTCCGCGTACCGAAATCTGACGGTTCTAGAGGAAATGGGAGTGGTTCGTCGCCTCGTTCACCATGGCGAATACGGAAGGTGGGAACTCTCTGAAGAACTCACCGGCCACCATCACCACCACCTCGTTTGCCATTCCTGTGACGTCGTCATCGACGTCGAGTTGCCAACTCACATCGAGCATCTGATGGATGAGGCATTCGAAAAAGCAGCAATTGGATCAAAGTTCACCGTCGACCGACACAACATCGACATTGTTGGAACATGCGCTAACTGTCAGGAAACAGCGCAAGCGTGAACGCGATTCTTCAGCAATGGTGAACCAGCGAGAGCGCTACAGCAAACTGAACAGTGAGCCCTGGTCTCCGAGACGATGACGACGAGCCGAGCCGCTCCACGGCACTTGATTGTCCATAAACGCCCATGACGTCCGATGCTCGACTGACGGGCCCCATGCGTGCAGACCTGCCCTATGTTGTGCGCACGGGTATCCCTTGTTTGACGCAAACGCCCAATGAGAGTGATGTTCAGCAAGCTCACGCATGTGGCGATCACGAGTCACCTTCGCAAGAACCGAAGCAGCAGCGACACTCGCACATTCGCGATCTGCTTTCACCTGCATCACGACTTCTTCAACGACCGGTGATACAAAATCCCAGCGACCATCCACAATCGCAACATCAACGGAAACCCCTAACGCATCAAATGCGCGCCTGCATGCCAAGCGTTGCGCCTCCGACATGCCTAACTCATCGCACTCCTGCGCCGAAGCCCACCCTGTTGACCAGTGCGCGCAAGCCTCTGCAATTCCATCGAATACCCGCTCGCGTGTCCGTTCGCTGAGCGCTTTCGAATCACGCATCCCATTGGGCAAGTCGCCCGATGTCGCCGGAGCGCCGAGCACCGCAACGCCGATCACTAATGGCCCGGCCCACGAGCCTTTTCCAACTTCATCAACCCCTGCGACAACAAGTCCCTTGTTGAGGAACGGTCTTTCAAGATGAAGACCCGGTCCGTCGGAAGGGCGTCGGTCGCTCATGCAAGCACAATGCCTGCAACACCGGCTTCTACTTCACCGACGCGCCAGAACCCGCGACCAACAAGATCGTCAGCCAAATCAGGTTCCACAGCAGCCAACAGACCGCCTGACGTCTGAGGGTCATAGCAAATTGCGACGCGAGCATCATCGGCAGTCATTTCGACATGACCATCGACGTATTCACGGTTACGCGGGTCGCCACCTGTGCGGACACCATCTTCGGCAATCCGAAGTGCCCCCGGGTACATCTCGAGTGCGCTGGTGTCGACGATGAGTCGAACGCCAGAACGTTGCGCAACCTCCCAACCATGCCCTGCAAGGCCGTAGCCGGTCACGTCAGTAACGGCATGAACTGAATTTCCTGCAGCCACCAACAGTTCTGATGCGCGTCGATTGACGTTCTTCATTCCGGTGATTGCTGCTGACTTTTCTCCCTCAGAGCCAGCCGCCAACGTAAGGCCCGTTCCTAATGGCTTTGAGAGCAGTACGACGTCGCCTGGTTTTGCACCCGACTTGCGAAGGATACGGTCTGGGTGCACGACTCCCTGCACAGCAAGTCCATAAATCGGCTCAGGGTTTCTAATGGTGTGACCGCCAGCAACAGTTCCACCAGCCTCGGCAACAATTTCTGCCCCAGCAGTGAAGATCGCAGCAATTGCTTCTTTTGGAAACTCCTCGGGAAATGCAGCCACATTGATGGCCATCACAACCGAAGCTCCCATCGCAAAAACATCGCTACAGGCATTCGCCGCAGCTATCGCTCCAAAATCTGCAGGATCGTCAACGAGTGGAGGGAAAAAATCGGTGGTTGACACCATTGCCACGTCGTCGCTCACTCTGTAGACCGCTGCGTCGTCAAACGGAGCGAGCCCGACCACGAGTGACGGATCATTCGACTGCGGAAGGCCAGCTACCAGATCAGACAGCAGTGAGGCTCCCCACTTTGCCGCACAGCCACCACACGACGTCCACTCCGTCAGACGAAGGGCGCTGAGATCAAGAGGTGTACTCATAGAGCGATCTTACGTCTCACCGACCTCGGCGGGTTCAGCCGTGTGAGCGAGCAACGTCTCGCCCTTCGATTCGTTCGACAACCAATCGGCATCGAGCAATGGAGAACACAAAGTGACGTCGTCGCCCTCAACTTCCCACACGATCGCAGGACGAAGCCCATGCCACCTCACGGCGTACGACACCGATGCCGTGGCGGACGCGGACAAATGAAAGACCTCAAAGGGCTGCAAGGACCAATCCGATGGCATCCCGCCGGAAAGGATTTCAGTAACTGAGCCGTGCTGCGCTACCAGGCGCTCTTCAAATGTGCGCACCGCCGTTGCGAGAGAATCGCTTCGGGCATCAGTGCGATCTACCAATCGAGCACTGATGTCTCGTACATCGCTTGCACCGCGCTCTTCATTCGCCTGCGTGAGAATTCTTTCAGCAGCGTTAAACGCCATTCTTGCTCCCGGTAGTTGCCGACGGGCCACAAGTTCAACTGCCCGAGCAACATCATCAACAAGTGGTTCGGGCCGTTCACCCATGCGGCAAAGTTCGTCCCACTCAATAAGAGCGCTCACCGGATCAAGTTCTGGATCGACTAAGTCACCAAGCAACCATGAACAGCGGGCTGCAACGACCGCATCTGACACCGACGAGCCCGAGACACCAGGGGGAAGTTCCATCCGGCCAGCACGATCAACAATCAACCTCCAACCAGAAATCACAGCATCAGCAGATGGGACACCTTCGAACCAGGTTGCATCGGCCACTACGTCACTCGCTACGAGCGCAACCCGAGTGTTTGTGTGATGGCCAAGTGAGATCGAGAATGCGCCTGGACCAAGGTCAGCACCCGCAACTGCCCCAACCGCTGCTGATGACTCGACGATCACATCACCCCGGTCGATACCAATTGCCACCGGAAGTGCAGAATCGTTATAGAAGTCAATGATGATTATCCCGCCCCGATGAGCGGTGGCGAAGACGGTTTGCACAATGTCGCCACTTGGCACTCGCATTCGAGTCTCGATGACCGGGACACCTTCTCGGCGTAACTGTCGAACTCCCGGTTCGCTTACTCCATGATGCCAACGATCTTCAGCTGCAACGTGGAAGCCAAGGGTTCGGTCATCGTCGGATACGGCAATCGTCCCGTCGGATGAGATCTCACCCCACCATGGCATTCCGGCTACGCCGATCGTCACGGGGTCAGCAAGAAACTGTCGGAGAACGTCCACTCCCCCAGTCAACAGGAACTTCAGCAGGCGTACACCGTTGAATTCGCCTTACGCTGTGAGCATGCCGGAGTCAACTGCGGATCGAGCGATCACTATCGCAGTGCCAATTCGCTCATTTGCGGGCGGCAAAGAACGAATGTCTTCAGCGTTGTCAGCGGTGGAGCGAGGCAATCTTGCGCGTTGTGTGTCCGACAACCTCATAGATGCGATCGACTCGTTCCATGTTGTTGTTGTCACCAACGACACCGAGGTTGAACAATGGGCCCTGCGCCGTCAGGTCGAAGTGATCCACCCCGACACCTCTGGGCTCAACGCCGCTGCGAGTACCGCACTTTCATGGGCCGTCCGAAATAACAGAACCCAACTCACCATCGTCCACTCTGACGTGCCTCAGCCTCGTGCCTTGTCGAGGATTTGCGAGCATGAAGGGATCACGATCGTGCCTGACCATCAACGTGACGGCACCAACGTTCTGTCGCTACCGGCACATCTCGACTTTGAGTTCACCTACGGGTCGCAGTCGTTTGCACGCCACTTTCACCAAGCCGCTGCGATTGCCAGAACCAACCGATATTCGCTCCGAATCGTGCATCATCACGAATTAGGCCTCGACCTCGATACACCAACCGACCTTGCCCACCCGCTTGCTTCCTACGCACTAAAGGACCTCACACGATGAATGCCAATGACCCAGGACAGCCTCCGCTTTCAACTCAGCAGGTGAAGTCAACGAGCAACCTCCAAGCGCCGAACGTTGCGCTTGCAATCGGTGCCCATCCTGATGATGTGGAGTTTGGATGTGGTGGAACTCTGGCAAAGTGGGCGCAACTTGGTTGCGAGATCCATCACTTCGTGATGACCGATGGCTCCAAGGGCACCTGGGATGCGAGCGCAGACACTCAACTTCTGGTTGATCGTCGACGGGGTGAACAGATTGACGCTCACACCCGGCTTGGAGGGCAAGGGAGCGATCATGTGCATTGGTTGGGACGTGTTGACGGCGAGTTGATTGCCGATGTCGATGGACGATCAGAGGTTGCCCGAGTGATCCGAATGGTCAAACCTGACGTTGTACTTTCTCACGACCCTTGGAAGCGATATCGCCTTCACCCAGATCATCGGGAAACTGGGCGGCTTGTCTGCGATGCGATCGTCGCCGCACGAGACCCCCATTTCAATCCAGAGCACGGATTAGCGCCCCATCGACCGGAACGTCTCTTGCTGTGGGAAGCCGACGAGGTGAACCATATCGAGGACATCACCACTTCGGTCGATATCAAACTTCGTGCACTGGAATGTCATGTCAGCCAATTTGAATCGACAATGAAGGCAATTGATGAGGCAGGGCTAGAAGAGTTTCGAACCCGGATGAGAATGCGGCTCGCCGACATCGGGGAGCCATTTGGGGTGCCTGCGGCGGAGGCGTTCCACCTCATGAGCAATCTGTAGCAGACGCGAAACTGGCGGGGTCATTGACCCCGCCAGTTCTGTATTCGTATTGAGCTGAAGAGCCTTAGCGCTTCTTAGCTGCTTTCTTGGCTGGAGCCTTCTTAGCAACCTTCTTCGCTGCTGCCCTCTTGGCTGGAGCCTTCTTCGCAACCTTCTTCGCTGCTGCCTTCTTAGCTGGAGCCTTCTTCGCAACCTTCTTCGCTGCTGCCTTCTTAGCTGGAGCCTTCTTCGCAACCTTCTTCGCTGCTGCTTTCTTGGCTGGAGCCTTCTTAGCTGCTGCCTTCTTGGCCGGAGCCTTCTTTACTGCCATTTAGGATCGTTTTCCTTAGTTAAGTGTTGACTTCAATGTTGACGAGGCGCTGAACTTCATTGCGTTCGATGCCTTGATATTTACTGGCTCACCCGTGCGAGGGTTACGGCCGGTGCGAGCTGGGCGCTTAGTGACGCTGAACGCACCAAAGCCTGGCCATGCAACCTTGTCGCCCTTCTTTGCATTCGAGACAACAGTGTCGAAGAATGCACCAATTGTGCGCTCAGCGTCTGCCTTTGAAACGTTGGCGGCGCTTGCCACTGCGTCGATGAGTTCTGACTTAGTCATAATCGTCCTTTTGTTCAAGGTGCCGGCGAACAGGATTGTCCTCCGGGCCCTAGACCTATGGGTGCACTCAATATCTAATTGCACCCAGAAACCTAGGAACAACACCATCGAAACGACCTAAATGACAACGGTGCAACTAATCATGTTGTTGCATTTGCAAATGATGTTCATCTTTATGCCTTACATCACAACGATGCAACGGCAGGTAGCTGATTCGTCAGCGCCTTATCCACAAGAATCACCCCTTCAAATCCACCATCACCATCACCTTGGGAGGTACAACAGGGACGTTGCTGTACGTAACCATCCGCTCTCAAATGTGCTGCCTTCAGCAGAGGTGACTGTGACTGACCTTGCCGGAACTGCCAATCATGCTGTTATCGGAAAGGGGGCTCCTGGCGATGTAACTCCAACTCGTGTCGTTATCGATACGTCGGTTCTCATTGCCGACCCAGCGTGCCTCCACTCGATGGGAGATGCAGATGTCGTCATTCCTCTCACCGTGATTGAGGAACTCGATGGGCTCAAAGGTCGGTCAGATGACGTCGGTCGTGCCGCTCGAACTGCTCTACGAACAATCGAAGAGTTACGGCAACGACACGGCGGTTCGCTAGCCGTTCCCGTTCCACTTGGCGAGGGATCGCTACGTATCGAGATCAACGGTGTGCAACGCGAAGCACTCGTCGAACACGGACTCGACCCTGCGAAGGCCGACAACCGCATCATCGGAGCAGCACTCGGTCAATCTCGACAAGCACCAACGATGATGGTCTCGAATGACGCGGCTCTTCGAATAAAGGCTGCCCATCTCGGGCTATCGGCAACTGAGCATCAACCCACGGGCGGCGCCCGCGAGATTCGGCAGACCGGATGGCACGTCATCGACACAGATACCCAGATCATTGATGACCTGTACCGAGATGGTGTCGTCGGCGTCGACGAGGCAACGCACCAAGCCGACTACACCCCAACGGGTATCGAACTTGCTTTCAGCGTTGACGAGCCACCTCTTGTCCGCGAGAACGAATTCGTAGTGGTTAGAGCGGGTTCGCAATCAGCTCTTGCTCGCCGGCGCGGAACCGAATTCCACCTTCTCCCCCATGCGCCGCCACAGCCATGGGGACTGCACCCTCGCAACAAAGAACAGCGATTCGCAATTGACCTACTGCTCGATCCAGACGTTTCAGTCATTGCCTTAGACGGTCGTGCAGGTACCGGAAAAACCATCCTCGCTATTGCTGCAGCGCTCGAACAGGTAGTTGAAGAACAGCGCTACGAGCGCGTAGCCATTTACCGACCGCTTGTACCTGTCGGCCGAGCCGATGTCGGGTTCCTGCCCGGTGGACTTGACGAAAAGCTTGACCCGTGGATGTCAGCCGTACATGATGCGGTCGTTGCGCTCACCGATCGGCGGTCTTCAGGTGATGCTCGACAACTCATCGACGAGCTCACCCAACGGCAAAAACTGTCACTTGAATCAGTGACATTCCTGCGAGGCCGCTCACTGCAGCAGCAGATGGTCGTGATCGATGAGGCACAAAATCTAGAGCCCACGACCCTCAGAACAATCCTCACCAGGGTCGGCGATGGAACCAAAGTTGTGTTCACCGGCGATACGAGCCAGATAGATGCGCCCTATCTGGGCGAAACCAATAATGCGCTTGCGGTGCTCACAAACGCATTCACTGGGCAGCCATGCTTTGGGCATATCACGCTCCAATCGTGTGAGCGATCGAGTGTTGCATCACTTGCCGCTGAGCTGCTGTAGCGCATCGATTTCAGAAAATTTGGCGTTCTTGGAATACGGGAGCACCATTTAGTGTTAAATGGGATATGAGCGCTGCTGAAACCTTCGTTGTTGAGCCAATCGACGATCTCCCCCGCGACGTCGCTTGGCAAGAGTTTGCAATGTGTAAAGGTCGTCTCGAATTGTTCTTCGCAAAGAAGGCCGAGCGCCCGCAGGCACGCGAGCGTCGTGAGGCACGTGCAAACATGCTGTGTACAGCATGCCCAGTTCGAGTGCCCTGTAAGCAATTTGCCCGAGAAAACCACGAATATGGCTTTTGGGCTGGCGAGAACGAAGAAGATCGCCATCTTCTTGGATACACCGTTGCCGCTCCGATTGGCATCCGGGCCCGTAACGCATAGCAAACCGCGTACCACCTCTGGCCTAGTCTGGCCACGTGAGTTCCGCTGTCCGCCGCTTTGCGATCATTGACGTAGAAACCGGCGGACTCGACGGCTTAAGCGATCCCATCTTTCAGGTCGCTGTCATCTGCGG
Source organism: Actinobacteria bacterium casp-actino5 (assembly GCA_001510385.1). Lineage (GTDB taxonomy): Bacteria > Actinomycetota > Acidimicrobiia > Acidimicrobiales > Ilumatobacteraceae > Casp-actino5. The sequence continues at coordinate 51,376 of LFFE01000011.1, read as the reverse complement.
CAATCTCACGGAAAATGATTTGGCCCTACAACAGCTCTCATCATGGAGCTCAATGGTTCGGCTCCGTCGCCCTTGGGACCCGATCGGAGCCCAACACATCCATCACATTCCTCGTAGGAAACTCCTCTTCGCCCCGAATGTTGCCCGAGTACTTACTCGTCTGTTCACCACGATTGAGTCACGCGAGATTGTTGCTCACAACCTTGCGTTCGATTGGAAATTCATCTCAACTGCAGCCCAACGTCACAACCTGCAATTGCCTACCGGGCGACATCTCTGCACCCTGCAACTTTCCCGCCAACTCGACCCCGATCGGCGACGATCTCACCGATTAACTGATATCTGCGAGCGCTATGGAATCAAAATTGCACAGGCGCATGATGCCCATCATGATGCGATGGCGACTGCACAGATTCTGCCGCTGCTCCTTCGTGATCAGCGTTATGAATAGCGCCGCAACACGATTTCAGCGGCATTTGATCTCACATCGCTCCATGCCGACGGCTCAACCACTTCAACCGAATCACCAAGCCGCAGCAACAAACGGGCGAGCCACTGTTCAGATGTCACAGGCAAGCACACAGTGACCCAACCATCGATATCTGAAACTGACACCTCATCAACCGGGTAACGCTCGTACACCCACCTTCCACGCGGACCCACCCGAAGCGTCACCCGCTCAATATCGGCATCCGCAAACCATGTTCCCGGCTCGGGCATCGACGAGGGCGCAACATGCTCGGCGTCTCCAACGATGTCGAGAGACTCAATTCGATCAACTCGAAAAGTGCGTAATCCTTCAGACCGAACATCATGGGCGTGGACATACCAGTTTCCCTGCGATGAAAACGCAACAAAGGGCTCCACTTCACGGGCAACTGGCTCAACATCAGACGATGACTGATACCGAACCCGAACACGCTGACGATGCTCAATCGCCTGCGTGAGTTCTTTCACCATCGAAGGCGTCGGATTGATCACGAGTAGACCAGTGTCATCCTCACCAAGGCCAACGGCAATTTTCTGCAACCCGCGCGCAAGTGACCCATCAGGGTCGGCGCCAGGCAACTGCATCGCTGCTCTACCCGCTGCGAGCAGTTCAAACGCCTCGACCTCACTGAGACGCAGGGGGCGCGTGAAGAGCCGCGGAATACCAACGAAAATCATTCCTTCATCGATGAATACATCAATCATTTCATCGACATATGGCGGCAGTCCACACATCGACACCAACTCAAGATCACGAATGAGATCGTCAACACCGATAGAGAATCTCTTCGCGGCTTCTTCGACGGATACCTCCCCCTGCTCCATCAACCACGGCAGAACAATAAGTAGACGCCGAAGGCGATCTGTTGCTGGTCGTTGAGCCATCAGGCGACACTCTCCAACCACTCGATCAGTCGCTGCCGAACATCGCTTGGCTCAAGTAATTCCGCGTCGTCAAGAAATCCAAGTACCCATGATCTCAGGGCATCTTCGTTAGTAAACGGCAGTGCAACGACGACTGAGCCATCGTCTCGCCGATCTCGTATTCGCTCAGGCCCAACTTCGCGTTCAACTAGCCACGCGCGTCGGCGAGCGATGTGGACTAGTGCCTCGCGCTCATGAGGCACTTCGTCACCGAGCAACAACGGATTTGTGGGTAATGCCCCGGCCAAAACCCCATCGTCAGGCCGATCAAACTGAACAGAGGAATCGACGGAGATCTCGCCGTCACAACGATCGACCCGAAATGTGCGGCGGTCGTTTCGATCATGATCAAATCCGATCACGTACCAAAAACCATCGCGTAGTAACAGCCCCCACGGGTCAAGTTGACGAGGCATACCGGCGTAGACGAACTGCACGGGATGCCGATTCGCAACCGCAGCACGCAAGACCGGCAACGAAGGTAATTCTGGGAGGTGCATACGGACTGGCCCGCCGACACCACCACCGGCCCCTCCGAGCTTCCACAACGCTTCTTCACCAATTGCTGAATCAGGTCGGGTTGCCGCCAGAGCGACCTGCAGGGCCCGAACTTCGTCTTCGGTGAGATCAATCTCAGGCAGCTCAAATCCTGAACGATCGATCCAATATCCCATCTCCCCCGCTCGGTCGCCCCCAAAGGTTTCCGACGAAATGATGATGCCGATGTCTCGCAGAGACGCCTTGTCTCGCTCAAATGCTGCGCGGCGAGCTTGACCAGCGTCGGGGTACTGGCCACCAAGTTCAGACGCAATCTCATGAAGTGTGAGCGGACGGCGCGTCTCAAGTAACAATGCCAGCAAATTGGTAAGACGCTCGACGCGATCAGCCATCAGCCATCAGCGTCGATAGTCATAAAAGCCGCGCCCCGACTTTCGTCCGAGCAGCCCGGCATCGACCATTCGGGACAGCAGCGGAGGTGGTGCGTACAGCGGCTCTTTGAACTCTTCGTAGAGACTTTCGGAAACGGCGAGCGTCGTATCAAGCCCAATGAGATCGGTGAGGCGCAGTGGTCCCATCGGGTGGCTGCATCCCTCCACCATGCCGATGTCAATATCGTCCGCGGAAGCAAACCCGGATTCCATCATGCGGATTGCAGACAAGAGATATGGAATAAGCAACGCATTGACGACGAAACCCGCGCGATCCTGCGAACGAATTACCCGCTTGGTGAGGATGTCCGCGGCAAATGATTCGGCCCGTTGAGACGTCTCTTCCGAGGTCATCAAACTCTCAACAAGTTCTACGAGCCGGAGTACCGGAACCGGATTGAAAAAGTGAATTCCAATGACCTGTTCTGGCCGAGATGTCGCAGTGCCAAGTTTCATGATCGGAATAGAAGATGTGTTCGAGGCGAGAATTGCATCCGAGCTTGTCAGTACCTGATCAAGATCACGGAAAAGTCCAACTTTCATGTCTTCGTCTTCAATGATCGCCTCAACGACGAGATCACGGTCTGAGAGGTCGCCAAGGTCAGTTGTGAACGACAGTCGAGCCATCGCTGCGTCGCGTTGCTCCTCTGTCATTTTGTTCGCAGACACACCACGATCAAACGATGTAACAAGCCGCGATCGACCTGCCTCTGCCGCCTCAGCAGAGGCTTCTCTCACGAGCACTTCAAGGCCGGCACGTGCGCAGACCTCTGCGATGCCAGAACCCATCAGCCCGCAGCCAATGACTCCAACTCGGTCAATTGTTTTTCCTTCAGCCATCTCTCAATCATGCCCGATAACAGTGGGTTGTCCGCGTAAAGCAGGCAGAATTCTGAGGTGACTCGTCAAGCTCATCCGTCGCTGCACCGCAGGGTGTGGACAGGTGAACCCACTCCGCTTGGAGCGTCCTACGACGGGTCAGGTACGAATTTCGCAGTATTCTCGTCAAGCGCAGAACACGTCGAACTCTGCCTCCTCGACGGTCCGGGTGAACAAGCTCATGAAGAGCACCGGATTGAGCTCAACGAAGTCGACGGACATATCTGGCATGGGTACCTACCCGACGTAATACCTGGGCAGCACTACGGATATCGAGTGCACGGCGAGTGGAACCCAGCCGCAGGTCTATGGCATAACGCGAACAAATTGCTCCTTGACCCGTACGCAAAACGAATCGATGGCCCACTCAATTGGAACCCAGCGTGCTTTGGATACGACCTTGATGATCCCGATGCACTCGACCCCACGAACTCTGCTCCATACGTTCCGATCGGAGCGGTGCATGACCAGTCATTCGATTGGGCTGACGATGAACTCTTACGAACACCAACCCATGAAAGCGTCATCTACGAGACCCATGTTCGCGGCCTCACCATGCAACACCCTGCGGTCGCCCCCCAAGAACGAGGGACATTTGCCGCAATCCGCAATCCCGCTGTGCTCGAACACCTGGTTCGCCTCGGAGTGACGGCAATCGAGTTGATGCCAATTCACCAATTCGTTCACGATCACCATCTTGTCGAACAGGGGCGCCGCAACTACTGGGGATACAACACTCTCGGATATTTCAGTGCCCATAATGACTACGGCTCACCAGCCAGCGCAGACCCAGCAACTGACTTCCGTGAGACTGTCAAAGCACTTCATTCGTTCGGCATCGAAGTCATTCTGGACGTTGTGTACAACCACACGGCCGAGGGAAATCACCTTGGGCCAAGCCTGTCCATGCGCGGTATCGACAACCATGCCTACTACCGACTGACTGACGAGAACCAGCGCCACTATCTGGACTTCACTGGGTGTGGCAATTCCCTCAACATGCGTCACCCACACGTGCTGCAACTCATCATGGACAGCCTTCGCTACTGGGTTCTTGACATGCACGTCGACGGTTTTCGTTTTGACCTTGCCTCTGCACTCGCTCGCGAACTCTTCGCAGTCGATCGGCTCTCGGCATTTTTTGACATCATCCATCAAGACCCAGTGCTGTCACAGGTCAAACTCATCGCCGAACCATGGGACGTTGGTGAAGGGGGCTATCAAGTCGGAAACTTCCCGCCAAAATGGTCTGAGTGGAACGCCGATTATCGCGACACGATGCGTGACTTCTGGCGAGGCGAGCATGCCCAACTTGCAACATTTGCTCAACGCTTTACCGGTTCATCAGACCTGTATCGGTCGGACACCCGACGTCCAACGGCGTCGATCAACTTCATCACCTGCCACGACGGCTTCACACTCAATGATCTCGTGAGTTACAACGAGAAACATAACGAGGCGAACGGCGAGGACAGTCGCGATGGCGAATCGCACAATCGATCGTGGAACCACGGTGTCGAAGGACCCACCAACGACGAAGCGATTAACGAACTTCGTGATCGTCAACGAAGAAACTTGCTCGCAACCCTGCTGCTCTCTCAAGGGGTGCCGATGTTGCTCAGCGGCGACGAACTCGGTCGCACCCAACGTGGCAACAACAATGCGTACTGTCACGACAGCGACCTCAGCTGGATTGACTGGGAGCGAGTTGACCACACGACGCTCGATTGGGTTCAACGGCTTCTCGCATTTCGTTCAGCACACCCGATTTTTCGCCGTCGACGGTGGTTCCAAGGGCGCCCACTTCGAGACAACGACGACATGACGTGGTTCCGCCCAGATGGAGCGGAGATGGCTCCTTCTGACTGGGAACAGGGATTCGCTCAAGCCGTTGGGGTTTTTCTTAACGGAGAAGCAATCTCGATACCTGATCGATACGGGAATCGAATCATCGACGAGAGCTACCTTTGTGTCTTCTCTGCGAGTGGAATAGATCTTGATTGGAAGATGCCGCCCGCACAGTGGGGTCAGTCGTGGATCACCCGATTCGATTCATCACGTCCGACAATTGGTGCCGAGAACAACGAAATCACCCGTGCTGGCGAGAAGTTCACTATCCCAAGTCGAACCACCATCATTTTTGAACGCTCTGCGGCCTGAACCGCCTCGAGCTAATGCAACTTATGCGCTCGGTACCACTGGACAGCGGCAAGCGTTGCTGGATCACCGACGTCATCGAGTGAAACACTCTCATCTGACAGAACCAGAGCAAGTGCACTTGCTAATTCCTTGCCGAGTTCGACACCCCACTGGTCAAAACTGTTAATTCCCCACATCACTCCTTGAACAAACACGATGTGCTCATATAACGCAATGAGTTGCCCAAGCGTTCTCGCGTCAAGTTGCTCAGCAAGGATCAACGTGCTCGGCCTATTGCCCTCGAACCCTCGGTGCGGTTCATGCGCTGACGGGCGCCCGAATGCCAGAGCCTGGGCCTGAGCGAGAAGGTTTGCGAACAACAGGTCATGTTGATCAACGCGAGGGTGGCGCGGGCGCGCAACTCCGATGAAATCAACTGGCACGATGTCAGTACCTTGGTGCAGTAACTGAAAGAAGGCATGCTGCCCGTTGGTTCCCGGTTCGCCCCAAATCACGGGCCCTGTGGCCGACTCGACGGCCTCGCCGTCTATGGTGACCGACTTACCGTTCGACTCCATGTCAAGTTGCTGCAAGAAAGCAGGGAATCGACGAAGTTCGTGGACATAAGGAATCACCGCTTTAGTCGGTCGGTCGAGCACATTTCGATGCAGTACTCCGATTAACGCAAGGGTGACCGGCACATTTTCGTCGAGTCGGTCGTCACTCACCAGCGTCTCAATCATGTGGGCGTCGACTTCGCGAGCACCTAACAGCAGTTCCTCAAATCGTTTGGCGCCAACCAGCAACATCAACGAAAGGCCAACCGCAGACCACAACGAATATCGTCCACCGACCCAATCCCAGAACCCAAACGTCATGTCAGCACTGATGCCAAACTCTTCAACTTTGTCTGGTGCAGTAGAGACCGCAACAAAATGTTCTCGCACCGCGGCTTCGCCGAGTGACTCGACAATCCATTGTCGGGCAGCCATTGCATTCGCCAATGTTTCAAGGGTGGTGAACGTCTTTGAGACAATCACGAACAACGTTGATTCAGGTTGGACGGTCTGTAGCACCGAATCAATATCGGCTCCATCAATGTTCGACACGAAGTGGGCAGTGAGTCGCGGATGCACGTCGCCCGCAAGTGCTTGGGCGGCCATCGCCGGACCCAGATCTGAACCACCTATTCCAATATTGACGATGTCAGTAATACGCGAGTCTGCTCGGACAACCTCAGAAAATGCTGTCATTCGGTCAAGTTCGTGACGAACATTCATCATTACGTTATGGCCATCAACCTCATATGAATCCGACGGGTGAGCACGCAGCGCCATGTGCAGCACCGCTCGGTCTTCGGTGCTATTGATGTGTTCGCCAGCGAAAAGCGACCGGAAATGTTCCGGGACACCTGCTAGTCGAGCTGCTGCCCTCAACTCACGAAGTACATCGTCAGTGACGGGCTGGCGCGACCAGTCGACCCGAAGTCCAGCCACGGACGCCACAAAACGGTCAGCTCGAGTTGGGTCTGCGTCAAATAACTCTTGAAGAGTTCGGCCATCAGCGTGAACATCGGTGAGGTATTTCACTGTCATGACACTAGTGAGAACTAATCATCAGCGTAGGTTGTCGCAATGGATTCTCGTACAACAAGCGGTGTGCGCTCGGCAGTGATTGCGTATGCCCTATGGGGAAGCTTCACCGCTTTCTGGAAGTTGCTGAACGAGTTTTCAGCTGTTGATCTCATTGGCTGGCGAGTCGTTGCTGCGGTCATCGTCTTGTGGGTACTCACAGTCTCACGCGGCCACATGTCGAATGTGATGACCGGTATGAAAGACCCAAAGGTTCGGCGTTTTTTGCTTCTGGCTGCAGGGTTGCTCGTCATTAACTGGTCAACCTATGTTGGCGCCATCATTTCAGGCAGAGTACTCGAAACGGCTCTCGGGTATTTCTTGGCCCCGTTGATCACGATGGCGATCGGGGTGACGGTTCTTGGCGAACGCCTTTCCCCAATAAGGATGCTTGCGATCACTCTCGTCATCACGTCGATCGCAATTCTCACAGTTTCATATGGGGCAGTTCCATGGCTCGCATTTGCTCTTGGAGGAAGCTGGGCGTTCTACGGTCTGGTCAAGCGGCGGGTACCCCTCGGACCAATCGACAGCCTCACAGGTGAAGTCACGATGTTGCTCCCCGTCGCCGCGGCCGTCGTCATCCTCTCACTCTCGCGCTCGGGAGGTGCGGGCGAGATTGCATCAGGGTTTGATTGGGTGCTTCTTGGCGCAACAGGCCTCGTGACTGCTGCACCTCTGCTGCTCTTCGCCCATGCTGCCCCGAGAGTGCCATTCACGTTGCTCGGTCCGATCGGATGGATGGTGCCGATCATCAACTTTTTATTGGGCTGGCTCGCATACGACGAAGCAATGACACCAGCCAGGTTCATCGGATTCGCAACAGTTTGGCTTGCTCTCGTTGCGGTGGCTATCGAAACCGTTCTCAAAGCCCGAGGCCAGAGGATTCAATCCGACCACAGCATTGCTGTGAATCGCTAGCGGAACCCTTACCCAATTAGTACGTCGCCGAGTCTGTGCCGGCGCTCACTTCGGACTTATTTTAGTTCTCAACACTCGTCGATGTGGTCGATTGATCCGAGTCTCCATCAACGATCTCAACTGTCGTTGTTGTGGTTGGAGCAACAGTCGTTGTTGTGGTTGGAGCAACAGTCGTCGTTGTGGTTGTTGACGTTGTTGTAGTCGAGGTAGTCGTCGTCGGGTTCGGATTTTGGACACTCCCGTCAAAACTCGGGAGACTCTCCTCATAAGTGACATCTTCTGGCTCGCTCACACCATTCCATACGAGCACTGAATCACCGAGCTCAATTAATGACTGAAAATATTCCGAAATGTGTAGAGGAATTCGGACACAACCGTGCGAAGCCGGCTCAGCCGGTACTTGAAGAGCTCCATGCACAGCAATTCCATAGTTGAAATACACCGGGTTCCACATGTCTCCAAGAGGACCATTTCGAGTGCCTTCGACAAGTCTGCGGTAGGTAAACACCCCACCAGGTGTCTTCGCGTACGCACAGATCTCTCGAGTGATTGGCTCCTCGAGCAATTCGCCATCCGAGTCAGTGTCATAGGTAACGACTTCGCAGTACAGCGCCGGCTCACCAAATTCATCAAGTTCGCCTGATGAAATGTGGGTGATCAGCACGGGTAGGTCTTGGTGGAATACCACAAGAACTTGTTCTTCGAGGTAGATCTCGGTGTGATTGCGCAGCCCTCCCGTTGGTCGACGAGGTTGCACCATCAACGGGTCTTGCATGCGGTCCCACAATGCAGGCGTCACAACTCCGGTTGCATCTGCACGAGGGACACCCATCACAAGTTTCTCGAAGGCCCACACCGCCTGCTTGGTCAACGTGCCAACGACACCATCGATTGGTCCCGGATCAAAACCAAGGTCGAGCAGACGCTGCTGCACCATGACGACGTCATCGCCCGAGGTACCGCGTTCTAGGTTCCGAGTAATGGGGACTTTTGGAATAGTGGTTGATGTCGTCGTCGACTGGGGTGCCACTGTGGTTGAAGGAGGAACTTCAGATGCATCTTCATCACCTGACACCGAGCCGGCAACGACAATGACAAGTAGTAGCAACGCCGCAAACGCAGCAGGAAACCATCGGCGGTATTGCTCAAGCATCATTGGGGGATTTGGTGTGGTGATTCAGTCTCAAATATGGCTGACCTGAGGGTATCAAGACAACTACAGGAAGAAGATTCATGCAGACTTTCCCGTGTTGCTCACGATCAGCCTCGAAGATCACGCCGCAATGACCACATCTCCAACAGCATCTTTCGAATCACGGCAGGAGAGGACAGAGTCGACTCACCACGGGTCCTTGGAAAATAGTCGACACCCATCTGCACCACCTCAAACCCATCACGCTGAGCACGAATGATGAGCTCAGCGTCAATAAACGACCCCTCACTTTTCAGGTCAACAGCATCAAGAACGCGCCTGCTCACGAGCTTGCAGGCAAAGTTGATATCGCGAACACGGACTCCAAATGCCGCTTTGATGAGAGTGTTGTAGACCGTGGTGTAGACGGCTCGCAGCACCCCTTCGCCTGTTCGATCAAACCGGTAGGCGCTCACGATGTCTGCCTCGTATTCGCGAAGCAGTCGAACGATGCGCGGCAACTCGTTGAGATCAAACGGCAAATCAGCGTCGGTATACAACACGATGTCACCGGTCGCGGCAGCAAAGCCCGACCGCATTGAGCCACCAAGCTTTCTATTTACCGGATGATGAATAACCCGCACCCGCGGGTCTTCGGCTGCAAGCCGGTCAGCAATATCTGCGGTCGCATCGGTTGATGCATCGTTCACAATGATGAGTTCGTAGTCAGCAATATCACCCGAAACGATCATGCGCTCACACGACCTGCGGCCGTACGCGATCGCTCGTTCGATGTATTCCTCCTCATTCCACATGGGGTAGAAGATCGACAACATCGGAGGAGTTCCGATCGTTGCGGACGACGTGTTCATAGGGAAGAAGGTTACCGAGGATCCCTCTCACCCTCTGTCTGGAGTCGCCTCGTACACTTACATCAATGACCCGCGAAAACGCCCAGGTACCACCCCCACCGGGTGACCATTACTTGGCATTACGGGGCGGATGGAAGGCCGTTGTCAGCCTGACATGGATTGGCGTTGTGATCGGCTTGGCATCTGTGTGGGCGGTGAGTCGACAGACCGGGCTCAGCACTTGGTGGCTTGGGCCGCCAGGGAATGGTCGACACCTCCTCTTCACCATCTTGCCGTTCATCGCTCCATTCATCGCGCTGACAACGTCCATTGGTGGCTCTCGACGAACTTGGCAGGTCGGAGTCACAGCGGGAGCATTCGTCGTTGCCGTTGGCCTATTCGACCTCAGTCGTGTCACCAGACTCGGTGTCGTTGAAATAGCCCTCGGTTGCGCCGGGGCGGGTTCCTCACTTGCCTCATGGGTGGGTACCCCACTGACAAAACGGCCTGAGCAAGAACGACGATAGGTTCAGTTGACATGTCGAACGTGTTGATGTCGCTTCCTGTAGGTGAGCGTGTCGGAATCGCCTTCTCTGGCGGGCTTGACACCTCTGCTGCCGTCGCGTGGATGCGAGAAGGTGGCGCCACCCCGTATTGCTATACGGCAGACCTTGGTCAGTACGACGAGCCAGATCTGTCCGGTGTCCCTGATCGCGCACTGCAGTACGGCGCAGAAGCTGCTCGACTTATTGACTGCCGTGATGAACTCGTCCGAGAGGGTTTAATGGCGTTGCAGTGTGGGGCATTTCACATTCGTACAGCAGGTCGAACATATTTCAACACCACTCCAATTGGTCGGGCTGTGACTGGAACCCTTCTCGTTCAAGCAATGCAAGACGATGAAGTCGACATTTGGGGTGATGGCTCGACCTACAAGGGAAATGACATTGAGCGGTTCTATCGCTACGGACTCATGGTGAACCCAAAATTGCGGATCTACAAGCCATGGCTCGATGCAGCATTTGTCGATCAGCTCGGTGGGCGAACTGGCATGAGTGAATTTCTCACCACCCGAAACCTCCCCTATCGAGACTCTGTCGAGAAGGCCTATTCAACGGATGCGAATATTTGGGGTGCGACACACGAGGCGAAGGCACTCGAAGAGTTGTCAACCGGAATGGAAATTGTCGCCCCAATCATGGGTGTTGCGCATTGGGATCCAGAAGTCGAGATCGCCACAGAGGATGTCACCATCACCTTTGAAGAGGGTTGGCCTACCGAAATCAACGGTAAAACATTCGCGAACAACGTCGAACTCGTCCTTGAGGCGAACGCAATTGGTGGTCGACACGGGCTCGGAATGAGCGATCAGATCGAAAACCGAATTATCGAAGCAAAATCTCGTGGAATTTACGAGGCTCCCGCACTTGCATTGCTTCATATTGCGTACGAGCGACTCGTTTCTGCCATCCACAACGAGAACACCGTCGAGAACTACCACACAATGGGTCGTCGACTCGGCCGCTTGCTGTACGAAGGACGTTGGTTTGATCCACAAAGCCTCATGCTTCGTCAGCCTCTCCTCAATTGGGTCGGTTCAGCGATCACTGGTTCAGTGACATTGCGCCTTCGTCGCGGCGATGACTACTCAATCATCGATACGACCGGCCCCGATCTCACCTATGAACCTGACCGCCTTTCAATGGAGCGGGTTGAGGATGCAGCCTTTGGACCGCTTGACCGAATCGGTCAGTTGACGATGCGGAATCTTGATATTGCCGACTCTCGAGACAAGCTTGACGTCTATCGACGTGTTGGGGCGCTCGGTCAAGGTGGCGCCCTCGAGCTTGACCCAACTCGGGACTAAAGCCTGAGATCAGTTCATACGAGCTTCAATAATTGCTGCGAGGAGTTCAGCTCGGCCCGGCATCGTGGCAACTTCGACGTATTCATGGTCGGCGTGCGCTCCCCCGCCAACGGCACCTAGACCGTCAAGAGTGGGCACACCACGTGCTGCGGTGAAGTTGCCATCGCTACCCCCGCCAACTGCAACCCCAATGATGGAGCTGTCATGAGCAAGAGCGAGCGGCATCAGTTCAGCTGATGCTGATTCTGGCATCGGCGGCCTGCCGACCCTGCCAGTCACCGCGATTGATGCCCCTGAGTTCACCGGGCTAAGACCTGCGAACGCTGTTTCAATTCGGTGCGCCTCTTCAGCCGAGGTCACCCGGACATCAACCCGGACTCTTGTCTCAGCCGGAACAACGTTGTCGGCAGTGCCCGCATGGGCAACGGTTGGCGTCACGGTGGTGCCTTGCGAGTCATCGGCAAACGACGCAATCTGCAGTACCTGGTGAGCGGCCTCAATGAGAGAGTTCACCCCTCGATGGGGTTCAAGCCCAGCATGAGCTGCTCGGCCACCAATTACTACCTCGAATGTTCCGGTTCCCTTGCGCCCTGTCTTCAGGGCTCCACCATCACCGCTTGGTTCAAGCACGAGCACGGCTCCACAGGCCAATGCCCGTTCTTCGAGAAGTTCTCGAGAGGTCAATGAGCCAATCTCTTCGTCGCAGGAGAGCAACATTTCAACCCCCGATCGATCATCTAACGAGGCGACAGCATGGATGGCCTGAACAATCCCGGCCTTCATATCAAATACTCCCGGGCCGGTGGCCCGGCCATTCTCGACTGCAAACGGGCGCCGCGAGAGTGTGCCGGCAGGAAACACCGTGTCGTGATGCCCGAGTATGAGCACCTTGGGAGTACCTCCCCCGCTCCAATGGACGTGAGGACCTGCTCCGCCCTCAACGAGAGCTGGGCGGGTTCCAAGGCATCGTTCCATCAGGGCGGCAACGGTCTCAGCCGACTGTGCCAACAGATGAGGGTCATGTGATGGAGATTCTGCTTCAACGAGTTGTCGAAGGTCGTCGATCATTGTTTCGAGCAGATCACCCATGGCCGACACGCTAGCCGTGGAGGCGGTAGCTGGTCATCTCAGCGCCACAGGTCGTCATCGAGTTCGCTTCGATATGGCGGATCTGCACCCCTGCGACCAACAGTGAGAGTCGAGGCATGGACTCCAGCGGTCACTGCCCGAGTCACAAGATCGAGGTCGGTGAGTGATGCAATATCAACGTCTTGATTGTTGCCGTGATGAACCCACCAGGCAAGAAAGCCGGCCCCAAACGTATCCCCAGCTCCGACTGTGTCAACAACATCCACTGCGGGGACCTCAACCATCGACGACCCACTGGCGGTAAGTGCCTGAACCGGATCTGACCCAGCCGTAAGAAGCACGAGCCTCGGGCCGCTCTCGAGCACCTTACGTGCCGCATCACCGGCTGAAACTTTGGGGTATAGGTAGGCGAGATCTTCGTCACTCACTTTCACGACGTCAACCAATGGCAACACGTTGGCAAGACGCTCTCGGTACTCGTCGGGACGTGTAATCACGAGTGGCCGACAATTGATGTCGATCATCGCTCGAGCGGTTGCAGATCGCTCAGCGATGCAAGTCACGATTCGGTCGGCCAACGGGTTCAACACCAGCCCTAAACCCCCGGTCATCAGCCATCCGCCGTCTTGACAAGGAAGGTCCTCAAATGACTCGCTGGCTGAGGTTCCGTCGACATAGAACCTATACGCGGCGGTACCGTTTGCTGAAAGCTCGGCAAGGGCAAGGGTTGTAGGTGAACTCGTTCGACGCACGTGAGCAACATCGACCTCATCGGCGACGAGTTGAGCTACGAGCCGATCACCGAATCGGTCCTGCGCAACAGAGCCGATAAATGAGGTCGTTACACCAAGTCGTCCGAGCGCACGTGCCGTATTGAATGGTGCGCCGCCAGCCACGGCATGAACCTCCCCCTCCTCGGGAACGATGAGATCAATCAGTGCTTCACCGAACACTGATACTTGCGGGACCGCCGACATATCCCAATAGTCGCAGACATTGCGAGAAAGTTCCGACATTCTTGATTACGACGAGGCAAGTCGATTTTCCTCTGCGAAGATGAAGGCAATGTCGCTCTCTACCGCTCTGGCCTTCATTATCGGCACGGTTGTGCTGATTTATGGCGCCGACATCATGGTTCGCGGAGCCGCGCGAATTGCAGCCAGCAGTGGTCTCTCGCCGGTCGTCATCGGCCTCACGGTGGTTGCATTTGGGACAAGCGCTCCTGAACTTGCGGTGAGTTTGGGGGCTGCGGTGCAAGGAACTAGCGACCTCGCTCTTGGCAATGTCGTGGGAAGCAACATTGCCAACATTCTTCTGGTGCTTGGCCTCTCGGCCGTCGTTGGCTCAGGGCTTGTGGTTGCGTTCCGAATTGTCCGCATCGACGTCCCGATCATGATTGGGGCATCTGCCGCTGTCATCGTCCTTGGTCTCGATGGGACACTCGGGCGGATAGACGGGACACTTTTCATTGCCGCTCTCATCGCGTACCTCTACCGAACAGTGTCGTCAACAAAGGCACCATCAAGCGATGGCGACGGAGTCGTTATCGAAGAGGAATACCAGCAGGGACTCGCTTCAGATTTGTCTGGGGCACACCCGTTATGGCAAAGCCTGAGTCTCGTCATCGCCGGTATCGCCTTGCTGGTCATTGGCGCACAATTACTTGTTACCGCAGCAACAGATCTTGCAACCGCGTTGGGCGCGAGCGAACTCCTGATCGGACTCACCGTTGTTGCCGTTGGAACCTCACTTCCCGAAATCGCAACGTCAATTGTTGCAGCAGCGAAAGGCCAACGAGATCTCGCTGTTGGTAATGCCGTCGGATCAAACCTGTTCAACATTCTTGCGGTACTCGGATTTACCTCACTTGTTTCGCCCATTTCCATCGGGGACACCGCGCTCGGTTTCGATCTGCCCTTCATGCTCGCCGTCGCCGTTGCGTGCCTACCGATTTTCGTGAACGGGTTTGTGATCAAGCGTTGGGAGGGCATCTTGTTTGTTGCGTACTACGCGGCCTATCTCATCTGGCTCGGACTCGACGCATCTTCTGCCGCGATCCATGATGAATTCAGCACCGTCATGGTCGTGTTCGTTGTTCCACTCACTGCGGTGACACTCATTGTGATCGGCATTCGAGGCTCTCGGCGCACAGCCAACATCCCGACTTAGTCGGGAGAACTCAACAACTAAGTGGTCTTAGAGTTTGCTACTCGCCATTGCTGCGCCAACGATCCCCGCTGAGTATGCAAAGTCAGCAACGACAATTTCTGGTCGAGCGTCTAACAACGGAACCCACTTCTCAGCCGACTTTGACGCGCCGCCACCAAGAATCAGAAGGTCGGGTGAGAACAGTGCATCGATGGTTTGCAAGTAGGTTGAAACCCGAGCCGCCCATTTGCGCCACGAGAGATTCTCGCGTTTTCTGGCGCTCGCTGCCGCCCACTTCTCAATTGATTCACCGCGAAACTCGAGGTGTCCTAACTCGGTATTCGGTACGAGTTGGCCATCGACAAACAGTGCTGACCCGATTCCCGTGCCAAACGTCAACGCCATGACAACTCCGTTGCGACCGACACCTGCTCCAAATGACATCTCAGCAAGCCCAGCTGCGTCGGCATCATTCAACACGACGACGTCATGACCAAGGACAGAGGCAAAAAGACCCTGTGCATCGACGTCAATCCAACTGTCGTCGATATTCGCTGCGGAGTGAACAACTCCATTCCTCACCACCGAGGGAAGTGCAATCCCGACCGGTCCTTCCCATTCAAACTGTCGCACAAGAGCAACAACTACTCCTGCAACTGCATCAGGGGTGGCGGGACGCGGTGTCGAAATTCGATATCGGTCCGCGAGAAGTTGCCCAGAGGCCGCGAGGTCAACCGGGGCGGCCTTCATCCCGGTGCCACCAATATCAATCCCAAAACCAACGGCTGCAGTCACAGCTAAAACGCTACCGATCAGGCTTTGGCTCTTGTTTTGCGGAGCAATGGATCTGCGATGCCGAGCGCACGATCTGCGACCGACAACACCCGACCGGCTGCACCTGGAGTATCCCCATCAACCAGATTGCCCATGACCTGCAACGTAATGTTCGCAATCGACTGTGTACCGACCGCCATGCGAAGCCCAGTGCGAAGCAACAGCGGGTGACCGATAAGGAATGCAAATCGACGGCCGGTCCGCAGGAATGAATCAAATCGTTCACCCACCGCGTCGTCGTACCGTTGCTCAGCCCCTACCGGATTGCGGAGAATCTCATCCGCTGCAAGCATTCCCGATTCGAGCCCGTAGTCAATGCCCTCGCCGTTCATGGGGTTCACAAGTCCGGCCGCATCGCCGATTGCCATCCAGCCAGGGCCAGAACGCTTCACGACCGACATCGGAAGCCGCCACGCCCGACCCTTTCCAGTGTCCGCTCCAAGACTCCAAGGACCTTCGACCGAAGCACGGTACGACGCAAGCAACTTGTTTAGATTGAGTTTCTTAAACCCCTTCATCGTGGACAACGCACCAACACCAATATTGACGGTTCCGTCTCCGCAGGGGAACATCCACCCGTAGCCCGGTACCGGGGTTCCGTGCTCATCACGCAACGTCAGACAAGCTTCCAACATCTCATCGGCGTGCCGTGGCGACTCAACATACGTTCTGATCGCTAGCCCGAACGGCTCGTCCGCAATACGAACCGCGCCAAGTTCTCGGGCAACAGCACCAGGCGCACCGGTCGCGACCACAACTTTTTCAGCCATCACCGTTCGCGCACCGCGTTCGGTTTCAACATGCACGCCGCGCACCACACCACCTTCGATGATCGGCATTGCCTTCGAATTGAAGGACACAGCCGCTCCGGATACTTCGGCAGCTTCGATCAGCGCCGAATCAAGCCGCTGGCGCGGCCAGACCGCTCCATAATCCGGGAACCGGCCAGTTGCCGGCCAGGGCAGTTCGCGTGTTTGACGACCAGCGATCATCCGAAGGCCCGCGATTTTATGCGCTTCCTCAATCGGGATATTGAGTTCGTTTAATGCTGCAACAGCACGAGGAGTCAGCCCGTCACCACAGATTTTGTCGCGCCCACGATCACCTGATTCGAATAGTGCTACCGATGCTCCACCGCGGGCGGCGCGCATTGCAGCGGCAGAACCAGCCGGTCCTCCACCAATAACAACAACATCTACACGGTCAGACATGAGGACAGGTCAGCTTTCGCCAGCAATCAGCTGGTGATGCCGGATCACTTCTGCCACGATGAATCGAAGGAATTTCTCCGTAAACGCAGGGTCGAGACCGGCTTCGGTTGCGAGGGCCCGGAGTCGCTCAATCTGTTCGCTCTCCCGCGACTCATCAGCTGGCGGTAGGCCAACCTCTGCCTTATATTCACCAACAGCCTGAGTGATCTTGAAACGCTCGGCAAGCATGAACACGAGCGCGGCGTCAATATTGTCAATGCTTGATCGATAGCGGGACAAACGGTCGTCGTTCACGGTGTCTTCTCCTCAGCGGTTTTCCGCCCTTGAGACGCTAGCGGCATCCCGCTCATGCGGCCATCCGTGCGGATGCGTCGTCGGTCACTTCGTGCCACTATTCCATCGTCCGATCGCAATTCGATCTTGACCAAAAGCGTCCACGCGAATTTCCTCATCAACGAAACCGTATTCGACCAGCAGTTTTCGCACTGCCGAGGCCTGATCAAATCCAATTTCGAGCACCAGCACCCCACCCGGTTTCAAATAACGGCCTGCATGTTCAATAATTTCGCGAATGGCGCCTAAACCATCGGTTCCGGAATACAACGCGATTGCCGGTTCGTAATCATCGACACTGCGTTCAATGTTGCGGCTTCCTGCCGCAATGTAGGGAGGATTCGACACGATGACATCAGCTTGAAGCTCCGCAGGCACCGCATCGAACCAACTGCTTTCGATCATGGTCACATTTCGGGCTGGCCGCCCAATGCCAGCCAGGTTGGCACGAGCAACATCTAAGGCATCGGCAGAAACATCTGTCATCCACACGGCAGTGCCATCAAGAGGAAGCTCGGTGGCGAGCGACAGACCGATCGCCCCTGATCCGGTACCGAGATCGATCACTGTTCGATCACTCTTCACTAACTTCGCAAATTCAATTGCAACACCCGCAACCTCTTCGGTCTCGGGACGCGGGATCAGCACGCGTTGATCAACAAAAAGATCGAGGTGACGAAATGCCCAACGGCCCAGCACATATTGAAGTGGTTCGCCCGTTCGCAAGCGCCCGACCATCGAATCGAGATGTGCAACCATTCGCTCTGTGACATCCTCATCAAGCACCTCGTCAAGATGGTCAGCAGAGACTGCTACCTCAACAAGCCATTGTGCCTGAACATGATCACCAAGCACCGCTGCGGTCGACTCAACAAGCTCGCGAACGGTGGTCACGACGAGACTTCTGTCTCCTCCGCAAGAAGCCGCTCGCGCTCTTCAAGAAGGAGCGGCTCAATCACATGGTCGAGCGCCCCGGCGAGCACTTCGGGCAGACGGTGGATGGTGAGACCAATCCGATGGTCTGTCACTCGGCTTTCTTTGAAGTTGTAGGTACGAATTTTCTCACTTCGGCCGCCACCACCGACCTGCGATCGACGGTCCGCCGACCGCTGAGAATCTTGTTCTGATTCCGCAAGTGCCTTCAGCCGAGCGCGCAACACCTGCATCGCCCTGGCACGATTCTGCAGCTGGCTTCGCTCATCTTGCATTGTGACCACAAGGCCAGATGGCCGGTGCGTAATTCGCACGGCCGAGTCGGTTGTATTCACATGCTGCCCACCCGCTCCGGAGGATCGATACACATCAATATCGAGATCGCGGTCATCGATCTCAACTTCGACCTCATCAGCTTCTGGAAGGACCGCAACTGTTGCCGATGACGTGTGAATGCGTCCTTGACTCTCGGTGACCGGCACTCGCTGTACCCGATGCGGTCCACCTTCGAACTTGAGTCGCTGCCAGGCATCCTCGCCGCGGATAATGAACGTGACCTGGTTTGTTCCACCGAGGTCACTCGCGTCATGTGACAGAACCTCAACTTTCCATCCACGAAGTTGGGCGTAGCCGCGGTACATGTCGAGCAAATCGCTGGCAAAGAGATTCGCTTCCTCGCCGCCTTCTGCCCCGCGAATTTCAATGATCACATTGCGTCCAGCATCGGGGTCGGGAGGAATGAGTAACTCGCGGACATGTTGAGCAAGATCTTCCAGTTTCTTACTTCCAGCGAGCGCTTCTTCCTCGAAGGAAGAGCGATCGTCGCCCTCCGAAACCTCAGCAAGTTCATTTGCTGCGGCAATGTCATCGCGCAAACGGTCACACTCGGCGAGAGCGTCGACAAATGCCTGAAGTTGGCGATACCGCTGTGAAACGCGGCGAAGTTCGTTCGGATCAGCAGCTGTTGCAGGATCGGCCAATCGCTGCTCTAGTTCACGGAATTCACCGGTGTGAGACGCGAGGCGCTCGAAAAGAGCATCGTGCTCAGAAGAAGGCTGCGTCATGGTGATCTGAGGTTACTCTCAGAGACTGACAAGTTCGTCCTGTGAGACCATACGCATTGGTCGAACCGACCTCTGGGTCATGACATCGAGCACTGGTAGGCGGTTGTTCCCCTTCACCACAATGATGATTTCACGAACTTCGGTCTCATGGGCTGACCACTCTGCGTGGTCAGCAGCATCAACAACCGCTCCTAGATCAGTGCCTGTAGTGAAGGCATACAGCACCCTATTGCCATCACGTTCAGTCACCGCAAACGCAGGAGAGGCATCGGCCATAGAGCCGCGCGGTAGCACTCCTGGCATCTGTGTTGTCGTGCCTCGAGCCGCCAGATTCGTGAGTAGAAACGATGAACGCATCCACCTCTCGGGTGAGAGTCGATTTAACGGATGCGGGTCGGCGGATGGCTGACGATAGGCCTGCACAAATTCGACAACCTTCAGCAATGAGCCAAGGGCCGGCGCGTCACCATGCAACATATGGAACGCTTCACGATCTTGCGATCCCACTCCAACGCGTAAGCGCCAGTCGTCCTCAAAGACCAGGCGACACACTTCAAGACCTGCAACTTCGCCAGTAAGCACACCGTGTTCAATCACAGCCTCTGCACCAGCCTCGACGATCACCGGGCGAAACGCCTCGACGTCGAAATCACACTCACGTTCCAGCTCGGCGGCTGCAGGATCTACGTGTGCGAGTGTTTTGCCCTCGAGAAGGAATACATCGGCGCCAATATCCCACTGTGCTGCTCGGCGAGCAACAGCAGGGGCGATCGCTCTGTGAATCTCAGGGATCACGACATCAAGCCGGTCAGTGCCCTTCCTGAGGTGCAGCGCAATTGCGGCACCGAGAAGCCGCTCAGGTTGCTCGTCGAGCCAAACGAATGACCCAGACGGGTCATGAATTCCTGCGCCACCCGGGAATGGAATGACGGGTACATCGACTACATCGCGATATTCGCGGGCGAGCGACCGCAAGGCTGACGAAATGAGAGCCGGTCGGCGGCTGTCTCCAACCGTTCCAGGCTCAGTCACGATAAACCCCTCAGGGTTGGGTCACTTCTTGACGCGATCGCCGTAACGGCGATTGAAGCGCTCGACGCGTCCACCAGAGTCAACAAGCTTCTGCTTACCAGTGAAGAACGGGTGGCATTCGTTACAAAGTTCAAGAATTTGCTCACCGGAACGGGTTGAGCGGGTTTCAAATGCGTTGCCACAGGAGCAACGAACAGTAACAACTTCGTAATTGGGGTGAATATCGGACTTCATGGGAAATTCTCCTGACTCAGGACTTCAGAATGTTAGCGGGCAACTGCAGCGGAACCACATGGGCGCCAGTGCTTACATTCCTGGTTGTTTCGCAATTTCTGTAAGGAACTCGTCATTTGTCCGGAATGTTCTCAAACGGTCGACAAGCAACTCGAGGCCTGGAGCAGCGCTCCCATCCGCCGCAAGCCCTGACAACACACGGCGCAACTTCCACACCATCTGCAGTTGTTTCCGATCGAATAACAATTCCTCATGACGAGTACTCGATGCATCGACATCAATCGCCGGGTACACACGTCGTTCAGACATCTTTCGGTCGAGACGCAACTCCATGTTGCCGGTTCCCTTGAACTCCTCAAACACTGCTTCGTCCATCCGGCTGTTTGTCTCAACAAGCGCGGTTGCGAGGATGGTCAATGACCCACCCTCTTCAATATTGCGAGCAGCACCAAAGAATCGCTTCGGTGGGTACAACGCTCCTGCATCAATTCCACCAGAGAGAATTCGGCCACTTGCCGGAGCGGCGAGGTTGTAGGCGCGGCTTAGACGCGTGATTCCATCGAGGATGATGACGACGTCCTCACCGTACTCAACCATTCGCTTTGCCTTCTCAAGCGCCATTTCGGCAACCTGAGTGTGTTGATCACTGGGACGGTCAAAGGTAGAGGAGATGACCTCTCCTCGGACATGACGCCGCATGTCGGTGACTTCTTCTGGTCGTTCATCAATCAGAAGCACGATGAGTCGAACCTCGGGATTGTTTCGCTCAATTGACGTAGCGATCGACTTCATCACGGTCGTCTTACCCGCCTTCGGCGGCGACACGATGATCCCACGCTGACCCTTACCAATCGGGCAGATCAGATCGATGATCCGCGAAGTCATGTCAGTTGGGTCATCTTCATTCTCGAGACGGAGTTTCTCGTCGGGGAACAGCGCCGTCATATCTTCAAACTTGCGACGCTTTTTCGCCTCTTCAGGTGGGCGCCCATTCACCGTCTGAATCTCAAGAATTGCCGGATTCTTCTCGTTACGTCCAGCAGGCCGCATCATTCCAACGAGATGGTCGCCCTTGCGCAAGCCGTACTGACGCGACATTCGCACTGGCACATAGGCGTCTTTCTTCGATGCCAGGTAGTTATTCACCCGAACAAAACCGTATCCCTCATCGCGCATGTCGAGGTATCCATCGACGGGGACCGGTTCGTTGCTAACCGGTGTGTCGTCATCATCGTCAAAAAATTCGCGATCCTCGCCCTGTGGGCCATCTTCAGGGCGACCACCCTTGCGCCGACGGCGACGACGACGGTTCCGGCTTTCGCCATCCGCGTCGCGCGGCCCCTCTTGACGCTGACCGTCGCGCTGGCCTTCTTGACGCTGGCCACTTCGTTGCCCGTCGCGCTGTTGACGTTGCCCTCCCTCGCGCTGCTGCCCCTCACGAGCGTTTGCGCCGCGGGCAGAGGAATTGCCCTTTGCGACGTCCTCGGCGGGCTCAGCTGAGAACTCGAGTTCCCATTCTGCCGGCGGCTCGTCATCGATTGCCGGGGCAGGAGCAGCCTTGTCTGTTGCCTGATCTGCTGTGGTTTTATCGGCGGGACCAGCAGTGGTAAGCGCCGGCTTTTCTGAGAGAGCCGACTTCGCTGGAGCACCACTGCTCGAATCACTTGCGGGAGCACCGCCAGTGGTTGCGAGAATCGCGTCAATAATGTCAGCCTTCTTGGAGCGAGCTGTCACCTTGACACCTAACGCTTTAGAAATCGCAAGGAGCTGTTCCTTGTCTTTCGTTTCGAGGACTGATTGTTCGAGAGCTTGAGCAGCCACGTTCACCTTCTCTTCGCCAAATTGGCGGGATATCGCTTCACGTATGACCGGAGGAAACGGCATGTGTTTCGCCAAGCAGAAGTGAAATCTGCTGTGACGGGGACAGCCCTGCGAACCGCCGGCTACGTGGGACGAATCAGTATTTCTGAATTCGTGAAATCAGAACGATCGCTCTGACTCCTCAAACTGTAGCAGTATCAACGACTGACGGCAATCACCTATCAACGCGGGACATCTGTCGCACAAATGCCGAAACTGCAGCGAGGTCAGCATCAAGATTGGTGATTTGTTCAGGGCGCTCCATTAAGTCGCCAAGCGCAGTTGGCAACTTTGGTCGAATCCCAGTGGCCCGCTCGACCGCATCAGGAAACTTTGCTGCATGGGCAGTCGCCAGACACACGGTGGCTCCCGAACGATCATTCCTGCGGGCGGCCGCCGTGCCGGTGGCTGTGTGCGGATCAATCAGCAACCCAGTTTCGCTATAGACCCGAGCGATTTCTGCGAGCGTTTGCTCGTCGTCAACACGTTCGGCAGAGAAGGTTGAAGAGACCCAATCGCGAAACTCCCCTTCTTCGACCTCGAGTTTCCCAGTTGACCGAAAGCGCTGAAGTTGTTCGGCTGTCATTCCCCCGTCGCGATCATTCATCTCAAAAAGAAGTCGCTCGAAATTTGACGACACCTGAATATCCATACTTGGGCTCAGCGTCGGCACCACGTCTGCGGCTGACATATCGCGATCATTCACGAATCGAGCGAGAATGTCATTTGCATTTGATGCAATCAACAGATGATCAATTGAGGCACCTGTTGATTTTGCGATCCAACCGGCGAGAACATTGCCAAAATTACCTGTCGGCACACAAAACGTCGGTGAACCCGACAGCGACTCAGATGCGGTTACGTAATATACGATCTGGGCCATTACTCGAGCCCAGTTGATTGAGTTCACCGCCGAAAGATTGCAGTCGTTTCGCAGTTGTTCGTCAGCAAACATTGCTTTCACGAGATCCTGACAATCGTCGAAGGTGCCATCGATTGCCACAGCGTGCACATTTGGTGAGTCAACGGTGGTCATCTGACGTCGCTGCACCTCGCTCGTCCGGCCATGTGGATACAAAATAACGATGTCAACGTTGTCACATGCTTTGACTGCATCGATCGCGGCAGATCCCGTGTCACCACTTGTTGCCCCAACAATCGTTACCCGCTCGCCTCGCTCGGCAAGCACGTAGTCAAATAGTCGACCGACGACTTGAAGCGCAAGATCTTTGAACGCAAGCGTTGGGCCGTGAAAAAGTTCCTGGATCCAGAGTTCATCATCGATTTGAACGAGCGGCGCAACCGCTGGATGGCGGAACGTTGCGTACGAATCGCCAACCAGTTCGATGAGCACATCGGTTGGAATATCGTCACCGATATACGCCGACATAATTGCCACGGCCGCCGAGGAATAATCGCTACCGATTGACGGCAGCGAAGGCCACTCAGTTGGCACGTATAACCCGCCGTCAGATGCAAGCCCACTCAATAAGACATCGGAGAAGCCCAATTCAGGTGCACTGCCTCGGGTCGATACGTATTTCACCTACGCCCCGATCACTCGGATCAACCCACCGATGCGACGCACGACATCAAGCTCGCGGAGTTGCCGAACAGTTGCCTGCACAGACGACTCAACTGCTTCGTGCGTAATAAACACCAGTCGCGCCTCTTCTCCTGCACCTTCCTGTTCAGCTGCGCGGATACTGACGCCATGTTCAGCAAATACACCTGTCACGCTGTGCAACACACCAGGCTGGTCGAGCACATCGAGAGCAAGAAGATATTCAGCGCTCGTTGCGTCGATCGGCCGCACTCGAGCACGTTGGAACGTGCCAAGCGAACCATGAGTGCCTTGACTGAGATTCACCGCAGCATCAATGAGATCGCCCAGAACCGCACTTGCGGTTGGGCTTCCGCCAGCGCCGCGGCCGTAAAACATCAATGATCCAACGGCATCACCTTCAACGAACACCGCGTTATACGAATCTCGAACAGAGGCAAGTGGGTGCTCATTGGGGACCATTGCAGGGTGGACTCGGACCGCTACTTCGCCCGTCTCGCGATCTTGTTCAGCAATTCCAAGAAGCTTGACCACGTATCCCAAACGCCCGGCGATCGCGATGTCGCTCGCAGTGATATTGCTGATGCCTTCGTGATACACATCGCCAGCAACGACCTTCACCCCAAATGCGATGCTCGCAATAATTGCCGCTTTCGCTCCGGCGTCAAAGCCCTCAACATCAGCTGTGGGGTCACGCTCGGCGTACCCAAGGCGCTGGGCATCAGAAAGTGCATCACCATAGTCAGCACCCTCATTTGTCATCTTCGACAGGATGTAATTCGTCGTGCCGTTGAGAATTCCCATCACTCTTGACACGGGTTCACCGCGAAGACTTTCGCGGAGCGGACGAATTAGCGGGATCCCGCCTGCAACGGCGGCTTCGAACAGCAGGTCAACACCGTTTGAATCCGCGAGCTCAAAGAGTTCGGCCCCGTGATTTGCAAGAAGTTCTTTATTGCCAGTGATGACCGGCTTACCTGCTGACAGTGCTGCAACGATGAGTTCTCGAGCCGGCTCAATGCCGCCGATCACCTCAACAATGACGTCCACCTCGCGATCTGATACCACCGCCATTGCGTCGTTCGTCAGCGCAACGTCACCAAGATCAACGCCACGATCTCGCGACATATTGCGAACCGCAACAGATGTCACAACAAGTTCCAAGCCAGTTCGAACCGCGATCGACTCACGCTGAGACCGCAATAGCGGGACCAATGCGCCGCCGACATTGCCGCAGCCGAGCAATCCGACACGAACCTGCCGAGCGGCTGATGAAACTGCTTGTTCTTTCACCCTTCAGAGGCTATCCGCGAGCGCCCACACCAGCCCCGACACGGCTGAATGGCACATCCCATGCTTCGATAGATCTATGGCAGATCGTGAATGTCCCGTGCTCAACTCCCTTCGCTGGGAACGCACCGCTGATGAACCCGTCGGCACAGTCGTGTTGAATCGTCCCGAGCGCCTCAATGCTCTATCGGTGGCGTTGATGTCTGAAATCATCGAGCTCTGCACATGGATCTCGAACCAGCACGACATCAAGGTCGTGGTGTTCAGAGGTGAGGGTCGTGCCTTCACCGCAGGGTTTGACCTCAATGACTTCACGACTGTGTACGGCGGGGCTAACCCGCGAGCAGGTGCTGAACTTGGCCGCGTTATGGCCGACACGGTCACCAACATGCGACAACTCACGATCGCCGCAGTTCACGGTCATTGCGTTGGCGGCGGCGTTGTTCTCACCTCGGCATGTGACCTACGCATTGCGGCGGTCGGCACTCGGTTCTCCATTCCAGAAGTTGACCTTGGGATACCTCTCGCATGGGGAGGAGTACCCCGACTCGTCCGAGAAGTCGGCCCAGCAGTCGCAAAGGAGCTCATCTTGTCGTGTCGACCCTTCGATGCTGAGGAAGCACGCCAGCTTCGGTTCGTCAACCGGGTTGTCCCCGACGATGACCTCATCTCAGAGGCGGCATCCTTTGCCGAGTCGCTTGCAAGCAAGCCAACATTTTCGTTGCTCGCAACGAAAACCCAGGTCAATGCCGTCATGGAAGAAATTGCGGGCACCGCTCGAAACGCAAATGATGCAGACACCCTCGTGGTTGCGCTTCACGACGAGGAATCAAGAGCCGCCTCTCAGCGGTATCTCGAGAGCCGCTCTCGCGGGTCAAGTTGATCGGTCAGCTGTCGGCACCAAAGATGTCGGTCGCCAGTAGGTCGTCGTAGGTCTCACGTCGAACGACGAGGCGGGCAGTTCCGTCACGAACGAACACCACAGCAGGCCGTAAGACCTTGTTGTAGTTCGACCCCATGGAGTGCCCATACGCACCAGTCACAGGCGTAAACAACAAGTCACCTACAGAAAGGTCTTCTGGCAGTCGTGCATCCGCCACCAATACGTCACCACTCTCACAGTGCTTTCCAACAATTCGAGCCGTCAACGTCCGATCAGCGAATGGGTCTCTCACGAGACCTGCTTCATAACCCGACCCGTACAACACCGGACGAGGGTTGTCGCTCATTCCACCATCAACCGAGACGTATCTGCGAACACCCGGAATGTCTTTCACGGTACCGACGGTGTACACGGTGATCGCGGCTGCGGCGGCGATCGCCCGGCCAGGCTCAACTGATACCCGCGATCGAACCCCGAGCGCTTCGCATGCATCGAGGAGTACAGATCCCCAAGTTGAGATAGTTGGAGCTTCCTCACCTGCTACATAAGGGACGCCAAGACCACCACCAAGAACCAGTTCGGGCAAGTCGAGCGGAATCGCGAACTCCGCCATCACCTGCGCAGCCTTTGCGAAACTTGCCGCGTCGAACACGTTCGAACCGATGTGGCAATGGACCCCAATGAGGCTCAATACCGATGATGATCGCACTCGTTGAACCGCTCGTTCAGCATCACCATTTTCGAGGTTGAAACCAAACTTCGAATCGTTCTGGCCGGTGGAGATGAACTCATGCGTGTGCGCTGAAACCCCAGGCGTGATGCGTAGTAACACCGAAGGCACTTTTGCCCCTGCCTCAGCCCCTAGTCGCTCAAGACGGTCAATCTCGTCGAACGAATCAACAACAATCGCGTGCACGCCCGCATCGATTGCCATCTGCAATTCGACAAGGCTTTTGTTGTTCCCGTGGAGCACGCAGGCCGACCCCGGAACACCTGCCGATAGAGCAACGTGCAGTTCCCCGCCCGAAGCGACGTCAAGCATCATTCCTTCGGAGTATGCAAGATCGGCCATCGCCCGGCAAAGAAATGCTTTTGTTGCGTATACCGCTGATTGATGCCCAAATGCAGTTACCGCTTGTCGGCACCGATCACGGAGGTGCTCTTCGTCATACACAAATAATGGAGTACCGAACTCTGCTGCGAGATCGGCAACGCTCACACCACCGATCATGAGTGAGCCATCGGACGCGACCGCTGCGTTGTCGGGCAACAGATGACGAGGCAACGAGTTCACATCTGCTCCGGGGCGTCGATCCCTAGGAGGTCAAGACCTGCCGACAGGGTGCGAGCGGTGAGATCGCAGAGTGCGAGACGGGATGCACGAATATCTCCCTCGGACTTCATAACTGGACAATGCTCATAGAACGCCGTGAACAGTTGTGCGAGCTCGAACAGGTAGGTGCACAGTCGATGGGGAGAATTTGATTCAAGCGCATCAGCGACCGCTGCTGGGTAACTAAGAAGTCGTAGGCCCAAGGCGCGTTCAGCTGCTTCATGCACCGCAATCGCCCCTGCCGAAACTTGGTCATCGGCGGCGCGACGGAAGATCGACCGAATACGTGCATGTGCGTACTGCAGATATGGGGAAGTGTTGCCATCGAAGGCAAGCATGCGATCCCAATCGAAGACATAGTCGCGTACTCGGTCAGTTGAGAGGTCTGCATACTTGACTGCGCCGATGCCAATCATTTGGGCAACGTCCGCCCGTTCAGAATCCGAAAGACTCGGGTTCTTCTCTTCCACCGCTGACGCGGCTCGCTCAACCGCTTCCGACAGCAAATCGACCAGCTTGACCGACTCTCCGCTTCGACTGCGCAACATTTTCTTGTCGTCGCCCAGCACATTTCCGAATGCAACGTGAATCGCCGACACACCATCGGGCATCCAACCAGCCATGTTTGCAACGGCAAACACCATCTCAAGGTGCTGCTGTTGAGGCGCACCGATCACATACAGCATGAGATCCGCATGAAGTCGTTCAACGCGGTCGATCACGCATGCGAGGTCACTCGTCGCGTAGTTGAATCCCCCAGTGCGCGCCTGCACAATGAGTGGTAACGGGTCGCCATCACGGTTGGTAAACCCGGGTGGGAAAACAACCTTTGCTCCTTCGCTTTCAGACATCAATCCGGATGCTTCAAGACGGGCAAGGGTCTCCGGCATCAACGGCTGATACTTGCTCTCACCCATCAGGTCATCGTCAACCAACAGCACGCCGAGTTGTTCGTACACGGTGTTGAAGTACTCGGTTGACATCGCCACGAGTCGGTTCCACAGCACATGTGTTTCTTCGTCGCCGCCCTGCAACAGCACAACACGTTGACGTGAACGTTCCTGGAACTCCTCAGACTCACTGAACTTTGCATTCGCCGCCTTATAAAAGCTGTCAAGATCGCCTTGTCCAAGCCCCGATGCTGCGACTTCCTCGCCAAGATCAAGCAGATGCTCAATGAGCATTCCGAATGGCCGTCCCCAATCACCAATATGGTTTTCTCGGATGACACGATGGCCAGCTGCGGTGTACATACGAACCAGCGCGTCACCAATCACCGTCGAGCGAAGGTGCCCAACGTGCATTTCCTTCGCCACGTTCGGCGCCGAATAGTCGACCACAACCGTCCGAGCGTTGGACGCCTGCCGAAGCCCAAGATGCTCATCGTTTGCGACTTCTGTAAGCAAAGAGTTGATGACTGAGTTCGAGAATGTGACATTGATAAACCCTGGCCCCGCAACCTCAGTTTCAGAACACAGATCAGCTAACTGGCCGGAGTCGACAATCTCTGTTGCAAGATCGCGCGGGTTACAGCCCAGTTGTTTTGCCAATGGAAGCGCGCCATTGATCTGCGCGTCCGCGTGGTCGCTCGGCCGAACAACTGCATCGATATCCCCTCCACCGGCGCGCTGTGACAGCCATGGGCCTAGCCGCGCTGAAACCAACGCAATCGGATCCGTCAATGAGGTCTCTACAAGGGGGCGCTTATTCGACATTGCTCCACCATTGTGGCGGGAATCCTCCCGCGAACGGTGTCTCTACGGCAATGGTTCAAATCGTCGTCGAGCAAAACGTGTCGCCAAATGCGAGGGACGATTCAGTCACAACCTCACCGACATTGTCGCCATACAGCTCAGCCAGCATTCCTCGAACCATTCCTCGATCGACTGCGCAGATCACCGGATGTTCGGTTGCAACGTCGCCAAACGGACAATGGTCATTAATAATTCGAAGTTGGTTCGATCGGTTATCTGCATGTGCGGCAAACCCGTGGGCGGTCAGCGCGGCAGCGACAGAGCGCATGGCGGCACGAAGGGATTTCTGGCCTCGCTCAATCGTTTCGCCAGTGAGGCCCGCTGCCATCGCACGGCCATACTCCGCTCCAACTTCTTCTGCGAGAATTTCCGCCTCGTTGCGAGGCAACTTTGTCAACGCGCGACCAAGCAGCGAGAGCACGAGATCATCGCTACGAACCGGAAACTCGGTAACAACATCATCAACTGCGACGTAGCGCTTCGACGGCCGACCGGCGACACCTGACCCACTGCGACCGCTGTGAACTTCTAGGTACCCGCCAGCAGCAAGTTTTTCGAGGTGGTGACGGGCGACGTTGGGATGAACCCCGACTTCAGCTGCAACTTGCGATGTTGTGACCCCATCTCCATCTGTGTCGCGAGCGAAGAGATACACCTTTCGGCGAGTGGGGTCGCCAAACGCGTCAGTAATTGCCGACACCGTCGCACTAAACGACGTAGTTGAAGAGCCTTTTGACGCCACGAGGTAAATCTTAGATGGAATTTCCACTACCGCCGTCGTGCAAACCCCTTTTGCGTTCGCCAGAATGGAACTTATGACCACGTCGAACGACCAACTCGTCGAAGCTCTTCGTCCGATCGAAGACCCTGAGCTGCATCGCTCAATCGTTGACCTCGGGATGCTGAAGCGGGCAGAACTTCGAGCCGATGGCACGGCCGACATTCTTGTCGCCCTCACAATTGCGGGTTGCCCGTTACGCAATGAGATCCAAAATCGGGTCACCGGAGCAGTCGAAACCCTTCCGGGAGTCACCGGAGTCGCACTCGAATTCACCGTCATGACCGACGAAGAGAGAGCCGCCGTTCGCGAGTTACTCCACGGCAGCCCCGCAGCAACCGCCGGACAACAGCAGGCTCATGGTCATGCGGAGGGGCGAGCAATCCCATTTTCGCAGCCAGGCTCAAAGACTCGGCCACTTCTCATTTCCTCGGGTAAAGGTGGAGTTGGTAAGTCGAGCGTGACCACCAACCTTGCGGTCGCTCTCGCCCGCCTCGGCCACACCGTTGGTGTCGTCGACGCCGATATCTACGGATTCTCAATTCCTCGAATGCTCGGTACCGACCGGAAACCAACAGTCGTCGACGAGATGATTCTCCCGCCGGAGCGGTGGGGCGTCCGTTGCATCTCGATGGGCTACTTCGTTCCTGAGGGCGAGGCCGTGATCTGGCGTGGACCGATGCTGCACAAAGCACTCGAACAGTTCCTCACCGATGTGTTCTGGGACCAGCCAGATTTTCTCCTCATCGACATGCCTCCGGGTACGGGCGACATCGCTCTCAGTTTGAGCCAATACTTGCCACGAGGCGAGGTCTACGTCGTCACGACTCCTCAGCCAGCCGCCCAGAAAGTTGCTCGCCTCTCTGCTGCGATGGCTGAAAAGGTCAACCTGCCGGTCCGTGGTGTCATTGAGAACATGTCATGGTTTACCGGTGATGATGGCAAGCGCTATGAACTCTTTGGTGCGGGCGGTGGCCATGAACTCTCCGAAGAACTTGAAGTGCCTCTGCTCGGGCAACTTCCTCTCGTACCTGCGCTTCGAGAGGGCGGAGACGATGGTCGGCCAATTACCGCCGTTGATCCTGAGTCTGAATCTGCCCAAGCATTCATGAAGATTGCTGAACAAATCGCTGTCGACCTTCGCCCTCGCAAGGTCTTTAGCCCCGAACTGCGCATCGTCGATTAACAACCTCGGTGGAGCCGATTCCGCTATACCGATTCGAACGCATTGTGAAAGATGCGATCGACCTGATCCCTGACGAACTCGCGCCAGCTCTCGACAACGTCGCAATCGTCATTGACGACTACTCGACTGAAGAGCCTGATCTGCTCGGTCTCTTTGAAGGGATCCCCATCACTGAAAGCCTCGATTCTGACGGTCCATCGGTGATCACCATTTTCCGGCACACCCTTTGTGCTTCGGTTGACACCGATGAGGATCTCGTCAATGAAGTTGTCGTGACCGTAATCCACGAACTGGCTCACGCCGCAGGCATCGAAGATGAACGGCTTGACGAGCTCGGGTGGGGCTAGTCGACGACCTGCGATAGTTTGCCGATATGGACGAAGCGACCGAAGGGTCAACCCCCCTTCCTCCTCCACCGCCCGCCGGACTTGTCGGACAGAACTACAACACGAAGCCACTCAACGGCTTGCTCACCTCAATCACGGTGCTCGTGCCAATCACTGCGGTTTTGGGTTTGCTCTTCGCATTGCTCAACGAACTTGCCTTGGACGATGCACAAATGTTTCTGGGTGGGGCGATGTCCGAAACAGACTTTGTCGCCTCCTATGGCCCCGGCCTAACGCTGCAACTTGCCCAAACCCTCACTCAGCTCGGCGCAGGCATCACTGCGATCATGTGGATGCGGCGGCTTGCTGCACATCACGAACAAGTTGGTCGGGTTGCAACCTGGCGACCGGCTTGGGCGATCGGAGGTTGGTTTGTGCCACCGCTCATTTTGTACATCATCCCGTTCTTCATGTTTCGAGAACTTTGGAAAGCAACTGACCTCGAGCAAGATTCGTGGAAGAAGGCTCCTGCCAGCCCGCTGATCACCGGCTGGTTTATCGCCTTTGGTGTGGTACCCACTGGACTCGCCATCCGTCAGTGGCTCGATCGGTCTCCACTGCTTGGTTCTGGCGCAACGGCCATGGCAGAGACCGCGATAGACCAGCGCTTCATTATCTGGGGTTCTGCCCTCACGAGCGTTGCGGCAGCAGCATTGTTCGTCACGCTTGCTCGCCGGCTCACTCAACGCCACCAAGCACTCCTGCAATCAAAAGGAATCAGCTGAGATGGCAATTTATGTTGTTCGACATGCCAAGGCTGGCGAACGTCGCGTATGGACGGGCGACGACATTGATCGACCGCTGTCAAAAGCAGGCTGGGAACAGTCCCGTATGCTTGCCACGCGACTCGCAAAACATGAACCGAGTGTGTTGCTCTCAAGCCCATACGTCCGATGTGTGCAAACGCTTGAACCGCTTGCGGATCTCGTTGGTCTTGAGATCGCCGTTGAACACCGAATCTGCGAATACGAGCCATTTGAGCCAGTGTTGGAACTACTCGCAGAAGTCCCCGATCATGCTGTTCTCTGCAGTCACGGCGACATCATCCCTTCGACGATTGCGGCACTCGAACGCCGCGGCATGGAGATCACCTCTGCGGCTGAGTGGCGAAAAGCGTCGGTATGGGTCATCAGGCGATCAAAGCTCGGGAATTTCTCGAAAGCCAAGGCGTGGCCACCACCAAAACGTGGTTCAAAGAGGGATTAACTCCCGACGCCCAATTCGTCGGCAAGATTCTGCACAAGATCTCTCACCTCCGCTGGTGGGTTCGCTGCCAAGCACGCGGCGACAAACGGCCGAGCAGCATCAGCATCACCAACAAATCGATATTGGATGATTCCTAAGAAGCAGAGCGGGTCGGCATACGACGGGTCAACTGTGACCGCCTCAACGAGAAGATCAACTGCCTCAGCAAATTGCTCAGCACCGGCATCTTCATCAGGATTTTGGCGAGCAGCCAACGCCAATGTCCACCCTCGATACGTCAATGCCTCAACATTTGTCGGGTCTTCAACAAGCACGAGCGCGTATAAATCTGCAGCACCGGCAGGGTCTGAAAAATTTGTTGCGCGTGCCTCAGCGAGAAGTGCAGTTGCCGTGTCACGCGGGTCAAAACCTGTCATGGACTGACCTGACAAGCGCTCACCTAGAGTGCTTGCGAGCACAACAGCGAGTGCAGCACCAATCACGATGACGACACCGAGAACTCCTACAGCTCTCTTCCACCCCAATCGAATGCGCCGTAAGGGTTCGAGACGCTCTTGTTCGATTAACCGCAGCACTTCCGCCGCCCGAGCGACATACCCGTCTCGCAACTCAGCGTGATCTTCAGGTGAAATATCGCCAGCTGCAAGTTCACGATCGAGGTCGTCAAGCGAGGACAGCAGAAAGTCGCGCTCGACTATCAGCGCCTCCCGATCCTCACTCACAGACATGCTCGCTGCGCGCTTGACGGGCCTGTTCAACAAGGCTGTAATCCTCGGTAGACGGTGGCCCAAGGGCAGCAGCTTCCTCACGCCATCTTCGGAAGGCGAACCACAACCCGACGAGTCCTACCATCAACCCGGCTGCTGGAAGCGCCCAGATCAGAGCATCGAAACCAGACGAGCTTGGCACCAGCAGCACCTTTCCACCATACGAATTTGCGATCGACGCAAGAATTTCGTTGTCCGTAGCGGTTCCGTCGTAGACGGATGCACGGATTTCAGCCCGGATCGCCTCTGACGCGGGGTTGCGCGACTCGAACACACTTTCGCCATCACACACCGGGCATGCCACTCGCCGTGAAATCGAATCGATCCGATCTCCTGGGTTCAACGGACCTGAATCACGAGTTGATCCAACCGCCAAGAGGGCAACCAACACCACAAACATTGCCGCCCACGATGGCCAAGCCTTCCAACGGCTTCGTGAGGTCATAGTCGTTCTCGCAGAGTTTGAATACTTGTTGACAAAAATTCGGCTGAGACTTCTGAAATCACTCTGCCGCGCACCACTCCATTTGGATCGATAATCCATGTTTCAGGAACTTGTGCGACACCAAAACCGTTCTGAAATGAGTAGTCAACATCAAATATGACTGGCCATTCGCCCCCAAATTCTTCGAAGAACGCTGCAACATCGTCAGGGTCATCGTTTTGGACAACGGTGTAAAACTCTGCGCCGTCAATTCCGAGTCCCCGCTGCTGCTCAACGAATTTGATGAGTTCAGGGTGCTCGTTTCGACACGGAATACATGTCGATGTGAAGAAGTTGAGAACCACCCAAGATCCGCGTCGACGAGAAAGTTCAAACGGCGTGCCATCGCCATATTCACCAATTGCCGTAGGTGCTGCCCGATCAAGTAGCACCGTCTCAGCCGAATCACTTGACGGTTCAGCGAGGAGCAGCACCGCGAAGAGCACCGCAATGACCAACGCAACTGCTCCCGCAATCAACGGAGCGACCCTGCGGGGAGCACGCATGGTTGTCTCAACCATGCTGACCGCCAGAAACTAACGCCGAGGTTGGATCAGTTGGGCGTCGAGAACGACCTGAAGGCAGCGCAGACAGTACGGTGCCGATTGCCATCACCGCGCCACCTATCCAGAGCCACAACACCATCGGCTTCACG
This sequence comes from Actinobacteria bacterium casp-actino5, assembly GCA_001510385.1. Classification (GTDB taxonomy): domain Bacteria; phylum Actinomycetota; class Acidimicrobiia; order Acidimicrobiales; family Ilumatobacteraceae; genus Casp-actino5. The sequence continues at coordinate 16,590 of LFFE01000011.1, read as the reverse complement.
AAGACTCGGAGCACGACCTCACTTGCGTCGGTTGCAGGAGGGTCATTGCCATCGATGGTGAGGTACACGTCGCTCGTCAGACCTGTGCGAACGCTCGGTGTCGGCACCGTCATACCTTGTTGCAGGTATGTCGTCACCGCGGGGGCATACACCTTCTTGTCATCGAGTAACACATCTGCCATAACGACATCAGCCCGAGCTGTCACTTCGGTTGACACACCGACAAACTCGAACGAATGACCAGCCCACTCCACGCGTTCACCACGCCCAATCGTCAAAGTCGCCGAATGGGTGTATGAGTTTGATGCGGCAAGAGCCACCGCAATGAGAATGACCCCGATATGCACCAACATGCCGCCATTCGCACGACCAACCAAACCACGAAGTCCTTGACGGCGGGTAGCGAGGAGCAACTGTCGACCCGCTGCGCCAGCTGCAAATCCGCCCAATAGAAATGCGAGTAACGGTGCAAGGCGGTCGGCACCGACCGCAACTGCGATCGCAAGTGCTCCAACTCCACACCACGCTGGCCAGAACAGACGGTCTCTCAGTGTTTCCGTAGATGCTCTCCGCCAAGGCAAGACGGGAGCAACGGCCATCAGGAACAACAGCACCAACCCGATCGGCATCGACAGCCGATCAAAATATGGAGCGCCAACCACCGTCTGACGATCTTGAAAGACCTCAACGAGAAGCGGAAACACCGTACCGAGAAGCACGATGAAGGCAAATAATGCGAATACAACATTGTTGGCGAGGAATGCACCCTCACGCGACATTGGTGAGTCAATTCGGCCGGGGGCTCGTAACGCGTCTCCACGCCAACCGATGAGACCCAACGAGACGAGAACAACAATCCCAAAGAACCCAAGCAGGTACCCATCGATTTCGCCCGCTGCGAACGCATGGACGCTGTTAATGACTCCCGAGCGAGTGAGGAAGGTTCCAAGGATTGTCAGGGCGAAAGTGGCAATCAGCAGACTGAGATTCCAGACACGAAGCATCCCACGCCGCTGCTGAACAAGCACCGAGTGGATGTAGGCCGTGCCGGTGAGCCATGGGAGGAAACTCGCATTCTCGACAGGGTCCCAGGCCCACACACCGCTCCACCCCAGCACTTCGTAACTCCACCAGCCACCCAGCAAAATGCCGATCGTCAGAAATCCCCACGAGAGCAGTGCCCAGCGGCGCGTTTCGAGCAACCAGCCCTCTCCAACACGGCCGGTAATAAGTGCGGCAATCGCAAACGCAAACGGCACGGTGAACCCGACATAGCCGAGATACAGCAGCGGTGGATGAAACAACACGAGGATGTGGTTCTGCAGCAACGGATTCGGGCCAGGGCCATCGAACCCAATCGGCACGGTTGCTCCAGGTGCGAACGGTGATGCAGGACCAAAACTCACCAACGCAAAGAACGTCATCACGACGTACATGACAACAAGCGCCCAGGCCACGAGTTCGTCATCGCGGCGACGAACGAACCTCAATGCCACCCCACCGGTAAACAAAGCAAGCACGATCACCCACAGCAGGATCGACCCCTCAAGAGCACTCCACATCGCAGCAATGTTGTAGAGAGTCGGCGTCGTTGACGACCCGACGCGCTGCACAAAGTCGATCGAGTAATCCCGGGAGAACAATGCCCACTGCATCGAAATAACGGCAAGTACAGCTCCCCCGACGATGACCGCTGCGTATATCGGAGCTTGGCGCAACGCCCGAAGGTTTCCCCCAATAATCGCAACGGCAGTTGCGAGCGCCCCAACCGACGCAGCGACTAAGACAATGAGAAGGCCCGCGTTACCGAGCGCTGCACTCATGCCGAAGTTTCGCAAGCCGCTGAGTCTGCCTCAGCCTCTTGCAATCGATCGTCATTCACTGCGACATAGTCCTCTGAGTGCTTTACCTCGACGCGGTCACCAAGAAACATCCCGGATGGCTCATTGAATACCCCATGGACAACGACCGGGAGACACTCTTTAAAGATGCCCCCAGGCTCACCGGCGTACTCAACTTGAAGCGACGAACCATTGAATTCAATGTCAAACAATGTCGCACCGGTAGTGACGACAACGGACCCCTCACCGACAGTGCCCTGGATACGGAGACGTCGACCCGTATCACACCCTGAGCGCACACCAACCTCGTCGACATTGCAGTAATAGTCCACTGCCGTTGACAAGGCCTGCGTGATGACAACTCCACCAGCAACTACTGCAAGAGTAAGCACCACCATTGGCAGAACTCGTCGCTTGGAACGACGTGGCGTTTCGGTTGGCCTCGGGGTGAGGTCTGGTGAACTCATAGCCAGGGTTTGTCCTCATCGGAGAGATCGGCAGAAAGCCGTTTGCCAACTTTTACGGTTCTCCAGGCAAAGATCACGATCGAGCCAAAAGTGAGCGCATAAGAACCAAGAATGAACCCTGCATTTGTCATGCCGACGCACCACCCTCCGCTCGGCGTTGAGCAAGAGCCGATTCGAGGCCAGATTCTGCCGACAAATCAAGCATTGTCAGCATCCGCGACCGATGCAGTAGCAGCCAGACGAACAGCAGCGTGAAGGCAACAACACCGACGAACAGCGAGAACAACATCAATCCATCGAGCGACACATCAAGATCGGTTCCAAGCACCGTCGCCTCTTGGTGAAGGCTTCGCCACAACTTGACGCTCCAGTGCACAAGTGGCACCTCGAGCACTGCAAAAAGACCAACGATTGCACTCCGGCGTGCCCGCTGTTCGCGAGTCCCCTCAAGACCTCGAACCGCGAGATAGCCGACGTAGCTAATGAACAGCAGCGCTGTCGTAGTGAGTCGAGCATCCCATTGCCAATACACACCCCACGTGATTCGACCCCACAACATGCCAGTCACCAACGTGACTGCCATGAAGACGACACCAATTTCAGCAGACGCTCCGGCAACACGATCTGCCTGCAGGGAGTGCCGTCGTCCAAACAAATGCACACCAGAAGCGAGGGCCGTGACAATAAAGGCGAGATATGCCAGCCAAACCGAGGGGACGTGCACGTACATAATGCGAACAGCGTCGCCCTGATCACGATCGGCAGGAGACAACACCAATCCAAATACCCCTAGCCAGATCGTCATGGAAATGGTCAGAATTCCAATGACACGAGTCGCAGGAGTCGAGGTTCCTCGACGTTGTGTCGCTGCCGTGATAGGGGGGGTATCGATCGTCATGGTGTGTTGTTGTACTCAGTCATCAATTAACGGGCCAAACGCTAACGAGCCCCCGAAACTGAATACAACGGCAAATACAGAGAGAACTCCCAGCCAAGGCCAACCCTCTGAAACCACCGTCCCACCAGTTCCAAACGCCGCTTCCGCCGCCCTTGTCGCTCCGATGAGCACAGGCGATGCAACCGGCATAACGAGGAGCGGCAATAACGACTCCCTTCCCCGCACACCCGATGCAAGACCTGCGTAAATCGTACTCACTGCAGAAAGTCCGCACGTTGCCGAGATCGATGAAGTGACGAGTAACACAACACCCGGACCCCGAAATTCAATGCCGTACATTACAAACGCACCAATGAGGAGAACCACTTCGAGAACCAAAAGTTGGATGACGAGTGCAAGCCATTTACCCCAGAACACCGCCGACATATCCGCCCCAGCGACTCGGAGAGCATCAAGAGCACCATCGGAAGTTTCGACGGCAAAGTTTCGCTGAACGATGATCATCGACGAAAACAGCATTGCGATCCACACAAGTCCGGGGGCGGTCCGTTGAAGGATGGCGTCACCATCAAGGGCAAACGCAAACAACACAAGCGTGACCACAGCGAACGGAATGATTTGGGAGGTCAAGACCTTTGATCGGCGCTCAATTCGAAGGTCTTTTGACAGCACGACACGTGCAACTTGGATACGACCTGACGAACTCATCGCTCATCACCTACAACGACGCCCCCGGCAAGGCGTACCTCGCGCGTTGCGAGTTGCTGCGCTCGGTCGAGTTCATGACTTGACAACATCACCGTTGCCCCGGCCGCCGACGCTTTCCTGAGAATGCCGTCCACCTCATCTCGAGCACTGCTGTCGAGCCCGGCGTGAGGTTCATCAAGTAACCACAGTCCGGCACGCCTCACCACAAGAATTGCGAAAGCCGTGCGGCGACGCTGTCCCGCTGAGAGTCCACGCACCGGTACCGATGCGAGGCGACCATCAAGACCCATGATTGACATCGCTTGGTGTAACTCGTCATCGCCTGCGCCGATGAGTGCGCCCCAAAACTCAAGATTCTCTTGAACCGTCAGTTCGTCGTACAACCCGTTGCTATGCGCGACCATCCCTACCCGCCGACGCACCTCATCTCGCTCGATCGATACATCTGCCCCCATGACACGCCCGTATCCACGTGCGATAGGCGTCAAACCAGCGCACACCCTGAGCAACGTCGTCTTTCCTGCCCCGTTCGGGCCGGTCAACATGACGATCTCGCCACGCTCCACCGTGAGGTCAAGGCCAGCGAGCGCGGGAAAATCACTGATCAAGGCAACGGCATTGCGGAGCTCTACCGCAGGCGACCCACTGGCGTGAACGTGAGGTTCCACACCTCCACGCTATGCGGAGAGGCCACCTCTCCACCTCCTCTAACGATTTCATTGCGGCAGATATCGTGTATTCGTGCCACAACGCCCGCAACGCAGCTCACCCTCGGAGGGGTACAGCGTTCGAGAGGTGCTCGGTCGGGCGCATCGGCAAGGTCCCACCGCTCGTTGGGCTCGGTTCTATCGACTTAAGTGGCGACGGCTACGGGAGTTGAGTGCACGAAGGTGGGAACGACCACCCGAACCGCACGACTGGCGTTGGCTCATCGGCCTTACCGGCCGTGCGCTCGTGACCGCTGGTCTTCTCATGCTCGGTTTTGTCGGTTATCAACTCTGGGGAACGGGCTTAAGCACCGCCGCTGCTCAAGCAAATCTCGAAGCGCAATTCGCTGTATCGCTGCAACCAGCAACATCACAAGTTGTGACAACGCCTACCAATCCCGCCATCAGCGACATCTCAACAACAGCAGCGACTGACCAACCATCTCCAACGACAGTGGTGCCGGCGTCTGTCGTTCCCTCGTTTGTTCCCGGGGAGGTTGTTGCCCAACTTCAGATTCCTTCAATCGATGTTGACTTCTTTGTTGTGTCTGGTGTCGGGGTCGAAGACTTGCGACTTGGGCCAGGCCACTTCACCGACACTCCGCTACCTGGTCAACTCGGAAACAGTGCCATCGCAGGCCACCGAACCACCTACGGCCAACCGTTTCACGATCTTGACCAACTCAGGGCTGGCGACGACATCATCATCACGACGGCGTATGGCACCTTCGCCTACGAGGTGAACACTCTTCGTGTTGTTGAACCAACGGAGTACGCCGTGGTGTCAACCACAGATCCGACGACCGCAACATTGACGCTCACCACATGCCATCCCAAGTGGTCAGCTGCCCAGCGGCTCATTGTCACCGCAACACTTGACGACCTTCGTTCAGACCCAATGCTTCCCGACACAGCGATTGGTAACACCGCAACACCTGATGTCCCTGCAACAACTCTGCCCCCGACGTCGTTGCCATCAGAGACATTGTCCGACACCTCGACGACAACCGACACCACTGCTGCGGTCACACCGCCTGAACCTGCTGACCTCAATAGTTCTGCACCCAACGAGTCTCAGGGTGAGCAAGTCTTCTCAGCTGGCTGGTTCCATGATTCAACCGCTCTCGTGCAGGCAATCATCTGGATGATCGTGCTTCTTGGCATTCGAACCATCGTGATCCGAGTTAGCCAGCGACGTAAAAGTTGGTGGCCAATGCTTCCGGTTGGTCTTCTCCCCGCAGCAATCGGGTTGTATTTCTTTTATCTCAACGTCAACAACCTCGTGCCACCCAACCTCTGAGTGTGAACTCGCAACCTATTCGGCTCTGAAAATTGCCGTCCGCTTTTCGAGAAACGCAATCCGGCCCTCTTCGGCATCACGAGATGCCCAAGCCTGCTGCCGTAATTCTTCGCTACGACCACCAGGATCCGGCGACCGAGCTGACTCATCGAGTGCAGCTTTGTGAGCAACAACAGTAAGAGGAGCTTGGCCTACGAGAACGGTCGCCCACTCGATCGCATCCTTGAGCTCTCCGATCCGATGAATAGAACCTGCAGTCAACAATCGATCAGCGCTAAACACCTCCGCTCCCACCAACATCCCTCGCGCAATACCCCAACCAAACTCGCGTGTCATACGATCGATCGTCCATTGGTCAACGGCTAATCCAAGTTTTGCTGCTGGGATTCCAAACACGCTTCGCTCAGTCGCAATTCGGAGGTCACAGCACATCACCAACTGCGTTCCAGCCCCGAGCGCGGGCCCGTCAATCGCAGCGACAACCGGCACGTCGCAAGTGGCGAGAGCGCGCAGCGCCGCCCCCAATGCGGCGTGAAACACCTCTGATTCAGCACCCGAGAGGTCTGCTCCCGCACAAAATGCCGGAGGTGCACCGGTCAGGATGACAACTCGGGTTTCTGGTAATGACACGTCGGTGAGGGCGGCGGTGAGTTGCTGCAACGTCTCGGTGTTTACTGCATTTCTGCGCTCTGGACGATCAAGAGTCAGGAGAAGGATCTCGGGATGTGGCCGTTCTGCTCGTACCATGAGAGCACCCTATGGCAGATACACCAAGTCCTATCAATCACACCGACCACGTTCGTCAACGACGCGCAGTGGTGGCGAAATGGACATTGCTCGCAAATCGCGTCGGATATCTGGTTCTTGCCCTCGCTGTTGCGATCTTCATCATCGCGTTTGCTATTGGGTTCTCGTCAACGCTTGCCACAACAGTTGTTGTCTGTCTTGTCGTCTCGTTTGTACTCCTTGCCCCATCAATCGTGCTTGGGTACGCAGTGAAGGCTGCAGAACGCGAAGACCTTGAGAACAACGTTTAGGTTGTCAACCCCAAGTCATTAACACGTTTCACATGAGCCAGATTCGCCTCGCCGCCCCTCTTCGTCGCCAGCACATTCTCGACGGTGCTCTGCCGGTGTTTAGCGCGCACGGCTTTCATGACACCTCAATGAACGACATTGCCGAGGCTGTGGGAGTGACAAAGCCGGTGATTTACCAACATTTTGGGTCAAAACGCAAGTTGTTCGCCGCCCTCATCGACACCGTTGGCAACGACATGGTCGAAACAGTGAAGACGGCAACCCAAGCTGCGACAGACGGGAAAGCACAAACTCAGCGTGGATTCCAGGCGTACTTCCATTGGGTCGACACACACCACGACGGCTTTCAACTTCTATTTGGTGGCGCAGCGAGACACGACGAAGAGTTCTCCATCCAGATTCGACAGATCACGTCCTCGATTGCTTCTGCCGTTGCGTCAATGATCATGGCTGATGTCGACAGCGAGGAGCAGGCACTCATTGCGCATGCGGTGATCGGATTTGCTGAAGGAGCGAGTCGCAGACTCATCGATAGCAACCTCGAATTCGACCCAGATGCAATCGCAACAGTTCTGAGCGCGCTTGCCTGGGCCGGTCTACGTGCTCTTGCACCAACAACCAGTTGATGCACCAGTGATTTCGTTGTGCTGATTTCCGCACTCGTCAATAAACCGACGTAGGATCGCATGCATGGCGATCGCCGGCGAACATCATCCTGCGTTCGAGGAGTATTGCAACTGCATCTTCGAACTGCGTGAAGATGGAGTTGACGTCATTCAGGCGCGCATTGCAGAACGCCTTGACGTGAGCCGACCCGCTGTGAGCGAAATGATGCGGCGACTTGAGTCTGAGGGGCTTGTTAAGACCTCGCCCTCGATTGAACTCACTTCTGACGGCGAGGCGCTTGCCCAAAGCGTTGTCCGGCGTCACCGACTCGCAGAGCGTTTCCTCACCGATGTCCTTCAACTCTCTTGGGCTGAATCGCATCACGAGGCCGGACGTTGGGAACATGTGATGAGCGAATCAGTAGAAGCGGCAATGAACCGACTCCTTGATTCTCCAACAACATGCCCGCACGGAAATCCGATTCCAGGATCTGGATACGAGGCGCCCGATGCAACAACGTTGATTGACCATTCCGTCGGTGAAGAGTTTGTCGTTGTGCGTATTCCAGAAGAACTTGAGTTCGAAGACGGAACGCTTGAATTCCTCGAACAAAACGGGTTTACCCCGGGACGTCATGGATTAGTCAAGTCGACTTCCGATGATGGAGGACTCGTCGTTGACCTCGATGGAACAACTGTCGAAATTAGTGCGTTTATTAGCGAGCGAATTCTCGTCACCAAGTAAGACACCTTCATGCTCAACCGTCTAACGCTTCTTGCGATTGCTGCAAGCCCGCTACTCGCAGCCTGTGGAGCCACCTACATCGAGGACTCATTCGTCGAGACTTTGTCACCGGTGTCAACAGCGTCCGCGGTTACACAGACCGTAGATCTGACCTTCGCTGAACACATAGCGATCATTGATACATCGTTAAACCAGCTCAGTGATGCAGTTGTCGAAAACGACGGATCGGGTGACCAAATTCTTGCGTCGCTTCTCGAATCTTGGGAAGCCATCGAAGACGACATCAAAACAGATTTTCCTGAGAGCCACTTCGGCTTCTATGAAGTAATCACGCTCGCAGAGATCTCCGTTGAACGCCGGCGTCCCGCCGATGCATCAAAGGCGTGGAAACTCTTTATCGATGTTGCTGCGAGCATCCAGTAACCCTCGCTCGCCTGCCAGAGACACGATCAATTGCTACTTGGAGTCGCATCCACCATCGACTGTGGTAGCGGGCGCGAATGCACAACACTGAGTCGCTTGGTTGAACGAGTCAACGCCACGAAGAGAGAACGCAAGCCTCGATCGCTCGACTCGACAATGTCCGCTGGCTCAACTACGACGACCCCATCAAGTTCAAGTCCTTTTACCACGCTCACCGGAACCACGGTGATGCCTTTTCCGAGCCCCGCAGTTGCACGGCCGTGCTCGACACCTGCTTCATCGAGAGCCAATGAAATCTCATCGCAACGATCATCGGTGGCTACAACCGCCACCGAGCCACCAGCCAACTCCTGGTTGAGGCGGCGTGTCTCTTCAACAACAGCAGCACCGAGGTTGTCTGTGTGCACGATCTGAGGATCTGCGTCACCTTCACGAACTGAGTCGGGTGCACGAAGCCCCGGAGCCGCCTCAGCCATCACCCGATTCGCGAGATTCATAATCTGCTGCGGAATTCGGTAACCAACGGACAGGCCGATGACGCGTGGCTCACGACGGGTGGGGAGATGTTCGAGCACATCCTCCCAATCAGCTGGCGCTGATGGGCCAGTCGCTTGAGCAATATCTCCGACCACCGTCATCGAGCCGTTGAGGGATCGCCGGCTCACCATCTTCAACTCCATCGGCGACAGGTCCTGAACCTCGTCAACAACAATGTGGCCGTATGTTCGAATCTCATCTGCGTCATCGATCTTGCCGGACCGATTGGGGCGTGGCCCAAGGGCCTCTCGGGCATCGTCGAGTAGGGCCACGTCTGCCGCACTCCATGAAACCTCGTCAACAGACGCTGCACGCGGTCTGCGTAATAAGGCCTGCTCGTCTTCATCCAGCAGATTTCTGCTCGCAGAACGAATAAGAGCAGCCGAACCAAACAAATCGTGAAGAAGCTCAGCAGGTGTCAGAACAGGCCACATCCGTTCGAACATCTCTCGGACTTCATAACGCCCACGGAGCTCTGAACGAACATGCTCAGGCGTCACATCCGTCTCTCGCCAGTTGGCTGCGAGCGCCGACCAGACTTCGTTTTCAACATGACGCCGCGCCGCGTTATGTCGCCGTTGACCTCGTCGAGCTCCCCGAATAATCGCCTCGGTCTCTACTGCACGAAGACGCACGTATCCCGACCTAAATGGGAAGGTCATGTCATGGCGTAGCGGGCGTTCTCGATCACGAATGGCTCGATCAATGACGCTGGACATTACGGGCAAACCTTTCACGCGTGCAGTTGCCTCACGATCATGCCCTCGGACACGCACTCCAGGAATCAGATCAGCGAGCACGACCTGCTCGATTCCGGCCTCGCCTAGCGAAGGTAGAACCTGCTCGATATAGCGAAGAAACACTCGGTTCGGCCCAATGACGAGAACGCCTTGATCTTCGAGGGGGAACCGGTGGGTGTAGAGGAGGTAGGCCGCACGGTGCAGTGCCACAACGGTCTTACCGGTGCCCGGACCCCCTTGCACAACAAGCACCCCGGATTGCGGTGAACGAATAATCTCGTCTTGTTCAGACTGGATGGTGGCGACAATGTCTCCGAGCGTGCCAGTTCGGCCACGCTCAATCGATGCCACCAAGGTGCTGTAGCCACGCAATTCAGTCTGAGTGGACGCCAAACCATCGTCACCAATACCGATGTGCCCTTCCCCGAATAGTTCATCTTCGAGACCGAGTACCGATCGCCCCTCCACCACAAAGTGCCGACGACGTACCAAACCCATTGGGTCACGACCGGTCGCCCGGTAAAACGGCTCCGCAACCGGTGCCCGCCAGTCGATCACGACTGGCTCTCGGTCTTCATCGGAGACCGCAAGACGACCGATATGGAATGCTTCAGTACCACCAACCTCTGGACCAACGCGGTCAATTCGGCCAAATACGAGCGCAGCATCGCCCAAATCGAGCTCAACAAGCCGCTTCACCAACGCTTCATCGACCGCATTGCGTTCAAATCGGGCTTGGAAGGTACCGCCAAGGTCGGCTTCATGCATTTCGCGCATCCGCCACGCCGCCGTACGACTGCTTTCTAGGCAGTCGTACGCATGATTGACGAAGTCTTGCTCGTCAGCGATTTCTGGGTGTAGCTGGGTCATCGTTGTCAGTTGTCAATACGGCGCTCGGGGGGTGAACTCCGTTTTGAAGTCCAACAAGTGTACCTGTCCAGATATCTTCAAACAGTGCCTCCGGGTACATCTTTTATGATCGATTCTTCCTTTCTTTCCGCCAGCGTTGGGCTTCGGCCACACCACACTCCGGTGTGGTTCATGCGACAAGCTGGGCGAAGCCTGCCCGAGTACCGACAAATCAGGGGAAGCGGGTCAATTCTCGATGCCATCGCGCAGCCGGAACTTGCGGCAGAAATCACCTTGCAACCGGTCCGCCGCCATAACGTCGATGCGGCAGTGCTGTTCAGCGACATCGTTGTACCGGTCCATGCCGCCGGATTCGGTATCGACGTAACCCCTGGAAAAGGCCCGGTTGCAGAACAACCATTTCGGACGCGTTCCGACCTACATCGACTGCCGCCACTCACCGAGCAGAACCTCGAGCACGTCACTGCAACCGTTGACATCCTTGTGAACGAACTGCCTGCGTCGGTTCCTCTACTCGCCTTCGCCGGGGCTCCATTTACTGTGGCGAGTTATCTCATTGAGGGTGCACCAAGTCGGACCTACGAGAACACGAAGGCAATGATGCATGGCGCTCCCGGCCTATGGAGCGAACTGATGGAACGCCTCACCGACTACGCGATCGAATTCATTTCGGCACAACTGTCGCATGGGGCTCGAGCATTCCAGTTGTTTGATTCTTGGGCAGGGGCACTCTCAAGGCGTGATTACGAAACATTTGTCGTGCCGCATTCAACTCGCGTGTTTTCAGCTCTCAACGAACGTCACGTTGGCGTCCCCGGGATTCATTTCGGGATTGGCTGCGATCACCTGCTCGAGTCGATGCATGCTGCCGGTCCCCAAATCCTTGGTCTTGATTGGCGAACTCCAATCTCGGCCGCTCGCTCGAGAATGGGGTCTGACCTCATTGTGCAGGGCAATCTTGATCCCGCACTAGTGCTTGCTGGAGCAAATATTGCGCTCGATGGTGCAGCGAACGTCCTCAGCGACAATGGTGACAACCCAGGCCACATCTTCAACCTTGGACACGGTGTGCAACCCAATACCGACCCCGGCGTGCTCACTGAAATCGTGGCCTTTGTGCATGACCAGACCGCAAGAGAGACCCCTTCACAATGACCACTTCCAACTCACAGCCTCACACCGCCGTCATGCTGATGGCCTATGGAACCCCGCGACACCGCGACGAAATCGAGCCGTACTACACCGACATCAGGCGCGGACGTCCACCAACACCTGAAGCCCTTGCTGATCTCGTCGCCCGCTACGAAGCCATCGGCGGGCTGTCACCTCTGGCCGCGCTGACCGAGCGTCAACAACGTCAGTTACAACACGAACTTGACGCGATTGATCCGGGCGGTTTCCGTGTCGAACTTGGACTAAAGCATGCAGACCCAAAAATCGAGGCTTCAGTTGATCAACTCGCTGCGGAGGGCGTCACCAAAATCACAGGGCTCGTACTTGCGCCTCACTACTCGTCATATTCGATCGGTCAGTACCTCGACCGAACACGATCCGCAGCGGAGCCGCACGGAATCGAGGTAGCCGGAGTCGAAAGTTGGGCGACCGAGCCCGCATTCGTTGAGTTCATTACGCGTGATCTCGCTCGACGACTCGAAGATATGCCAAGCGGGGCTCACGTCGTCTTCACTGCCCATTCGCTCCCAGAACGAATCATCTCCGCCGGGGATCCATATCCAGACGAGCTTCGCTCTACAGCGGAGGCGGTCGCCAGCATCGTCGGGCTCGAAGAAGGCTCCGGATGGTCGATTGGTTGGCAAAGTGCCGGCCGAACACCAGAACCCTGGATCGGTCCAGACATTCTCGATGTCATTGATGACCTCGGTGCCCGCCGTGAACACCCAGGAGTCATCGTCAGCGCGGTCGGCTTCGTCGCCGACCATCTCGAGGTGCTGTACGACCTCGACATTGAAGCGCGGGCACGTGCGGAAGCAGTTGGACTCGCGTTTGATCGAACAGCATGCGTGAACGATGACAGCAACGTGCTCAAGGCGCTTGCCCATCGAGTGATCGCCGCAGGATAAGCATTGTGCCTGCCCCGTCACGCATCGTTGTCATCGGCGGGGGCATCACAGGTGTCGCTGCGGCACATCGACTGACGGAACTCACCAACCAATCTTCTACCGAGGTTGTGCTTCTCGAGGCGGACGATCGGCTTGGTGGCAAAATCAAAACCTCTGAGTTTGGTGGTACGCGAATTGACGAGGGAGCTGACGCCTTTCTGCTCCGCACTCCCCATGCCGTACAACTCGCGTCTGAGGTTGGGATTGGCAACGAGCTTGTTTCTCCGACAGCAGCCTCGGCGGCAATCTGGGCCGGAAAGTTGCACTCAATCCCTTCAGATCTTGCACTGGGGGTGCCGACATCGCTGATGTCGATCGCCAAATCAGGGCTCATTCCCCCAATCGGGCTTGTCCGTGCAGCATTCGACCTTGTCCGCCCCGCCAGCAGACTCGACCACGATTCAATTGGTGAATGGACTCGAAACAGGTTCGGGCATTACGTGCACGACCGCCTTGTTGATGCTCTCGTCGGTTCGATTTACGGAGCAGATACCGATCGATTCAGTCTTGCTGCAGTGCCGCAGTTACAGACCTTGTCTCAGGCTGGTCGAAGCGCCATTCTCTCTGGCCGGCGGATGCGGGCTTCAGCTCCTGCGCAAACAGGTCCAATCTTCGGCGCGCCCCCCCTCGGAATGGAACAACTCATCACGTCGACGATCGCCGACATACAACGACGCGGCGAGGACAGAGTTCGAATCATCAGCGGAACGCCGTGCGAGTCACTACAACAAGCCAGCGATGGTTGGATCGTGAACGATCTCACAGCAGACGGTGTCATTCTCGCAACCCCGGCCCACCAAACGGCTTCGCTCGTCACTGGAAATGTATCGACCGCTCTCCGTTCGTTTGAGACCGCTGACGTTGTGATCGTGACCGTCCGTGTGGCAGCACATCACTGGCCCGATCATCTCTATGGCCGCTCTGGCTACCTCGTGCCAAAATCCCAGCAACGGCTGGTAACAGCAGTCTCGTTTGCATCTCAGAAATGGGCCCATCTCGCCCAGGCCGACGGATCGCAAATCCTCAGAATCTCCCTCGGCCGTGATGGCCTTCCAGTACAGCACCTTGACGATGCTGACCTTGTCAATCATGCAGTTGAAGAAACCGGTGCCCATCTCGGAATCTCCATCGACTACTCAACCGCAAGAATTTCAAGATGGACACACGCATTTACGCAGTACCGGCCTCATCATTTTCATCGCATATCTGAAATTGAGCAACAACTTCCTACAACCCTGCAACTCGCCGGCGCTTCCTACCGCGGTATCGGAATTCCTGCGTGCATCGCCGACGGTCGACGTGCGGCGGAAAAAGTTGTCGCAATGCTGGCAAACTGATCCCGATGTTCCGCCGTTTCGTCCTCACCAGCTTTGCTGTGGTCGTTGCAACTTCATGCTCAGGCGGCGACGAGGCCACCGTTGCGCCGACTTCAACAACAGCCTCCGTGACACCCTCGACAACGACAACCACAACGACAACGACAACCACAACGACAACAACATCCACAACAACAACGCTTCCAACGCCTATCGCTCCCCCTGCTGACGCGAATGCGGCTGAACCAGTAATCGAGCTCGGCAAGATTTCTATTCCTGCGATCGATGTCGAGATGGGACTCTATGAAGGCATTCGACTGACAACCCTTGATCTCGGCCCAGGCCATTGGCCAGGCACTGCGTTACCAGGGTCGGCCGGAAACGTCGTCGTCGCTGGTCATCGAGTCAGCAAACACCAAGTCTTCCTTCGCATCAATGAATTAGAGATCGGCGATGAGATCATCTTCGAAACCGATGCTGGCACATTCACCTACCTCGTAACCGATGCCCAAGTCATCGAGCCAACTGACCTTTGGATCATTAGTCAAACTCCTGCGTTCACTGCAACACTGTTTGCTTGCCATCCTCCGGGTTCAACTGCGCAGCGGTACGCAGTGTTCGCTGAACTTGCCCAATGACAGCGCGCCAATCTCGTCTTCTGGCGCTCGTAGCGGGATTGCTGATCGCATTGTCGATGCCTCCGTGGGGGTTCTGGCCAGGAGCCCTCTTGGGTTCAGCGCTCTTCATCTCATTGTCGGCTGAGCGCAATCGCGACCGCTTCATGCTCGGACTCATCTTCGGGATTTCATGGTTCGGCCCGACCACCGCTTGGATGTACTTTCTTACCGCACCGGGCTATGTCATCGCTGTTGCATTCTTTGCCGCGTTGCATGCATGTGCAGCCGCAATTGCACGCGATTCCAAGATCGCAAAGATCGGTGCTCACTCTCTTGTTGAGATGATTCGACTTGTGGCGCCTTTTGGTGGGATCCCTCTCGCAACGCTGGGTATCAGCCAAGCCAATGGGCCACTGCTTCCGGTGGCTCGACTCGGAGGCGTACCACTACTCACGCTTGTTGTCTTCACGATTGGCGCACTCGTCACTGAGCTCCGCGCAACATGGAACACATCGACACGTCCATCTCGGTCTTGGATGGCGAGTGCTACCACGGTGACCGCATTGTTGGCGATCGCAATTGCAGCCCCAACAGGATCAGATCTCGAGCCAATCAACGTAGCGGCAATACAGGGTGGAGGAAGACAAGGAACGAGCGCACTCGAGGTTCCATCAATTGATGTCACCTACGCACATCTTGCGGCCAGCCAACTTGTTCGTCACAGCGATCAGGTTGACATGGTGCTGTGGCCAGAAAATGCAATCGATGTAAATCGCCAGCCCTTTGGCGACAGCACGGTCGCCGACCTGGTTCGCGGTGAAGCATCCCGCCTACAAGCCCCCTTCGTTATTGGAGTGACCGAGGATGCCGAGTTTGTCTACGACGTCGAACCCGGAAATTTTGTTAATGCCCAATATGTCGTCATGCCTGACGGTGCTATCGGTGACCGCTACGTAAAAGTCATCAAGGTCCCGTTTGGCGAATACATCCCATTTCGATCCTTGCTCGAATCATTGGGTGCGCCCGTTGGGCTTATTCCTAAGGATGCCATCTCTGGGCGGGGTCCAGCGGTGGTTGACGTTCCTGATGTCAGCACACTCGGTGTCGTCATCTCTTGGGAGGTGTTCTTCGGCTCACGAGCTCGGAATGCAGTGAGATCGGGCGGGGAAATCATCGTGAACCCCACCAATGGCGCTAGTTATACGTGGACGATTGTGCAGAGCCAACAGGTTGCCTCAAGCCGACTTCGAGCTGTCGAGACCGGACGATGGGTTCTGCAGGTCGCACCGACCGGTTACTCAGCAACCGTTGACCCGTCAGGAAACGTTCTTGAGCGCAGCGAAATCAGCGAACAGCGCGTGCTGTTCGCAACTCCAATCCGACGAACAGGTTCAACGATCTACACCTGGCTTGGCGATCTGCCCTTCGCTGTCATTGCGATGGTGCTCACGTGTCTGCCATTGGTGTGGTCTCGACGGTCACCGTCACCGGACCATCGTTCACAAGCGACACCTTCATCTCTGTCCTGAATCGGCCTGTTTCAACCCTGAACCCGCGAGTTCGTAACACATCGACAAGATGCTCAATCAGTGGTTCTGCAACCTCTGGGCGGGCAGCCGCAATCCAACTCGGCCGGCGACCTTTCTCTGTGTTCCCGTA